>CALRVT010000025.1:0-62628 GCA_943371675.1 Chitinophaga pinensis | reverse complement strand
TTTCTCTTGATTTCTAAGGTCTAATTGAGCTGAAGTCCTTATAATAATCTGTTCATAGCCTTCAGATTCCAACTTGCGAACAATGGCACTACCTACCATACCTCGATGCCCTGCGACATATATCTTTGCACTCTTGTCCATAGGATTGTTCAGAACTATTCAAATTCGTGTTTTATTTCAAATCCGCTATTTTTTAGGAATTGGTCTTTTTCAAATATTTTAAGGTCAGATGCAACCATTTCAGTTACCATTTCTGCAAGCGTATATTTGGGAGTCCAACCTAATTTCTCTTTAGCTTTCGTTGCATCACCAATCAAAAGATCTACTTCTGTAGGGCGATAATAACGGGGATCTACTTTTAATACCACTTTACCTATAGGCACCTGATATTTTCCAGAACATTTAGAAATTTTTGCAATTTCATTCTCTTCATGACCTTCAAATTCAAGTTCAACACCTACTTCCAAAAAAGCCATTTTGACAAATTCACGAATTGGCGTTGTTATTCCAGTAGCCAACACAAAATCCTCAGGTGTATCGTGTTGCAAAATCCGCCACATGCCTTCTACGTAATCCTTTGCATGTCCCCAATCTCTTTTTGAATCGAGGTTGCCAAGATATAATGTGTCTTGCAAACCAAGTGCAATTTTGGCTACAGCTCTAGTTATCTTTCTAGTCACGAATGTTTCTCCTCGCAAAGGGGATTCATGATTGAATAGGATTCCGTTACAAGCAAACATGCCATAGGCTTCCCTATAATTTACAGTGATCCAATAAGCATACATTTTTGCAACTGCGTATGGAGATCTTGGATAAAAAGGCGTAGTTTCTTTTTGCGGAACTTCCTGAACTAAACCATATAATTCAGAAGTTGAAGCTTGATAAACTTTAGTTTTTTTAGTGAGCCCAAGTAATCTCACAGCTTCTAAAATCCTCAAAGTTCCTATTCCATCAGCGTTTGCAGTATATTCTGGGGTTTCGAAACTTACATGCACATGGCTCATTGCCGCAAGGTTATAAATCTCATCGGGTTGAACCTCTTGTATTATTCGAATTAAATTAGTTGAATCAGTTAAATCACCATAATGAAGAATCAAATGCCTGTGAGGAATGTGAGGATCTTCATAAAATTGGTCAATTCTTCCAGTATTAAATAAAGAGCTTCTTCGCTTTATTCCGTGCACTTCATATCCCTTTTTAAGCAATAATTCTGCAAGATACGCGCCATCTTGACCTGTAATACCTGTTACTAAAGCTTTTTTCATACTATTTTTTTAAAACAAATGCGAATTTAGGCGTTTATTCATTACCAAGTAAGCAAAGAATGATTGATTAATAAAACATATATTAAATTTCATTTCAATGCTAGATTTAAGTAATTCATCACATTTTACAATTGTTATCTGAGATTTTTTATTACGAGTGAAAAAAATGTGAAATATCGATCATTGAATTTCAAAATGAAAAATTCAAGAAGACATTTTTCATACCCCTAAAAATGATTCAAAATTATCCTTATGAATATGCATCATCGTTGAACCCTGATAAGTTCTGATAAACGCATTAGTCTTTTTAACTTTTGCCAATGGATTCCATTTAAATTCATAAGCATTCAATTGACCATCTGACTCTTCAATCAAATCTATTTCTTGTCCATCTTTGGTTCGCCAAAACCAGGTATTGACCCATTGGTGACTGTAGGCCAAATGTTTCATTCTTTCCGACATGAGGAAGTTTTCCCATAGCGGACCAATATCCTGCCTATTTTCTATCTGACTGAACTGCGCTATCAAAGAATTTCTGATACCATTATCGTAAAAATAAATCTTTCTGCTCTTGGTTAATTCATTACGTAAATTTCTGCTGAATGACCCTACCCTGAATACAATATATGCTTGTTCTAATAATTCGATATATTTCTCTACAGTTTTACCATCTAACCCACTCAAACCAGCTAACTCATGGTAAGATACCTGCCCTCCTATCTGAAAAGCCAATGCCTGTAAGAGTTTTACAAAACCTGATGGCTTTTTAACCTTATCTAAACTAAGCACATCCTTATATAAATAACTCTCCGATAATTGTTGCAGGATCTCTTTTTCTGACCCCATATTGTTAACCACATCCGGATAATATCCATATACTAACCTATGAGGCAACATCCGCTTTTCATCCAATAATCCATGGTGCTGCACCATTTCTGCAAATGAAATAGGAAACATTTTGTATTCCCATTTCCTGCCCGTTAATGGCTCATTCAAATGGTTAGCCAATTCAAATGCTGAGCTGCCTGTTGCCAGCAATTGAACATGTTGTATTTCGTCGGTGATCAGTTTTAATCGCAAACCTATGTCTGATATTCTTTGGGCTTCATCTATCACCAGAATTTTTTTATCGCCAATAAATGCCCGCATTCTTGCCGCTGACATATGGGTAAAAAGTTGTTGCACATCCGGTTCATCACCATTTAACCAAATGGTTTCTCTTGAATAATTGAAAAGGGCTTTGATGAGGGTGGTTTTACCTACCTGCCTGGGACCCAACAATATAATGGCCTTGCCTTTAAAAAGCTTTTCCTGAATTGTAGCTGTAAGGAATCTGTTGACCATTTATTTGAAATAGATGGCAAAAATACAATTTTTAAATGCAAATCCGAAAAAGTCGCCTCTTTTTTGGATTTAATTCCGAAAAAGTTGCCTCTTTTTTGGATTTAATTCCGAAAAAGTTAAATTTTGATTAATTGAAAAATTGATTTTTCAGTAAAAGTGCCGCTACTTTTCCAACAAACAAGCCGCATAAGCTACCAAACCTTCTTTTCTTCCCACAAAACCCATGGTTTCTGTAGTAGTAGCTTTGATAGAGATATCTTTTATAGAGATGCCAAGAATAGTTGCAATGGCTTCTTGCATAGCAGGCACGAAGGGTTTGATCTTTGGCGCTTCTAAACATAAGGTGCAATCGATATTTCCTATTGAGTACCCTTCCAATTTAATAAGCTCGAAGGTTTTAGCCAGTAAAATTTTACTATCAATGTTTTTGAACTCAGCAGAAGTATCCGGAAAATGTACTCCAATATCACCCAAACATGCAGCCCCCAATAATGCATCACAAATAGCATGCAATAATACATCCGCATCACTATGGCCTAATGCTCCCTTATCATGTGGAATTTTTATGCCGCCAATAAACAAGTCACGACCGGCAACTAATTGATGAAAGTCAACCCCATAACCGATTCGAATACCCATAGATAAATAATTTTAAGTTGTCTCCCTTCATTGAAAAGATTAACTTCTATTTTATATTTTTAGTTTCAAAACTACATTCCGTGTTCCTTTCTTCTAAAACTTAGAACCCAACACTCGGGACTAAAGTCCCAATTTGAATCTTTGAAGATAAACAGTTCCATGCTCTAAAGAGCATGGCAAAGTTTAAAGAAATAGAGCAAAAAGGCCATTAATAAATATTGGGAATTTAAATGGGACTAAAATGATTTTCCCTTCAATTATTCATTCCAATCTGTAAGTTGCTCCGAAGAGCACAGCAAGATCGAAGAAATGGAGAAAAAATAGAGCTACAAATTTGTTTAGAGATGCGATTAGGATAGTGTTTTCATTTCCTCCATTCGTCATTCCAATCAATATTCAAAATTTCTTGTTCAAATAATCAACAATCCCTCCTTATTCTTCCGCACCATTCAAATTAAAAATAATGCCAAACCTGATGGTATTGGATAAAGGATTTCTGGTTACACCACTGCCGGATGGTACCAGGTAGGAAAAGTTTACAGTCATATTATCCAGCGCAAAGCCTGCACCAACAGAGAAAAATTTACGGTTACCCCTGTTCTTATTTTCATAAAAATAGCCTGATCTAAAAAAGAACTGGTCGTTATAAGCATATTCTGCTCCCAAAGAGGCTTGAAATGAATTCAATACACCTGTTCCATCAGAAAATGATTTCATCCAACTGGAAATAACACTGGTATTTCGGTAATCAGCCAGCTTTGCAGAGTCTATCACGTAATTACCCGTTGCTGTTGGTGCAGCAGGCACCAATAATTTATTGATATCAACCCCGAAAGTTATTTTATTACTTTCATTGATCGCTCTGGTATATGTTATCCCAAAACCTAAATTGGCAGGTATATAATCCTTATTTCTTGAATCATTGGTATAACCGATCTTACTTCCCAGGTTACTTAAAACCACACCCCAAGCCAAACCATCTCCATCTTCTGTTTTACCATTATAATATAGCGAAACATCCCCTGCTACCGCATTACCAGCTTTATATACAACACCCGTACCTACATCTCCCACTACCAATCTGGAATTAATATAACGAAGTGCCACACCTATACTTAATTTATCGTTCAATACCCTTGAATATCCTGCATCTATAGAAAACTCGCTGGGTTTTACAGTATTCAAAATATTACCCGAATAATCCGTTAACTGAATATTTCCTAAACTGAAATAACGCAGGGAACTGGAAATTGCCTGCTGATCATCCAGTTTATGGTAAAATGCCATACTGGCTAAAAACACATCCGTTAAACCCAGGTCTTTTAACCAGGGTGTATAATTAACAGCAATAGCCGTGCGCTTTTTGGCTGAAGGTACTTTTGCCAGGTTCCAAAATGGGGAATTGGCATCAGGAGTTACTGCTATAGACATATCACCCATTCCACCGGCTCTTGCGTCGGGGGAAATTCTTAAAAAAGGAACAGCAGTAGATACAATATTAACGGAATCCGACTGTGCAGAAACTGAACTAGTTATTAATAGGCAAGTGCCCAGAACGAAACCTAATTTTCTTATTGCTGAAAACATCAAGATGGATTTGATTTAATAAATGTTAGTAGAAAGAGCCTTGAATCATTCGTTTCGTTTGCCGTACCCAAAAAGAATATGCCATGAAATATTACATGCATAGCTTTTTAAAACACTGGACTTTCAAGCCAACCAACAGAGCAACGAACAAAAGAAATGAAAATTTTCAACCCTTTAAAATCTAAAATAAGTAGAAATCAAATCATTAAGCTAATTTATAGAATAATCAATTGCCGGGAAAAGCTCGCTTTGCCAGCACCCGAAACAACTTCGATTTTGTAAATATAAATACCTTTTTTGAGTTTTGCACCTGATTGGTTATCTCCTTTCCAATTTATCTCACAATTGCGGGTTCCACCTGTATTTAATACCTGGTGAATACCCTTTACCCATGCGCCATCGGTAGTAAAAATGTTGACGGTTACATCCAGGTCTGTATTGGGTTGGTTGTGTTCGAAAGCAAAAGTAGTAGCAGTTGTAAATGGGTTGGGATAATTCATCACCTTGCCAATAGTTAATTGTTCCTGTTTTACCACTGAAAAATCAAGAGTTACTTCGCTCGAATTATTGGCTACATCCCAGGCCTTGATCCGAATGGTATGTTTCCCTTCTGATAGGGTAGGCAATGGGAAACTTAGCTGTCCTTCCTGGTAACTATTGAGTTTTGAAGTGTAAAAGTTATTCAAAATCAACACGTTACGTTCATTTCCATCAATGATCGCTGTTATATCATGGCCAATGCCATTACCCGAAGTATTAATGCCAGAAGTATCAGATAAATATGCCAGCAAAACAGGGTTTTCATGTGTAAGTCCGCCATTTTGAAACTTATCGTCATTTAAAAAAGGCTTGATCACCGGACCGGCATTGTCCTGCAAAACATTATCCGTTTTACCCCCAATATAAAAAGAAGTGTTTACGCCACTTGCATCCCGCAAGCCATCTTCCGCATACAAACTGATACGCCCATTTCCTTTTTGAAAGCCAATATCTTTTGGCATGATAAAGGAAAACTTGAATTTGCCATTGGTAATAGTAGCATTGCCTTTATATAAAATGGCCGTTTGTTGGTTAAATCCTGTTACTGAACTAGCTGGATCATTACCCAGCGTTTTTACTTCTGAGGGTTTATCGTAAACAGTTGGCAGTAATTTTCCTGAAAATCCTGTTACCGGGATACCGGAAGCATCAACTACCTGTCCTTCCAATTCATATTTACCCAATGCCTTTAAGGTATCCGTAGCTTTCATGGACTGTCCATTTACGGAAGTTAATTGTAAGCGTAACTCGGGGAATGCCAGTTTCATAGCTGGGTCACCCAAAAGTGTAAATTTTCTATTATTTAAAAAATCACCCGTACTGAGAGATGTAAAGTTTTTGGTTCTTCGAACAGACTCTCCCAATGTCAGGTATTTATTATCGGCTCCAGGTTGCAAAGCTATCCTCAAATAATTGTCGTTGATCACACGGTTACTATAAGCGAAAACCAGTCTGGTTGTGGTTAACAAAGCAATCGCTCCATTGGTATTTCCCATTAAAACGCCTGCTCCCAGTGAGTTTTTTGCGGGGTCATCATGTGGTGCAAAATCACAACTGGCGGTTATAAAAAGTGGCAATTTATCCGGATTATTAAATCGATTCAATTCCTCCTGCGATAAAACAGCTTCTTCTGCTAATCGCTGATAACTGCCATGTCCGCTATAATTAAAAATAAGTGTGCCATTAAAGAGCTGGTTTACAATTGCATCATTCACTGCAGGATACCTGGCACCCCCACTACTACTTACCTGAGGGAAAGCATCTAAATACAATTTGGTTTGGTTGATCTGTGGATTTGCCGAAGAACCTGTGCTGCTAATGGTTTCAGCATCTGTCAGGTGCAGGTTCTGGTCCCTGTCATCTGCCACAAATACGGATTGATTTCTCCAGGCACCCAAGCTTTCTTTACCATGGTATCGTAAGATCTTATCCACCATCATCGTTGCTTCCTCCTTATTTCTTGCAGGAATTCTACCAATGCCGATATTCAGTTGTGCAAGAGGATTGTTCTGGTTGATATCATCTGCATCTTCTATCAGTCCAAAAAAATCATCTGAAGTATAAGTATTCAAAGGATCTAAGCTATTCACACTTTCATACCCCGGTACCAGCTGTATATTCCCTTTGGTCCTGTTTTTATAATCGAAGGATGCAGTGCCAAACAACAATAAATATTTTGGCTTTTTGCTTGCATCATTTCCTGCCCGATCATAAAACATTTTCACAAAATCCCTTACTGCTGTTGGATCTGCACTGCCCGATGAAAATTCCTGAAATACTTGTTCAGCAGTTACTACCAAAGACCTTAAACCGTCTTTTTGAATATGAAACTGTGCCAATCTTTGTGCTTCACCTATGAGAGTCGGGTGGGTGATGATGAGTAGATCTGTAGCAGCTGAATTATGCAAATTTTGATTGGCTACTTTTCCTAATGGTAAGGGTGTTTGTAATTGATTAAAAGTAAAAGCTGCATACTCTCTTAAAATAGATGCATCATTGTTAAAGCTTGTTTGCAAACCATTGGTGGTTGTAGCCAGTTTTAAAGGTTGAATCGGATTGCTTATTTCCCAAACACTTACATTATTACCAGCATTATTGATGCTGAAATTTGCAATAGCTCCTGTAGCAACTGATTGCCAATCACGAAAGAATAATGCCTGATTAGCCTGCATACCCAAATTTCTTCTGCCCACAATTTCAAACCAATTCAGCCAACCTTGTGCACTGCTTGTTCCGGCATTAAACTGAAAGGATAGGGTTATATCTGCCTGTGTTACGTTTATAGCAGATCTTTGTTTGGTTTCACTGGCATAGGCATCCAAAAAATTACCTGTAACCGATGTTATCAGTGGGTTCTGTACTTGTTGAACATTTACCCTTACCAAAAAATTACTCTGCGCACCTACCGATCTTCCGGCAAGATTGGTTGTAAGACTTATCGGTTGTGTTGTTTGTAACCCGGGCCAGTTAACCGTAAATGTTCGGGTAAGGTTACCTCCCAAATTGGAATTAAATTCTTCCCCATACCATTCCTTGCCACTATTCAAAAAATTAACCAGGTCATTCTCATAAAAATATCTTTCCTGGTAACTGTTAACCGATACGGTAGGCGTTGCTACAATGGATTTTAATGAAACTCGTTTCCCTGTGCCACCAATACTGATATAGTAAAAAGCAGAATCTGTATATAAATTTTTAAGGTGACGGAAATTTTGGTTGATACTGTCTTTTTCCCAATGATGGGGCCCGGCTGCATAAAAAATAAAATAATCTGTGCCGTTGAATATACCATCCCCCCCATCAATCATTTCAATGGCATTTTCTACGAGATCATCTGTGCGTGGAATGGCATTGTTTTCGGGTAATATCGCCCCGCCATTGCCAAATAAACGGATGGATGTGGAAGAAATACCTGAAGCAGCAATACCCATGCCTGACAGAAGTGCAAGATCCACCTTATACATGCCCTCCTGTTTTACGGCTATTTTATACCAATTGCCTGTTGCCAGCACAGAATTAGGAGCATAAACCCGCTGGGCAGAGAGTTTTTCTCCTAAAAAACTTGTTAAAAAAAAGCATATGATGAGTAAACGCAGGTACATTTCATTTTTTAAGATCCCTAAAATACAGGCAACATATGCCCACTTTGCCGAATCTAATTTAAAATTAGGCTTTTGCTAACATCAAAGCTTACATGCATTTTACATGATTAATAGAAATCTTATATATTCGCATAGGCATTTTTGAATACCAACAAAGAAACCAAAATTCCAAATTCAATCTATCCACAATGCAGTTATTGAAAACAACCAGAAATTTAGTGTTAGTTCTGGCAGTGTCAGGTTCTGTGGCTTCTTGCAGCATGTTTAAGAAGAAAAACGAGAAATCCACAGCTACCGGATGGAATTACAATGATAAGAACCAGGGCAATTTTACTGTTGCCAAACCCAAGGATATCAATACCGCTCCCGGTCTGGTATTTGTTCAGGGTGGTACTTTCACCATGGGTGCTACGCAGGAAGACGTAATGGCCGATTGGAACAATATCCCCCGCCGTATTACGGTTAACTCCTTTTTTATAGATAAAACAGAAGTAGCCAATGTTCACTACCGTGAATATTTGTATTGGTTAGAAAATGTTTTCGGACAGGCAGGTATGGACTCTGTAGTAGATCAGGCAAAACCTGATACCCTGGTATGGAGAAGTGAGCTGGCCTTTAATGAGCCTTATGTGGAATATTATTTCCGCCACCCTTCTTATAATTATTATCCGGTTGTAGGTGTTAGCTGGCAGCAAGCCAATGAATATTGTATCTGGCGTACTGACAGGGTAAACGAACTTACCTTGATGAACAAAGGTTTCCTGGATCCAAAAAGCCAGATCAAAAAGGAATTGAATGGCGCAGGACAGGACAACTTCAACAGCAAAGCCTATATCATGGGCGAGTACCAGGCTACTCCCGGTAAACAAGCTACTTCTAAGAGTAATCCTTTAAAAGATGCACAGGGAAGACCAAGAACAACGGTGAATTTCTCTGATGGTATCTTATATGGTGAATACAGATTGCCAACAGAAGCAGAGTGGGAATATGCTGCTTATGGATATATCTTACAGAATCCACAAAGAAAAACCAAAGCAAAATCAAGGGGTGAAGAAGTTGTTTCTAATAAACAGATCTACGCTTGGAAAAATGATGGCTTTGACAATGTACGTTATACCAAGAAAAGTTCTTTCCAGGGTGCATTTCTAGCCAACTACAAACGTGGCGCAGGTGATAATATGGGTGTTGCCGGTGGGTTGAACGATAATGCAGCTATCCCAGCTGAAGTAACTTCTTTCATGCCCAATGGTTTTGGCGTTTACAATATGAGTGGAAATGTGAATGAGTGGGTGGCTGATGTTTATCGTCCCATCTCTAATATTGGTGAAGATGATTTGAATCCATTCCGTGGTAACGTTTTCAAAAAAGTAGATATGACCGGCGGTGCGGGTAACCTGAGAGATGATAAAGGCCGTATTAAAATGGTAGCAGAAGAAGATTCTACCCTGCGTAACCGTAGAAATTACCAGAAATCATACGCTACCAACTATTTGGATGGAGATTCTACCAGCAATGTAAGTTATGGCTATGGTGTTACTACTTTGGTATCTGATAAATCAAGGGTTTACAAAGGTGGTAGCTGGGATGATAGGGCTTATTGGCTCAGTCCCGGTACACGCCGTTACCTGGAAGAAGACCTGAGTACACGTACTTTGGGTTTCAGATGCGCTATGAGCCATTTTGGTGCTCCTGAATCTACTTCTAAGAGTGCCCAAACAGGTACATTCTTCCCAACTCGCAGAAATAAAAGGTAATTAAAAGATAAGGAAAGGTAGATAAAGTAAAAGCCATCCTCTAAGAGGGTGGTTTTTTTATGCTTCAAAGCGAATGATTTTTTGAGGGGAGGCTTGGATTGAATATGTTTGATGAAAGATTTTTAGTGTGACGATACCAGAACTCTATAAGATATACCAGCAACATCCATCTGTTCAAACAGATACACGTAAGCTGAAGCAGGGTGATCTGTTTTTTGCTTTGAAGGGCCCCAATTTCAATGCCAACGAATTTGCCACAAAGGCTTTGGAAATGGGTGCAGCCTATGCAGTGATTGATGAAGCACCTGCTGCTGCAGATCCAAGACTGATAAGGTTTCCCGATGTTTTAACTGCATTACAGGACCTTGCGGGTTACCACAGACAACAATTCAAGATTCCCTTTATTGCCATTACCGGTAGCAACGGGAAAACAACCAGTAAGGAACTTATTTACGAAGTACTCTCCTCTCATTTTAAAACTTATACCACGCAAGGCAATCTTAATAACCATATAGGCATTCCACTAACCCTTTTAAGTGTTCACTCCAATGCGGAATTAGCCGTAATAGAAATGGGTGCCAACCACCAGAAAGAGATCGAAGCTTATTGTGTATACACCCGCCCAACACATGGTGTGATCACCAATTGCGGTAAAGCGCACCTGGAAGGATTTGGTGGTGTGGAAGGTGTTAGAAAAGGGAAAGGTGAATTATATGATTATCTAAGGGCGAATGAGGGTACTGCCTTTGTTTTTGCAGATTATGATTACCTGCAATCGATGAGTGTGGGAATTAAAAACATCATCAGGTATGGTACAAAGGAAGGCTTGATAGCCGGAGAAGTTTGGAGCAATGAGCCTTTTCTGTCCATTAGTTTATTAAAAGGTGTTGAAAAAATAAGTCGGATCTCTTCTCAATTAGTAGGCGATTATAATCTCCCCAATATCCTATGTGCCGTGGCAATGGGCAAATATTTTGGGGTGCCGGAAGAAAAAATAAAATCGGCCATTGAAAACTATGCACCTTCCAACAGTAGATCACAATTGCTTAAAAAAGGCTCCAATACCTTAATACTGGATGCTTATAATGCCAACCCTTCGAGCATGAAACTGGCGATTGAAAATTTTGCTCATCTCTCTGCCCCTCATAAAATTTTAATGCTGGGAGCCATGATGGAACTGGGTTCTGAGAGTTTGGAGGAACACCAACAAATCATCCAATTGATTCAAAAACATAGCTGGCAACAAGTGATTTTGGTTGGTGGTGATTTTGGCAAAATGGAACACCCCTTTCTTTACTTTCCCCTCTCAACCGATGTCAGGCAGTGGTTTGATGAGCAATCATTTGAAAATACACATTTCCTCATCAAAGGCTCTCGCAGTATGCAGATGGAGAAAATTATCAGCTAAATCATCGGGTTTATGTCCATGCTTTTAGCTGTGCTTTGTATGATCAATACCAAAATTTATAAGTCCTTCCAATGCTATTGAGTAACTTGCAGCTTCAAAGAAACGCGTTAGCATGACAGAAAAGAAAAGCAGGTACTACCTTACAAGCCTACTCACCAATAAATGCCCCAGATGCCGGGAAGGTAAAGTTTTTGTGCAGGATAAAGCATATGGCAAAAACAATACGAAGATGCATGATAACTGTCCTGTTTGTGGACAACCCACCGAAATTGAAGTGGGCTTTTATTATGGAACGGGTTATGTAAGCTATGCCCTTAGTATTGCTTTACTGGTGGCTACTTTTGTAGCCTGGAAAGTATTGATCGGCGTTACTTTTGATATAGATGATAACAGAATTTTTTACTGGATGGGAGTGTCTTTCACCCTTTTATTCGCCTTACAGCCAGTACTCATGCGCCTTTCAAGGGTTCTCTGGTTGAGTTGGTTTGTAAAATATGATCCAAACTGGCCATCACATCCCATCAAAAAACCGGAGAGAGTTGTGCCAGATCAAATGAATAATTGGTAACAAATAACTTAATTTAGGTGACTAACGAATAACATATTTTCTTTTATGGATACTCATCTCCACCACGATTACCATAATCACCAAGAAGAACACCTCACCAGTTCTGCAACACTTACAGATATAGTCATTGGCATGTCTGATGGATTAACTGTTCCTTTTGCGTTGGCTGCGGGTTTAAGTGGTGCTGTAAAAGATGTTAATCTGATTGTGATTGCGGGAATTGCAGAAATTGCAGCCGGTTCTATCGCTATGGGTTTGGGAGGTTACCTCGCAGGTAAAACAGAAGAAGATCATTATAAAAGCGAATTGCGCAGGGAATATGATGAGATAGAAAGATTACCCGAAGTGGAAACTGAGGAAGTAAGGGTATTTTTTGAAGGTCTGGGATTGAGTGAAGAAGTGCAAAACAAAGCCGTTGCAGAACTGATCAAGGATAAAGACCGTTGGGCAGATTTTATGATGAAGCATGAACTGGGTTTAGAAAAACCAGATCCTAAAAGAGCCCGTAAAAGTGCTTTTAATATTGGTGCATCATATGTAGTAGGGGGAATGATCCCTTTGAGCCCTTATTTTTTTGTTGACAATGGTATTGAGGGACTGAAAATTTCAGCAATGGTCACCCTGATCTGTCTCTTTGTTTTTGGCTATTTCAAAAGTAAACTTACAGGTACCAACCCTTTAAATGGTGCCTTGAAAGTGGCTTTCATTGGGGCTATTGCTGCCGGATTTGCATTTGCTATTGCTAAAGCCATAGGAGGCTAAAACTGCACTGATTTTCTTACGCTAATTTCTAAGATGTAATATTTTAATGATGCTAAAGAAATTATTAATTGTTATTTCTTTATTCGTGCATGGTATTTGTTTTGCCTACCAAGGCAAAACAGCTGTGGAAGATCGTTATATCCAATTTATTTTTACATCCGATCTTCATTATGGTTTAGCAAGAGATAAATTCAGGGGAAATAAAAATGTGTCGGCACAAATAGTGAACAGGGCCATGATTGCACAGATGAATTTATTGCCCAAAATTATATACCCATCCAATAGTGCCATTAAAAAATCTTTACCCATTGGGGCAATTGATTTTATAGCTATCACTGGTGATATCACCAACAGACAGGAACCTCCTGCTCCTGCGGCTTCTGTATCCTGGAATCAGTTTTACCAGGATTATTTTCAACAACTAAGCATCAAAGACAAGAAAGGAAATTCATCCATATTATGCCTAACACCCGGCAACCATGATATTTCCAATGCTATTGGACATGCCGATAAAATGAAGCCAAATCAAGATCCTACAACGATGGTAGGCATTTATAATTCCATGATACAGCCTGCTATTGCAAAAACAAGCAATAGCTACCGGTATCAAACAGATAAAATAAATTACTCGAAAGATATTGGGGGTATTCATTTTGTTTTCTTACATCTCTGGCCCGATACTGAAACCAGAAATTGGTTAGCGAAAGACCTACAAAAAATAAATGCTGCAACACCAGTCATTCTATTTCAACATGATCCACCTGAAGTGGAATCAAAACATTTTACCAACCCAAAAGGTAAACATGCGATCAATCATAAATTTGAAAATCTTTTAGCAGAACAATATAAATCGGGCAGTTTTTTTAATGAAGAAAGCACTATTGATCAACAAAAAAAATTGGTCGACTTTTTAAAAGCGCATCCCAATATTAAAGCCCTCTTTCATGGCCATAACAATTGGAATGAATTTTACACTTACCAGGGCCCCGAAAAAAATATTAAGCTGCCCGTTTTCAGGGTTGACTCTCCCTTAAAAGGCAAGGACTCTGGCGAGAAGGAGACCAAATTATCCTTTCAATTAGTAACCATTGATACAAAAACCAAACAGATGATGGTCAGGGAGATCTTTTGGAATAAAGGAAAAGTTGGTGGATTGAAAGGAATGGGTTGGGGGGATATTATTTTAATTAACTTGTAAGGAATTCTTAGCGAAATATTTTCATTTATCAATTAATGAATTACATATGAAAGCGTTATTCCTGAGTTTGATATTATTTATTTCATTTTCAAATATTTTTTCACAAAGTACTAAACAGGAAATTGAGAGTTTGAAAAAGCAAAATGCCGAATTTCAACTTAAAATTTCAAGCTTAGAAAATGATATAAGCAATCTTAAATTATATATTAAGGAACAGAACGAGCTGCTAAAAACATTCATAAAAGAACAAAATGAACGTTTATTAAATACTCTTGAAGGTTCAATTAAAAACAATAAAAGTTTACAAGAAAATACTACTCCACTACCACTTAGTAGTCCATCAAACACTAATAAGCAAAATAAAAATCAAAGCGCCCCTTCTACCATTCAAAATACTGGGCAATGTAAGGCCACAACTAAGGCTGGAAAACAATGTTCACGTACTGCTAAATCTAATGGGTACTGTTGGCAACATGGTGGCAATTAAAATCATTCCAAAAAGTGTTTCACTTTCTTTAAATAATATTCCTAGAATTTGTTTTTTTCAAAAAGCAATATTGAAATTCCCTAAAAGCTTCTAAGTTAATCCCACCTCCTTTTAGTATTGAAGGCTTTTTATACTCACTCTTAGCATTTATTACTTTGATTTTTTTAGTTTTTAACAGCTGTTAATAATCAAATGCGCAACAATTTGATTATCAAATGGTTGAATTAAATAAAATTTATTTAAAAAGCTACTAGTTTTTTTTATTGTTTACTATCCCACATATTTGCCCTGGTCTGAAATTTTTCAGATTTAACCATTAAACCAAAATATGAAAAAACAAAAAACCAACAGGAGGGGGTATTGCCACTGTAACTAAAAATGATGTGCATGTATATTTGTCACAATTGCGGCTCAGCCGTATCTGGTTTTTGGGTCACCCTAAACCCAAAAGAAAAGGACAAACTTTTAAAGTCGGTCCCTTTCATTGTTTTAGTTCTAAAATGTAAGTGTGGCTGGAATAAAATCTATCCTTGTTAGGAAGCTATCCAGTCAGGCCCTTGTTGATTCGCAGTCATCAAGGGCTCTTTTTACTCAATAAAAGTGAATTAAATGTTTGATAAAGACAAATAAAATACACAACTGATTTAAAAATAATTATATACAAATTTAAAAAATCATATATCCAACCAAGATTTTTTGTTTGAATCATTATCAAAAACGGATTTTATTTTTTCTTTTATCATTGATCCAACTCAAATACCTAACCATCTTAATTATTGAAAACTTTGCCAAAAGATATGTTTAAGTAAAAGCGATACATGTCTTTGCCTTTTCATTTTTGTAAATAAGGTTACTTGACTAGCGCAATTCACATTAATTAGGACATTCAAGTAGCCTAATTAACAAAAAATATTGAAAATTGTCTTTTATCCAATAAGGGCAAAGAGCTGATGTATGCTTAAATAAAGTGTAACAGCACGAAAAGCAATTAAGTTTTTCATTTGCTTGTAAAATCAAAACAATTTCTGTTTATGATTACTTTGTTTAGTTAACAGGAAGAAGTTAATTTGCAGTACTCTACTTTTCTGATTAGTCAGAAGGAAACATGTTCAACGGTTTGTAAAATGTGAGGACCTATATAAGGGCTTAGTGATTCTCTGGTTACCAATTCAACTTTCCTTCCAAGTAAATCCTCCAAAAAGTATCCAAGATCCATGAGATTTCGATAGGTTTTCTGCCCTTTTACAAAGTCTAGTAAAAAATCAACATCACTTTCAGGAGTAATAGACTGGTCACGTACAAATGAACCAAATAAACCAATACCGCAAACACCAAAATTGCGAATGCGATCACTATGCTGGCGAACAAGTGCAAGAACTTCTGCCTTCGTATTTATTGTTTGTACAGCCATGAATCAAAAATACTTAAATTATTTTTCATTATTCGTTGCGTTCCCCCTTATAATGTTAAGGGAAAGCCCATTAGCTTTTCAACAAATATCTCACAGTCATCATTGTCTAATAGGTAAAATAAAATTAGCCGGTAAAAAACCAGCTAATTTTTGCAGAGAGGAAGAGATTCGAACTCTCGATACGTTGCCGTATACACACTTTCCAGGCGTGCTCCTTCAACCACTCGGACACCTCTCTGTATTTTAAGGGACTGCAAAAATAGCTTTTCAGCGTTAGGAACCGAATATTTTTTGGGCATTGGCAGAAGTTTGTGCCGCCAATTCGGCTACTGGCATGTTTTTAATAGCTGCCAATCGTTCTGCAATATGGGTCAGGTAGCTACTTTCATTTCTTTTACCCCTGTAAGGAACAGGCGCCAAATAGGGAGCATCTGTTTCCAAAACCAGCCATTCGGGGCCAATTTCAGCCAATGCTTCTCCTAAACCGCCATTTTTATAAGTTATCACCCCTCCTATGCCCAGGTAAAAGCCCATTTTGGTAATTGCATCTGCATCTACGGCATTTCCACTAAAACAATGAAAAATACCTCTAAGGCCCTTATCTGCAAAGGGTTTTACGGCTTCTATGGTTTCTGCCATAGCATTGCGGGTATGAATCACGATGGGCATTTGCTTCTTCAATGCCCATTCCATTTGGGTATTGAATGCTTCCATTTGTTCCTTTACATAGGTTTTATCCCAGTAGAAATCCAGTCCAATTTCACCAACAGCTACAAATGAACGTTTTTGAAGCCAGTCACCCACAATAGCCAGTTCTTCCTGGTAATTTTCTTTTACATAACAGGGATGCAAGCCCATCATAGGTATGCAAACACTGGGATAGGATTTTTCCAGAGCCATCATAGCCGAAATGGCCTCACTATCAATGGCGGGTAGGTAAAACTGCTGCACACCCGCCTGTATTGCTTTTGAGATTACCTGTACAATATCTTCTGTAAATTCTTCACTATATAAGTGACAATGGGTATCTATCAAGACCATGCAACAAAATTCCGATTTTTTCCTTTGCAGAAAATAAAATTAGCAAGTTGGCGTTTTGATGTAAGAAGTCTTCACTTTTCAAAAAACAGTGCATAAAAGCAACAAGTGCACATTCAACGATAGGGTACAGTAAATAAAGCCGGAGTGTCTACTCCGGCTTATTCGTTTCCGGAAAGACCTAATTGTACGCTCTAAACTGGTTCAATACTGGGGAATCGCTTTGAATGTAAAGCCCATTTCACTAAAATGCTTTAACACGCCTGGTAAGGCAACACGCATGCGCTCAAAGGCTTTGGTACTGTCGTGAAAAACAATAATGGAGCCGGCAACAGCATGGTAAACCACATAACCCAAACAGGCATCGGGTCTTAGATTAGTATCAAAATCACCACTTAATACATCCCACATGATGGTTTTGAGTTTTGGGTTTATGGTTTTGAGTTTTCTTTGCTGAGACCTTTTAATTCGCCCATAGGGTGGTCGAAATAAATGAGAATGGACCAGTTGTGCAGTTTGCTGGTATTCTTCCGCATAAATATCATCAGAAACCTTCCAGCCATTCAAATGGTTATAGGTATGGTTTCCAACAGAATGTCCTTCCGCCTGTATTCGTTGGTAAATTTCCGGATAGGCCGCTACATTTTTCCCAATGCAAAAAAAAGTGGCTTTAGCCTGGTAGGCCGCTAAAGTATCCAACGCAAATGGAGTGGCTATTTCATGCGGACCATCATCAAATGTGAGGTAAAGGGTTTTCTCCTCCCCCTTAATTCGCCAGGTTAGATCAAGATACAATGACCGTAACCACCAGGGTGTTTTTATCAGATACATGGGGTAAAGATAAAGGTTCAGGGAGCAAGAGACAAGGACCTTGCGGTAAGGTTCATGAAACAAGGTTCAAGAGACAAGATTCAAGAAACAATAAACTTGATCCCTGGACCTTGTACCTTGATCCTTGATCCTTGAACCCTGTTCCTTGAACCTTGTCCCTTGTCCCTTGCCCCTTTTTCTTTCTCTTCAACTATCTTTGCATATATGAGTCAGAAAGTTAGAGTCCGTTTTGCCCCTTCCCCTACTGGAGGGTTACACCTGGGCGGGGTGAGAACCGTTTTATTTAATTATTTGTTTGCCAAACAACAAGGAGGTGATTTTATTTTAAGGATTGAAGATACTGATCAGGGAAGGTTTGTGGAAGGAGCAGAAGCCTATATTTTAAATACACTCAAATGGTGTGGATTAGAGCCTGATGAAAGTCCTGTGCATGGCGGACCCTACGCACCCTACAGACAAAGCGAACGCAAGGAAATTTACCGGCAATATGCAGAGCAATTGGTAAAAGATGGATTTGCCTATTATGCTTTTGATACAACTGCTGATCTGGATGAAATGCGTATCAAATTTAAAACCCAAGAAAATCCTTCACCACAATATAACCATGCGATCCGATCTCAAATGCGCAATTCAGTATCAATGGATAGTGCAGAAGTTTCCAGATTATTGGCAGAAAAAACACCCTATGTTATCAGGATAAAAATGCCTTTGGAAGAAACGATCACATTCACAGATATGATCCGTGGTGAGGTTTCCTTTCAATCTTCACAAGTAGATGATAAGGTATTATTAAAAGCAGACGGAATGCCAACCTACCACCTTGCTGTAGTTGTGGATGATTATTTGATGAAGATCTCGCATGCATTTCGCGGAGAAGAATGGTTGCCTTCAGCACCGGTTCATTTATTGTTATGGAAATATCTTGGTTGGGAATCATCCATGCCGCAATGGGCGCATCTTCCGCTGATTTTAAAACCTGATGGCAACGGTAAACTGAGTAAACGTGATGGCGATAGATTGGGTTTTCCTGTTTTTGCGATGGACTGGACAGACCCTAAAACAAATGAAACCACTATTGGCTTTAAAGAAAGAGGCTTTTTACCTGAAGCATTTGTGAATCTGCTGGCCATGCTGGGATGGAATGATGGAACCGACAATGAAATATTTTCCTTACCTGAACTATTGGAAAAATTTTCCATTGAACGCGTGCACAAGGGTGGTGCTAAATTTGATTATGAGAAAGCGAAATGGTATAACCATGAATGGATCAAGAAATCTGGAGTTGGGAGTCTGGAAATTGGGGTTAAAGAAGTTTTTCAGAAAGCGGGAATACAAATAACTGATACGGAATTGTTGACGAAAGTAATTGAACTGGTAAAAGACAGATGCACTTTATTACCCGATTTTGTACAGCAGGGTTCCTTCTTTTTTCAAATGCCCGAAAGCTTTGATATTGCTGCCATTCGCAGTAAATGGGATGAGAAAAAAAATATGTTCTTTACAGAACTGGTGCGAGCCTATGAATTAAGTACTGTTTGGGAAATGCATGATCTGGAAAGAGAATTCAAAGAATTAGCGGCAGCCAATCAATTAAAACCCGGCGACTTAATGTTGCCATTCCGCATCATGCTGGTGGGTGGCAAATTTGGTCCTGGTGTATTTGATATTGCCGCCTTGTTAGGTAAAACAGAAACAGTTAAAAGAATAGAGCATACACTGGGATTGCTGCAAGAATAGATCAACCCTGTTTTTCCATCATGTCCATTACCGGCAACCAATCGGAATGATATAAATTTTGTAAATCTAATTTATCGGATTCGGATAGTTGTACGATATGTTGTGTATTATTAGCAACGTGTTCTGTTGTTCTTATGCCGGGAATCACGGTAGACACTTCCGGATAACTAAGGATATAACTGAGTGCCAGTCCAGATTCAGTGGTGCCGTATTTTTCGCATAAAGGCCAAACTTTTTCCTGCAATATTTTCACAACCGCTTCTGTAATTGGCGGCACTACCCGATAACTACGATGATCGTCATTTGAAAAAACGGTATCTGGTTTTATTTTCCCGGATAGTAATCCAAATTGTAATGGCATACGGGCAATCACACCATACCCTTTTTGATAAGCTTCCAATAAAATAGGTAATGCCTTTTGATTGATGAGATTGAAAACTAGTTGAAACCCGCTTCCCAATTGGTTCTTAAAGAAAAATTCAGCTTCTGCAAATGGGTTAAAAGTAATAAGTGAAATTCCCCAATACCTGATCTTCCCTTCTTTTTGTAATTGTTGCATGGCTTCAATACATTCCCCATTTTCAAGGTGTGCCATTCTTGCTACATGTAAATGATGAAAGTCGATAGCGTCTCGTTTCAATCTTTGTAAACTCAACTCACAGGATTGAATGATGTGCTGCTTGGAATAGTCGATCGAGATCTTACCATCATCCCCAATTTTTTGACCCACTTTAGAAGCTATCAATACTTCTTTATTATTGCCAATGGTTTTGCCAAGGAGGGATTCAGAATGTCCCAAGCCATAAAAGTCAGCCGTGTCAAAAAAGTTAATCCCCGCATCCAGTGCTGCATGAATGGCCGCTATGGATACGGTATCATCTGAAGGGCCCCACCCAATTGCTACACCACCAACATTTGCCGCACCTCCGATGGCCCAGGTACCGAATCCGATCTCACTTACCTGCATGTCTGTTTGCCCAAATTTTCTATACTGCATCCTATTTTCGTTTCTTATTGTTACGTAAACCTATACCAAATGACTATTTTTACACTAATGTTGTAAGATAATTTATTTCCATGAAAAGACCTGTTAGAGTATTGGTTGCAAAATGTGGTTTGGATGGCCATGACCGTGGTGCCAAAGTAATTGCTGCCGCATTACGCGATGCAGGAATGGAAGTGATCTATACAGGTTTAAGACAAACCCCGGAAATGGTGGTAAATGCAGCATTACAGGAAGATGTAGACGCCATTGGCATCAGTATATTAAGTGGTGCGCACATGACGGTGTTTCCCAAAATAATGGCTTTGATGAAAGAGAAGAAAATGGATGATGTATTGGTTACTGGTGGTGGGATCATTCCGGAAGACGATATGCAGGTACTTAATCAAGCGGGAGTAGGCAAACTTTTTACACCGGGAACAGCTACAACAGACATAGCTAGCTATATCAAAGATTGGGTAAAGGAACATAGGAATTTTTAATGCGCATTGTTATTTGCCTTTTATCAGAAAATCTAATCGCCTGTCAGAAACCCGTTTTTATTCTATAGCATCCGATTAATTTTGCCGACTTCTACATATAGAAAACCCGCTTTATCATGCAAATTATCAAAAGTCCAAAAACCAGCAATTGGGGGACTACTATTTTAATTTTAACCTGTTTAGTATTAGCAGGTATATCATGTAATAAGGGTTCCTCAACCGGCGGAACCACAACACCATTGAATCCAGCACCTCCGTTATTACCCGTTGAACTTCCGGAATTAGTACAAAATGTAACGATCACAAACCCCACTACTGGCAATCCTTTAAAATCAGTTTTATTTATTCCTGCCTCTGCAACAACCGTACCTGCTGTAGTAGTTTTACATGGAAGTGGAGGATTATGGAGTAGTACAGATGAAACAAAATTAGCATCGCAATTTAATGGATGGATTGATTCTTTCAGGGTTCATAAAATTGCTGCATTATTTATTGACAGCTATACACCAAGAGGCGTTAAAACCTTTCATGATGTTGCTCCCCCAGAAAATATTTTTTTAGCTGCTGAATTTGTTCGCCCAAGGGATGCTTATGAGGGATTGACTTATTTGCGAACCAATGGAAGAATAAAATCGGAAAAAATAGCTTTACTGGGTTTTTCGCATGGTGGCACAACTGTTTTAAGTACCATAGTTGATGCAACGGCTGTTACAAAATCAACAGCCTGGTCGCTCATCAGCAATAATATCACATACACAACAGGCGTATTGACACCTGCTGCAAAACCAACGGCGGGTGGATTTGTGGCCGCTGTATCGTATTATCCCGGTGCTGCCATGTTTAGTTATTATGGAAGGCCAGGCACACCCAGTAATGGAAAATACCAGAATTATGCACCCCTATTATTACATGCTGCAGGAAATGACCCATTGTACACAACAACCTATACCAATAGTGACAACAATACTCAAATAAGTGCATATGATGGCTTGATACAAAAATCGCAATTAAACGCTGGATCTGCTCCTATTACCAAACAGGTTTATTCAGGGGCTCTTCATAGCTTTGACGGGGAAACAAGTGCCGGCGTGGATGCCGATGCATCCAAACTAGCCAGAACCAGAAGTATTGCATTTTTGAAACAATACCTGTTTAATTAATGGGAGATACTTTTAGAAATAAGCGATTCTTTGTGCCGCATTTTTTGAAAATGCTATTACTTTCTTAAATCAACTTTATGTACCAGACCATCCTTAGTTCTTTAGACAATGGTATTTTAACCATAACTATCAACAGACCAGATAAATTGAATGCCCTGAACAAACAAGTGTTTGCAGACCTGAATGAAGTTTTGGATGAGTTATACGCAAACCCCGCAATTCAATCTGCCATCATAACAGGTGCCGGAGCTAAAGCTTTTGTTGCTGGTGCTGATATCAGTGAGTTCAATAGTTTATCGAAAGAAGAAATGATGCTTCTATCAAAAGCCGGACAGGACACCTTTTTCAGAATTGAAAATGCACCAAAGCCTATCATAGCTTGTGTAAACGGTTTTGCCTTGGGAGGCGGCTGTGAATTGGCCATGAGTTGTCATTTCAGGATCGCATCTGAAAATGCAAAGTTTGGTCAGCCAGAAGTGAACCTTGGCCTGGTTCCAGGTTATGGCGGCACACAAAGATTGGTACAATTAATTGGCAAAGGAAGAGCCCTGGAATTATTGATGAGTGCCATCATGATCGATTCAGCTACAGCCTTACATTATGGTTTGGTAAATTATGTAACAAGTGCTGAAGAGCTAATGGGTAAAGCAATTGCCATTCTGCAACTCATTAACAGCAAAGCCCCTATTGCAGTAGCAAAATGTATAGAATCTGCCAATGCAGTTTTTGACGAAACCAAAAATGGCTATGCCGTTGAAGTTGCAGCTTTTGGAGCTAGTTTTGATACAGCCGACAGACTGGAAGGCACCCAAGCATTTCTAGAAAAAAGAAAGGCAGTTTTTATTGGCCGATAAGTACACAAAATTCTTCCCTTTATTTAAACAGAGTCCTCAAAAACGGTTTTAAACTACAGGGTTAGCTGGAAGATTTGTGCCTTCGATTTAGCCCTAAGAACCATTGAGAAATCTTACCTTTGCGGGGCAAAAATCTTAGAAAATCATTTAAAATAAGCATTATGGAATTCCGCATTGAAAAAGACACCATGGGTGAAGTACATGTTCCTGTGGATGTGTATTGGGGCGCTCAAACACAAAGGAGTATCGACAATTTTAAAATAGCGCAGGACATCAACAAAATGCCCAAAGAAATCATCAAGGCATTTGCTTATTTAAAAAAAGCTGCTGCTTTAACTAATTTGGATGCAGGTGTATTACCAAAAGAAAAATCTGATTTGATTGGTCAGGTATGCGATGAAATATTAGCAGGAAAATTAGACGACCAGTTTCCATTGGTGGTATGGCAAACAGGCAGTGGTACCCAAAGCAATATGAATGTGAATGAAGTAGTGGCTTATCGCGGTCATGTGATCAAAGGGGGTGCACTTTCTGATAAAGATAAATTTCTGCATCCGAATGATGATGTGAACAAATCACAATCATCCAATGATACATTTCCAACAGCTATGCACATTGCAGCATATAAAATTTTGTTGGAAACAACTATTCCCGGTATTGAAAAATTAAGAGATACACTGGCTATGAAGAGCAAGGATTTTATGCATGTGGTGAAAATTGGTCGTACACACTTCATGGATGCCACACCTCTTACATTGGGTCAGGAAATTAGCGGATATGTATCGCAATTGAATCATGGATTGAAAGCCATA
This sequence comes from Chitinophaga pinensis, assembly GCA_943371675.1. Taxonomy (GTDB): domain Bacteria; phylum Bacteroidota; class Bacteroidia; order Chitinophagales; family Chitinophagaceae; genus Sediminibacterium; species Sediminibacterium pinensis_I. The sequence goes on along the minus strand of CALRVT010000025.1, from coordinate 38,647 downwards.
CATAATTCTTTGGCGCATCTGAGTGAATTAGCATTGGGCGGAACTGCAGTTGGTACCGGTATCAATACGCCTAAAGGTTATGATGTAAATGTTGCCAAACATATTGCACATTTAACAGGACTGCCTTTTATTACTGCCGAAAATAAGTTTGAAGCATTGGCAGCACATGATGCTATTGTAGAAGCACATGGCGCTTTGAAAACAGTTGCAGTTAGCCTGATGAAAATTGCCAATGATATTAGAATGTTATCTTCCGGACCAAGAAGCGGCATTGGTGAATTATTTATTCCTGATAACGAGCCCGGATCTTCCATCATGCCAGGAAAAGTTAATCCAACACAATGTGAGGCTTTAACCATGATTGCCGCTCAGGTAATGGGCAATGATGTTGCCATCAATATAGGCGGCGCTACCGGGCATTTTGAACTGAATGTATTTAAGCCGGTAATGATCTATAATTTTTTACATAGTGCCCGTTTGATTGGTGATGGCTGTGTAAGCTTTAATGATAAATGTGCCATTGGTTTAGCACCCATAGAAGCCAATATTAAAAAACATGTAGACAATAGCTTGATGTTGGTTACCGCATTAAATACCAAGATCGGTTATTATAAAGCTGCAGAGATCGCTCAAACCGCACATAAAGAAGGAACTACCTTAAAAGAAATGGCCGTTAAGTTAGGCTATCTTACTGCTGAAGAATTTGATCAGTGGGTGATTCCAGCAAATATGGTTGGAGAGATCAAATAGTTTTTTTGCCAAAGATCACACTGAATATTTGTATGCAAATCTGTGTGATCTTTGGCAATTATTTTTTCATCACAGGGGCTTTCAACACTTGGGTATCAGTTGCCAGCATTTCGAGCTGGTAATTACCAGAATCAAATCTTGTTTTAGGAAAGGCGGAGCTAATTTGAGCAAATTCTGAAGACTGCATCTTGGTTTGATTGAGAAATACATTTTCTAATTTATCCAGCCCCTTCAATAAAAGCATTCCTTTCGAGGAGATCTTTGTACCTACCAGGTTGAGGTATTGTAGATTAATCAACCCATTCAATTCTTTGATGGTTTCATCGGTTAAGTTGGTATGTTCCAGGCTTAATCTTGTAAGATTTTTACATTGTCCAATAATTTTCCAGGAATCGACCGTCAAATTCGCCGCTCCTAATTTTAGCCAAACCAATTGCTTGTCGATCTGCTTGAGGTATGCAATAGTAGATTCATTTACTTTTTGGATACTCACAAAATTGGCCGACAAATAATTACTGTTGGTTGCAACAGGTAATACGATGATACCCGCTTTACGCAGGTTATTCAAATCAGCTTCACTTGCCTTTTCAACAGGCAGATTGGGAATTGATGGTTTTTCTTTGGCAATATTGGCAGTTTGCAGTGCCTGAAGTGCCGGTAAAATATTGGATGGTTGTTCAATAGCCCGCACTTTTTTATCAAAACCGGCATTCGTACTTATCCACCAGTGTATCAGGTTGATCTCCTGCTCCGACAATTGCTTTTTTCCTTTTGGAGGCATGTGTTTTTCCTCGAATGGACTTAATACCAGTCTTTCATATAACTTACTTTTTTCAGCATTGCCAGATACGAAAGTTTCTCCCTCTTTACCTCCTTTTATGATCCATTCTTTACCATCCAAACGCAAACCTCCTTTTTGTTTTCTGGCACTATGGCATCCGGCACATTTGTCTAGTAAAATAGGTTGAATGATATCTTCAAAAACAATCGCTTCCTGTACATTAGGAATTACCTTTCTTTCAACAAGAACACTGTCTTTGGTAATACCATTAAAACCTTTTGTAAGAAAGCCTTCTCCATGGGTTAGAGTGCCACCCAGATGACCGGTTACCAATAAAACCATTAATGAAAAAATTGATACCCATTTTTTAATGCCTGCATCTGGTTTATAAGAAAGTATATAACCAACTATTGCTAATACAGCAAGTGATATGCCCATCCATCTGTGCCATAAGAGTAATGCATCATCATATTCACCGGAAGAAGCTAAGACCCAACCGGTAACTGCAGAAAGCACTGCACTGATAGCTCCCACTAAATAAGCTGTTTGTGCGGCAACGATAAAAGACGCAAATTTTTCTTTTAAGCAAAGCCACTGAAATAACCATGCCAGCAATAAAAACCCAATTGGCAGGTGTACGATTAAAGGATGAAAATTTCCTACGATTAGTACCATATCTATCATTGTACAGGAAGGTATCTTTTACGCAATAAATGCATCATATGCTCATTAATAGCCCATTGATCTGCCAATGCTTGCCTTGTATAAGGAAGTGTGGGCATATAATCGGGTGGCCCAAATTCAGTGAGTATGGTCATTTGTTTAACCCCATTCTTGATTTTTGACTGGATGATTTTGTCCCACCATTCGAGATGCCTTTTTACGGCTGATTCCCATTCCGGTGCTCTAGGATCGTTTACCTGTGGGCCTTCCGGATGACCAATTCTGGCATGTATATGATCTACATGTTGCAATGCAAGCTGAACGGTTTCTTCCTGGTCATGTAGAAGAGATTCGTGTACATTACACCAATGAGAAATATCAAGTGTCATACGCAGATCTGGAAAGTTCTGGATGTATTGTTTGGTAATATGTGCAGCAAATAAAATTCTGCCCCGATGCGATTCATGACAAATGATATGACCTGTTTCCTTGGCAACTTTTATGGTATAAGCAATGAATTTGCTATTTTCTTCAACAGGAAAATGATCTTTACCCGAATGACAATTAATATACAATGGCTTTTGGACTTGCTGATAGGCTGCACCATCAACCATTGCTTTAAATTGTTGCAAATGTTTAGCAGGATCATTGTCGCTTCCTCCTGCTAAAAAACCAATCTCGAGCTGGTGTTTTTTAAGGGCAGTAAATAATTCATTTTGTGCTTCTACTGTGCCGGGCCACCACATTTCAATACCATCATACCCAGCTTTTTTTGCCTTGGCACAAAACGCATCTACAGATCCCTGAAAGCCCCAATTGGTCCCCATTATCTTTAATGAGAAGTCTGAAGGTGTTGTAAACAATGGCTTTGAAGCCATCAATGTTTCAAAAGGGGTTAATGCCACAGTGCCTAAGGTTGCTGTCATAGATAAAAATTTTCTTCGGTTTAACTGCATCTTGTATTTTTTACTTGTCGTTTTGAAAGGGTTATGATTGAGAAGTAATCGAAACTAAGTTTAAGATTTCTCAGTCGTTCCTCCTTCGAAATGACATTTGCCTGTGTGTTTTTGTCGCGCCTATGTTGGTCTTATGACCAATATACAATTTTGCCTCGCCTTTGTTGGCCTTATGACCAACAAACATTTTATTATCACGCTACTATTTCATTAATCACCCTTCCATGTACATCCGTTAACCTAAACGGTCTCCCCTGAAACTGATAGGTTAGTTTTTCATGGTCAAATCCCAACTGATTTAAAATAGTTGCCTGAATATCAAATGCATTTGTTTTACCACTAACAGCTGCATAACCAATTTCATCAGTTTCTCCGAAACTGGTTCCTTTTTTGATCCCACCTCCTGCCATCCAAATTGTGAATGCTTCTGTATGATGGTCTCTCCCTTTAAATGGCATTTTTTTACCATCCCTATTTTCCTGCATGGGCGTTCTGCCAAATTCTCCTCCCCATACTACCAGGGTTTCATCCAATAAACCACGTTGCTTCAAATCAAGTAATAGTGCTGTTATTGGCCTGTCTACACTTCTGCATTTATTAATGAAACCGTAATCGATAGCAAGGCTTTCATCGGTTCCGTGACTGTCCCATCCCCAATCAAATAATTGTACAAATCTTACCCCTTTCTCCACCAGTTTTCTAGCTAATAAAACATTATTGGCAAAAGAAGCTTTACCAGGTTCTGTTCCATACATTTCATGAATATAGGCAGGTTCGTCATTGATATTCATCACATCGGGAACTGAGATCTGCATCCGATAGGCCATTTCATATTGAGAGATGCGTGAAAGTATTTCAGGGTCTTTGAATTCTTCATAGCTGATGCGATTTGCTTCATTGATGGCATCAATGGATGCTTTTCGCAAATCACGATCCATTCCTGCTGGATCTTTGATAAATAAAACAGGGTCACCTTCACTTCTGCATTGTACCCCTTGGTAAACCGATGGCAAAAACCCGCTACCCCAAACACTTTTACCAGCATCCGGAAATTTCCCTCCAGATGTTAATACTACAAAACCGGGCAGGTTACTATTTTCACTTCCGAGGCCATAAGTTGCCCAGGCACCAATACTAGGTCTTCCCAATCTGGGTGTTCCTGTATGCATTAATAATTGCGCTGGTCCATGATTGAACTGATCTGTTTGTACAGCTTTTAAAAAACTCACTTCATCAGCAACCGTTGCAAAATGAGGAAGATGATCCGAAACCCAGGCACCACTTTGACCACGTTGCTGAAAATGAGCTTGTGGTCCGAGCATTTTTGGTACGCCTCGAATGAACGCGAATTTTTTACCTTCCAATAAAGATTGCGGACAATCCTGTCCGTCCAGTTTCATCAAATCAGGTTTGAAGTCAAATAATTCTAATTGAGAAGGTGCACCCGCCATATGCAGGTAAATAACAGATCTGGCTTTACCGGGAAAATGAGGCGACTGCGGCAATAAAGGATTATCACTATTAAACACCAACCCGGATGTATCTTTTGAACCAAGCCAATTACATCCACTTAAAAAAGAACCCAAAGCCATACCACCCATACCCAGCAGACTTTCTTTGAAAAAAAGTCGGCGGGTAACTAATTCCAGTTGCTTTTGACGTGCTTCTTCAAAAATTCTTTGGTGGTTCTTACTCATGTAAATGGGCTGATTAGTTTTTGGTTAAAAATTCATCCAGGTTCATCAGGGCTCCGGCAACAACAACCAAAGCTGCTGTTGACGGATCTTGTTTTTGTTGATGGATCCCAGCCATCAGTTTCATTTTTTCTTTATCTGTTTTGAAACGGGTAAATGCATTGTTGTATAATTTTTCAAAGACCATTAATTTCTCTTTTGTTATTTGTTTATAAAATGCCAGTTCATACCCTTTACTAATTTGTTCGCTAATAGTTTTGGCGCCAGTTACTTGCATCTTGATCGCAAAAAATTGAGCCGCTTCAATAAAAGCAGAATCGTTTAATGTAGTAAGTGATTGTAAGGGAGTATTGGTTCTGATTCTTCTGGCAGTGCAAACCTCTCTGGAAGTTCCATCAAAACTGATCATAGAAGGATAAGGTGCCGAACGTTTCCAATAAGTATATAAAGCCCTTCTGTATTGATCACAACTATCACTCTGTTTCCAGGTAGCGCCGTTCCAGGGCGACATCCAGATACCTTCTGGCTGGTATGGAAAAACGCCGGGACCATACATTTTTTCGCATAATAATCCACTCACCATTAAAGCCTGATCCCGGATCTGTTCTGCAGAAAGTCTTACACGTGGTCCTCTTGCATAATATTTATTGAAGGGATCTTTTTCAATAGCATTTTTAGTCATTCGCGCATCCTGTTGATAAGTAGCAGAAAGTAAAATCTCTTTCATTAGTTTCTTCAAATCCCACTCATAGGTGTACATGAGTTTCCAGGCCAAATGATCCAATAATTCTTTGTGAGTAGGCTGAATGCCTTGTGTACCAAGATCTTCCAGGGTTTCTGCAATTCCCTGACCAAAAAATTGTTCCCAAATTCTGTTCACAATTGTTCTGGCAGTTAAAGGATTTTTTTCATCTGTAACCCACATAGCTAATCCCATTCTATTAGCGGGTGCATTTTTAGGCAATGCACCCAATGATCTGGGAACACCTGGTTTTACTGCTTTACCTTTTACCAACCAATTACCTCTTTCGAAGATCTGGGTATTTCTAAACAAAGCAGATGGATTTTCTACCATCACGGGGGTAATGGTTGCTTTTCTGGAAAATAACAGATCTGTAAAATATTTAGAAGCACTATCATAGCCAGCAATGCCTTTACCAGGAAATGGATCTGTAATGAAAAACCAATCGAATTGCATGCCTGTTTCTTCAGCATTTGTTAATTGCGCATTCTGATAGGTAAAATATAGGTCATGCGCACCGTGCATCACAGGCAAGGGTATCGTACTAAGTTTCCAACTACCTTTTGAGTCAGCCACTGAAACATTTGCCACAATTGGTCCATCGGGTTTGTCGAGATGGATCATCCATTTACCCCCGGGCTTCCAACTTTTGTATTTATAAAGAAGCTGCGAATGACCTTCAAAATCAATATGCGGAATTCTAGCTTCAGATATGTTTCTCAATACCAGCCATTTGGTATCGGTTAATGCACTGTTTACCAATTTGTCTGCAACAAGAGAATTAATAGCAGGTTGCCCTGTTTTTACAAATTTGATCAATTCGTTTTCTCTGGTAGGTGCTGTTGTATGTAACCAATGCTTTAATTGTAAAAACTTAACACTGTCTTCCTGGTGGTACTCTTTTAAAAGAGGGTAATCATCATAAGTGTCTTCATCTCTGGTATTATTGAAGAAAGCCATGAATTGGTAATATTCTTCTTGTCGAAATGGATCAAAAGGATGGCTATGGCATTGTACACAAGCAAAAGTGGTACCCATTATGGTTTCCCATGTTGTATTTACTCGATCAATTACCGCAGCCGTTCTGAACTCTTCATTATCAGTACCGCCTTCATCATTGGTCATGGTGTTGCGATGAAAAGCAGTAGCAATATACTGTGCATCGGATGGGTTAGGGAGCAGGTCGCCGGCTAATTGTTCCTTTAAGAATTCATTGTAGGGTTTATTCTCATTAAAAGCTTTTATCAACCAATCACGGTAACGCCAGATAGAGCGCCAGTCATCCCTTTCATAACCTTTGGTGTCTGCATAACGAGCCAGATCCATCCACATACTTGCCCATTTTTCGCCATAGTGGGGTGATGACAATAATGTATCGATCAATTTTTCGTACGCATTATTTCTCTTATCAGCCAGATAAAAAGTAGCGAGTTTTGTTGATGCAGGTAGGCCTGTAATATCGAGACTTAGTCTTCTTAACAATATTGCTTTATCAGCTCTTTCGGAAGGTTGCAGGTCATTTTCCTGCATTGTTTCATAAATGAAATGATCAATATCATTTTTCACCCAGCTTCCACCACCTGTTGTACCAAAGAACCAATTATCCACTTTGGGAACAGGTGTTTCTTTAACGGGAACGTATGCCCAATGATCACCCCATGTGGCACCTTGCTTGATCCATTTTGTTAGTGTGTTGATCTCATCATCTGATAAAGGGGGATGTTTATAAGGCATCCTTTCTTCGGGATCTTTTAAAGTGAGTCTTCTAATTAATTCACTGTTAGAAGGATCTCCCGGGATAATGGCCGCTTTACCAGATTTATTGATGGCCAATGCTTCACTGCGAAAGAGTAAACTAAATCCACTCTGCCTTTTTACACCACCATGGCAGGTGATACAGTTTTTATTAAAGATGGGTTTTACCTCTGTGTTATAATCGATGGTGTTACTGGAAATCACAAAGGAGAACCCGGTGGCTACTATAACTAAAAAGAGTATAATCCAGGTTAAGGTATTTAATCGGGGCAACCGCATGCAAAAGATTTATCGTTTTAAAGATAAAGCTTTTCGGTTTTTGTTGGAAAGAAGTTTAGGGGTTGATGATTTAGAGAATTTTAGCCACAGATTACACAGACTGCACAGATTGCACAGGTCAATGTACTTTCTTGCCTCCTACATAAGTTGCACTAACTTTTATTTTTAGAATATCAGTTTCGGCAACTTTCATCAAGTCATTATCCAGAATGATAAAATCTGCTTTTTTACCTGCTTCCAAACTACCTACTTCCTTTTCCAAAAAACTTGCTTTTGCAGCCCAAATGGTCATTCCGCGAATTGTCTCTTCTCTCGTTAAAGCATTCTCGGTTTGAAAACCATTATCCGGAAAACCTTTGGCATCCTTTCTTACCACGGCTGCTAAAAAGGTTTTGAAAGGAGAAATATCTTCCACCGGAAAATCAGTGCCTAATGGCATCCATCCATTTTGTTGCAACAATTGTTTAAAGGCATATCCACCTTTTAATCTATCCTTACCCAATCTTTCTTCTGCCCAATACATATCACTGGTAGCATGTGTTGGTTGAACCGATGGGATCACACTGGCTGTTCCAAAGAGATCAAAATCATTTTGGTTGATGATCTGCGCATGTTCAATTCTCCAGCGCTTATCATTCTTTCCTTTCAGGTATTTATGATAGACATTGAGTATTTCTCTGTTAGCACTATCACCAATAGCATGTGTACACATTTGGAAATCCGTTTCCGCCAGTACTTTGGCTAAAGAATCATAATGCGATTTATTCCTTAATAAAAAACCTTGCCAGCCGGCTTTATCACTATAAGCTTCTAATAAACAAGCACCCCTGCTACCCAAAGCGCCATCGGCATAAACTTTGAATCCTTTTACAAAAAGTTTGTCTGTTTTATAAGGTCCTTTCTTTAAATAATAATTCAGGTTATTGTCATTATCACTAAGCATCACAAAAAGTCGCATATCCAACTTTCCCGATTTCTGTAATTGGTCAATAGCTTCCACATCTTGGTAACTCAACCCACAATCAGTAATGGTGGTAAGCCCCTGTTCAAAACAATTTTTCTGTGCAGCCTGCAGCCATTGCTGGTAGGTTTCAGTGGTAGTTTCGGGTATTTTGGCATACACTGCATTATCCGCATTATCGATCAGCACTCCGGTTGGTTTACCATCTTTTAATTCTATAGATCCACCCACAATTGTTTGTCCGGCTTTGATACCTGCCAGTTCCAAAGCCTTATCATTGGCGATGGATGCATGTCCATCCACCCTTGTTATAACAACAGGTTTATCCGGAAATAAATTGTTCAGCAATTCATTGGTTGGATAGGCTTTGCCAGGCCATTTGTTCTGATCCCAACCCCTGCCCTGGATCCAGGTTAATTCCGGATGTTGGTTGGCAAAGGCTTTGATCCTATCAACTGTTTCTTCCCAGCTGTTGGTGCCAAACAAATCAGCCATAAAAAGGGAACGGCCATAACCAACAAAATGGGCATGCGCATCTATTAAACCTGGGTAAACAGCCGCAGCTTTTGCATCAATTTTTTCGGATGCAGTATATTTTGCAAGGATCTCTTTATTAGATCCGGTGGCAATGATCTTTCCATCCTTAACAACCATTGCTTCTGCAATACTAAATGCTGAATCAACGGTATAGATCCTACCGTTATGAATGATCAAATCAGCCTTCTCATTAGAACAGGAAATTAAAAAACTCGCAAGGACTAAAAAAAATAGGGATCTTTTCATAGCAATGTTTATATGCAATAAAGATAGGGAGGAAATGAATGACGAATATCGAATGACGAATTTCGAAAAGCGGGCATTATTTAAGCAATTCGCAAGGCTTCAGTCCAGTATGCTTTTTAAAAGCTGCAGAAAAATGCGAAATAGAGGAATAGCCCAGCATAGCAGATACATCGGTTACGCTCAGGCTCTTTTCGTATAAAAGGTATTTGGCATGCTCCATTCTTTGCTGCTGGTAGAAATCGAAGATAGTAGTACCAAAAACTTCTTTGAAACCTTTCTTAAGGTAACACTCGTTCATGGCTACTTTTCTACTCAATTCCTTGATGGTAATAGGATCGCCAATATGTTGTAAGAGGATATCTCTAGATTGATAAATTCTTTCCCTGCCACTTTCATCTGCTAAAAATTTACAGCTGAACCCAACTTCCTTTTCTTCTATCAGGCATTCCAAACTAAATAAAAGCAATTCGTGAATCTTGGCATTCACAAAAATGTTTTCCAGCGCACCGGAATATGCATGGTTGAGAAGACCATCCAACACATTTCTTTTGCGTATGCTAACGGGAAATATCTTAGTGAAAGCATTAGGGTGTTTGAAGGCCAGTACTTCGTCTTTTTGGTTATTCAGTTTTACATTATGTACAAACTGGTTTAGAAATGTGGCAGTGAAATGAAAAGTAAATACATCCACCGTTTTTTGCTTGCCACCACATTCCTGTGTGGGTAATTGAAGGCAATTGGCACAGCTTTTTTCTTCACAATAGCGGTTTCCTGCAATACAATACCTTAATTCCAGGTAATTCTCTCTTGGTTTTTGGGCATTGTAATGGTAAACCAGCATACCGGTATCTTCGGCAACCCAGGGATGGTGGGCATAATAACGCCTGATATTGTATTGGATGGAGCCAGGAATATCCTGTCCTTTTTCGTACAATAATGCCATGCTGGGTTCAATTCCACCACGGTGCGCAACTTTTAATATGTCCATTACCTGCATCATCGAAGCGCAAATTTAATGTATAAACATCTAATTTACAAGATAAGGCTGTCCTTGCTTGTCATGAGGGGGTCATTTTAACCTTTTATAAGCAGTGTGGAAATGGGGAAAAATAGGCCTTTTTCTCGCACTAAAACCCCTTTATTTTCATTAGATTTGCCCACTTCTGAAAATTACTTAAAACACAGGACTGACAAGCATTTATGAGCCCAGAACAACAGAACAGTAACGACGCCCAGAATAAGAATTATGGGGCAGACAGCATACAGGTATTAGAAGGTTTGGAAGCGGTACGAAAGAGGCCCGCCATGTATATTGGTGATATTGGCGTAAAAGGCCTGCATCACCTGGTTTATGAGGTAGTTGATAACTCCATCGATGAAGCCCTTGCCGGCTATTGTAAAAATATCACTGTTTCTATCCATACAGATAATTCCATCAGTGTTCAGGACGACGGAAGGGGAATCCCTACCGCCATGCACACCAAGGAAAAACGTAGTGCCCTGGAAGTGGTGATGACGGTATTACATGCCGGGGGTAAATTTGACAAAAACACCTACAAGGTATCAGGTGGTTTGCATGGTGTTGGTGTGAGTTGCGTGAATGCGCTTTCCAGCAAACTGATCGTAAATGTTCACCGTGAAGGAAAAATATTTGAACAGGAATACCGTATCGGAGTTCCGCAATATGCCGTAAGAGAAGCTGGTAATAGTGAGAAAACCGGTACCTATGTGCACTTCTGGCCCGATTTGACCATTTTTCAGGAATCAGTTTATAAACGTGATATCCTGGAAGGTCGCTTAAGAGAATTATCTTACCTGAACAGAAGAATCAATATCATCCTAACAGATCTGCGTGACACTGACGAAGCAGGTGTGGCTTATACCAAAAACTTTTACAGCGAAGGCGGTATCGTAGAGTTTGTAGAAATGTTAGATAGAAATGGTAACAGAACTCCATTAATCCCCAATCCATTGTATGTGGATGGACATGATGAAGCTTCCAATATTGCAGTTGAAGTAGCTTTAACGTATAATGATGATTTTAAGGAACACATTTTTTCTTACGTTAACAATATCAATACCATTGAAGGCGGTACCCATGTAACCGGGTTCAGACAGGCATTGACCAGGGTATTTAAAACCTATGGCGATAAGCAAGGCCTTTTTGAGAAAGCCAAAGTAACCATTGAGGGAGATGATTTCAGGGAAGGATTGAGCGCCATCATTTCTGTAAAAGTTCCGGAACCTCAGTTTGAGGGACAAACGAAAACCAAACTGGGTAATAGTGAAGTAAGTGGTATTGTACAAACCACCGTTGCCCGTGCATTAGAAGCTTTTCTGGAAGAGAACCCAAGGGAAGCTAAGAATGTTATCTCCAAAATTATTCTGGCAGCACAAGCCAGGGTTGCGGCTAAGAAAGCCAGGGATATGGTGCAACGTAAAACCGTATTAAGCGGTGGTGGCTTACCTGGTAAACTAGCAGATTGTAGTGAAAGAGACCCTGAAAAATGTGAATTGTACCTGGTGGAAGGAGATTCTGCAGGTGGTACTGCAAAACAAGGTCGTGATAGAAGTTACCAGGCGATCCTTCCATTAAGGGGTAAGATCCTGAATGTAGAAAAAGCCATGGAACATAAGATCTATGAAAATGAAGAGATCCGTAATATGTATACAGCTCTGGGTGTAACCGTTGGAACACCTGACGACCCCAAAGCATTAAATGTGGTAAAACTGCGTTACCATAAGCTCATTATCATGACGGATGCTGACGTGGATGGATCGCATATTGCTACCCTGATCCTAACCTTTATTTTCCGTTACATGAAAGAATTGGTAGAACAGGGTTATGTTTATATTGCCCAACCACCTCTCTATCTGATCAAAAAAGGTAAAGAGCAGGAATATGCCTACAGTGAAGAACAGCGTAAGAACTGGATAGCAAAATTGGGTGGCGGTAAAGATGACAGTGTTACCACACAGCGTTACAAGGGTTTAGGTGAGATGAATGCCGATCAGCTATGGGAAACCACCATGGATCCTGCAAGAAGAACCCTGAAACAAGTAACCATTGAAAGTGCTGCAGAAGCAGACAGGATCTTCAGCATGCTAATGGGAGATGATGTGGCACCTCGTCGCGAATTCATTGAAACCCATGCCAAATATGCTAAGATTGATGTATAATTTTAACCTATTTTCTTTGAATATTGTTATGGAAAAGGCCGGTAAAACTACCGGCTTTTTCATGCAAGAGCAGTTTCCCAATATCAAGAAGCCAAATCCTTCATTTAAGCTAAAAGACAGGTATCAACCCAAAATTTCACTTTCCTGAAAAAATTTGGTAGCTTGTGCCTTATAACCCATTGTTCATCTACTAACACTTTAAATTCTAAACACATGGACACTTCAAAAATGATTAAAGCATATTGCCTGAAAACAAAGGAAAAAAATGTTCCAATGCAGGATGCAGTGATCACCAAAACAGCAAAAGGCGGCTACATGGCCGGCGGTCACGACGGTAAAGGAAATAAAATGGCAGCTATCATGAGCGAAGCCAAAGCATTACAGGCAATTGCAGACGGCGTTGCTAAAAAAGGATTCTAAGCCATAACAAGATCAAGTATTTAGATCCGGTCCAGTTGGACCGGATTTTTTATTTCCAAGAATATTTTCGTAGTATTAATACGCTATTCAAAACCACTTCAAGGAAATAGATTTGACAAAAGATAAAAACATGATCATCCGTTTACCATTGCGCTTTGAAGGAAGTAAGGGCGAAAAATATATGTATACATTATTTGATAGCGGTGCAACATATTCATGTATCAATGAAGCATTAGTTGAAGATCTGGAGATTCTTACCCCTTTGCACACTCCCATGCGTTTAGCCACTGCCAGTTCAAGTACCTACATGGAGATCAATAATACTTGTCGCTTAGATTTTTATCATGAAGATGTTAGGCTCAGCGATGAATTTTTAGTTGTACCTGGAGTAAGTGAAGAAGTGATCATTGGCGCAGCAACTATGCAAAAATGGCGATTGAAACTGGATTTCGAAAATGACAATGTCATCGTAGATCCTCGCGTAGCCAAACTCATCCTGATCAACCTGATCAAAAAAGATTAAATATTCTTTGCGTTCCCTTGCGTCTTAGCGCCTTTGCGGTTAATCCTTCGCTAGGATATGATATTTTCATGCATGTGTTGCAGGAATCGATGCATCGCATTCATTTCCTTTACATCATCTACTACCAATAAAAACATCCTACCCGTTTGTTTAAGCCTTGCTTTATTGGTTCCTTTTTGTAAATAATCAAGCACTTTCTTAAAAAGTTCCGATTCAAAATAAGGCGAATCTGGTCTGTTTATAAAATAACAACGTAGGGTATCATCTTTCAATGTCATCTTCTCAAAGCCAATATCCACGGCCATCCAGCGGCATCTTACGGTTACAAACAAATCGTCAACCTGTTGCGGTATCGGACCAAATCTATCAACCATTTCCTGATGGAATAACAATAATTCTTCTTCCTTTTCACAACTGTCCAATCTTGTATACAGGGAAAGCCTTTCCGTAATACTTTCTACATAACTATCAGGTATCAATATTTCAAGATCCGTATCAATGGTACAATCATTTACAAAATCATCCTGCTTGGTAATTTCTTCCTTAAACAGATCTTTAAAATTATTCCGCTTCAATTCGCGAATGGCTTCTTCCAGAATTTTTTGGTACATCTCAAATCCAATTTCTGCCATAAAGCCCGTTTGCTCACCACCCAGTAAATTTCCTGCACCACGTATATCCAAATCGCGCATCGCAATTTGAAAGCCTGATCCAAGATCACTGAACTGCTCTAAGGTCTGCAATCTTTTTCTGGAATCAGTTGGCAAAGTACTCATGGGTGGTGCCAATAAATAACAGAATGCTTTTTTATTGCTTCTCCCTACCCTACCCCTTAACTGATGTAGATCACTCAAACCAAAATGATGTGCATTGTTTACTATAATAGTATTTACATTCGGAATGTCTACACCACTTTCTACAATATTGGTACATACCAGCACATCATACTTTTTATCAATAAAATCAAGGATCCGCTCTTCTAGTTCATGACCTTCCAATTGGCCGTGCGCAAAGCCGATACTCAGGTCTGGACAAAGACCCTGTATCAATGCACTCATTTCAGCCAAACCATGCACCCGGTTATGGATAAAGAAAACCTGACCGCCTCTTTCTGTTTCATAATAGATCGCATCCCTGATAAAATCATCATTAAAAATTTGCACTTCTGTTTGAATAGGCTGACGGTTAGGTGGTGGTGTATTGATGATACTTAAATCCCTTGCCCCCATTAAACTAAACTGTAAGGTTCTGGGAATAGGTGTGGCAGTAAGCGTTAAGCAATCCACATTTGTCTTCAAAGTTTTCAGCTTCTCTTTATGACCTACCCCGAATTTCTGTTCCTCATCAATTACCATGAGTCCGAGATTTTTAAACTTCACTTCCTTACCCAAAATGCCATGTGTGCCAATGATGATATCAATCTTCCCTTCTTCTAATCGCTGCAATGTTTCCTTTTTCTCTTTGGAAGATTTGAAGCGATTGATATAATCAACTGTAACTGGAAAATCTTTTAACCTTTCTTGAAATGTTTTATAATGTTGAAAGGCCAATATAGTAGTAGGAACCAATACAGCAGCTTGTTTGCCGTCGAGACAGGTTTTGAAAGCAGCACGTATAGCTACTTCCGTTTTCCCAAAACCTACATCACCGCAAACCAATCTGTCCATCGGACTTTCACTTTCCATATCCTTTTTTACATCTGCCGTTGCTTTACTTTGGTCTGGCGTATCCTCATAAATAAAAGAAGCTTCCAGTTCCGTTTGCATATAATTATCTGGAGAATGGGGAAAGCCCTGTTGCGCCTTTCTTTGCGCATAAAGCTGAATCAGGTCGAAAGCAATCTCTTTAACCTTTGCCTTTGTTTTCTCTTTTAATTTATTCCAAACCTCCGAACCCAGTTTGTTGATTTTGGGAACGGTTCCTTCCTTACCTGTGTATTTAGAAATTTTATGTAAGGAGTTAATATTTACGTATAAAATATCGCTGTCTTTATAAATAATCCGAACAGCTTCCTGCACACGGCCATTTGCTTCAATTTTCTGTAAACCACTATAGGTTCCAACGCCATGATCAATATGCGTTACATAATCACCCGGCTGCAGATCACGCAGTGTTTTAAGGGTTAGAGCTTTGTTTTTATTGTATGCCTGTTTAACCTTGTATTTATGGTATCGCTGAAATATTTGGTGATCTGTATAGCAAACCACTTTCAGGTCGTCATCTATAAAACCTTCATGAATGCCGGTGGGTACGGGCACAAATTGGATTTCTGTATTGAGGTCGGCAAAAATACTGTTCAATCTTTCCAACTGCTTTACCTGTTCTGCAAACAGAAATATTGTATAGCCATTTGCTTCATGTGTTTTCAGGTTGCTGATCAGCAGATCGAATCTTCTGTTAAAGGAGGGTTGTGTTTTGGTTTTGAATTCAATTTCAAAATTGGCCAATTGCGGTTTGTAACCAAATTCCACAATATGACGACACTGCAACTGTTTTTCAACAGCATCTGCTTTTACAAAATCATCCCAGCTAACTTCTTTAACAATGCGGGTTTCATCATCTTCTTCATTGTTATGCATCCGAAATCCACTGTCCAGCATATTGATAAAACCATGCAGGTCATCTTCCTGGTTAGCGATCTTTTCTTTGATCACATCCCAATCTTTCAGCCATACAATGGTATTCTCAGTTACGAAATCCAGTAAGGATATCTTTTCCTTACTGTCAAACTGTGTTTCAATATTGGGTATGATATTTACCTGCAATAATTTTCTTTCACTCAACTGTGTTTCCGGATCAAATATGCGGATACTGTCTACCTCATTGCCAAAGAGTTCCACACGGTAAGGCTTTTCATTACCAAAAGAATAAATATCTAGGATCCCTCCTCTCAAAGCAAATTGACCGGGTTCATACACAAAATCTGTTCGGTCAAAACCATACATCACAAACAATTCCATCAAGCTGTTCAAATTGATGGTATCATTGGATTTGATGCTGATGATATTGCTACTAAGCGTATCACGCAGCACCACTTTTTCAAATAAAGCTTCGGGATAGGTAACGATAATTTTTCTGTTACCTCCTGCAGATAATTTGGTTAATGCTTCGGTTCGCAACATCACATGCGAGCTGTTGAGCAGTCGGAAATTTTTTCTATTCTTAAAAGAAGAAGGGAAATAAAAAAGATCCAATGCATTGGTGAGGTTTTCCAGTGTATTATGAAAATAAGCTGCTTCCTCCGCATCATTCAAAACCACCAAATGGTTTAACTGCTGACAATTTGGGTGCATAAAAACAGAACCCACTACAAATTCTGAACTGCTGCCCTGAAGGTTTTTTAAAAATATTTTTTGGGTTTCGGCAAAAGAGAGCCTGTCCGCCAGCTGAAAAAGCCGGGGTGAATTTTGGTACTGCTCCAACAACACATTCAGGTTCATATCCGCTAGATCAAATCCTTTCCCTTTTGGGAGGGAGCAAAGATAAGGTTCGGAAGCTGAGGGTAGTTAGCTTATGCTGTCAAGTTTATAATTTTTTACCTTAATACCATTTAGGTTGCACCTCAAAACTTAGCCTTAACACTTACCGTTAGATTGGCTGTGGTTAATCTCCCTTCTTCCACAGTGAAAAGGGCTATTTGGTCTTTTTCGTTGAAGAGGTTGGCATAAAATTGATCTCCCAGCTTCACAAAAAGGGAATAGGAACCTGGAGGTAGTGTAACGGTATAGTTACCGGTACTATCTGTATCTACAGAAGCAACCCGTTTTGTAGCTATAGACGTATAGATGGGAGCGTTCCCAACCGATTGAACCTGGCTACGAAGGGTTGATTCATATACATAAAGGGTTGTTAAAATGCCTTTAGGTACAGGTTTGGGCGCATCGGCCAAAGGCATTTGGTTACCGGATAACTCGGTGATTTTTCCGGTTAAACCCTGTGAAATCAAGCTGTTTTTACCCTTTTTAGAAGCAGAACAAGCCATGAAAAGAACACTAATTGAACAAACCAAAAAAAGAATCTGTTTCATACATCACTTTGAATGATGAAAGTATCTAATTTAGTGAATATTCTATCCAAATTTTACAAACGCTGGCTATTAGGAAAATGTTAAAGGTTATGATGAAAAAAATTGTATTGTTTTTTGTGGGTTGCAGTCTGATTACCGCCATGGTTTCAGCCCAGGAATTTACCAATAGTCGTTTGTTAAATCAGGCAGCAATTGGCTATCGAATTTCCTTTAATAATAATTACGCCAAAGCCCTTTCCATGGCTAAATCCAAGGGTTGGCCCTTGAGCTACAAAGGACGTAATGGTGGATTAGCGGTTTTGAATGGTGTGAACGAATTTGGCTTTCCGGAATATGTTACCACATATAGCAACCTTATAGCTGCAGCGAGTACCAGGGCAAATCAGTTATGGCCCGGTGGCTCAACAGGCTTAAACCTTACCGGCAGTTCTAATAATATGAAAAATAGACTGGGTATTTGGGAAGTTGGTGGATCTGTTTTAGGAACACACGTGGAATTGAACGGCCGTATAACCCAAAAAGATAACCCAACAGGCGTGGAAGATCATGCTACACACGTAGCCGGTACCATGATTGCTTCAGGTGTAAACCCAAGTGCCAGAGGCATGGCTTTCGGTCTACAGGGAATGGTTTCTTATGATAACAATAATGATGTGTCAGAAATGGCCATCGAAGGTTCAAATATTGTGTTGTCTAACCACTCATATGGTTATTTAGCAGGTTGGCAATTAAACAGTTCTCAAAATAACCGTTGGGAATTTTATGGTGAGCCAGATGCTACCGAAGATTTCAAATTTGGTTTCTACGACAACAGGGCACAGAATTATGATTCTGTTGCTTACAATGCTCCCTTTTATTTGATAGTTGCTTCAGCAGGTAATTCACGCGATGAAAATGGTCCTGAAGTTGGTCAGCCATACTTCAGGTATAATGCGAGCGGACAAATGGTATCTGCAGGTAACCGCCCGGCGGGCATTAGCAATAATGATGGATTTGACATTATTTCTTCTTTCAACCTGGCAAAAAATATCCTGACAGTTGGCGCAGCAGAAGGTATTCCTACTGGTTATACAAGAAAAGAAGATGTGGTCATGTCGAGATTCAGTTCCTGGGGGCCTACCGATGATGGAAGGATAAAACCGGATCTAGTTGCAGATGGCGTGAATTTGTTTTCATCCATTGCCACCAGCAATACTGCCTATGCCACATTTAGTGGAACATCTATGTCTTCACCCAACACATCAGGATCCTTGTTGTTGTTACAGGAATACTATAATAAATTAAAGCCCGGCACTTTTCTGCGTTCTGCTACTTTAAAAGGTTTGGCCATTCATACCGCTGATGAAGCAGGTGTTTCTGCAGGACCCGATTATTCTTATGGATGGGGTATGCTGAATGTACAAAAAGCTGCAAACGCAATAACGGCGGCTATTCCCAGCAATAATGCCGCTAATAGCGCACACCAGATACATGAGCGAACTTTGGCACAAGGAGAGACCTTTTCAACAACTGTTATTGCAACAGGTAAACAAGCTTTGAGTGCTACCATTTGCTGGACAGATGTAAAAGGCAGTGTAGACAATGTAAACAAGCTGAATAACCGTACCAAAAAACTGGTCAACGATCTAGATATCAGGATCACAAAAGGTAGCGGTGCTTCATTGAGAACTTATTTACCATGGACATTGGATGTAAACAACCCCGGATTTGCAGCAGTACCAGGCGATAATATTACCGACAATGTGGAAAGAATTGATATGGATAGTACAGTGCCCGGACAAACCTATACCATCACTGTAACACATAAAGGCACATTGGCAAGGGGTTCACAGGCTTATTCGCTGGTTATTAGTGGTGTGGGCGGCACTGCCTATTGCGCATCTACTTCAGGTGGCGGTGGTGCTAAAATTGATAGTGTGAATTTTAAAGAAATAAAATTCGGTAACACAACAGGATCTAAAACTTACACCGATAATACAAGATTCTTAGCAGATATTGAAGTGGGCACTACGATTCCTATTTCTATCAGGGTTGGAACAGCAGATCTTACTAACAATACAAGGGTTCTGAAGGTTTTCATTGATTACAATAACAATGGTGTTTTTGATGCTGGTGAAATTGTTGCTGCTAGTGGTGTTTTAACAGCTACTGCGCAGATATTCAATGCGAATATTGCAGTGCCCAATTCACTTACTGTGGGAAGCATTCTTTTAATGCGCGTTGTGGTTCAGGAAACGGGCGCAGCAGCTGATGTATTAGCCTGCGGAACTTATGGTAAGGGTGAAACGCAGGATTATCGCGTAAGGGTTCAGCCTTCGCCAAATGATATGACGATTACTGAAATTGTATCACCTTCTGTGATTGCCTGTGGAAGTAGTGTACCTCAAAACATTACAGTTACTATTAAAAACAATGGTACAAATGCACAATCAAATATTCCATTAACGGCAACACTGGTTACAGGTTCTACAACCGTTGTCAATCTTAATTTTACCTATCCCGGACCTATAGAAGCATTCGGAACGGTAAAATATACTTTTCAGTCGCCCATTACACTATTAAGTGCAACCACGTATACGCTTACCGTTGCTACAAATCTATCAACGGATGGCAATTCTACCAATAATAGCCTTGCTTCCACATTTACTACACAGGCTAAACCCACCACCATATCTGCAGTGGGCGGCATCTGTGCCACAAATGTTACGTTGAAGGTTAATAATGCAGACCCTTCCGGTAATTATTTCTGGTATACCACACCTTCCGGAAACACCCCATTTGCTTCCGGCTCTACCGTTAGTACTTCTAATCCACCCACAGATAAAACTTATTATGTAGCCAAAGAAGCAGAAGTATTTGTAGGCCCTGCAAATAAATTAGCTTATCCCCAAGGTGGCTATAATGTATTTGCAGGCAACTATGTAAAATTCACCAATTCGGTTCCTGTAAATATTGAATCAGCCAGATTTCATATTGGCTATCCGGGCAGATTAAAAATTACCTGGGCTAAATTAGTAACTGAAGATTTGACTACAGGGGCATATTCATATAACCGTTTAAGCGAAACATTTGTGGATGTTTATGCTACCACACCTACTCCAACTACTGGTGCTGTTTCTGGCAATCCAGCTGCTGATACGGGCGCCATATTCCCTTTAAATATTTCCATTCCTACACCAGGCGACTGGATCTTTATCGTTGAATGCCAAAGAAGTCAGGGCAGAACAGATAGTGCTACCATTTACCGGAATAATGGTATAGGAGGCAGTACTACCTATCCGCAGGGAGTTTCAAATATTTTTACGATCACTGGTAATAGTGCGCATTCTGCAACTGTAAAAGAATCGGAGTACTACTACTTCTTTTACAACATGAAAGTTACCACCGCCAGTTGCATGAGCGATCGGGTACCGGTTATAGCAGCAGTTAGTCCAGTTCCGGTAATTACCCAACAAGGTGATTCTTTGGTAAGTAGTATAGCTTCCGGTAATTTATGGTACCTGAATGATACAGCTATCATTAATGCCAACGGAAAAACTTTCAAACCCACCAAAGCTGGTAAGTATAAAGTAGTGGTGGTAGATGGATTCGGTTGCTTACAAACTTCCAATGTGATCACTTTCTCTATCACAGCCATTGCAGATGTGCTGGCAGAAGAAATAAAATTGAATGTTTCACCTAATCCCAACAATGGCGTTTTCAACCTCTCCTTTGAAGTAAGTTCCAGAGCAGATTTAACCATCAATATACTGAATGAGTCTGGCCAAAGGGTATACAATAGCAGTTATCCGAACTTTACAGGTAAGTTTTCGAAACAGCTAACCGTACCTAATCTGAGTTCGGCATTCTACCTAATCAGGATTCAACATAACAAGAAGACCTACGTAAAAAAATTACTGATACAGCGTTAATCCTGACTGGTAATATCATTAAAGGCAACAATTTTTTTGTTGCCTTTTTTATTGCCTTAATTCTTACCTTTATTGATACAATATTGGTACATGAAGAAAATTATCTTATTTAGTTTATGCCTGTTCATGAGTCAGTTGATTTTTTCTCAAAATCCTACAGCTAGGCTCAAAGCTTTTCAAAAGCAAAATGACAATAAATCAGCTATGAATAAAGATCAGGTCTTACTTGATTACTACATTTACCTGATCTCAAATGATGTTTCTTTTTTCAGGTTAGAAAGGGTTTGGATCAACAAAGAACTATACCAGGCTGGCATTTCAAGGGTTACCAACAAGCCCGTTCTAGTAAAAACCGGCAACAAAACCGACACATTGGTGCGTTATACTGATGAGGATGTTTGGCAGATCAGCATCCAGGCAAAAGCAGAAGGAAATTATAAACCCATCAAAGAAATTGCTGACATTGTTGCACAAAACGAATTGGTATTGAGATTGTACGATAAGAATGGCAAATTACATACCAGACAGGTTGATCGAATTACCAGGTTAAATTAAGTAAGTAGTTATAGTATAAAATAATCTTTCCCATATTCTCATACACTGTAGCATGTTTACAGTTAAACTTTTTTTATGGCAGAACCTTGGCGTACCGGCAAAGTAATCAAAATAGAAAATGCAACAAGTGCAACCCGACGTTTTTGGATCCAGGTTCCTGAATTGGAAGCCTTTGATTTTGAACCCGGGCAATTCGTTACCCTCGACCTTCCAATACATGAACAGAAAAATAAAAGATGGCGCAGTTATTCCATTGCATCTGCACCGGATGGCACCAATGTATTTGAACTGGTGATCGTTTTTTTAGAAGGAGGCGCAGGTACTACTTATCTTTTCAATCAAGTTAGTGT
The DNA here is from genome assembly GCA_943371675.1 of Chitinophaga pinensis. GTDB lineage: Bacteria > Bacteroidota > Bacteroidia > Chitinophagales > Chitinophagaceae > Sediminibacterium > Sediminibacterium pinensis_I. Next base: position 16,317 of record CALRVT010000025.1, on the reverse strand, counting down.
TGGCAGTGAATTGATTCTTCGCGGACCGCAAGGCAAGTTTACCCTGCCAGAAAATATTGAAGAAGACCTTTACTTTATTTGCACAGGAACAGGTATTGCACCTTTCCATTCTATGGTTCATTATATTCATACCCATCAAATCCCCCACAAAAACCTGCACCTCATTTTTGGTTGCAGAAAACTGGAAGACGGTTTATATGTTGATGAATTAAGAGAACTAGAAAAACTGGAACCAGGCTTTTTCTTTCATCCCTGCTATTCCAGAGAAACAGAAGTTCCTGATAAAGCCCATAAAGGTTATGTACACCCAGTATATGAAGCCATGACAGACCATGGAAAAAATCCTGCAAAATTTTACTTATGCGGCTGGAAAAATATGATCGACGAAGCCAAACAAAGAATTGTTGATCTAGGCTACGACAGGAAGGCGATTCATTTAGAATTATATGGATAAAGAGTAGTTAAAAGTTAATAGTGTTGAATTCAACTATTAACTTTTAACTATTAATTTTTAACTTCTAACTCTCCCTCCCCTTACATCATCACCTGCTCCAACACTAGATCCTTGATCTTACTAATCAGTACTCTTTCTTGTATCATTGTATCCCTATACCTGATGGTAACAGTTTGGTCTTCTTTGGTCTGATGGTCAATGGTTACACAGAAAGGTGTTCCAATGGCATCCTGTCTTCTGTATCTTTTACCAATAGCATCCTTCTCTTCGTAAAAACATTTAAAATAAGGCTTGCATTCATTCATCAGGTCTCTGGCGATTTCGGGAAGTCCATCCTTTTTGGTTAAAGGAAGAATGGCCAGTTTCATCGGAGCAATCTTTGCCGGAATATGCAGCACCACCCTGCTATCAGTTGTTCCATCTTCTTTCGCGATCTGCTCTTCTTCGTATGCATTGGCCAATATCAACAAAAACATGCGATCTAAGCCTATAGAGGTTTCTACCACATAAGGCACATAATTTTGGTTGATCTCCGTATCAAAATACTGTAACTTTTTCTTACTGAACTTCTGGTGTTGGGTCAAATCAAAATCACTGCGCGAATGGATACCTTCAACTTCCTTAAATCCAAAAGGGAATTCAAATTCAATATCACAGGCTTCTTTGGCATAATGCGCCAGTTTTACATGATCGTGGTAGCGATATTTTTCAGGGGCGATACCCAAACTCAAGTGCCATTGTAACCTGGCTTCTTTCCAGTATTGGTACCAATCTCCTTCTGTGCCAGGGCGAACAAAGAACTGCATCTCCATTTGTTCAAATTCTCGCATCCTGAAAATAAATTGTCTGGCTACTATTTCATTTCTGAATGCCTTGCCGGTTTGTGCAATGCCAAAAGGGATCTTCATCCTGGCGGTTTTTTGCACATTTAAAAAATTCACAAATATCCCCTGCGCTGTTTCCGGTCTTAAATAGATTGTATCCGATTCTTCAGCCACAGAACCCAATTGGGTGGAAAACATCAGGTTAAACTGACGGATATCTGTCCAGTTAGCCGTTCCACTAATTGCACAAACAATTTTTTCGGTAACGATCAATTGGTGTAATCCAACAAAGTCTTCTGCAGCCAATAAATTATCCATTGCTGCTAAAAGTTCAGTTGCTTTGGCCTCTTCTCCCTTTTCGCGCAATTGATCAGCTCTTGCTTCCAGTAGATGGTCTACACGGTATCTTTTATTGCTATCCCTGTTATCAATCATGGGATCGCTGAAATTATCTACATGTCCGCTTGCTTTCCAGGTAGTTGGGTGCATGAATATAGCAGCATCAATACCTACAATATTCTCATGCAACTGTGTCATACTTTTCCACCAGTAGTCACGGATATTTTTTTTCAACTCACTGCCGTATGGACCATAATCATACACTGCACTAAGCCCATCATAGATCTCGCTACTGGGAAAAACAAAGCCATACTCTTTGGCATGAGAAATAATTGCCTGAAACTGATTGTCCTGTTGTGTACTCATATAGGCGGCAAAAATATGCAATTCAAATGGGTCTGCGAAACACCTCTAAAGCTGATTTTAGGCTGAAAAACCCGTTAAAAATGCTATCCATCCAAAAAAATCCATTTTATTCGATAAAAAATTTAGCTTAGGAGCTTATAAATAAACAAAAATGAAACAATTCTTTTCGCTTTTATTGTTGTGTTGCCTATTCCATTTAGACATCACAGCACAACAAACCACAGAATATCCTACAGACCAACTTACTCCAGCCTTTCATGCCGGAAGAAGAGCTGCTTTTAAAGCCATGATGCCTAAACAATCCATTGCTGTATTTTTTGCAGCACAGGTAAGGGTTAGAAATAACGACGTGGATTATATGTATGCCCAGAGCAAAAATTTTTACTACCTCACCGGTTTAGAAGAACCCAACTCACTTTTATTAATCAGCAAAGAACCCATAACCATTTTGGATAAAACCGGTACGGAATTTCTATTTGTACAACCGAGAAACCCAACGCGTGAAATGTGGACTGGCAAGATTCTTGGCGTTGAAGGCGTAAAACAAAAATGTGGTTTTGAACATGTGTTTACCAATGACAAATTTGTTCAGAATACTATTGATATCAGCAAATTTGATTCTGTACTGAGTTTGTTTAGAAATGAACAAATTGTAAGTAAATACCAGCGTAGTAGGGATGAATTAAGTAGAATGACTGACATTGTTGATAGCCTTATTATGAGTAGTAAAAAGCCTATTGCCACGAGAACAACTATGGGCATGATGCAGAAATTAAGGGGCATCAAACAGCCGGAAGAAATTGCTATCATGGAAAAAGCGGTGGCCATGAGTGTTCAAGGTCATAATGAAGTAATGAAATCTTTGAAACCCGGCATGACAGAATACCAGGCACAGGCTGTTATGGAATATATGTTCAAGAAAAACGGAGCGGAATATGTGGGATATCCCAGTATCAATGGCTCTTGGGCAAATGCTTGCATCTTGCATTATGAAACCAACCAGCGCTTAATGAGTAATGGAGACCTGTTACTGAGTGATTGTGCAGCAGAATACCACGGCTATAGTGCAGATGTTACCAGAACCGTTCCGGTAAATGGCAAATTCAGTCCCGAACAAAAAATAATATATGAACTGGTTTTGGAAGCGCAGGACTCTTCCTTTCTACAATGCAAGCCAGGCGTGCCTTTTACAGAAGTACATGCAGCTTCTGTAAGGGTGATCACCAGAGGTTTAAAAAAACTAGGGATTATCAGTGCAGACAATGAAGTAAGAACTTATTTCCCTCATGGAACTTCACACCATTTGGGATTGGATGTACATGATATGGGCAGTAGAGGTCCATTAGAACCTGGTGCTTTATTTACCGTAGAACCAGGTATTTACATCCCTCAGGGAAGTAAGTGTGATCAAAAATGGTGGAATATAGGGGTACGTATTGAAGACGATATTCTGATCACAAGTGATGGTTATAGAAACTTATCTGCAGGATCACCCAGAACAGTTGCAGAAGTAGAAAAAATGGCAAAACAGAAAAGTATTTTTAAATAATCAGCATCGTGAGAAGCTGCTTACCATTAAAGCAGCTTCTCATTATTTTGATGACGGGTGGCATCTCTCAGATTCTTTTTCTCCATATTTTTTTGAAATGCGGCTGTTAGATCAACACCCGTTTGATTGGCTAAGCAGATCAATACCCACAAAACATCGGCCATTTCATCAGCCATTTCCTTGCCCTTATCGGATTCTTTAAAAGATTGTTCTCCGTAAGTTCTAACCATCAACCGGCTTAATTCGCCTACTTCTTCCATCAAAATGCCGAGGTTGGTCATTTCATTGAAATATCGCACGCCAGTGGTTTTGATCCATTGATCAACTGTAAGCTGCGCTTCCTGAATTGTCATACTTTTATTTTATAGTTGTGGACTATGAACCAGTTTAACTCGCATCACCGTAGCAATAGATTCTGCTCTTTGCTTGATCTTTTCGGCATTTTCGCCGGCAAATAATTCATCAACCGTTTCTTTAAATAAGAATAACCATCTCGCAAAGTGTTTATCCTCAAAGCGCGCAAGTTTATGGATATGTTCATGCACACCAAAAACATTACCATAGTAAGAACTTTTATCAAAGAGTACCGTTTCCCAAAAATTAGTAATCAGGGGTATATGCTTATCCATATCCAGAATAACTGTTTTTGTAAAATAATCTCCAATGGTATCATCCGTTAAAGCTTTACCATAAAATCCAATCATTATATTTTCTATATCTGTTCTTGAGCTTATATCATTCATGGATCTAATTTTAAATAGTTACAAGATTTAGCATTAAGATTTTTCACTTTAAATTGCTCATTCGCGGGATTTTGAGTCTATCATTATGGTTACAGGCCCATCATTCAACAAACTAACTTGCATATCAGCTCCAAATAACCCTGTTTGAATTTTTCTTCCCAAATCATTTTCTAATTGTGCTACCATCTTTTCGTACAAGGGTATGGCAATTACAGGTTTAGAGGCCTTTATATAAGATGGTCTGTTACCTTTTTTGGTGCTGGCATGGAGGGTAAACTGACTTACCAATAATATATCACCTTTTATATCCTGAATACCCAGATTCATGATCCCTTGATCATCATTAAAAATCCTGATATTACAGATCTTGTTGCTGAGCCAAATAATATCTTCCTCTGAATCAGCATCCTCTATACCCAAAAGTACCAAAAGTCCTTTTGCAATGGCACCTTTTATACTGCCCTTTACACTAACAGAGGCTTCTGTAACACGTTGGATAACAATTCTCATTTTCTCTGACTCGTTTTTACGAACTTTATCCTATGAAGGTAAACATAACACATGAAATTCTGTTCCAAACTGCCAGAAGTGGTGGCAAGGGAGGGCAGAACGTGAACAAGGTAGAAACCATGGTTGAGGGGCGCTGGCATATTAACAATTCACTACAATTTACTAATGAGCAGAAAGAGCTGATCCAGGAAAAATTAAAAAATAAGGTTACGGATGAAGGGGTTTTATTGATCAAGTCGCAAACAGAACGCTCACAACTGGGCAATAAGTTAGAAGTAATTCGAAAAATGAATCAGTTGGTTGGAAAGGCTTTAGAGAAACAAAAAACAAGAAGGCCCACAAAACCCACCAAAGCTTCCATAGAAAAAAGGATCAGCACCAAAAAGCAACAAAAGGAAAACAAAATATTGAGAAAGAAAATTAATAAGCAAGATTATTTATGATGGTTCCTTTGATACAAAAAAAAATATCACTGCTGTTTACTTTACTTGCATTTACAAGTATTGCAACGAATCTTATTGCACAAAAAAATATCACTATCCATTTTCACCATACCATAGGTAACCAGGAACTGGTTCTCGGCGATAGTTTTCAAAACATACATGGGGAAGAAATAACACCTCAAAAATTCAAATATTATCTCTCCAATTTTTCTTTCACAGATGCCAGTGGCAAAACATATTCGCTTCCTGTAAATTATTATTTGATCGATGAAGCTGATCCGGCCTCAAAGTCCTTCACACTCAATGTTCCTTCCAATAATATCCATGCATTACAATTTCAAATAGGCGTGGATAGTATCCGAAATATTTCAGGTATCCAAACCGGAGCACTTGATCCAATGAAGGGTATGTTCTGGACATGGAACAGTGGCTATATTATGGCCAAACTGGAAGGCAGTTCTTCTGCTTCCAAACAGGCGGGTCAGATCTTTACTTACCATATTGGTGGTTTCAAATCGCCTCACAACACCATACAAACCATTAAAATGGACATCCCATCAAAACCAATGGGAATAAGCGATATAGCCATTTCAGTTGATATCAACCAGTGGTTTAAAAGTAAAAGCAACATACGCATAACTGAAACACCTAATTGCCAAATTCCGGGTGCACTTGCTGTAAAAATAGCTGCCAATTACGCAAACCAATTTGCCCTAAAATCAGTGAATTAAAATGGTGAGCTTCAAAAAAATAGTCGTTCTTCTCCTTATACTGTGCTTGGGTATCAGTTGGGTAACGATTACCCGGGAATTTAAAAAACCAACCCCCGTAATTTTCAAAATCCCAGAGGGTTGGCCTAAACCATCCTATGATTTCTCCCAAAACCCACTTACAGTTGAAGGTATTGCCTTAGGCAGAAAATTATTTTATGATGGCATACTCAGTAAAGACGGCACCATTTCCTGCGGAAGCTGTCACCAACAGTTCGGTGCCTTCAATACCTTTGATCATAATTTCAGTCATGGCTTTAATAATGCCATCACCACCCGCAACGCCCCTGCCCTATTTAACCTGGCCTGGCAAAAAGAGTTTATGTGGGATGGAGGCATCAATCACCTGGATCTTCAGCCACTCGCACCCATCACTGCCGAAAATGAAATGGCTGAAACATTAGAAAATGTGATACACAAATTACAGGCTGATAAGGTATACCGGAAAATGTTCAAAGCTGCGTTTGGTGACGAAACCATCAATACCCAACGCTTGGGAAAAGCGATCAGTCAGTTTGAATTACAACTTGTAAGCAGTAACAGTAAATATGACCAGGTAATGCTTGGTAAAGCCAGTTTTATATTACCTGAAAAATTGGGTTATGAAATTTTCAAACAAAAATGTACGGGATGCCATACCGAACCTATGTTCACGGATTATAGTTATAGAAATACCGGCATGAAAATGTTGGATTTTCTGTCAGACCCCGGCCGAATGAAAATTACAGGTTCATCAAATGATTCACTAAAATTTAAAGTACCCAGCTTACGCAATGTGGGCATCACTTTCCCCTATGGCCATGACGGCAGGTTTTTTTCTTTAACAGGGGTTATGGAGCATTACCGCAAAAACATGGTGCCCGGACCAACCACTGATAGTTTATTGAAAAACAAGCTGCCCATCAGTAATTATGAAATGGGGCAGATCACCGCATTTTTGCATACATTAACAGATTCTGCCTTTCTGCGCGATCCGCGTTTTTCACCACCCGGTATACAAACAAGTACTAAACCTCCGGTAGATATTCATCAGTAAGCGTTTCATTTCATACTTTAGACAAATAAATAGCCAAAGCAGCTTAGGAAATTGGCTCATTTTTAAAACACTTAGCATTTTTCACTTTTAAATGAACCATCGTTGAGCAGCATCAAAAAATTGGCAGGACAAACAATGTGGTATGGCGTAAGTTCTATTGCGGCCAGGTTCATCAATTATTTACTTACCCCTTACTTAACCTTCAAGTTTACGGAAAGCCAGTATGGCGAAATGTCTATCGTTTATTCCTTTATCCCTTTCATGAATGTGGTGTTCACTTATGGGTTAGAGACGGCATTTTTCAGATTTTCCAATCAGGCCGACAAGAAAAAAGTGTACAGCACAACCAGCATCTCCATTATCTTATCAACCATATTCTTTACAACTTTAATCATACTGCTGCGTGATCCATTGAGTGTATTATTGCAGGTACCAGAACATCCGGAATACTTGTTATTGGCCGCAGTTTTAATTGCTATTGATACCTTATGTGTGATCCCTTTTGCCAAACTCAGGCAGGACAACAGACCCATGAAATTTGCCCTTACTAAACTGGGTGGAATACTGATCAATATTTTTAGTATTTATTTCTTCCTCAGTGTTTGTCCTCGCATCATTGCACAGGATCCCACACACTGGATCAGTAAATATTATCAAAATAACTGGGCAGTTGGTTATGTATTGTTGGCTAATGTGATCCAGAATTTTATTACCATGCTTTTTTTAAGCAAAGAGATGCTGGGGTTTGAATGGAAATTGGATGGTACACTGTGGAAACAAATGATGTTGTATGGACTACCATTGATCCTGGCCGGCTTTGCGGGAATGATCAATGAAACTTTTGACAGACTCATGCTGGGATGGTGGGCACCAGTTACATCGGTGGATGCGGCAAAATCTGAAGTAGGTATTTATTCGGCTTGTTATAAACTATCCATGCTGATTTCTTTGGGTGTGCATGCTTTCAGAATGGGTGCTGAGCCCTTTTTCTTTAAACAGGCACAGGAAGAGAACGCACCTAAAGTTTATGCGAGGGTGATGAAGTTTTTTGTGATCATCCTTTGTTTTATGTTCTTAACAGTTGCCCTCTATTTAGATATATGGAAACACTTTATAAGAAATGAAAAGATGTGGGTTGGACTTAAAGTAGTGCCAGTACTTTTATTAGCCAATATGTTTTTGGGTATTTACTATAACCTAAGTGTTTGGTACAAGCTGGGTAATAAAACCATTGCAGGTGCTTATATTACTTTAATAGGTGCAGGTATAACATTGCTGATCAACTGGCTCTTTATCCCCTATTTCAGCTATATGGCTTGTGCCTGGGCAACATTTGCCTGTTATGGAACCATGATGGTGGTTAGTTATTTATGGGGACAGAAGGAATACCGAATACCTTATGCAACTAAAAAATTGATAGCTTATATCGTTATTGTGCTTATTTTTTATTTTATTCATCTAGGTGCTGTTTATTTGTATCATCCGCAATGGTTTAGTTTACTAATCGCATCAATTCTCCTTTTTATATTTACCTGGTTTATTACTTTAGTAGAAAGGAAAGAATTACAGAAACTTCCGGTAATCGGAAAATTCATTTAATGAAAATACATGTTTATGTATGAACCATTAAAAATCCAGATCGGAAAATTTGTACCCTTAAAAGCAACCGATTGGGATTTGCTATTACCCCATTTAAGTTTAAAAACAATTAGAAAAAACACCCTTTTTTCTAAAGAAGGGAAGGTTTGCAAAGAGATAGGATTCGTTATAAAAGGCAATCTCAGGCACTTTTACACTAAAGATGGCGAAGAGAAAACCACCTATTTTTATTTTGAGAACAGTTTTGTATCTGATTATATCAGTTGTATCACATATCAACCCGGCAAACTTTCTATAGAAGCATTGAGCGATTGTCAGCTAATCGTTTTTCCGTATGCAGCAATCGAGCTTTTGTATTCGCAAAGTCATGTATGGGAAAGGTTTGGCAGATTGGTGGCAGAATATCTGGCCAATGGATTGGAAGACAGAATGGTTGGTTTACTGATGCTTAGTCCGGAAGAAAGATATATCCATTTATTAGAGAGCAATAAACAAAAAATACTGGAAAGGATACCACAACACTTGATTGCCAATTATCTGGGCATCACACCTGTTAGTCTCAGCAGGATCCGAAACAGAATCAATAAAGGTCTTTGATCCATTTCTTATCTTTTGTTAACGACATACATCCTAAAAGCCTTGCAATTTTGTGTTATAAAATAAAATAACATGAAACTATTATTAACTGCAGAAGAAATTGCGCAACTCTTTATTGGAATCATTGGATTATACATCCAACCCTTGCATGTCAGTTGGTGGTTATGGATACCATTATTTCTTTCGCCAGATATCAGTATGCTGGGCTACCTGATCAATACAAAATTGGGTGCCATTTTATATAACCTGTTTCATCATAAACTGATAGCCATTGGCATTTTGATTACAGGATATTTCCTGAACGAAAATATATGGGTGTTTATTGGGTTACTTCTATTCACACACAGTTGCTTTGACAGGATCTTCGGTTATGGATTGAAATTTTCGGATAATTTTAAACATACCCATTTGGGTATGATTGGACAAAAGGCAGTAAAGGATTAGTTTTGCTCAAATTTGAAGTATGGCAGAAGACTTAGCAATTGTAAAAGGAGAAAAAACTACGCAATATGTTTCCTTGATTCCTCAGATCAAAGCATTGATAGAAGGCGAGACCGATTTAATAGCTAACCTGGCCAATATCTGCGGAGCTTTAAAAGAACAATTCAATTGGTTTTGGGTAGGATTTTACCTGGTAAAAGAAGACCAATTGGTTCTAGGACCCTTTCAAGGTCCGGTTGCCTGTACCAGGATCAGTAAAGGTCGCGGAGTGTGTGGCAGCAGTTGGGCTCATGCAGCAACTTTGATTGTTCCGGATGTAGAAAAATTTCCCGGACATATTGCCTGTAGCAGCTTATCAAAATCAGAAATCGTATTGCCCCTGATCAAAGATGGCATTGTATGGGGGGTATTAGATGTAGATAGTGAGCAGTATGCTCATTTTGATGAAACCGATAAGTTCTACCTGGAAGTGATCCTGGCTTTATTATAGGTTACTATAAAATATTTCCTATCATTTTTTCTTGAAATAAAATCCCAATTCAGTTTCAATATTGGTCATGTCAACCAGCTGTGGTTCTTGCTCGCCATCAAAAATATACAAACCATATGCATCATCTTTTGTATTCAAGTCAATCAAAGTAAATTGCCCGGAACTTTTTACAAATTTCAAGTATTGGTATTCTTTCGCTTCTATTGATTTGATGCTTTTGTAATATTTATTTAAAATTATTTTGGAATAACGCATCTGATAAAAATTCTCATGCTCCTGGCTCTTAAAAAGTGCAGTATCCGTAATCTTTTTTAAAGCCATTTTTTGCAATGAATCCGGAAGGTAAAACACAACACTATTTTCAAATACCAAAAGTGTATCCTTGAAAGTACTTGGAGGTTTTTTATTGTTATTGGCTTTATAACTAAGCGTGTCAGTATCATTGTTTATTTGCTCTCCGCTTCTTTCAGAACAGGCAAAAAACAGAATCAGGATAGCAAAAAAGCTTATGGAAATTTTATGCATTATTTTCAGCATTGTATTTAAAAAAAGAAATGGTCACCTTCTCAAAATTATAAAAAAGCCCCTAAAAAGGGGCTTTTATCTTCAATCAAAAATTAAAACATATATGAAAAAAAGTTTACCAATTCCATAACCTGGTGATATTGAATCCGATCACAAATTTTCCACCCTCTGCTTTGTTTCCATTGGAATCAGTATAACTAAAAGGGGCATTGGTATTGTACATATTATTTCTTTGCGGGCTTAGCAAACTGTAATTACCCACAAACAATTGGAAGGAGTGATTACTGCTATTGAATTCTAAACCTAATGCAATATTTGGATTTGGATTATTTGTATTATGCTTTGTTATTGGCTGATCATAATTGAAGATCAGTGATGTTACTTCAGTAAGTTTATACTTACCGGCAATACCAAAAGAAAAGTGGTCAAAATTCATTTTTTTGAATACTTCCTGACCAGTACTATCATTCTTGGTATAATATCCATCTACAGCATTCTGGTGTGAAAGGTTTGCACTTACTTGTAAAGAAAGTTTCTCATTCATCTTACGTGCTACGATGATCTGGTTGAAGAATGAAACGCGCTGTGATTGGTATTTAAACAAAGAAAGATCCGGATCTTTTCTGGTATCAAAACCAACGTTTCCGTAATAAGTAACACTCACAGGGTAAATACCTTTGGTTTGTCGGATGATCGCATATTTGGCTGATGCATCCCATAGCATATTACTTTTGGTGATGCCAATTCCAATATTTAATCTATTGGTAGGCGCATAGATGGCTCCCAGTCTGATATTAGATGGCGCAAAAAATCCCCAGAAATCCTCATAACCTTTTTCAACAGTTCCAAAACGGTGTTGTATATCCATTTCAAAAGTTCCTTTTTGTGACACCATAACCGTTTGGTTATCGATGATCCAGGTACTCCTGAAGGTATTCTTTACAGGTTTTACAACAGAACGCGCTGGAGCTTCGGCAGCTGTGCTGTCCTGACCATAACTTACGGTTAGCAAGAACAGCTGGCCAATCAGCAGAGTTACTGTGCAAAAGACCCATTTTCTTGGCAATTGTATGTGTAGTTTCATTTCGCTTGTTTTAAATAAAGTATTAATTGTTCTGTGCGCCTGTTCTGATCCAATCATAGATCTTTTGTCTGTCTACAGCAGATGGAATATACTGCTGCATTTCTCCATTGATTTTTTCATAAATAATACTCTGTTTGGGCAGTAGTGTATTCACAAATCCACCATTGATAATTTGTTGGTAAGAAACGCCTTGTGTCATGTAAGGCTTATGTCCGCCTGATACATGGCAACCTGCAAGTGCACATTTTGTATTCACCATTGGTGCGATATCTGTTTTAAAACTTACATTCTGAGGAGGTCCGTCAGGATCAACAGCTGCATCTGGAAGAATTACATCCCTGTAACAACCTGATAAACCGATAACCAAACAGAACAGGAACCCGGTATACTTGATAATTTGTTTCATGTTTTGCGTTTTACTGGTTACTTACTTGTTGTTGAAGTTCATATTACACTCAATAGATACATTATCTGAGATATTGGTACTTGCTATACCAAAGTCGCGGCAATTAAATTGAAACTTAAGTTGCAATCCGAAAACTGAATAAGAAGAAGCAGTACCAAATTGTACTTTTGCTTTCTTCACATAATTCAACTTACCTACAATTGATTTGGTGATGGGTGCTGCTAAAGTACCTTTCCAGGTAAGATTCAAAGTAACAATATAGCCATTGCTAAGAGGGTCAAATTCTACTTTCGTAGTCTTGATTCTTGCAATATTTGTAAGTGTCAGGTTTTGTGTTCCTGCAACAATTGGAACGGTTCCTAAAGTTGAAATATTACAACCTGCATCCCTTCCGGGTTCTCCAGTATTTGATTGATTGATCTGTACATAACCATTGAAATAGGTCTTGGCTGGTTCATTTTCGTAAAAAGCCCATGAACTATCTAACAGGGGTTGACCACCAGTTATATAATTCATCATTTTAGCATCCGTTACATCATGCATACCAAATTGGTTAAAACGACCGGAAAGAAGACCTGCTGCTCCCACATAATTGGTTTCCCACATGGCATTAGAGTGTGCCTTGTCAAGTTTCCACTGTGTTGTATCACCTGTTTTCATAGCACCAGGTGTCATTACATCTGTTCCTCTTAAAATCACCGGTGTATTGGATGCTGCTGCTGGGAGTGGTGTTAATGATTCGTGCGTACAACTGGCTATATATCCGTAGCCGCTCAAAAGGATCATCAAGATCAATAAACTGTGGTTTTTTAGAAGTTTCATATATGCTTTTTTATGTTTAAAAATGTTTGACTAGATTTTTTCCGATGCTTAAACATCAATGTTTAGACAGTGTAAAAGTAGACAGGCAAAAGAGGCTGAAATCTGATATCGGTCATCGTTGAATATGATTTATATCAAACCAGAAACTGATAAAAATCATATTTGCGTTTTTAGCTGTGAGAGGCAGAGAAATAGTATCAGATTAAACAGCTATAAATCAGATCAATAGAGGAAAATAGATGGGAATAGTATTGAAACAGGGAAAATATAGCCCATGACTTTTATTTTGCTTTTTTATAGAAAGACGGATAAAAATCAGAAAAATAAAAATTGCTGAAATCAAAAGATCGAATGGATAAACATTTTTATTTCTTGTAAGATTCGCTTCAGGCCAATTCCACCCATTGTTTCCAACAAGATCACTGATCAAATTTGTAAAACACTGCTTAAACCTTTAAGATGATTTGAATTGTATGGAAAGTGCTCATAAACAAGGGCTTAGCCCCTTACAAAACATGTATTGAAGGAGATATACTAAATTTCTGTATCTTTGCACCATTCATATACTCTCTCTACAGACTGATCACACTTCCGTGACAAAGTTTATCAAGTCAATTACGGGCAGGTTATATACCATCTGAGCAATTTCAGGTGTCTATTTATTTAAACAATTTCATTTTGTTATTCGAACAATTAAACCTCATTGAGCCCATCCTGAAGGCACTCAACCATGAAGGTTACACAAACCCAACACCTATTCAGGAACAAGCCATACCTATAGTTTTACAACGCAAGGATCTATTGGGCTGTGCCCAAACCGGTACCGGAAAAACAGCAGCATTTGCTATTCCGATCTTGCAAATTTTACAAGAATCCAAGGAAGCAGGCACTGCACACAAAGGGATCAAAGTTTTGATCTTAACACCTACCAGAGAATTGGCCATACAGATCGACGAAAGCTTTGCTGCTTATGGAAAAAATCTGAACCTGAAACACCTGGTTATTTTTGGTGGTGTATCACAACAACCTCAAACCAATGCTTTACGCAATGGTGTAGATATACTTATCGCTACACCTGGTAGATTATTAGACTTGATAGAGCAACGTTTTATCAATATCTCCCAACTGGAGATCCTGGTTTTAGACGAAGCAGACCGCATGCTGGATATGGGTTTTATACATGATGTAAAAAAGATCATCACCAAAGTGCCTGCTAAAAGACAAACCCTATTCTTCTCGGCTACCATGCCAGCAGAAATTGCCAAACTGTCGAGCACCATTTTAACCAATCCATCCAAAGTAGAAGTAACACCCGTTTCATCCACCGCAGAAACCATTCAGCAGTCGATGTATTTTGTGGAGAAAGAAAATAAAAAACACCTGTTGATCCATTTATTAAAAGACAAAGCCATTCAAAGTGCTTTGGTTTTTACACGTACCAAACATGGTGCAGATAAAGTGGTGAAAGAATTAAGCAGGGTAGGCATAGGTGCAGAAGCCATCCATGGCAACAAATCACAGAATGCACGTCAGCGCGCTTTGAGTAATTTCAAAACAGGTCATACCAGGGTTTTGGTGGCAACTGATATAGCAGCCAGGGGTATTGACGTTGATAATCTTTCGCATGTGATCAACTTTGAACTACCCAATATTCCGGAAACCTATGTGCACCGAATTGGTAGAACCGGCCGTGCTGGTGCCAGTGGTATTGCCTTCTCATTTTGTGATGCAGAAGAAAAAGAATTTTTAAGAGATATACAAAAGCTGATCAGCAGTTCTGTTCCTGTAGTTATGGAACATCCTTATGCGATGAGTGATATTTCTTTAACCTCATTCAAGCCAACACCATCAAGGCCAGTGCAAAGACAGGGGCAATTCAAAGAAAGAAGGTCATTCAGAGGTGGGGATCCAAGAAGATATTCCGGCAATCACCAATCAAGCCGTAGCTAAAAAAAAACGCTTCAGAAATTCTGAAGCGTTTTTTTATCCTAAAACCCATGCTTCGTCCTAGAATAGGTTGACACAAAAACAATGTCACCATTATGAACAAAGGACAATTCAGAGTTACTAAGCGGACTCAAAAAGACTACACATTAGCATTTAAACTTCAGGTTGTAGAAGAAGTTGAGAGTGGGGAGCTTTCTCAACATACAGCTTGTCGTAAGTATGGCATCCAGGCAAGAAGTACCATTTTATCTTGGTTAAGAAAACACGGCAGGTTAAATTGGTATCAAAATACTAGCATGCCCAAAAAGCAAACACCTAATAAGAAAATAGCAGAGCTGGAAAAAAAACTAAAACGCCTGGAGGCAGAAAAAGTCATTTTAAACATGGCCATTGATATTGCAGACGAAACGCTTAATACTGATATCAGAAAAAAGTATTTGAGCCTGTTGTTAAAAGATTCAAACAAACAGCAGGCTCCTCAAAACGACAATACAGCGTTGGAGCCATAGCTTATACTTTGGGCTACAGCAGGCAATATTATTATAAACATTGTAAAGAACAGCTCATCCGTAACGTGACGCAAAAATCTGTTTTAAGTTTTGTACAGGCTGAACGCAAAATTTTACCTATGCTTGGGGGCAGAAAAATCTATCATCAGATCAAGCCGTTACTGCAGGCCAGTTCAATGAAAGTGGGTAGGGACAAGCTTTTCAGGTTATTAGGGGAATATGATTTATTGATAAAGCCCAAAAGCCGCTACACAATCACCACCAATAGTAAACATTGGCTGAGAAAATATCCAAATATCATAAAAGGCCAACTGGTAACAGCGCCGGAACAAGTTTGGGTAAGTGATATCACCTATGTAAAAACTGACGAAGGCAACTGCTATTTAAACCTTGTTACAGACGCATACAGTCGCAAAATAATGGGCTATGCTATTGCAAAAAACATGAATACTGAAGAAATGAAAAAAGCATATGAAATGGCTATAAGCACCAGGGTTTTCCCTGACACAAAACTGGTACATCACTCTGATAGGGGTCTTCAGTATTGCAGCAATGATTATGTGGAATTATCTAAAAAAAATCAAATCAAAATCAGCATGACAGAAAATGGCGATCCTTATGAAAATGCGCTAGCTGAAAGAATGAACCGAACACTTAAAGACGAATTTGGGCTGGGAAATGTACTAAGTACTAGAGAAAAGGCTTGTCAATTAGTGGCAGAGGCTGTTGAATTATACAACAGTAAAAGGCCTCACTTAGCTTTAAATTTTTTAACCCCAAATAAAGTACATTTACAAAAATCCCGGCTACCAGAGGCAACCGGGAATATTTTTTAATCTGTCAACTTATTTAAGGACGATTCA
>CALRVT010000024.1:0-64698 GCA_943371675.1 Chitinophaga pinensis | reverse complement strand
AAATGATGCGCAGCACATTTTTACAGAAGCCAAAGCAGCGTCGGCGCAAAGACGAGGCCATGCGGCCTGAGCAAAATGGGGCTAGCCTTAGCGGAGTGATAGAATAAAGAAAGATGTATTTTAAATTTGTTCCGAACACCTGTGGTCGCATGACCAACAAAACATATCCTAGAATATTAAATCTCTATAACTTGTACAAAATTAAGTTGAAGGACAAACTAACAACAAAAAAAATTTCAATTTTCTGAAAACAAATCCTCAAAATCTATTGAGGCCGATAATATTGAAGCGCTTCAGGAAGCACTTCTTTAATTTTCTGGATACGCTGTTCATCACTTGGGTGACCACTCATGAATACAGGAGGTTTCTGGCCATTTCCCTGCGCAGCCATTCTTGTCCATAAATCAACAGCTACATTAGGATTATATCCTGCTGCTGCAGCAAAAATCAACCCATACCGATCGGCTTCCAATTCTTGCTTACGAGAATTGGGAAGCAGTGCACCATACTCTGCACCTAACCCATAGGCTTGATTAAAAATATTTACCGCCTTGGCATTCGAGCCTAATGCTGCACCACCTATTGCACCTAGACCTTGTGCTGCCATCTGTTGACTCATTCTTTCTTTTCCATGGCCTAATATTTCGTGTGCTATCTCATGTCCCATCACTACAGCCAAGGCTGATTCTGTTTGTGTAACCGATAATAGTCCGGTATAACAAACTACTTTACCACCTGGCATGCACCAGGCATTGATTTCCTTGTTATCAACGAGATTAAATTCCCAGGCATATTTACTGGATTCATTGGGTAATCCTTTTTGTGTATAATAGTTTTTGAGAGCTACAGAAACCCGGCTACCTATTCTTTTCACCATATCAGCATCTCTATTGCCTGCAGATACTACTTTGTTTGTACTGAGAAAGGTTTTGTACTGGGTAAGCGCCATAGCTTGCAGTTCTGCATCAGATACTAAGTTTAATTGGCTTCTGCCGCTAATGGAATTAGTTACGCAAGAAACATATATCATGCAGGTTACTGCTATCAAAAAGATTTTTTTCATGTGTGGGCTTAGTGCAATTTAGGTAGTAAATGTATTTCCATAAACTGAACCAATGCTTACAAGTAAATCGTAACCAGTTACATAATTCCATGAAAACTAAAACATGCTAAGGGCAGAAGAGACGTATTTCATTTACGCAGTATGATTTTTGTGCAAAGTGCTAAAATAAAAGGAGCATATAAGGATCCATGATAGAATAGAACCTTCAATAATTCTTTGGTAGAGACCAATAAAATTCGAGTGCGTGTTGGATGATAAGGTGCCAACAAAAAAAATAGAAATCAGTGCAAAAGCAATACCACTATACGATACCCATTTTCCGTTGGTCCATTTACGTGCTTGAATGCCAAGAATCAATAAACAAAATGGAACAATGGTATAGGTCAATAAGCCCGCAAGATTATGAATGAATTGAGATAAGCTTGGTTCAATAAGGTTTTGGTTACAACCTTGATCACAAGGGAAAATACTAACTACAATAGTGGCAAATCCATAAAAAACGCCCATTCCTGCAAATCCTACATTTGATAATGTTGATTTTGGCAATGCCTTTGCTGCATAATATGTAAAGAGAGCAATAAATAATCCACTTGGAAAAAAGAATAAGTACCTGAGTTGAATACCATAAGGTGTTCCAATAGCATAGGATTCGCTAATGAGTTGGGAGATGTGACTATAGGAAGCAATTTGTAGTCCGCCCAAAATAGTGGCAACTGTAAATAGGGAAACTCCTAAAATTCCAAACCAGGAAGCTTTAATGCTGTTCATTCGTAGGTTTATGCTTAAACTTTGTAACATTGGGATATACCATTATTCTCTAAGCCAAATTAGTTGATAAATATTTTCTGTTCCCCTTGTTGGTCGCCCGACAAATACAGTAAAAGTTGTTTTTTCATATACAAGGTAGTATGTATAAATCTGTTTTCAATTTTTCATCAAAACAGGCATCTCATTATCCCAAGTAATTTCAAGCTTTGAAAGATACCAAGTCTTTCCTTTGTCGTTGTTTCCTTGGAAGAAAAGATAATATTTTCCATTCTCTGCTTTCAAAATATTGGGATGTCCGCTCTCACTTTCATTCCAGGATCCGGGTTTTCCATTGGTTAGAAAGGGTTGAACGGATAATCGTTTCCAATGAATTCCATCCTCACTTTTGGCCACGCCAATCTGTTGTGGTTCATTATTATACCCGCCGGCATAAAACATATACAACACACCATCTTTTTGAATACAGGAAGCTGCTTCTATACAAGATCTTTCCCAAGGTAATGCTGGTTTCATCATGGGCATACCACCCATTTCTTTCCAAGTATTTCTACTAAAGTCTGAGTTTAAGTCTGCCACAGCAACGCCTTGTTGTTGAATTTGATAAGCAGTATCTCTGGTTGCATAATATAAGAAGTATTGATTTTTAAATGCAATTACTTCAGCATCGATGGCTCTGCCGCAGGTCCAATCAGATAGGGCGGGATGAAATATGGGATTGGTGAGGTCGCGTTGAAAATGAATTCCATCATTTGAATATGCATGACAAATAGCGTCCCCCTTACCATTGCCATATGTTTGGTAAAACAAATGCAATACCCCTTCTTTGATGAGTGCGCTTGGCGCACAGATACCTTTTGCTTCTACTGAGTTTTGTTGCGGCATTATATCACCCACTTTTTTCCAAACAGTTAAATCATTGCTGACGGCTATTCCAATATGCCACTGTTTTCTTAAGGAATCGGGAACTGAATAATACATCCAATAAGTTCCTTTAAAATAAATCACATAGGGATCTTTGGCATAAGGCCGAGAGGGAACAATCTGATCGCCATAATACATCTCAGGTCGCTGTTGTGCATTGCCCAATAGTATTTGTAAGCAAGCGAACAGAACTACAAACACTCGAAGAGTCTTACTGGTGAAAGAGTTTGCCATATTATTTAATTAAATTAGTCAGTTCTGTTGAGATGTTGGTCGCCACTGTGCCGTTGTTGGTTGCCTGACCAACAACTAACTTTTAAAATGTGTTAACCATCCAAACGCTTCATTACCATTTTCATAAAATCCGGCACTACTATATTTATAATTTTCAGGAAAGTCGGCAAGTTTCCATTTTTGTTGAATAGGGTTATTATGGATGTATCTCATTTTTTGTAAGAAAAGTTTTTCTGAATACAAATCAATACTTAATGAATTTCTTTCCCAAACTTGGTATGATCTATCTACTGTTTTTACTTTTAATAGTTTGATTTGTGGATCTTCATTCATCCTCATAAAATTAAGCAAACTACGTGCTGTGAATTTAAGAAAATCTCTTTGAAAATCTTCTCGAATGATGTTATCATGCAAATGCCAGATAATATGTATATGATTAGGCATTATCACAAATGCATAGATTGTGACTTGTTTTGTAGCTACTCTATTTTCTATGGCTTCAATGATTATTTGTTTGTGAAGATCATTATGTAATAACGGCAACCAGTTTAAACAGGTAATGGTTATGAATTGTGCATGGTGATCAAATAATATCATGTGCATTGATTTAAATGTTGTTGGTCAGGCGACCAACAACGGCGGTTGTGAATTGTGCATGGTAATCAAATGATATCATGTATATTGATTTAAATGTTGTTGGTCAGGCGACCAACAACGGCATCTGACGAACAACAACGGTGAGAGCGGTAATTTGCCCATGTTGGTCGCCTGACCAACATGTATTGAGGTATGAATTGTGCATGGAAAATAATATCATGTCCATTGATTTAAATGTTGTTGGTCAGGCGACCAACAACGGCTAACCCGCCCAACCCTCTCTATCCAAACTTCGATAATGTATCGCTTCCGCTAAATGTTCCGGCTTTATCTCTTCGCTGCCGGCAAGGTCCGCAATAGTGCGACTTACTTTTAAAATCCTATCATAAGCACGCGCACTCAGATTTAATTTTTCCATCGCTTTCTTTAATAAGGTTTCACCAACATTACCAATCACACATATTTCGCGCAATTGTTTACTACTCATTTGTGAATTGGCATAAATGCCAGGGGTTGACTGATATCGCAAAGCTTGTAGCTCTCTTGCTTTAATAACACGTTCTCTAATGGATTCCGAATTTTCTGTTGCTTGCTGACTACTTAGTTCACTAAATGCAACGGGAGTTACTTCTACATGCAGATCAATCCTGTCAAGTAATGGTCCGGATACTTTGTTTAAATATTTTTGTACGGCTCCCGGCGGACAGGTACAATCTTTTTCAGGATGGTTGTAATAACCACAACTACAGGGATTCATAGAAGCGATCAACATAAAATTTGCGGGAAAGTCTAAAGACATTTTAGCACGTGAAATAGTTACCCTTCTTTCTTCCATCGGTTGACGCATCACTTCCAGAACCGTTCTTTTAAATTCTGGTAACTCATCCAAAAACAAAACGCCATTATGTGCCAGTGAAATTTCACCAGGTTGTGGAGTGCCACCGCCACCTACCAATGCTACATCTGAAATAGTATGGTGTGGTGAACGAAACGGACGTTTATTGATGAGTGCACTATGCGCAGGTAATTTACCGGCAACACTATGGATCTTGGTGGTTTCTAAGGCTTCTTGTAAACTCAATGGCGGTAAAATGGTGGGCAAACGCTTTGCCAGCATGGTTTTGCCGGCACCGGGTGGACCGATCAATATCGCATTGTGCCCACCTGCTGCTGCAATTTCCATGGCACGTTTGATGTTTTCTTGTCCCTTTACTTCACTAAAATCAATATCAAATTGGTATTGGTTGTGAAAAAATTCTTCACGGGTATTAACCACAACAGGTTGTATAGAATCTTCTTCTTCAAAAAATTTGACTACCTCACGTAAGTGCGTTACTCCATACACTTCCAAATTATTTACCATGCCTGCTTCTCTTGCATTGGCCTGTGGTACAATCAAACCTTTGAAGCCTTCTTTTCTGGCTTGAATGGCAATGGGCAAAACACCTTTGATGGATTGTACGGTTCCATCCAAACTCAATTCACCCATGATCACATAATCTTTTAACCTATCAGGTTCTTTTAGTTGTTCACTGGCTCCCAGAATACCAATGGCAATGGGCAGATCAAAAGCAGAACCACTTTTTCGAATATCAGCAGGGGCAAGGTTTACAACCAGCTTGGTGCGTGGCATGTAATAATCATTCGTTTTAATAGCACTTTCTGTTCTTTGCAAACTCTCTCTGATGGCATTATCCGGTAAACCTACAATGGCATAGGATTGTCCCATGCTAACATTTACTTCAATGGTAATGGTAATAGCTTCCACGCCATAAACGGCGCTGCCAAAGGTTTTTACGAGCATATACTTAAATTAAGGACCTACTATCTAAGGCATAAAAAAACTGCCTTTGTTAAAGGCAGTAAGATAGCGTTGGTCAATGATTCAATATAGCGTATAAATACCCGGTATTAATTCCATTGAATGGCGAAGTATAAACAAGGAACAGTACCTACATTAGTCAGGTTATGCAATACCATAGAATTCAGGAATACCACATCTCCAGGATTGGCTTTTTGGTGGTCGGTTCCAATCTGCATTTCTGCATTGCCATCCAGCATCAAAATAATTTCCTCGTTCTTATGGGTATGGGGGGCGTGACTGTTAAAGCCAACATTGAGTTGTGTTACATGGATATCAAAACGATTCATCATAACCGTTTGTCTGTCAAAAAACTGACGAACACCGCCTTTGTCGTGTGGTTTAAATGCCACATCTTTCCAATTGATTAAAAAAGAGCCGCCAGCTTTGCTGCCTCTTTCTGTATCGGGCGGTAAAATAGACTGAGCCAACATTTCATAAAAAGAAACAGGTGTTTCGTTTTTATTGTCAATGATCATTTTATCACCCGGCAACACACTGATCACAGATCCACGATACAACATGGTTTCAATGCCATTGAGTGTAACCAGTACTGGTCCGTTTTTAATGATGAAAAAAGCTTCATTGGTTTTATCCTGAAATGTAAATTTTTTCCCTTTTTGTAATTCAATTCCTGATATAACATGACTCTTAAGTATGGCTGCTGAGCCAGTGAAAATTTTTGTAGATGTGCCATTTTTAACTTTTACCTCAGCAGTTTGATCCCAGTTAAAAACCTTTGAGGGTATGGGTTGTGCAATAATCTGACATACGATCAAAAAAGAAAAAAAGGATAACAAGCATTTCATAAGCATGGTTTTATCTAATGATGAAAGGTAGAGGTATTTGGGTGAAATTGTTTCCAGCTATGCCAGAATTCCTGGTAAACTTGTACAGTTTGTAAGCGACTTCCCTTTAAAGGTCCTTCCATACAAATTCCATCTTCTTTCCACAAGGAATGCGTTTGTAGATCTTCTATTCTGTCTTTGATTTTACTACTAACAAATTGAAGATTGATATTATTTAGTTTTCTGTTGAATCCATAAAATGATTTGCCATTGCTGGCAAGAGTTAATAAAACAGGCATATCATTGATGGAATCCTGTATCATTTTTTCTTTTACCAGTTCATTCCAATCATAAGCCCTGTCTGCAGCTTTTAGATGTAAACCAATGATCCATGATTTCTTTTGCCAGGAAGCAGAGTCTCTATGTTCAAGATCTTCTTCAATAGTGCCTTCATCATATCCTTTTAAATCGGCATAATCTTTTCTGAAACTTGTATCGGGTTGCATGATCAAAGTATTCGGATACAATGCCAGCCAATCACCCAAACGCATTTGCGTAGAAGGTAATTCCGTTAATTGTGTGCCTTTTCTTTCACCCGTTATAGCTAAACCTGTTGCTTGTTGCCACCAACTTTTGGTGCTGATGTCTTCGAACATGGCATTGTAATGGTCCATTCCAACGAGGCGAAATTTTTCTTGTTTGCCATTCACCAACGGACTGAAAACCCTGCCAGTTCTGCAAACCGTACAATAGGTAACCATGATGGGTTCTCCATTGATACTATCTTGTACCTGATGGTGGTATCCAATAATATCTATGGGATAAGCTTTGGCTGTTTGTGCTGAAACAATTCCTATAATTAGTTTTTCACGATCGGTGGTGTCTGCTGCTGAACTATTGAAGTTGATATTGGTTGATTGTATAAAAATTTTATCGGCCAGAAACTTGAAATTGAAGAGGTAATAAATAAAGCCATACAGCAAAAGTGCCAATACCACCAATACTTTCAGCCATTTATTGGGTTGTTGAAATGAATATAACAAAGGAGAAACGATCAATACAACACCGGCTATCCTTAACCACCAGATATTTCTGTGTAAAAAATAGGCTAATTGAATAGTATCCGATTGCTGGCTACCGGGGAATGGCATGATGAAATAGACCTTGGCAATTTCCAGTAAGATCAGGAAAGCAAAAGCGGCAAAGAAAAGCCAGGGTTTTTTCATGGGGAAAAGCTAGGTAATTTTTTGCCACAGATGACACAGATTTCACAGATTGACACAGAAAATATCCTGAATTAACGAAAAGGAAATAGTTTAGAGCTTCTCTAGCAGGTCAACTACGCCTTCTTTGCGCAAGATCAGGTAACCCAAGCGATCATTACTGATACCTTCTTTTAATTGGTAACTGAACAAAAGCTGGTCATCCTTTACCGAGGTCTCGAAATAGTGAAACTGTATATTGGGATATTGTTTCAGTTCTTCACCAATTTCATACAAATGTGTGGAGAGGATGAATAAGGCATTTTTCATTTTACGCAGTCCCTCAACTACAGTGGTACTGCATTTCACGGCATCCTGCTGATTGGTGCCTTTGAATAACTCATCAATCAAAATCAACCAGTTTTTGCCATCACTGATCTTTTCAATGGTATTTTTGATTCTCTGTACTTCATTGAAGAAGAAACTCTCGCCCTTCATGATATTGTCTACTACCTGGATATTACTCAAAAGTCCATCCAGAAAACTAATACGCATTTCCTTTGCAGGCACCCCCATACCTATATGGGCCAGAAAAGCAGATACTCCTACTGCTTTAATGAAAGTACTTTTTCCGGCCATATTGGCTCCGGTAAGAAACAGGAAATTTCTGTTACGTGAAATGTCGATATCATAAGAAACAGGAGTTTGCAATAGCAGATGGAATAAACCGGTTGCTTTGATATATGGTTCCTGGGAGATCTCAATTACGGGAAAACAAAACGTATATTTTTTGCAAGTTCTTGCCATACTCATATAAGCATCCAGCTTACTGTAGATATCTACTAATTCAAATGCAGCATTTTTAAAATGATTCCGTATAAAGCCGCCATATTCTAATACCGAAATAGCAGAAAGTTTATTTTTATCTTCCTGCATCATTTTTTGAATGGTGGGTTTATGCAAGAGCATAGCTATTCTGGAAGTAAATACAGATAGCTGTTTGCTTAATGGAAGCTCAGACAGTAGATCCAAGATCAGCTGCAATCCCTTGGTAAAATCAATGGCATGACCCACAGAATATTTGATCAAAGAAAAATCGGGCTTATTCATCAATGAATATAAAAAGGCATCAAATTGGTTGGGTTGTTCTGAAAATTTATTTAGTTGTGATTCATAAAATTTTTCGATCATCATGATATTGCCATTGGTGATCGTTACCGGCCATTGTTCCGAAACCAACATCAATTGCTGGATGGTTAATTGTGTATCATGTATCTCACCGATCGTTTTCAAAGGATGTCCCATCAGGTAACGAAGAAACTCCCTTCCACCATTGGTTTGTGTGTTATTGAGGCAATAAAAAACAGACTGCTCCTCTTCTGCATGAAAGATGGAAAGATCGGCGAGTGTGGTTTTGTCTATTTGCATGTAAGAGTTTGGGGTTTGGGGTTTAATGTGGTTTGTTTGGTTTTATGAATCCTAAACTCAAAACTCCAAATTCAAAACTCCAAACTGTTCTATTTTCTATCAAAATTCATTCTCATTCCTTTCTGTGATTCATCAAAGCTGCCATTTCCATAAACAAGGTGCCCATTTACAAAAGTATTTGTGATGGAGGCTGGGAATGTTGTTCCTTCTAAAGGGCTCCAACCGCATTTGTATAAGATGTTCTCTTTCTGAACCTTACTTTTTTGGTTCATATCTATCAATACCAAATCAGCAAAATAGCCTTCCCGGATATAGCCTCTTTCTTTGATCTGGAAACAGCGGGCAACGGCATGGCTCATTTTTTCCGCCATTTTTTCCAGGCTGATCCTACCTTCCTGAACATAATGCAGCATCAATGGAACGGCATGTTGCACCAGTGGTAATCCTGCATGGGCTTTCTCATAAGTCTCCTGTTTTTCTGCCCAGGTATGTGGTGCATGGTCTGTGGCAATCACGTCCAGCCTGTCATCCAGCAAAGCCTTCCACAATGCTTCCCTATTTGATGGTGCTTTGATGGCTGGGTTGCACTTGATCTGATTACCCAGTCTTGCATAATCATCGCTGGTAAAATGCAGGTGATGCACGCATACTTCAGCCGTAATGCGCTTATCCTCTATTGGCAGCATATTAGAGAAAAGCTGTAGTTCTTTTTCGGTGGTGATGTGTAAAATATGTAAACGACTATTGTATTTTTTGGCATATTGGATAGCCCTGAAAGAAGATTCAAAACAAGCTTCTTCATTGCGGATAATAGGGTGATCGGAAGCATCTAGTATCTCTTTGTTTCTCTTCCTTTCTGCCAGGTTATCGCGAATGATCTTTTCATCCTCACAATGGGTGGCGATCAATAATTCGGAACCCTCAAAAACCTTTCCCAGCATCAGCGGATTATCAACCAAAAGATTTCCGGTAGAAGAGCCCATAAAAATCTTAACGCCACAGACCTCATTTTTTTTGTCGTTCGTACGCAGTACTTCTTCAATATTATCATTAGAAGTACCCATATAGAAAGAATAATTGGCTAGAGAATGTTGGGCAGCTATCGCATATTTATCTTCCAGTAATTCCTGTGTAAATGCAGGTGGCTGGGTATTAGGCATTTCCATAAAACTGGTAACACCACCCGCAACGGCGGCCCTGGCTTCCGAATAAATAGTGGCCTTATGTGTTAAACCAGGCTCTCTAAAATGCACCTGATCGTCAATGGCACCGGGTATCAGAAACTGATCTGTTGCTATGATTTCCTTACTCCTTTCTTTGGTATCAATAGTGCCTGCTATTTTCTCGATCCTGCCATTTTTTATCAATACATCACCATTGATCCTTTTGCCTTCATTGATGATACAGGTATTTTTGATAATGTATTGTTGCATATGCACGAGCGGATTTACTTATTAAGTATGCAATTTATTAAATACCTGCGCAGTACCCTTATTTTTCTGTGGGGTCTTTTTAAAAGGGATTAATCTTCAAAATGTATGGAGAAAACCACCATTCTGGATAGGATCTGGTCCAATACATTGGAGTATTTCAAATTGGGGTCGTACTGGTGAATATTCCGCAAACCATTGCTGATCTTGAGTTCTGGCGATATGGTTACAAAGGGCAAATAAAAATTGAATCCCAAACCTAATTCAAAACCAAGGTCATCCTTTTTTAGTTTGATCAGATCATCCACATTACGGGCAGAAGAATTGCTGGAGAGGTCAAGATCATATTTGAGTCCGGCAAGCATATAAGTACGGAAATTACCAATCCTGTCTGAATTAAATTTTAGCTGAATAGGGAAGCTGACTAGGGTAGAGGGCAATGTCTGGTTTTGAAAAATATTCTCGCCTGGTTTGGTTTTAAGAAGTGTGTAGGCGATATATTTTGATCCACCAATGATCAGTTGTGGATTTGCCCTTACCTGAAAATGATCGTTTAACCTAGCCGTAGCCATCAAACCCATTGCGATACCGCCACTGGAACCGGGTTCTGCAGATTGGATGCTATCGTTTTGCAAAAACAGCGGCGATTTGGCAACATGTAAAAAGGAGTAATTATAACCCAGGGTTAGGCCAAAATAATAGACCAGATCATCGTGGTTTCTACGATAGATCTCTTTCTGCGCATACATGTTTGATGCACACAACAGAAAAATAATGATTGGCAGGACTACTTGCTTCCGCAGTAAATAGTGCATATTCCGAAACTAAGCTTTTTCAAATAAGTTTGGGTAAATCCTGCGCCATGCATAATGTTTATAAAGGTTTGTCCTTCGGGAAAGGCTTGAACACTATCGTTCAGGTATTGGTATGCGTCCCTGTTTTTTGCAAATAATTTTCCGATCGCCGGTGTGATTACATTCATATAAAAATGAATCAAACCAGATAATATTTTGGTATTCGATTTTGAAAATTCCAGCACCACTAATTTTCCACCCGGTTTTAATACACGAAACATTTCAGCCAATCCTTTCTCCAGGTTTTGAAAATTACGAACCCCGAAAGCAACGGTTATGGCGTCAAAAATTTGGTTATCAAACCTGATCACTTCGCTGTCGCCACCTATTAATTCGATTTGGTTTTGTAAACCCAGTTTTAGAATCTTTTTTCTTCCCAAATCCAGCATGCCTTCTGAAATATCAATGCCAATGATTTTATCAGGTTGCAACATCCGAAAAGTGAGTATGGCAACATCTCCGGTACCTGTTGCAACATCCAGTATTTTTTTAGGGGCGAGGGCTTTCAGCTCACTGATCGCTTTTTTGCGCCACCAAACATCTATTCCACCACTTAAAAAACGATTTAAAAAATCGTAGCGGAAAGCGATATTGTTAAACATTTCGGCCACCTGCTCTTTCTTCTCCTGTTCACTGCCCTGAAAAGGCACCACCTCATCGTGCGCAAATTTCGTCATAGGCTGCGAAGATATTGATTTTCTCATGTATAGAGCCTTTGAGCCATTGCTTTGTGTAGCGACTTAGGTTAATATTTAGCAAAAATTCTCCCTTATTATCTTTATTTTCTGTAAAAGAAAGCAGTCATGGGCAGTATCTTCGATGTATAGAAACCTTGTTTGTTTTTTAACCCATCTATCAATCAAATCATTTAGGTCTTGAAAGCGCGCATTTATAAATCTACCGGATCATGGTATCAGGCAAAGGCCGAAAATGGAAGATTTTATCAGGCAAGGATCAAGGGGATCTTTAAAATTGACGATATCCATTCCACCAACCCCATAGCAGTAGGGGATACTGTTGAAATGGAAATTGAAGATATTGCGGAAGAAACGGCCATGATCGATCACATAGATGACCGCAAAAATTATGTAGCCAGGGTTTCGCCCCATAACAGGAGATGGCACCATATCATCGCATCAAATCTTGATCAGAGCTTGCTTTTTGCCACTTTGAAAGATCCTAAAACTTCTCAGGGATTTATGGATAGGTTCCTGATCTCCTGCGAATCTTACCATATTCCTGCAATCATCGTTTTCAATAAAGCAGATCTCTACCGCAAAAAGGAAATGGAAAAATTTGCCCTTTTGAAAGAGATCTATGAAACTGTGGGCTATCAGGTGATCTTATGTAGTGTGCAGGATAATAAAGGTGTTTCGGAAATAAAAGCTTTGTTAGAAGGAAAAACTACTTTGTTGAGTGGACATAGTGGTGTGGGTAAATCTACTTTCATCAATAAAGTATTTCCTGAATTTGATTTACCAACACAGGAAGTAAGTGATTGGAGTGGCAAAGGCTTACATACCACCACTTTTGCAGAAATGTTTGATCTACCCATTAGTGGTCAGATCATAGATACACCAGGTGTAAGGGAATTTGGACTGGTAGATATCAGCAAACAAGAGCTCTCGCATTATTTTCCGGAAATGAAAAGATTGATACAGTCTTGCCAGTTCAATAATTGCATGCATATCAATGAACCCGGCTGTGCGGTTAAAGATGCAGTTAATGCTGGAACGGTTTCTGTAGATAGGTATGCCAGTTATATGACCATACTGGATACGATGGAAGATTATTCTTATTGACGAACTTAATAAGATGGTTATACAAAAAAATAAGCGATCAGCTTATTTCACAGGACAGTCATTAGAATCACTGAACCAGGATGCGTATTTTAGGTAATTGCCTGCAATCCTGTCTATTTCTCCATGGATCAATTCTTTTGAAATTTCTTTGATCTTTCTGGCAGGAACACCTGCATAAATAGTGCCTTCTTCCACTACCGTATCTTCTGTAACCACCGCGCCGGCAGCTATGATAGCGTTGCTATGTACCACGCATCTGTCCATCACAATTGCACCCATCCCAATTAATACATCATCCTTGATGGTACATCCATGTACAATGGCATTATGACCGATAGAAACATTGTTACCAATGATAGTAGCACTTTTTTCGAATGTGCAATGAATAACCGCACCATCTTGTACATTAACCTGGTCGCCCATTTTGATGGAATTCACATCTCCCCTTATCACTGCATTAAACCATACGCTGCAATTGTTACCCATGGTTACATCGCCAACAATGGTTGCATTGGGTGCAACAAAACAGGATTTTCCAAATTGTGGGTAATTGCCGAGTACTGGTAAAATGGTTGCCATTTTTCTATGTTTTGATATGCGTTTAAAACGCTATTAAGTAATTTAAGAGGAAAGGTAACTTTTATGAACTTAATTTTCAATGAATCTGCTATTTAAGTTCCTAACTGCCTGAGGTATGCAAGGGTCTATGAAACCTTTTGATTTATTGAATACCTTTAACCCTTATCCGCCTATATTTCATTTTGTAGATGATGCATAACAGACAGATTTTTTTACAACATATAGCCCAAACCTCCGATTCTCCCATTGGTATTGAAATGGTGAAGGCTGAGGGTATTTATTTAGAGGATGTGGTCGGTAAACAATACTTGGATATGATAGCAGGATTTAGTGTTTGCAATATCGGGCATTCGCATCCAAAAGTGGTGGAAGCTGTTCAAAAGCAGGCTGCATCATATATGCACCTGATCGTTTATGGAGAATTTATTGAAACGCCGCAGGTAGCTTATGCAAAAATGCTCACCGAATACTTACCTCCCTCATTGGATTGTATCTATTTTACCAATAGTGGCGCAGAAGCCACAGAAGGGGCAATGAAATTGGCCAAAAGGGTAACCGGCAGAACCAAGATTATTTCCTTTCACCAATCCTATCATGGCAGTACACAAGGTGCACTTAGTGTTATGGGTGATGAATATTGGCGTAATGCTTTTCGCCCATTATTGCCCGATGTATGGCATTTCCCTTATGGAAGCGAGGAAGCATTAGATGCCATTGATTACAATACGGCTTGCGTGATCATGGAAACGGTTCAAGCAGAAAGCGGTATCACCGTGCCTTCTATTGAATGGATGAAAGCGTTAAGAAAAAAATGTGATGACCATTGTGTGTTACTGATCCTTGATGAGATACAGGCAGGTTTTGGCAGAACAGGAACCTTATGGGCTTTTGAACAGTTTGGCATTGTGCCGGATATTTTGCTGCTGGGCAAAGCGCTGGGCGGTGGCATGCCATTGGGCGCATTTATTTCCAGTAAAAAAATGATGCAGACTTTAACCTATGATCCAGTATTGGGACATATCACCACTTTTGGCGGTCACCCGGTTTCCTGTGCTGCTGGTAAAATGGCTTTTCAGGTTTTATTGGAAGATAAAATTATCCCTACGGTTAAATACAAGGAAGAATTGATCAGAAAGAACCTACAACACAGCGCCATAAAAAATATACAGAGCTTCGGATTGTGGATGTCGGTACAATTTGAAACAGAAAAAATCACCAAAGCAGTGATTCATCAATGTATTCAAAACGGTCTCATCACGGATTGGTTTCTATTTGCATCCGACAGAATGCGCATCGCCCCACCATTGATCATTACAGAAGATCAAATAGCAACCATGTGCAAACTAATCTTACAAAGTATAGATGAAGTAACCACTCCCAAATAACGCCAATATCTAGTATCCAATATCCAGTATCTAGTATCCATCATCCAGCTCTCCTACATCCTACAAAACCTGCTATACAATTTCTCATAGATAGGGATGATATTCTTGATATCAAATCTTTCAGCCTGTGCATAGGCAGCTTCTTTCATGGTGCTCAGTTTAACATTATCGCTCAAAATATCAATGGCATATTTGCTCATGGTTTCCACATCACCCACATCCGCGAGGTAGCCGGTTTCTCCCTGTATATTGATTTCAGAAAGTCCACCAGCATTGGTACTAACCACAACTGCCCTTGCAGCCATAGCTTCTAATGCGGCTAAACCAAAACTTTCGTATTCTGATGGTAAGAGAAAAACATCGCTTACTGCCAGGATATCTTCCATCTGTTCCTGCTTACCCAAAAATCTTACATCATCATCAACACCCAGTTCTCTTGCCAGTTCTTCTATCATGGGTCTTTCCGGACCATCACCCACCATCAATAATTTGGCGGGCATTTCTTTTCTAACTGCAGCAAAAATCTTCACCACATCCTGTACTCTTTTTACTTTCCTGAAATTAGAAGCATGTATCAGAATTTTCTCATCACCAGGTGCGATCACTTTTCTAAAAGCGTCAATAGGTTTTTTATTAAAGCGGGCTACATCTACAAAATTATAGATCACATCTATTTCCTTATGAATAGCAAAGGATTTATAAGTTTCCTCTTTCAGGTTTTCAGAAACTGCAGTTATCGCATCACTCTCATTAATGGAAAAAGTAACAACCGGTTCATAGGTTTTGTCTTTTCCTACCAGGGTTATATCCGTACCGTGTAAAGTGGTGATCACAGGCACATTCCGTCCATTTTTCTGTTTCACTATTTGTTTGGCCATATAGGCAGCCGATGCATGGGGTATGGCATAATGCACATGTAACAGATCCAAATCATGGTTGATGATAACGTCTACCATGGTACTGGCAAGTGCCACTTCGTAAGGTGGGTAATCAAATAAAGGATAGGTAGGTACCCTTACTTCATGGTAAAATATATTGGCATTAAAAACATTCAGTCTAACAGGTTGCTGGTAAGTTATAAAATGCACCTGATGCCCCTCATCTGCCAGCGCTTTACCTAATTCTGTGGCTAAAACACCACTACCCCCAAATGTTGGATAACAAACAATCCCGATACGCATAGGTTAAGGTTTTTAGTTTGTGGTCTTTAGTTTGTAGTTTGTTTTTTTACTAAACCCAAAACCACAAACTACAGACCACAAACCGTTTTTACCCACGCAAGTAACAATTAATTCTTCATTTCGCAGTTTCTGTTCATCCTTCTTGGTTAAACAATACAAATAGTTAACTTTAGTGCCATGAAAAAAATTGTAATCATTTTGCTTTTGATGCCCATTCTGACAATGGCACAACAGGCTGAGGATGCAGCCACCATCAAAAAAATATCCGATGAAATATTACGTAATGGAAAGGCGCATGAATGGCTTTACCAGCTAACAAAGCAAATAGGCGGAAGGCTGGCAGGGTCTCCGGCATATGCCAAAGCTGTTACCTGGGGTAAAGACCTGATGGAAAAGAATGGTGCCGATAAAGTGTTTTTACAGGAATGTTTGGTACCACATTGGGTTAGAGGTGGCGAGGATAAGGCTGTGATCACCCTGATTGATAATAAAAAAGCAAACAGAACACTGGATGTTTTGGCATTAGGCAACTCACTGGGAAATGGAACGGTTAGCGGGGAAGTATTGGCAGTAGCCGATTTTGAAGAGTTGGAAAAGAGAAAAGCGGAAGTGAAAGGTAAGATCGTTTACTATGACCATGCTTTTGATCCTACCAATGTAAAACCCTTTGTTTCTTATGGACAGTCGGGTATTTATAGAAGATCAGGTGCCAGCATCGCTGCTAAATATGGAGCCGTTGGTGTGATGATTCGTTCTTTAACCGAATCAGTTGCCAATGACCCACATACAGGCGGGATGGCTTATATGGATTCCTTCCCTAAAATACCGGCAATTGCAGTAGGTCCAAGAGATGCTGATGCGGTTTGGGCACTAAGTAAAACTTCTAAGTTTAGTATGTCAATGACCACCCATGGTCATTTTTTACCCGAAGCCACAGACCATAATGTAATTGCTGAATTAAAGGGAACCGAATTTCCGGAACAATACATTACAGTGGGCGGTCACCTGGATAGTTGGGATGTAAATGAAGGTGCCAGCGATGATGGTACAGGTGTTGTACACACTATTGAGATCATGCGAACCCTTAAAGCGATTGGGTTTCAGCCAAAACATACCATTCGGTTTGTTTTATTTGCCAATGAAGAAAATGGCTTGAGAGGTGGCAGCAAATACGCAGCTGTAGCGAAAGAAAAAGGGGAGAAACATATTTTTGCCCTGGAAAGTGATGCGGGTGGATTTACACCCAGGGGCTTTTCCATTCAGGCTTCTAAGGAGCAAATGGACAAATTAAAAAGCTGGATTCCTTTATTATCGCCCTACGGCACTTTTGAATTCACGAATGATGGTGGTGGTGCGGATATTGGTCCATTGAACCGAGCATTTGGCATTCCAGTAGGAGAGCTATTGCCTGATCCGCAACGTTATTTCGACCTGCACCATGCTCGTAGTGATGTTTTTGAAAATGTACATAAGCGGGAATTATTATTAGGCGCCGTTAACATGGCAGCTTTGATTTACCTTGTAGATAAATACGGACTATAATGAAAAAATTTTTCTGGACTTTAGGGATCGTTCTGGTTTTGGGATTAGGCATTTTTATTTACTGGCGATTTTATTTTGTGCTGGCACAGGGCACACAAGCCGGTACGCTGAATATTTTTCAGAAAAAAGGCGTGATCTTCAAAACCTATGAAGGAAAAATCATACTGAGTGGATTTAAGGCCAATGTGCAGAGCAATGAATTTTCTTTCAGTGTAGTGAATGAAAATGTTGCCGATCAATTACTCAAAGTGTCCGGCAGGGAAGTAAATATTCATTATATCCAATACTTTGGATCCCTTCCATGGCGCGGTATGCAGACTTATATAGTAGATAGCATTTATGAAGTAAGGGGCATACAGGGAGAATCCATTCTCAAACCAAGGCAATAAAAATCTTAAGCGTTTAGTAAAAAAATAGCAGGCCTTTTATGGTAGTCGGGCACTGTCTGTTTCCATTTTTTGATGGATTGTGTTTGCACTATTTCTGAAGTAGCTGTAAGGTCTACTGCTATACAGAACTTTGTTTCTTCCTTACAGGTATCCAGTATATCTTTAATTAAGGGGTTATTTCTATAAGGTGTTTCTATGAATATTTGTGTGCAATTTCTCTTTTGCGCATCAGCTTCCAGTTCCTTAATTTTTTTCTTTCTTTCCAAAGAATCAATAGGCAAATAACCATGGAACTGAAATATTTGTCCATTCATGCCACTGGCCATTAGTGCCAATAAGATAGAACTGGGGCCTACCAATGGTTTTATGGTAATGCCTACTTCCTGGGCAGCAGCCACCAATACCTGACCCGGATCGGCAATGCCCGGACAACCGGCTTCGCTGATGATGCCGATATTTTTTCCCGCTTGTAATAATGCAAGAAATTGTTTGGTGCGTTCTGTTTCTGTTTTATGAATGATGAACCACTGGTAATCATCAATCACCATTTCTTTCCAAATTTTTTTAAAAAAACGGCGGGCAGTTTTATCATTCTCTACAAAGAAAACGGTACAATCTTTCACGGCATTCAATACATAGGCCGGAATGGTTTCAAGGGCATTTTCTTCCAGTACGGTTGGTATCAGGTATACTTTGCCTTTGCTCATGGTCATTATTTTTCGCTGGGTTTAAGCGGATACATACTTAATGTGGCAGCTACTACGGAGTAGGCAGGAGCCAATACCCATCCCACAATAGGCACTAAATGCATCATGTAAAAAACAAGCCCATTGCCAACAGCCAATCCTTTGTGTGCACCAATAAAGAAAATACTTTCTGCTGGTGATTTTTTATGCCTTTCCATACTATAATCCAGCATGGAAAAACCATAGTAATAACACTCTACCAGTATGGCCAATATAGGGGTTAGCCATCCCAGAAAAGGGATCAGGCTTAAAAAAAGTATGGATAAAACATAAACGGTTTGCCATAAACTATTGCGGGCAGCAATCACTATCCCCCTCCTTGCATCTTTTAAAAATTGGGTTAGGTTAAAAGGATATTGCTTGCCTTCAATAATGGCTTCTGTTCTTTCACTCAGGTATGCAAAAACCGGCGAGCCAATAATGAGGAATATATATTTGAAAAGAGAGAAATAGAAAAGCATTAATAACAACCATAATAGCAAACTACCCATGGTAAAAATAAATCCCAGGAATCGGCTATTGATCTGATCCAGCCATTGTTTTAAACCTGTTTTTAAAATGATCCATTCGATGAAATCACTGGAGGTCTGACTAAAAAAATACATTCCCACCATAAACAACACTGTATAAATAATGCCGGGCACCAGTATCCATCGCCATAGTTTATGTTTGATAATAAACTGGTGTGCCTGAAAATAGGCCTGTATGGCAATAATCATTTCTTTTAGCAAGCTGGGGGAGTTTGGGAGCGCAAAGTAAACAATATCCTTAAATTTATACGCATGAATGCTATAACGCTAAGGCATTTGAATAAATTGCCTTTATAAGAATAGTCGCATAACTTATTGTGTTGTTTTAAAAACTTGAGATGAAAAAATACCAGAGAATATTTTTTGCATTACTTTTTTGGGGAGGTATGGTTCAGGCGCAGAAGGGAAAGATCTTACGTTTTGAATCTGCCTATGCTATGTTTCCAGATAGCGCCAGAATGAATGGGCATCAATATGATGGTAAAAAATATCCAGCATCGCAACATTATACAGATAGCAGTGTACTCCTCTATATACCTTCAAAATTCAAACCCGGTAAGCGGATCAATCTTGTTTTCTGGTTTCATGGTTGGGGTAATAATATCGATTCTGCCTGCAGTCAGTTTAAATTATTAGAACAATTTGAATCATCTGGCAGAAACGCTGTTTTTGTTTTTCCCGAAGGGCCTAAAGATGCACCGGATAGCTATGGAGGTAAATTGGAGAAGCCGCAAATTTTTCAGCTACTCGTGAAAGAGGTTTACGAAAAGCTGGCAAAAGAAAAGATCCTCAAATCCTTACCTGCATTCGATCTTGGGCAATGCGATATCAGTCTGGCTGGTCATAGCGGGGCTTATCGGGTGATCAGTCGTATCATCAATCAATCACCCATCCAAGAAGTTATTTTATTTGATGCCATGTATGGAGGAAATGATGCATATTTAACATGGATAGCAAAACCGGAACATCGTTTTATTCATATCTATACCAAAGATGGCGGCACTTTTGATAATAGTCTTTGGATGGTTCAAAAACTAAAAGATTCCCTGAAAGTGCCTATTGTTTCAGTTAAGGAAGAAGAAGTGAATGACTCATTTTTAAGATCCAATAATAAAATATTTATTTATAGCCAACAATCACATAATGGTGTTATCCGCTACCAACATAACTGGGAGCGGTTCTTACAATTTTCGCCCTTTGTTAAAAAGCCTTAAAGAGAATCAGTAGGAAATTATTTGTAACTCCAATGAACGCTAAAACTTCGGACAGTTAACAGGTCTTTCTGTGGATGGTCTGTGTGTATAGATCAATGAGATCTCTATACCACCTCTGTTTTGTGAAGCTGTTTTTAATGCAGATGAATTATAATCATAGGTAGCACCAAATCTAAAATCATCAAATTCTAAACCCAGATAAGGTATGATGGCATCATTCATTCTTACCCAGGTGCCAAAATAAAAACTGGTTGGTTTGGGTGCATCTGGTGTGGCATTTAACTGCAAAGCCGCACCCACCATAGATTCTGAAGCACCACCCTGACTCATGTGCAAGGCACTCATGTGTAAAGTGGTTTGAAGCCCAACAGGAAAATAAGCCCCAGCATGAAAAGTTGTTCGGGGATTCAATACATAATCGGCACCTGTAAAACTTTGTTTGGGTCGGTTAATATGGTACATGCTTACCCCAAAATAAAAATTGTTACGATCCGATGTACTTCCATTGTAAAGGATGCCGGCATTTACATCAATATAATTCGACTTTAGCGTAGAAAAATTAAAGACCTCCGAAGTGATGCCTGTAAAACCAGAATTGGTTAACTGGTCTTCAAAAGTAAGGTTAGCCGTATTGATCAGCATATTGGCATAAGTAACCTGAAAGCCTGCACCAAGTTGGTGCATACCATCTTCGTCCAAACCCTTGTGATAAGCTGTAGACAGAGAAGCGTAATTAAAAGTTACTGCGCCATTAGCACTATTATCATTATAGCCAACTACACCTAAACCCCAGGAGTCGTTACTGGCAATTTTATTCTGCATGATATGAAAATCAGCAGAAGCAGTGGCAGTAGTGAATGCATTATTGATCGTTGGCCATTGGTTTCTGTAATTACCTGTGATGCGGTAATCTCCAAAGAATTTTCCCGTAAAAGCCGGGTTAAGGGTAAGCGGTGACGAAAAGAATTGTGAGAAATGCGGATCCTGGGCATGGATAAAAGACCATGTCAAAGATAAAACGCCTATCGCAATTAGTTTCCGCATATAAATGACACCGAATTTAAGTTAATCTTCATAAGGAGAAGGGTATCAGGCCAAAAAATTAGGGCTGCCTTAACTTTTCAACCTTTACGGTATAGATGTGCAGGCGGTTGGCTAGGACTGCATTTTTGTGCCAAATGCAAGGTCACCTGCATCTCCCAATCCGGGCACAATGTATCCTTTTGCAGTTAATTCATCATCTATATCACCACACCAGATCCTAATATTTTCGCCACACTCCCGAATGATGTATTCAATACCCACTGTACAGGCGATAGCAACCACCACATGAATTTCTTTGGGGGTACCCTCTTCTTTCATGTATTGGATGGTTTTTACGATAGAAGAACCAGTTGCCAGCATAGGATCACTGATAATGACGATCCTGTCGTCTAATGAAGGACAACTCATGTATTCCAGACTAATTTCAAAAGTACCATCGCGGTGGTGTTTGCGATAGGCTGAAATAAAGGCATTATCTGCTTTGTCAAAATAATTCAGCATGCCATTGTGTAAAGGCAATCCTGCCCTAAGTATGGTAGCCAGAACGGGTTGAAATTCCAGGAGTTTACTGTCGTGAATGCCCAGTGGTGTAGGCGTTTCTACTGTTTTCCAGGGAAGTTGTTTGCTGATCTCATAGGCTGCAATTTCACCGATCCTTTCCAGGTTGCGTCTGAAACGCATGCGATCTGCCTGAATAGATACATCCCTTAATTCAGAAACCCAATTACTTACGAGACTATGCTCTTCGCTTAAATTTACTATCATAACAAGCAGAATTTCAACCCCAAAACTAAATTCTAATCATGGGAATGGAAAATTTAAGTTTTAGCCCATTCAGGCATGGTTTTGGCAATTAAATGCGGGTTAATGAATAAACCTTAATTTGAAGTAAGAAAGAAACATTATGAATAAAATACTCGCCCTTATATCCTGCTTTTTGTTGCTTATTTCCTGCAAAAACGAAAAAAAGGAAAAACAGTTCGACCCCGTTTCTTATGAAAAAGTAAAAGAAACCCTTGCAGATAAAGAAAAAAATAACCCTGTAAGTTTCCTCAGCGTTAGAAATGAAGATCGGAAAAACCTTTTTGGACAAACCGTTGTGAAAGGCACCATTACCAATAAAGCAACGGTATGTGCCTATAAAGATGTGGAATTACGACTTTCTTTTTTCAGTAAAACAGCTACCAAACTAGATGAAGTATTAGAAACGATCTATGAAAATATTGGTCCGGGTAAAACTGTAAAGTTTAAAACCAAATATTTTGCACCCAAGGGAACTGATAGTGTTGCCATAAGAATAACAAAAGCTACCAGTGAAGTGAACTAGGATTGAAGAAATTGACTGGAGAAATCAATTATACTACAAATGCAAATCCATCACCATCAAACAAACCCTTATCGCTTAGTTTTAAATGTGGTATTACTAATAAAGCCATAAAACTCAAAGTCATGAATGGGGCTGAAAGACTTGACCCCATTGATTTTGCCATTTTATCTATATCGGTATAGGCGGCTGCTACCTGATAGCCATCATCAGTACTCATCAATCCTGCAACGGGTAAACCGAGTACTTTGCACTCATCGTTAAACACCGCACTTACACCACCTCTTTCTTTTATTACAGCATTGATAGCTTTTGCCAGGCTTTCGTCATCAACACCAATAGCCACAATATTATGGCTATCATGAGCTACCGAAGAAGCAATAGCTC
This sequence comes from Chitinophaga pinensis, assembly GCA_943371675.1. Taxonomy (GTDB): domain Bacteria; phylum Bacteroidota; class Bacteroidia; order Chitinophagales; family Chitinophagaceae; genus Sediminibacterium; species Sediminibacterium pinensis_I. Next base: position 41,429 of record CALRVT010000024.1, on the reverse strand, counting down.
CTTTGTTGAATCCAAAATTTTTGATAAAACATTTTGCAATAGGTGCATGATGGTAACGATTGATCACTACCATTTTGAGGAGATCATTTGATATATCAGCAACCCAATTCCCATTCTCTTCTTTGCCAATTAATTCAAGCCTATTGGTGATCAATTGGCCGTCTAATGCCTCTATCACGGGTATTTTTCCTTCTTTTGAAGGATAACTGTTGAGAGGTATGGCGAGTGCTTCCGGAGTAATTTCTTTGCAGTCAAACTGGTTGATGGGTTCTGTGAGAACGCTTTCTATCAATGATTTTCCATTGTCCGCAACCAGTTCTCCATTGATATATGTTTGGTGTATGATAAAATCTTTCAGGTCATTCGCCAATATAAAATCTGCAGGATCACCTTCTCTTAATAAACCAATAGCAAGCGAATAATGAATCACGGGATTAACAGAAGCGGCACGTATAATATTAAAAATGTCATGACCTTTTTCTATAGCCCTGGCACATAATTGGTTAATATGCCCCTCCACCAAACTATCCGGATGTTTATCATCACTGCAAAACATCATCATTCGTGGATGATCCTCCAGCAGGTCGATCAATGCTTCAAAATTTTTAGCGGCACTACCTTCCCTGATTAAAATTTTCATGCCCCAAACAAGTTTATCCAGGGCTTCATCCAGGGTAAAACATTCGTGGTCTGTAGAAATACCTGCTTCAATATAATTTTTAGCAGCATCGCCCCTTAATCCGGGGGCATGACCATCAATAGGTTTACCCAGTGCATGGGCTGCTGCAATTTTTTTCATTACTTCTGCATCCTTTGCAAGAACCCCCGGAAAATTCATCATTTCACTGAGGTATTTGATGTCATCTTGTTCCAGTAATTTTTTTACGTCTTCACTTTTTAGGGCAGCACCTGCAGTTTCAAAAATAGTGGCAGGTACACAACTTGGTGCGCCAAAATTGAATTTGAAGGGTACTTTTTTCCCGTTTTCAATCATAAATTTTACACCATCCATGCCACATACATTGGCAATTTCATGCGGGTCGCTTACGGTGCCCACCGTTCCATGTACTACGGCTAAACGGGCAAATTCACTGGGGATGAGCATGCTGCTTTCTATGTGAATATGGCTGTCAACAAAACCGGGCATAATAAATTTACCGACAGAGGATATGTTGTCACCGATTTTATGGATGGATAGGATGATGCCGTTTTCTACCACTATTTCTGCCTCATAAATCGCTTTATTCCAAACGTCTACAAGGTTTCCCGTTATGGTAAATTTTCCTTTCTGCATAATATTAACAATCTAAATAGAACGATTATAAGGCTGTTGATGTTTTTTGCTTGGATTAAGCCGTTAAATTTGATAAATCCAAAACGAAATTATGATTATGAAAAAGATATTTATAGGATTCTTTTCTTTATTAACTTTTATAACAGCACAATCGCAAACAGCAGATGAAATTATTGCCAAATATGAAGTAGCCGCAGGTAGTAGAGAAAAGTTAGAAGGCATCCATGAAATGGAAGTAGCCAGTACCTTAAAAATGGGTGTGATGGGCCAGCAGATAGATCTGCCGCTAACATTAATCAGGGTGAAAGGTAAATTGTTTCGCAGGCAGATTGGTGGCGTAATGGGTATGGGAGATAGCTATACCATGCTTACAGATACATCAGGTTATGTTTTTATACCGGCCATGCGTGGTATGGGCGGCAGAGGAGGCGGTGATTTTGGTGGTGGATTTCCTACTTCTAATGAACCAACAATCACATCTATCAAAAAGGAAGATGTAGCTGCTCAACAATATGAATTGGATTGTGCCGGCGCCTTTGCAGAGTTGGTAAACTATGCAGCAAAAGGCCATAAAGCAGAATTGCTGGGCACCGAAAAAGTTAGCAAACAACCATGCTATAAAATTAAACTGACCATGAAAACGGGTCAATCAGTTAATTATTATTTTGATACCCAAACCTTTCTGGTGAAACAATTGGAAGCCACTGGCGATATGGCTCTCAACCTTACCGGATTTGGTAGTATGATGAAAGCCTTTGGCAGCAATATCCGCAAAGACACCAAAGCAACTATGCTGGTAAAAGAATATGGCGAATTCAATGGTATCAAATACCCGGTGAAACTTACATTGGCTTTTGGTCCGGTAGAATCAGAAGTAGAGAACTATTCCGTAAAATTTAATGAAGGCATTTTAGACAAATGGTTCAAGGTTAAGTAATCCTCCTTTCCATTTATTCGGCAATTCCATTTTGTTAGATGCGTTTGGTTGGGTAACTTACCTGCCCAATTCAAACGCATATGAGAAAACTAATCATCCTGCCGGCACTTGCCTTCTTATCCCTTTCATTATTTGCACAGAAAAAAGAAAAGGCAAAATCAGTTACACCTGTTACGGTGAATGAAGTAAATTCTGATTCCATACTTTTTACTAAAGTAAAGTATCGCCTAGTGGGTCCTTTCAGAGGTGGTAGAAGTGCTGCTGCAACCGGCAGTTATAAAAGCAAGAACACTTTTTATTTTGGTGGTACTGGTGGTGGCCTTTGGAAAACACGCGACGGCGGCAGTAACTGGAAAAACATTTCCGATAAATATTTCGGTAGTACCATCGGATCTGTTGCAGTAGCTCCCAGCGACGAATCTGTGGTATATGCAGGTGAAGGTGAAAACAGTATGCGAGGCAATGTATCAGAAGGTCTTGGCGGATTATGGCGCAGCGATGATGCCGGGAAAAGCTGGCGTAACCTGGGTTTGAAAGAAGGTAGACATATCATCCGTATTGTAATTCATCCCAGAGATCCGAATACAGTTTGGGTTGCCGTAATGGGACACCTGTTCGGACCAAGTGATGAACGTGGTGTATTTAAAACCACCGATGGTGGTAAAACCTGGAAGAAAACATTGTTTGTAAATAACCAGACCGGTTGCTCAGACCTGGTAATGGAACCCGGAAATCCTTCTGTATTTTATGCAGGTACCTGGCGTGTTATAAGAACTCCTCATAGTATGGAAAGTGGTGGAGAAGGAAGTGGTTTGTATAAGAGTGTGGATGGTGGAGAAAGCTGGACAAATATTTCTGCCAAAAAAGGATTGCCTAAAGGGATCTGGGGAATTGTAGGGGTGGCTGTTGCTCCCTCTAATACCGATAAACTCTATGCAATTATAGAAAATGCAGCTGGCGGTTTATTCATGAGTGCTGATGGTGGCAATACCTGGACATTGACCAGTAATGATAACAATATCAGACAAAGAGCCTGGTATTATTCAAAGGTGTTTGTTGACCCTAAAAATGAAAATACGGTCTATTGTCCCAATGTTGAGTTTATGCGTAGTCGTGATGGCGGTAGAACTTTTCAGGGTGTGAATACACCCCATGGAGACCACCATGATCTATGGATAGATCCCGAAGATGCCAATAGAATGATCGTGGCAGATGATGGTGGCGCACAGATCAGCTTTGATGGCGCCAATAACTGGAGCAGCTTAAGTAATCAGCCAACAGGACAATTCTATCGGGTATCTACTGATAATTCTTATCCTTATAGAATTTTAGGTGCACAACAGGACAACTCCACCATACGTATTAAAAGCAGAACAACTACTGCCGGTATTACAGATAGAGACTGGGATATAACCGCAGGTTCTGAAAGTGGGTATGTACAAGCTGATCCACTGAATCCGGATATCGTTTATGGTGGCAACTATGGCGGGTATCTTTCCAGACTTGACCATAAAACAGGAGAAAATCGTGCGATCAATGTTTGGCCCGATAATCCAATGGGAGCTGGTGCCGATGTATTGAAATACCGTTTCCAATGGAACTTTCCTTTCTTCTTTTCTCCGCATAATCCCAAAAAATTATATGCAGGAGGCAATCATTTATTTGTAACAGAAAATGAAGGCCAGAGTTGGGAAACCATTAGTCCGGATCTTACTACCAATGATAAGTCAAGACAGGCTTCCAGTGGCGGACCCATCACCAAAGACAATACTTCCGTAGAATACTATTGTACCATTTTTACGGCTGCAGAGTCTGTTTTAGAGAAAGATCTTTTATGGACTGGTAGTGATGATGGATTAGTGCATGTAAGCAAGGATGGCGGTAAAAACTGGGAAAATGTAACACCGCCTGAAGCTGGTAAATGGATGATGTGGAACTGTATTGAAACGGATGCATTTAAAAAAGGTACTGCCTATTTTGTAGGAACAAAATATAAGCTGGATGATTTTACACCTTATATTTTTAAGACAGAAGACTATGGTAAAACCTGGAAAAAAATTACCAATGGAATCAATTCCATGCATTTTACAAGAGCCATGCGTGCAGATAAAAAACGTCCTGGTCTATTGTATGCCGGAACCGAATATGGCATGTACATTAGCTATGATGATGGCGCCAACTGGAAAAAATTTCAGCTAAACCTGCCTGAAGTGCCTATAACAGATCTTACCATTAAGGAAAATGATTTGATTGTAGCTACACAGGGACGTGCTTTTTGGGTGATAGATGACTTGACTATAGTTCAACAAAAAGATGCTGGTGTATTAAATAAAAACCTGCACATATTTGATGTGAATGATGCTTACAGAACAGAAGGTGGTGGAAGAAGAGGTCAGCGCGGTGGTGGTGGTGCCGTTCAAAATGCAGGCAAAAATCCGCTGAGTGGCGTGGTGATTAATTATTATTTAAAGGGAGCAGACGATTCTTCCAAAGTATCTATAACTGTTTTTGATAAACAAAATAAACCCATCAAAACTTTCAGTAAGACTGCCAAGGAAGTAACCGATAAGATAGATTTTAATGAAGGGATGAATCAGTTTGTTTGGGATATGAACTACCCACCTGCAGAAAGGGTGGAAGGACTGATCTTATGGACCGGCGGCATAGGTTCTGCCAAAGCCGCACCTGGTAAGTACAAAGCACGTATCCGTTTTGGAAAAGATTCTGCTGATATTCCTTTTGTGATCAAAGCGAATCCTAATTACCGAATGACAGAAGCTGACTATGATGCGCAGGTTGGTTTCCTCTTAACCGTAAGAGACAAATTCAGTGAAGTACAAAAAGCGATCAAAAATATTCGTACGCTCAGATCGCAGATCAATGACTTTACGGCACGAATGGATATGGATGGTAATAAGGATATTAAAAAAATGGCAGATAGTGTAAACAAACAGATGACTGCTGTTGAAGAAGCTTTGTACCAGACCAAATCTAAAAGCGGACAGGACGTGCTTAATTTCCCTATCAGGTTAAATGATAAGTTATCTGGTGTTTATGGTGTTGCAGCCAGCGGACAAAACCCGCCAAGCAAACAGGTGAGGGAATCATTTGAAAATTTGAGTGCACAGTCCGATGTTCAATTACGCAAACTTAAAAATATTGTAGATACGGATCTGAAAGCGTTGAATAAGATGATCAATGAAAAGCAATTGCCTTTGATTGGGGTGAAGAATTAATTACGATTGACGAATTGCGAATTACGGATTGAGGATAGCGGATTGAAGAATGGGAATTCTTCAATCCGCTTTTTTATTTACAGATTCAGCCAGTAGTTCAATTTAAATACTAAAGCCCTGTTTTTGTTTCTGAATAGTGGATCGGTATAGTAGTTGTCTGTGTAAACCAAAAAGAAATCGCTAAGTGGTTTGTAGCGGAATTGCAAACGACTATTGATATTGAAATTATTTCTTTGTGTATTGTATTGTAAAAATGTGGTCCAGAAAAGTTTGGTGCTGAAATTATATTCTATACGGGGTGCAATGAGTAAGATCTCATCACTGCCATAACCTTCCGGAAACTGTAGTTTATTATAATTTAATTGTAAGGCAATATTGAGGTGTGGCTGCTTGCGCAGATTAATGGTGGTGCTGATTCCCTGAAAATTTCCATTGTAAAATCCACCTCCATTAAAACGCAATTGTATATTAATTGATTTTCTAAAATCAGAACGATATCCAAAGCCATACTGGTTGTATTGGTAATTTCCTTTGGGGATGGGCTTTGCATCAGTAAAGGATGTGGCAAAAAGTAAATTGGTCTCATTATAACTTCCTGCAACAAATAAATTACTGGTATTTTTGAATTGCATTTGGTATTCCAATTCATGCGAACGTTCATTCAAAGAATTGTCCGGGTTAAAAACCAGGAAATGGGTTAGCTGTAAACTAATTTGGTTGATCTTTCCTTTTTTAGGAAAAAACATCACTTGTTCTTCGTTGAATATCTGTTTAAATCCCACTCGCACCGTTGTATCCTTGTCCGCATCATAATTATTGATCCTTTCTACAAAACCCATATCCGTATAAAAATTAGTGCCCAGGTTACCCATATCAGTTACGGTACTAAAATGTCGGCCATTGTAATTAAATCCTGCATTGAAATAGGCATTGTCAGTAGTGATATTTTGTTTGAAAGAGTGATTGTATGCAGCCCAGCCACCCCAGGTTCCTTTCAAGTTATTATACCCAAATTCTACGCCTGCATTTCTGCCAAAAGCATCTAATGGATTTTTTAGTTTTTCTGCTTCTGTAATATTGTTCTCTCTGTTTAGAAAATAGCCTTTAATCGTTGATCGCTTCAATACACGCTGACTAATACTTAATGCCGTATAATTTTCAGGAGAATAGCTGCCTTGTCTTCCGGTTTGAATATTCATCAATCCAATCCTGGTTCCTTTAGCAACATTGCCCGAAACCCTTGCGCCAAATAGTATCGGTATTTTATTGCCATCCTTATCCAAACCTATGGTTCTTGAATAAAACGGTCTGATAGGTGGAATACCATATTGTGAAAACAGGTCAGCATTCTCCAGAAAAAATGTTCTTCTTTCCGGGAAAAAAATATTGAACCTGCTCAGGTTGGTTACCTGCCTGTCAACTTCTACCTGTGAAAAATCAGGGTTTACCGTAAGATCCAAATTGAGTGAAGAGGTCAATCCCATCTTTGCATCAAAACCAGCATTGCCAGTAGTTGCAGTAGCCACGCCATTCTGCTGATCGCTGGTTATATTGCCGGTAACATAGGGTATCAAAACCATATTACTGCCTGCTGTAGGTGGCGGCGTTTTCCAAACCAGTGCGCCTGTATAACCAAGATCCATCGACTGAAAATTTTGGGGCATGGCTGTCCAGGTACTGTATTCATTGGCTTTGGTATCGATCCTTACAATATTCATACCCCACAAAAGTTTTTCCGAAGAGTATCTGATACTCTTAAAAGGGATGGCTATTTCTGCGGTCCATTTATCGCTGTACTGTTTGGTGGCAGAAAACCATTTATTATCCCAGCTCCAGGAGGGGCCGTTATTATCATCTGCAAAAGGCAACTGGTCTTCACTTTGTGCGTTAAATGCATTCACCACAAAAAAGAAACCATTGGTACGTTGATTGGTTGGATCTAATATGATACCTATGCCATCATTGCCATCATGACCGATATCTCTTTTCAAACTATTAATAAAAGCCTTTCCTGAATCATAAGCGGTGATAGCGAAATAAATAAACTTATCATCGTGTGTTATACGTGCTTCTGTTTTTCTTTGGGGCCTGCCACCATCGGTAGGAAATTTTCGCCAGAAAGAACTGGTGGTATCGGCTGTTTTCCAAATAGCTTCTGTGAGTTCGCCGTCTATTTTGATGGTTTCTGATGTTTTTGAAATATGGTACTGGTATTCCTTCTGAAATTTTTCGCCATTTTTTTCCTGTGCAGAAGCAATGATGAAACTTAAGGTACAAGCAGCGAATAATATTCTTTTAAGGTATAACATGCGTGGTAGGTGAAGTTTTGGCTTGTGCAAAAAAACAGCATCTAAGCCAGTATAAAAGTTAAACAATACAAAAGGGAATATTTAAGGGATAAATGGTGCAAGCAGAAATACTGATGGCAGAATGGGATGATTAAAGGAGGGGATCAGGAGTCTAAAAGATCAGGTCTTCTTTCTTTTGTGCGGATCAGCGACTGCTCATGGCGCCATTCTTCTACTTTTTTAGGATCGCCTTGGAGTAAGATTTCCGGTACTTTATCGCCCCTGAAATCCGCAGGACGAGTATATACAGGTGGCGCCAGCAAATTATCCTGAAATGAATCGAATAAGGCAGATGTTTCATCATTCAATACACCGGGTATCAGTCTACCAATAGCATCCACTACAACGGCAGCAGCCAATTCCCCGCCACTCAAAACATAATCACCAATGGATATTTCTTTGGTTACATATTTTTGACGGATACGGTCATCAATGCCTTTATAATGCCCACAGATGATCAATATATTTTCTTTAAGTGAGAGTGTATTCGCAGCTTTCTGGTTAAACAATGCACCATCGGGCGTCATGAAAATGATCTCGTCAAAAGCTTTCTCTTCTTGTAATTCTTCTATGGCATTGGCCAATGGTTCGGGCATCATCACCATACCAGCGCCACCACCAAACTGGTAATCATCCACTTGCATGTGTTTGTTGATGGCCCATTTGCGTAAATTAATCACAGTCACATTCAGCAAGCCTTTTTCCTTGGCACGTTTGAGTATGCTATGGTTGAAAGGGCTCTCCAATAAATCAGGCACAACAGTAAGGATGGTGATGTTCATGATGCAAACATACTGAATACCTATAAAGCGGGTAAATCAAAGCTGAAGGTGGAAACCTGTTTCTTTCGGTAGATAGAAACCTTGCCATTAAGTGTTGCGGGTGTCCATCGGGGAGATGTTTTTAAAACCCGCTGAATTTCATTCCTAACGGCCTGACTAGCGGCGCCTTCTATATTGATCAGACCGATGCTGCCGTCTGTCATGATACTGAAATAATATACCACCCTTTGGGTGCTGCCAAATCGTTCAAAATCTTTTTTGGTCATTTGTTTGTTCATGACCTCTCTATGGAAAGCAGTATCCAGGTAAGTATTCCAGGCTTCTTCACCGCCGGGAAAAGCCGCATCCTTGCTATTGTCCTGCGCATTCAGGTGGTGAATGCAGCCAATCAATAAAAAAACTAGGAAATATCTTTTTAGCATAAAAAATTATTGTTCCATAAATCCGCCCAGGTCTCTGCGTTCTCTTTTTGTAGGGCGGCCAATCTTACTTTGTCTTTTACCAGTTTGAAAGCTGGCAGCTTCAAACTTAATCCTGTCAAGCTCTTCAGCCGGTGTGATGTCTGTATAATGAAGTACTGCCTCGCTATATTGTACTCTTTTGTGCAACAAACCAGTTACCTGTATCACCCATTTTCTGGCTTCGTTTTTTACTTCGTATTCATCTCCAAGGACTACCAATTTTGAAGCTTTTACATTGATGCCTTTGTGTTTCACTTTTCCTTTATCACATGCATCACCAGCCTGGCTTCTGGTTTTAAATAAACGGATAGCCCAGAGATATTTGTCGATCCGTAATTTTTCTTTTTCTTCTGCCATATAGAAAATAGGCCACAGATTTCACTGATCGCACAGTTTTTTCTGTGTTAATCTGTGTAATCTGTGGCTATATTTTATTTCATTTCTGCATAAAACTGATGAAAATAAGGAATGGTCTCAATACCCTTATAAAAGTTGAAGAGATCATACTTCTCGTTCGGACTGTGCAGGTTATCACTATCCAATCCAAAACCCATAAATACGATCTTCAATCCCAATTCTTTTTCAAACAAAGCACAGATAGGAATACTGCCACCACCACGAACGGGAATGGGTTCTTTTCCAAATGTGGCATAAATAGCTTTTGATGCGGCTCTGAACTCATTGGAATCAATGGGTGTCATGTAAGGCTCGCCACCATGGTGTTCGGAAGCTTTTACGGTTACGCCAGCAGGTGCGATGCTTTTAAAATAGTTCAATATTTTTTCGGTGATCTTAACAGAAGATTGATTGGGCACCAGTCTGCAGGAAATCTTTGCAAATGCCTTAGCAGGAAGAACCGTTTTCGCGCCTTCACCGGTATAGCCACCCCAAATCCCATTCACTTCCAGTGTTGGTCTGATACCTGTTCTTTCATTAGCAGTATAACCTTCTTCACCCCACAAACTTTGTACGCCCAGGTCTTCTTTGTAAGCTGCTTCATCAAAAGGAGCCTGCGCCATTTTGGCCCTTTCTGCCGGGGTAGATGCTACCACATCATCATAAAATCCGGGTATGGTAATATGGTTATGTTCGTCATGACAACCAGCGATCATTTTTGCCAGCATTGTAACCGGATTGGCTACTGCACCACCATACACGCCGCTATGCAGATCGCGGTTTGGACCTGTTACTTCTAATTCAATATAACTTAATCCACGAACGCCAATATCAATAGAAGGGGTATCCATACTCAGCATAGAAGTATCACTGATAAGGATCACATCGGCTTTTAATAATTCTTTATTGGCTTTAACAAAAGTTGCCAGGTTGGGACTACCCACCTCTTCTTCTCCCTCAATAATAAATTTTACATTGGCTTGTAAAGAATTGGTTTGGGTCATGGTTTCCAATGCTTTTACATGCATATAAAATTGTCCCTTATCATCGCAGGAACCTCTTGCATATATTTTTCCGTCTTTGATCAATGGCTCAAAAGGTCCGCTATTCCAGAGTTCCAGCGGATCTGCCGGTTGCACATCATAATGCCCATACACTAAAATGGTAGGTTTGGATGCATCAAAGATCTTTTCTCCATAAACTACCGGGTGGCCTGCTGTTGGATAGATGGTCACTAGATCAGCACCTGCTTCCAATAAACGGGTTTTTACCGCTTCGGCACATTTGATCATATCGTCTTTGTGCTCACTGCGTGCACTGATACTGGGTATGCGTAATAATTCGAGTAGTTCCTCTAAAAAACGTTCTTTGTTTTTTTCTTGGTAATCTTTCCAGATCTGCATGATCAAAAATTTATAAATAAATGATGAAAATATTTCATCGCAAATTTACATAGTTATTCGGCTTGATTAATAGGAAATCTCGCTTTCTAAGTCATCTCCAACGCAGCACCCCCTCCGTCATCTCGAACGCAGCGCAGCGAAGTGAGAGACCTTCCCGAAATCCAGCCTTTCACTAAATAATCCGATGTTTCTGATTAGAAATAATATTCTGCAAAGTCCATTCCAGCCTATCTTTCATAGGTTCTTGCCGTACGGTACAATCTGTTTTGGTACAAATGGTACAGCTAAAAGGAAGACAACCATCTGTATGTACAAATAATTCAATCGAATCCCCAAATTGCTGTTTGATCAATAATGCCAATTCATCAATTTCATGGTGTGCTTCATGCACATTGAGGTACCAGGGAACGGTAAGGTGGCAATCAATATGCAATAGACTGCCATATTTTATAACCCTTAAATTATGCAGGTCTACCCAATTTGCTCTTCGATGATGGTTAAGTACATCGATAAATTTGTTAAGTAATAACATGTCCGCTTCATCCATGATCCCCGCTAAAGAGGAACGAATGATTTTATACCCATTGTAAATGATCAAAATACTCATGCCCAAGGCAATCAATTTATCTAGCCAGTACAAATGAGTCAGCAGAATCACAACCAATCCAGCAATAATGCCTAAAGTAGAATAGGTGTCAATTTGTAAATGTTTACCACTTGCCTGTAAAGCAAGGGATTGATTTCTTTTGCCAATTTTTAAACAGATGGTTCCCGCTATATAATTGATCAATGCTGTGATGCCAATCAATATCAAACCGGTATCCAGTTTTTGTATCGGACTTTCTTCTACAAAATTTAAAATGGTTTCATAGATAATCATCACGCCGGCCGCTACTATCAATCCTCCTTCAATGGCTGCTGAAACAAATTCTGCTTTTCCATGACCATAGGGGTGGTCCAGGTCACGCGGTTTGGCGGCCACATACAAACTATAAAGTCCAATGAATCCTGCCATCACATTCACAATACTTTCCAAAGCATCAGAAAGTATGGCCAGAGAATGTGTGTACTGGTAGGCTATAATTTTAGTGAGAAAAAGAATTACACTAAGTGAGGTAATCCAAATCTGTACTTTGAAATTTTGTTGGGAGGATTGCAGAAAAATAATTTGCGCAAAATTACTCATTATTTCTGCGCTCTGTAGGTTTTCAGCATGTTTTACACGAATTTTAGGTTTAAGACAAATAAGTATCCTATGAAAATTATCAGACAATTCCTGTGGGTTTTATTGCTGATGCCCCTTTCTATGATGGGGCAGGACAAAAAAGAAACAAAGAAATGGGATGTCAGTAACCCTGACGGACCTTATAAAGAATATACTTTTACCGTAAGCGAAGGAACCTGGATGAACCTGGATGTTTCGCCAGATGGTAATGAAATTATTTTTGATCTTTTGGGCGATATCTATTCCATACCCATTCAGGGTGGTAATGCAAAATTATTAAGAGGCGGACATGCTTTTGAAGTACAGCCCAGGTTTAGTCCTGACGGCAAAAAAATCATGTTCACTTCTGATGCTGGAGGAGGCGATAATGTTTGGGTGATGAACCGCGATGGAAGCGGTGCTGTGCAGGTTACCAAAGAATCCTTTCGTTTGTTGAATAACGGGGTATGGTCACCTGATGGTGATTATATTGTTGCCAGGAAACACTTTACTTCTACCCGTTCCTTGGGTGCTGGCGAAATGTGGCTATACCATATCAGTGGTGGTAATGGTCTGCAATTAACTACCCGCAAAAACGACCAGCAGGATGTGAATGAACCCTGTTTTTCTCCCGATGGCAAATACTTGTATTATAGTGAAGACATGTATCCGGGAGGTCAGTTTGAATACAATAAAGATCCTAATAACCAAATTTTTGTCATCAAAAGATTAGACCGTGAAAAAGGAACCATTGAAACCATTACCGGTGGACCGGGAGGTGCTGTAAGGCCGCAGATCTCGCATAATGGAAAAACATTGGCTTTTGTAAAAAGAGTAAGAACAAAATCTGTTTTGTATTTGCGTAACCTGGAAACGGCAGAAGAGTGGCCGGTTTATGATCAGTTGAGTAAGGACCAGCAAGAAGCATGGTCAACCTTTGGTCTCTATACAGGATATGCTTGGACGCCAGACGATCAGCAAATTGTAATTTGGGCAGAAGGAAAGATCAAAAAAATAAATATCAATGCAACGAATTCGGCCACAGAAATTCCATTCACTTGCCAAGTGAAACAAAGAATTACCGATGCTGTCCGTTTTCAACAGGAATTGAATCCCACTAATTTTTCTGCACAAGTCATCAGACATGCCATTACATCGCCGGATGGAAAATGGCTGGTATTCAATGCTGTTGGACATTTATGGAAAAAAGAATTACCTGGAGGCAAACCGCAAAGACTAACTACAGCAAATGATTTTGAATTTGAACCCTCTTTTTCTACTGATGGCAAATCACTTGTTTACACTACCTGGAACGATGCTGATGCCGGTGCTATTTATCGGTTAAATATTTCCACGAATGAATCACCAGTAAAGATCAGTCAATCAAAAGCCATCTATCGTACACCTTCTTTTTCTCCAGATGGTAAATCGATCGTATTCCGTAAAGAAGGTGGAAGTGATATTATGGGACCGGCATTTACTGCTAAGCCTGGTATCTATATGATGCGTGTGAATGGTGAAGCGGAATCTTTCATTACACAAAATGGAGAAACACCCAGGTTTAATAATTCCGGAAACAGAATTTACTACCAAACCGGCGGAGGTATGAACAGGAATTATGTGAGCAATAATTTAGCAGGCACTGATGAACGCTCTCATATTAAGAGTACTTATGGCAGCCAGTTTGTAGTTTCACCCGACGAAAAATGGATCGCTTTTGTAGATCTTTTTGAAGTATATATAGCTGCCTTCCCAAAAACAGGGAAGCCCGTTGATATAGGTGCAACGTCGAAAGATTTTCCGGTAAAAATAGTTTCCAAAGATGCGGGTACCAACCTGCATTGGTCGGCCGATAACAAACAATTGTTTTATACGCTAGGGAATCAGTATTTCAGTATTCTACTGGAAGATAGATTTTCTTTTCTGGCCAATAAACCAGACTCACTATTTAAAGTTCCTGAAAAGGGCATTGATGTGGGATTAGAAGTTACAACTGACAAACCAACCGGTATCCTTGCATTCACCAATGCAACCATCATCACCATGAAGGGTGATGAAGTAATTGTAAATGGTACGGTGTTAGTAGAAAACAATCTGATCAAATCTGTAGGAAAACAAAATGAGGTAAAGATTCCCGCCAATGCTACGATTATTGATTGCAAAGGCAAAACCATCATGCCCGGATTCATTGATGCACATGCACATGGCAATCATTTTCGCAATGGGTTAACGCCACAAAAACACTGGCCTTATTATACCAATCTTGCTTATGGTATCACAGCCATGCATGATCCTTCGGCCAATAACGAAAATGTTTTTGCGCAGAGTGAACTGGTGAAAGCAGGTTTGATGACTGGTCCGAGAATATTTTCAACAGGTACTATTTTATATGGAGCCGACGGGGATTTTAAAGCAGTGATCAATTCCATTGATGATGCCAGAAGTGCTTTACGCAGAACCAAAGCCTATGGTGCATTCTCTGTAAAAAGTTATAACCAGCCCAGAAGAGAACAAAATCAGATGGTGATACAAGCTGCGCGCGAATTAAAAATGGAAGTAGTACCCGAAGGAGGTTCCTTCTTCTTCCATAACCTCGCGATGATCATGGATGGACATACCACTATTGAACACAATTTACCCGTAGCGCCGCTTTACAATGATGTAATCAATTTATGGAAGAATGCAGGAACTGCTTACACGCCCACATTGATTGTGAATTATGCAGGCATGAGTGGTGAATATTATTGGTATCAGCATGATGATATCTGGCAGAAAGAAAGATTGCTCCGTTTTACACCAAGGTCTGTAATAGATACCAGAAGCCGTCATAGGGTAATGGTGCCGGAAGAAGAATATGAGAATGGACATATCCTTGTTTCTAAAAGTTTAAAGAAGCTTTCGGATGTTGGTGTAAAAGTGAATATTGGAGCACATGGGCAATTACAGGGAATGGGTGTTCATTGGGAGATATGGATGATGCAACAAGGCGGTATGACCAATCACCAGGCTTTAAAAACAGCTACGATCAATCCAGCTTATAGTTTGGGTCTTGATAAATGGATCGGCTCATTGGAAGCTGGTAAACTGGCTGATTTAATTGTACTGGATAAGAATCCATTAGAAAATATTCGTAACACAGAATCTGTTCGCTATACCCTGATCAATGGAAGATTATTTGATGCAGATCAAATGAATGAAATGGGTAACCATCCGGCTAACAGAACAAAATTTTATTGGGAACAGGGAAAGAATGTCAGCAGTTTCCCTTGGCATAATGAAGCTGAAACGGAGACCTGTGTTTGTGGGAAGCACTAAAAAAAAGCCGCAGATTCGCAGATTATTAATCTGCGAATCTGCGGCTAAAAAAATTACACTCCCTTATCAGATCAGTTCAATAGAATGACTGATCTTACAATGTTTGGCCAACATAGCAGATATCCCACAATATTTTTCCTGTGAAAGTGTTACTGCCCGTGTTACTTTATCCAGATCATCTTTGCTTGCATCAATTCGGTAAGTCATATTGATGAAGGTGAACACTTTCGGATGTTCAGTCGTTTGTTCAGCTTCTGCAATGATTTCAAAATTTGTAAAAGCAACTTTCATTTTTTTTAAGATCTCCAGTACATCCATACCACTGCATCCATTTAATGATGCAAGCAACATTTTTTTTGGATTCATCCCGCTACCTGTTCCACCCCCTTCTACTGTTGTATCAATTCTTACGGTTTGTCCTGTATCTGCTGTTGCATCGAATGCCATTCCAGATACCCATTTGGTTATTGTTTTCATGTAAAAATTTTCTATAAATGATTAAGCCTGTTCAAATCTTTTTTGCACAAAATCCCAGTTTACTACATTCCACCAGTTGGCAATATAGTCGGGACGTTTATTCTGGTATTTCAAATAATAAGCATGTTCCCAAACGTCCAAACCCAATAGGGGTTTGCCTTTCAGGTCGCTCAGATCCATTAAAGGATTATCCTGGTTTGCTGTAGATCCTACTATTAATTTTTTATCGGCATTCAAAACCAACCATGCCCATCCACTACCGAATCTATTTTTGCCGGCATCTGTAAATTGTGTTTTAAATGCATCAAAAGAACCAAATGACTGGTCAATGGCTGCTGCCAGTTTTCCTTCGGGTTTGGTAGCAGTGCCAGGTTTCATACACTGCCAAAAGAGTTCGTGGTTATAATGTCCGCCACCATTGTTGCGCATCTTGGGGGAGAATTTAGAAATATTTTGTAACAAAGATTCTATACTAGAATTGTTAGTATCAAATTTTTCAGCGGCACAGGCATCAGCTAGATTTTTGGTATAAGTAGCGGCATGTTTGCTGTAATGAATTTCCATGGTTAAGGCATCTATTACAGGTTCCAGACCCTTATAATCGTAGGGCAGGGGTTGTTGTGCAAAAGGACTTCCAGCGAAACTGCTAAAACCTGCTTCAGCAATAGAAGGCAAAACAGTTAAGGCAATTCCGGCAGCCACACCAGCTTTACCGGTAGTTTTGATAAATGCACGGCGACTATTTGAATGTATGGACATAAGATTATGGTTTAGGTGATTGGTTTGATTTTTTGAAATTAGCCAAAAATGTTCGGAATTGTTTAAATGAACGATAGTAGAACTCCTGGTTGAATAATTGTGAATCACGCATGGCTTTATAAGTAAGAAAAGCGCCAATAGGAATCAATACCAGCGTTGAAAGCCACATACCAAAAATGGGGGTTGCTTGTTCTGATTTTACAAATTTTTCGCCAAATGTGTTGAAGAGGTGAAATACCACAAAAAAGATAATGGCAAAAACCAAGGGTGTTCCCAAACCACCTTTTCTTATGATAGAACCCAAGGGGGCGCCGATCAGGAATAAAACCAAACAGGCAGCAGATAAGGTAAACTTACGGTGCCACTCAATTTCGTGCAAACGGAGGGATCTGTCGCGCTCTTTATAATCGGTTGCTAGAATAGAAACATTGCCTTTCACACTTTCTATTTGTGCAATAGCAGCATCATTGATGGATTGCCGTAAAGTATCCGGAATTATTTTATTGAAATTGGCAGCTTTTTTAATTCTAGAGGTATCAATTTTTGCCCATCCAGTGTCGAGGTATTTTACAAAACGAAAGAAAGGGCTAACCTCTTTTTCGGTCTTTTGTAAATACATACTGTCTTTATTGTGCAAGGAATCTATGGTTTGGTTAAGCTGCCTGAGGCTAAGCATCTTGGGATCATAGAATGCGCTATCACCTGATTTGTTTAGCTGGAAACTTTTCAGATCGAATACTTTTTTATATTCCTGAAAACCCATTCTGGTAAACTGTGTATTGGTAGTGCCTCTGGAACCTTTTTCTTCGTATCTCCATCCATTCTTTAAAACAAATTCAAGAAATTTTTTGTCTTTGGTGATACGCATCACACCACTTTCTGCCATCAGCATATTATCCTGTAAAGCATTACTGTTTTCGAAAATGATAACATTATGAATGATGCTATCATTCTTTTCTTTTCTGCCCAACTTTATGACATAGCCACCGATCTTATCATAAAAAATACCTTCCTTGATATCGAATGCGGGTTTAGAAACAATGATATCATATTTTAAAGCAGATAATTTTTTCTGCGTAACCGGAATGATATTGTTGGCAAAAAGAAATGCCAGTCCACAGATAAATATCGTAATGATGAGTAAGGGCCGCATGAAACGCAATAAAGGGATACCGGCTGCTTTAATGGCTACCAGCTCAAAGGTTTCGCCCAGGTTACCAAAGGTCATGATAGAAGAAAACAACAAGGCCAATGGCAAAGCAGTTGGCACCCAGAACAGGGTTACCAATCCTACCAATTTTAGAATAGTAAAAAGATCCAGCCCTTTGCCTACAAGGTCATCAATATAAAGCCAGAAGAATTGCATGGTCAATACAAACACCGAAATGGCGAATGCAGCAATGAATGGTCCGATAAATGACCTTATGATGAGCTTATCAAGTTTTTTTATCACTTTGTGCTTGCTTAATATTGCTTATGAGCCCTGCAAAAGTAATGCTTTCAACAAAGGAACTGGAACTGGTAACCGATGCCGGTTGGATTTTAACAAAGAATCAGATTATAGATAAGGTTTACAAGCTATTTGGAACATTGCATGAGAACTATACTTTTTTGCTGGAAAACAATGCGCCAGAAAAAGATTGGGGTATATCATTCCAGTCTCCCAAGATCTCCAAAGGCGAGCAATATGAGGGCCTTCCCTGGGTAATGCTAGATCATCCCCGGTATTTTGCCGGAAAGGACAGTCTCGCTATCCGCAGTTTTTTCTGGTGGGGGAATTTTTACAGTATTACACTGCAGGTTTCGGGTGCGTGTCAGCAAAAACTGGCACCTTCCATTCAGCAATATTTTATGAATGCACAAAAGGATTCGGCTGCTTATAAGCAATGGTATCTTTCCATCTCAGATGATCCCTGGCAACATGATTTTGGAGAGAAAAATTATAGGCGAATAACGGATATTGCTGACATAGATTTTGCAGCGTTGCCCTTTATCAAACTGGCCAAAAAAATTCCATTAGAGGATTGGGATGAAGCGGGTAATTTTTTTGAAAGCAATTATGTGCAAATCCTGGAAATGCTTTCCATGAAAAATTTTTAAGCGCCGCCCAGTCTGTGAAACAGATCCTTGATCTGGTATTGCCAAAGTTGGCTCTGGTCTTTGATTTCAGCTTTTTCAGCAAAATCTTTAACAACTAAAATAGTTTGGTTAGAGATCTCTGTTTTTTCAATCCTGAATTCAAAATACTCATTCTTATCAGTATGTGTCCAATGGTAACGGATAAACTTGTCATCTTCTTTGTCAACCACTTCTGCCTTATCAGGCGTGCCGCCACTCCAGGAAAAACTGTAAACATTCTCCCACTCATCCACTCTATCTGCAAACCATTCCTGCAATCCAGCGGGTGTTGCCAAAAATTCATATAATATGGATGGTGAACATCTAACCGGAAACTCCAACGTAAATAACTGCTTCTTACTCATTACAATCTCTTTAGCCTACAATCAATCGTAGGTGTGCAATAATATTAAATAATCCTTCGCTTCCAAATGTTTTTTTGACATTAATAAGTCAATAAACCGCTTAAATGAAATTGTTTAGAATAAGTTCTTTGTAAAACGTTGAAAGTCAGTTATTTATGAAAAATATTTATTTTTGAAAAGATTTAAAATAATCTTAAATTGCTGTACATCTGATGAAGTGGCGCAGGCTAGGGAACTTCTAAATAGCTAAACAAGGTTTTTTTACCAATACTAACATATCCTAAAACCTGCTCAATATGAGTATGCGCCAGCTTAAAATTACCAAGTCGATCACCAATCGTGAATCGCAGAGCCTTGAAAAATATTTGCAGGAAATTGGCAAGGTCGACCTGATCTCACCCGAAGAAGAAGTGGCTTTGGCCCTTCGTATCCGTAACGGAGATCAAAATGCATTAGACAGATTGGTAAAGTCTAATTTACGTTTTGTAGTATCTGTTGCCAAGCAATACCAAAACCAGGGTTTAACATTACCCGACCTGATCAATGAAGGAAACCTGGGTTTGATCAAAGCTGCTTTGCGTTTTGATGAAACCAGGGGTTTTAAATTTATTTCCTATGCTGTTTGGTGGATCAGGCAGAGCATTTTACAATCATTAGCAGAGCAAAGCCGGATAGTTCGTTTACCACTCAATAAAGTGGGCCTAACCAACCGCATCAGCAAAGCCTACCAACAATTGGAGCAGGAGTTTGAAAGAGAGCCCACAGCGCAGGAATTGGCAGATATATTGGATATAGCTGTAGAAGAAGTTACTGCCACTATGAATGTTGGTTTCCGGCATGTTAGTATGGATACGCCCTTATCTGATGGAGAAGATGGCACATTGATGGATCTGATGGAGAACCCCAATGCAGAGAGAACAGATGAGAAACTCGTTCATCATGAGTCATTAAGAATGGAAATAGAGAGAAGCCTGCGCACTTTAACAGAACGTCAGAAAGAAGTGGTTTGTTACTTTTTTGGCATTGGTGTAGACCATCCCCTCAGTTTGGAAGATATTGGCGAAAGATTTCATTTAACCAGAGAAAGGGTAAGACAGATCAAAGACAAAGCCATCACAAAACTCAGAAGCACCAACCGGTGCAAGCAGCTCCGCTTTTATTTAGGTTAAAAACGTCTTTACATAGCCCCTTTGCAGATATTACTGCCTTTCAGGCAAGAAATCTGCCAAGGGGTATTTTGTTCCGGGTATTCAATCTTACAATTTATATTTGCACTCTTTGAAACTGTTTAGGTGCTTCATTTTATAGGTTGAAAGGGTTGATTTCTCTGCGAAAACTCCCCACTCTCCCTTTCTCTGCGGTAAAAAATGCTTAAGCAGTCTCTATTATTTAAAAATGGTATTAAGTATCCCGGAAATAGCTGAATTATGTTTAACTCTCTAAGTGAAAAACTCGAATCGGCCTTTAAGAATTTAAAAGGCGAAGCAAGAATCAACGAACTCAATATTGCCAATACGGTTAAAGATATTCGTCGCGCATTAATTGATGCGGATGTAAACTTTAAAATAGCCAAAGAATTTACCGATAAGGTAAAGGATAAAGCCACCGGCGAAAAAGTGATCAATGCCATTAGTCCGGGTCAGTTGATGGTGAAAATTGTGCAGGACGAATTAACCGAATTAATGGGTGGTTCAGAAGCAGCTTTTAATATAACCGGAAATCCGGCCATTATTCTGATCGCAGGTTTACAAGGTAGTGGTAAAACAACTTTTACGGGTAAGCTGGCTAACTACCTCAAAACACAAAAAGCGAAATCTGTTTTATTAGTAGCAGCGGATGTTTATCGTCCCGCAGCTATTGACCAGTTAACGGTTTTAGCAGAGCAAGTGGGTGTAGACATTTATAGTGAAAGAGAGAATAAAAATCCTGTTGATATTGCGTTAAACGCCATCAAAGAGGCGAAGTCGAAAAACAAGAATGTGATCATCATCGATACTGCCGGTCGTTTGGCTGTGGATGAATTGATGATGAAAGAAGTGGCAGATATCAAAACGGCTGTAAAGCCAGCAGAGATATTATTTGTGGTGGATTCGATGACTGGGCAGGATGCAGTGAATACGGCCAAAGCATTTAATGACCGCTTAGATTTTACAGGTGTAGTATTGACCAAATTAGATGGTGATACCAGAGGTGGAGCGGCATTGTCTATCAAATACACAGTAAATAAGCCCATCAAATTTGTAAGCAGTGGTGAAAAGATGGAAACGCTGGATGTGTTTTATCCCGATAGGATGGCACAGCGAATATTGGGCATGGGTGATATCACCAGTCTGGTAGAAAAAGCACAGGCCCAATATGATGAAGTAGAAGCAAAAAAACTGGAAAAGAAAATCAGGAAAAATCAATTCGATTTCCAGGATTTTATGGACCAGTTGCAGCAGATCAAAAAGATGGGTAACCTGAAAGATTTGATGGGTATGATTCCTGGCGTTGGAAAAGCCGTGAAGGATATTGATATTAAAGATGATGCCTTTAAAGGGATAGAAGCGATGATCAGTTCCATGACTCCTTTTGAAAGGTCAAATCCCGATGCTTTAACGCCATCACGAAAGCAAAGAATTGCCAAGGGAAGTGGAAAAGATATGACAGAAGTAAATGCATTTATGAAGCAATTTGATCAGATGAAGCAGATGATGAAAATGATGAATAATATGCCGATGGGTGGCCGATTTCCGGGTATGAAAGGGATGCGCAAATAGATTGGATCCTTATTTTTACTGATAATCAGTCACTTACGTTTTATTTTTTAAGGAGATTCTAACAATTTCTTTACTTCTAAACTTGGATAAGATCCTTTTTCACATTAGTTTTGCCGTCCCGCTATTCTTAGCAGGATTAACCAAATTCCTAACGTTAAATTTCTATTTAACATGGCAGTAAAAATGAGACTACAGAGACACGGTAGTAAAAAGCGTCCTTTCTACTTTATAGTAGTGGCCGATGCTCGTGCACCAAGAGATGGTAAGTTTATCCAGAAAGTTGGAACTTACAATCCATTAACCGTACCAGCAACCATTCAATTAGACCGTCAAAAGGCATTGGAGTGGTTGAACAAAGGTGCTCAACCCACCGATACCGTACGAAGAATTCTCTCTTTCAAGGGAGTATTGTTCTTGAAACACCTTTTGAGAGGTGTTAGTTTGGGCTTGTTTGATCAGGCTGTAGCTATGACCAAGTTTCAGGCTTGGCATGAAGAGCATGAAGCAAATATTACCCGTCGTTCTAGTGAGCACAGGAATACGCAGAGAGCCAAGAAAGTTTATGTTCCAGTTGTTAAAAAAGTGGAACCAAAACAAGAAGAGGCAGTTGAAGCAGCTCCAGAAGCGGCACCAGAAGCTTAAAAGAAGGATTAACCATAATCTTTTAAAAATGACCCGATACGAAAGTGTCGGGTTTTTTTAATTCAAGAGGTTAAAGTAAAAACCGTGATTTATGCCCAAGCTTTAAGAACTTTAGGGTGCAAGTTTTTTATATTTTATTTTCATCAGCAGAAAATTGCAGGTAATGAATGAATACATCAACATAGGAAAGATAGTTGCCAGTTTTGGATTAAAGGGAGAAGTGATATTAAAACATGCATTGGGTAAGAAAACGGTGTTGCATAATATTGAAACCATATTTCTGGAAATGAATAAGGGTTCCTATCTGCCTTATTTTGTTGAGACTTCCAAAGCAAAAGACCATGAAGAAACCTATATAAAAATAGAAGGGGTAGAAACCAAGGAAACCGCCAATCGTATAACCGGAAAACCTGTTTGGTTACTGGATGCGGACTTTAGAAAATTGGCCGGAAAATCAGCACCCATCTCCTTATTAGGCTACCAGCTGATCAGTGATGAAGAAAACCTGGGCCCCATAGAAGAAGTGATTGAGCAACCCCACCAGGTACTATTGCGTATCAGTTTAGAGGGAAAGGAAGCACTCATACCCCTGCATGAAGAAACGCTAAAGAAGATAGACCATAAGCATAAATCGGTGTATGTGACCTTGCCTTTTGGATTGTTGGATATCTATCGTTAAAAATATCGCTAGCAGATGGCTGTTTCCTCAACTGTTTTTGAAAAGAAAATCACCGTAGTTCCCGAGCACCTGGATGCATTAGCGCATGTGAACAATGTGGTGTATGTGCAGTTCTTACAGGATATTGCCGGCATGCATTGGGATAGTCTTGTAAATGCTACATTAAAAGATAAAGTGATTTGGGTGGTGCGTAAACATACCATAGAATATATGGGTCAGGCATTTTTGGATGATGAGCTGTTGATCAGAACATGGACGGGAGAAAACACAGCGGTTAGTTGGAACAGGCATTATGAGATCATTCGATTATCGGATCACAAAAAAATAATATCGGCCAGTAGTGTATGGGTGATGCTGGATAAGCAAACAGGCAGACCTGCTAAGATTGATGCAGCGCTTCTAAGTTTGTTTTCTTGAATTCATTGATAGATGCAAAGGCGCAAGTTAATTGGTGGAACAGGTATTTAGGCATGGCTACCTTGGTTTAGTTATAAATCTTAAAGGCAGCAACCAGGTCCAACCTTGTGTCTTAGCTAAGGCAGCTATATTTAGGATAAGCAGTTTTTTTGAACTGAGGTATGATACATTTTGTCAGGTATCTCATTCTGTTTATCTTACAAATCCTTTATCTGTAAAGCATGAGCCATTTTGTTTCAAGGCCAATGATACCTGTGAATTGGGTTTATAAATGTTTAGTCCTGATTGGTTTACTATCCTGTAGTTTCCAAACTGTACTATCTCAATACACAACCAGTACCTGCAGTGGCACAGCCTTTAGTTTTACCCCGCCTGGTGCAACCCCTGGTACTACCTATAGCTGGGCTGCACCATCGAGTATTCCTTCGGGTAGCGTAACCGGTACTTCACAAAATAACCTGATTGCTGTTTCAGATCTGCTCACAAATAATACCAGCACGCCAGTTACAGTTGTGTATGCAGTAACTCCATCTTCTGGTGGGAATTTTCAATTATTGGTAACGGTGAATCCCTTACCAAAACTAAGCAGTTCATTAACGCCTTCGACATGCAGTGGTACTGTTTTTAACTATATTCCTACAAGTGCTACCAGCGGGGCTACTTTTGTGTGGACCAGGGTTTTGATTCCTGTAATCAGCAATCCAAGTAATAGCGGATCGGGTAGCCCAAATGAAACACTTGTAAATACTACTTCTGTTACCCAAACTGTAAATTACGTATACACCACATTTGCCAATGCATGTAGCAGCAGTGAATCAGTTGCTGTTCAAGTGTTTCCAAATGCCTCTATTAATAATTTAGCCGCTGCTCCTGCTTCTGTATGTAGTGGGAGTATTTTTAATTTTAGTCCTACAAGTTTGGTTTTGGGAGCAACCTTTAACTGGACTAGGGCCGCAGTTACAGGTATCAGCAATACAGCTGCATCTGGAACAGGAAATCCAAGTGAAGCATTGATCAATACTACCCCAAGTCCTGTAACTGTTTTGTATACCTATACCTCATCGGCTAATGGATGTAATTATGTACAAACCCTACCTGTTATAGTTAATCCATTACCCACTTTAAGCAGTACGGTTACACCACCGGCAATTTGCAGTGGTACTACTTTTAATTATACACCTACCAGTGTTCAATCAGTGAGTTTTGCATGGTCCAGATCCGTAAATGCCAATATAAATAGTGGTAATGGTCCAATAGTAGGCACTAACGATCCTGCAGAATTTCTGGTAAACAATGGTATTGTAAATACGAGTGCCAATTATTCTTATACCCTTACCAATACCACAACTGGATGTTTTAGAACACAGATAGTATCTGTTGTAGTAAAGCCTGTGCCCAGTGTAGCTTCGCCACAATCTGTGGTTGGTGCATGCAGTGCCAATAGTTTTTCTTTTTCGCCGAGTGGTGTGCCCAATGGCACATTATATACCTGGGGTACACCAGTTATTACAGCAGGTGGAACGGGTTCACTAACAGGGGGAGCTGCAGTATCAGTTGGGCAGACTTATATTGGACAAACACTTACCAATAATACAACATCATCAGCCTCCATTCAATATACTGTAACACCTTCTAACAATGGATGTACGGGTACAGATTTTATTTTAAATGTTTCAGTGAATTCCGGTGGATCTGCTATAAGCATTAGTAATCCGGTAGCACCGGGTATTTGTAGTGGTAATGTTTTTAGTTATACACCTAACAGTACGGCTACTGTTGTATCTTATACCTGGCAAAGGTTTTTAACATCGGGCATTTCAACACCTCCAAATGCAGGAAGTGGTAATGTAAATGAAATTCTTACTAATACCACTACACAACCCATCACTGTTTATTATGCTTATACATTAACCACTAATTCCTGTTCAAATACGCAATTGGTTTCGGTTACTGTAAATCCTACCCCATTTTTAAACACTACTTTATCACCTGTTGCTGTTTGTAGCAATAGTTTGTTTACATACGTGCCTACAGCACCTGCTTATGTTACTACTTTTAACTGGACAAGGGCTGTAGTGATAGGTATTAGTAATACTGCATCTAATGGAACAAACAATATCAATGAAACATTAGTGAATACAACAACCAATTCTGTTTCTGTAAACTATAATTACACACTTACTTCTTCGAGTGGTTGTTCCAATACCCAAACTGTTTCTGTTTTAATAACGCCATCACCTGTCCTGAATAGTTCATTAAATCCTCCAGCTATTTGCAGTGGTGGTACTTTTAATTATACACCTACATCTAATACGGGCGGTACTGTTTTTTCATGGACAAGAACTGCACAAACATCCATTGGAAATGCAGCAGGTACTGGGGCAAATGATCCTGCGGAAACCTTGGTGAATACAAGTACAGATGCAGTTACGGTACCCTATGTTTATACTTTATCTGCAGGTGGATGTATTAATACACAGATAATTAATGCTATCGTTAATCCTTCCCCTAATATCACAGATAAAACAGCCACTATTTGTAATAATAATACTTTTACAGTAACACCTTCTAATGTACCTGCCGGTACATTGTATACCTGGACACTACCTACTAGTAATCCTGTTAATGCTGTAAATGGAGGTTCGCTTCAGGCAATAGGGCAGACCAATATCAGTCAGACCCTTACCAATTCAATTGCCAATTCGGGAACAGCTACTTATGTGGTTACACCTGTTGCAGGTGCTTGTACCGGCGTTAATTTTAATGTTGTTGTTACAGTAAATCCTATACCTGTATTAAGCAGTAGTTTAAATCCTTCATTTGCTTGTAGTAATGCTGTTTTTAATTATACA
The DNA here is from genome assembly GCA_943371675.1 of Chitinophaga pinensis. Taxonomy (GTDB): domain Bacteria; phylum Bacteroidota; class Bacteroidia; order Chitinophagales; family Chitinophagaceae; genus Sediminibacterium; species Sediminibacterium pinensis_I. Next base: position 14,985 of record CALRVT010000024.1, on the reverse strand, counting down.
CCTACCAGTACAACTGCCAATAGCTTTGCTTGGACAAGGGCCACTGTTGCAGGTATCAGTAATGCTTCATCGAGTGGAACAGGTGCCATTTCTGAAACCCTCATCAATACATCAACGCTGCCAGTAACCATCAATTATATTTTCACGATTACCACCCCAAGTGGTTGTACTAATGTGCAAACAGTTACGGTTTCAGTAAATCCTTCTCCTAGTCTTACAAGTACAGTAACGCCATCTGCTATTTGCAGTGGTTCTATCTTTAACTATACACCCTTATCTAGTATTCCAGGAGCTACAATTAACTGGACCAGGGCTGCCCAACTTTCCATTAGTAATGCAGCTGCTAATGGTACCAATGATCCAGCGGAAATTCTGGTAAATACCAGTATCAACCAGGTATCTGTACCTTATAATTTCACATTGGCCGCCAATGGTTGTTCTAATACACAAACTGTTAACTTATTAATAAATCCCTCACCGGTTGTAAGTAACCAGGTTAAAACTGCATGTAACAATACGGCTTTTATTGTAGCCCCCACCAATGTTCCGGCGAATACCAAATACACATGGGCCAATCCTTCCATTAATCCGGCAGGTTCTATAAACGGTGGTTCAGCGCAAGCAATTCTTCAGAATAATATCAGTCAAACACTGGTGAATTCATCTATTAATATTGCAACGGCTACCTATATAGTAACGCCTAATGCTAATGGTTGTGTAGGGGCAGATTTTACCGTGGTGGTAACAGTAACCAATATACCAGTACTCAGCAGTAGTCTTGCACCGGCACCAGTGTGCAGTAACCAATTGATTACATACAATCCTACCAGTTCAACTGCAGGTACCAGTTTTAACTGGACAAGGGGCGTAGTTACAGGTGTCAGTAATGCTGCCGCTAGTGGTACCAATGGCCCCAATGAATCGCTGATCAATACCACTTCAGCGGCCATTAATGTTAGTTATAATTATTCTCTTACTTCTGCAGTGGGTTGTGTTAATACGCAAGTGGTCACTATTCAGGTAAATCCATCCCCTACTTTGAGCAGTTCATTAAATCCGGCAGCCATTTGTAGCGGAGGTAGTTTTAACTATACACCTACTTCAGCAACACCATTAACCACATTTACCTGGTCAAGAAGTGCTGTTGCATCCATTACGAATAGTGCAGGAACAGGGGTTACCAATATTTCAGAATCACTAATCAGTAATGCCATCATTGCCATCAATGTTCCCTATCTCTATACCTTAACGGCAAATGGTTGTTCTAATACCCAAACTGTAAATGCATCGGTAAATCCTACGCCTAATCTTTCAAATCAGTTAATCACTGTTTGTAGTGGCAATGCATTCAAACTTACCCCGGCTAATGTTCCATTGAATACGCAATATGTTTGGGCAGCTCCGGTAAAAAATCCTTTGGGCTCTATTATCGGTGGCACAGCACAAGCTGCCAGTCAGAATTTTATAAGTGAAACACTTAGTAATAGCAGTACCAATAATGCAACAGCATCTTATGTGGTAACCCCGGATGCAAATGGTTGTACCGGAACTTCTTTCGACCTGGTGGTAACTGTAAATCCGGTGCCCATTTTAAGTAGTACCTTATCGCCAACTGCAGTTTGTAGTAATACGGTGTTCAATTATATTCCTGCCAGTAATACCATTGGTACTGCATTTAGTTGGACAAGGGCAACTGTTAGTGGTATCAGTAATCCAGCAGGAGGTGGTGTCAATAATCCTGGCGAAACATTGGTTAATATCACCACACAAGTAATACCAGTTCAATATACTTTTGCCATTACAACCTCGGGTGGATGTGTGAATAGTCAAGTAGTAACCGTTTCTGTAAATCCAGCGCCACAATTAAGCAGCACTTTAACGCCAACTGCAATTTGCAGTGGTACCTTATTTAATTATACGCCACAATCCCTTGCAGCCAATCCTAGTTTTTCATGGTCAAGATCTATTACTTCGTCTATCAGTAATGGTGCAGCAATTGGGGCTAATAGCGTTTCAGAATTATTGGTCAATACTTCTATTAATACTATATCAGTTCCTTATAATTATACTATTAGTTCCAATGGTTGTTCATCAGTTCAAACAGTAACGGTGTCGGTTAATCCTTCACCTATCATTGGTAACCAATCCACCACCAGTTGCAGCAATACTTTCTTTACAGTGAATCCTACTAATGTTCCTGCTGGCACACAATATACCTGGTCAGCACCTACCTATAACCCTGCTGGTTCTTTGAATGGGGGCTCTGTGCAAACAATTGTTCAGAATAATATCACCCAATTATTAGGTAATCAAACCATTAATCCGGCAGTAGCAACTTATTCGGTTACGCCGGTTGCCAATGGTTGCTTTGGCGTATCATTTGCTGTTTCAGTTACAGTAAACCCTGCACCTGTTATAGGCAATCAAACCATTGCTGCTGTATGTAGTGGCACAGCATTTAATTATAGTGCAACCAATATTCCCAGTGGCACAACTTATACATGGAGTTCACCTATACAAAATCCACAGAATACCTTAACCGGGGGTAGCGCACAATCGGTTAACCAAAATAGTGTTAGTCAGGTGTTGCGGAGTGTAAATAACCTGAGTGATACGGCTATTTATACTGTTACGCCTGTAACCAATGGGTGTATTGGCAATAATTTTAACCTTACGGTTCCTGTAAGTCCTGTGCCTGTTGTTAATAATATTGCAGACACTATTTGTACTGGTTCCTCCTTCAATATTAATCCTTCACCAGTTCCTTTTAATACAACTTATACCTGGGGAACACCAGTAAGTTTTCCATTTGGTGCAGTTGTTGGTGGTAATGCACAAACAGTAGCGTCAACCAATATTTCTCAGATATTATTTAATTCAACCAGCACACCCGCACAATTGGTTTATACGGTTGTGCCCAGTGCATTTGGTTGCAGGGGTAATTCCTTTACATTAGTTGAAACTGTTGGTTCTAAACTACCAATTATACCCAATAGTAACTTTGTTATTTGTAGTAATACTTCCTTTGATGCAACGCCACTAAGTGCTCCACCCAATTCCTTGTATACCTGGAGTATTCAAAATATAAGTCCTGCAAGATCTGTTTCAGGTTCATCTGCAGTAACCATTGCTCAAAAGAATATTCAGCAAAACCTTACCAATCTTACCAATGTTACAGATACGGTTGTTTATGCCATTACACCTTTCAATACCGGTTGTTTTGGGTCTGCTTTTACAGCAACTATCAGGGTTTTACCAGTGCCTAAAGCAACCATCAGTGGCAAACCTGTTGTTTGCAGGTATCCCCAAGATACTTTATCAGTAAGTTTTGTGGGAACAGCACCTTGGAGTTTTACATATGTTGACAATAATGTTACTTATACAAAAACTGGGATCACATCATCTCCGTATAACCTTATTGTGCCAGCTATTCCTTTGCTTCCCAAAAGAACATTCACCATCAATTATGCAACGGATAATGCATGTATTGATAGTATCAATACTAGCACTTTTATTCAAGCCATTAACCCACTGCCTGTTGGTGAGATCGTTTCTTTGCATGGATTGTATATCTGTAATAATATTCCGGATACATTATTTGTAAGGTATCCTGTTACTGATACCCTTAGTTTTAAATGGAAGTATAATGAGAATATAGTTCCTGGTCTTATAACTGATTCTATTGTTACACTTACACAGGGCAGGTATAATGCACAACTAACCAATCAGTATGGTTGTATTGATACAGCAGCATCGCCTATTGAACTCACCTACCTGGTTCAACCCAAATTGGCATTCAATTATGATATTTATTGTATCAACAAACCCATACGATTTACCAATTTAACAGACACCACACTTACAGGGCCTATTCAATGGTTATGGGACTATGGCGACAGTACCAGTTCTGCTAACTATCATGGCACGAACACCTATCTCACTGCAGGTAGCAGACATGTGAAATTATCGGCAACCCAATTTTATTGTCCGGCAAACACTACTTCTTTGGATACTACTATCAATGTTGAATTTCCATTGCCAAGCCTTAGGTTGCCTTCTGTGAGTGCTTACACAGGTGTACAAAAACCTTTAAATGGCAGAACGTATACTAACTACCGGTATTTATGGACACCTTCAAGAGGTATCGATCAACCTACGAGCGCTTCGGTTCTATTCAATTACCAGAATACCCAGGATTATATTATTAACCTGATTGCCCCTTCTGGTTGTATTACCTATGATTCTTTATTGGTGCGGGTTTTTGACAATAAACTGGTTGATGTATTTGTACCAAAATCATTTACACCTAATGGTGATGGTGTTAACGATTTATTGTTGCCCTATCTTGCCGGCATAAAAACTTTTCAATATTTCAAGATCTATGATAGGTATGGAAAACTATTGTTTGAAACAAAAGACCCTGATAAAGGATGGAATGGTTTCTTCAATGGCAATCCGCAACCGATGTCTATTTATATTTGGGTAGCAGTGGGTATTGCCGATGATGGCAGTCAGGTTCAGAAAAAAGGGGAAACACTTTTATTACGCTAATATTAACTGGAATGAGGAAGATGTTTTTGCGTTATACAATTTTGCTAACTGTACTGATATTAATACTTCAGTTAGATACGTATGCGCAAGACCCTGTTTTTTCGCAATTCTATTCCTCTCCCTTAACTGTTAATCCTGCATTGGCGGGTAATGGAAATACAAACTGGCGATTGATCATTAACAATAGAAATCAATGGATTGGAGAAGGACTTGATCCACTTACTTCTACTTCTATTTCAATAGACGGTAAATTATTCCGACAGGAAGGCAATGAATCCAATTATATAGGAGGAGGTTTATTATTCTTACAGGATAAGGGTTTGGGTGGTATCTATAAAGCCAACTCCTTTCATGGCATACTCAGCTCACATATCAGTCTGGATGAAAATGATGCGCATGGTTTATCAGTAGGATTGGGCGGCACTTATTCAAACACCATGATCGATTTTGCCCAACTCACTTTTGGTCAGCAACTTTCTTTCTCAGGGTTTAACCGAGCATTGCCAACAGTTGAACCGAGTCTCTCGAATGTTAAGCCTTATTTTGCCATGTTTGCAGGGATCAATTATTCTTATAATACAGAAAATGCCAGTTTTGATATTGGTGCTTCCGGTTACCGTTTCCTAAAAACCAATCGCTCGGCATTGGATGATGCCACGCAGCTTGATCCCCCGAGATATAATATCCATGCAGATTTTCAAACTTTTATTACCAATAGGTTGGTACTTAATACCAATGGCATGTATGTTTTTGAAACCGGACGTAATACTTATACTGTTGGTATGAATTTTGGACAAATACTGGACGATTCCGGTGAGCCTTCCATCTTAAATACCGGTATCTGGTATAGGGGTAATGATGCTATCATACCTTATCTGGGATTTGTGTATAAAAATTTTCAGGCTGGTGTTACCTATGATATCAATACCAGTTCAAATAATGCCAGTAATACTTTAAAGACATTTGAATTTTCTTTGATATTCAGGTCGCCACAAAAAGCAGCCAACCCAATTCCTTGTCCCTGGAAATAGATTGCTTTATAGAATAGTTACTTTTCCATTCTTTTATTGTTTGCCTTGAATCAACTTTCATCCATTATTAAAATTTAACTTAGCAAAGGATGAACACACCCCAACGCTATATTGCCCACCTGGACCTGGATTCTTTCTTTGTTAGTGTTGAAATGCTGCATGATCCTTCTTTAAAAGGTAAGGCTGTTATTGTAGGTGGCACCAAAGACAGAGGCGTTGTAACCACCTGCAGCTATGAAGCACGAAAATTTGGCGTACACAGTGCCATGCCTATGAAAACGGCCATGAAACTTTGTCCGCATGCCATTTTAGTGAGAGGAACCAGGGGCGAATACAGTCGTTACTCCCGTTGGGTAACAGACATCATTGCTGCCAAAGCACCCTTATTTGAAAAAGCATCCATTGATGAATTTTATATTGATCTAACAGGGATGGATAAATTCTTCGACCCCTATCAATGGACCATCGATCTTAGGAATGAAATCATCGACCAAACGCAATTACCTATTTCATTTGGACTAGCCACCAATAAAATGGTTGCTAAGATCGCTACCGATGAAGCCAAACCCAATGGATATTTATTTATTCAGCCAGGCATGGAGAAGGCATTTCTGGCACCATTGCCAGTGAATAAATTTTCAGGTGTTGGTGATCATACCTATGAAACATTGAAGTCTATGGGTATATACACCATCAAAGATCTCAGTGAAACTGCCGTAGAGATTTTAGAAAAAAAACTTGGAAAGTATGGTACAGACCTCTGGCAAAAATCGCAAGGCATTCATTTCAGTGAAGTACATGCTTACCATGAAGCCAAATCCATTTCCAATGAACACACTTTTGAAGAGAATAAAACGGATATTCCTTTTCTTTTAAGTGAACTTGTTCGTATGACGGAGAGAGTGGCGTTTGAATTACGTCAGGATGGTAAACTTACGGGTTGCATAGCCGTGAAGATCAGGTATCCCAATTTTGAAACTACTTCCAAACAAACCACTATTGATTATACCTTGCGGGATGATGAATTGATCCCTGTTGCTATAGACCTTTTTCATAAACTTTACCGAAAGGGCCAGCCCATCCGTTTATTAGGCGTGCGGTTAAGCGAACTCACGCAGCATGCCGTGCAGGCAAGCCTTTTTGATGATGCGGAAAAGAAAAATAAACTCTATAAGGCCATTGATGACGTAAAGAACACATTTGGCAAATCTAAATTGCAAAAAGCCAGAACGGTAAAAAAATAATTAGTCTACTAAATTAATAGGAAATACTTACTTTCGCACTATAAAACCAGAAAGTATGAGTTTACGTTTAGGGGATATTGCTCCCAATTTTAAAGCCAAGACCTCCCTGGGGGAGATTGATTTTTATGAATATTTAGGTACCGGTTGGGGTGTTTTATTTTCACATCCTGCCGATTACACGCCAGTTTGTACAACCGAATTGGGAAAGACAGCACTCTTGCAAGGTGAATTTGAAAAAAGAAATGTAAAAGTATTGGCGCTTAGTGTGGATAGTCTTGAAAAACACGCAGGCTGGATCGGCGATATCAATGAAACACAGCATGTAACCGTTGGCTTCCCCATTATTGCGGATGAAGACAAAAGCATTGCCAATGCATATGGCATGATACATCCCAATGCATCTGAAACATTTACCGTCCGCTCACTTTTCATCATTGGTCCGGATAAGAAAATAAAATTAATGATCACATATCCTGCATCAACAGGAAGAAATTTTGTAGAAGTATTAAGGGTGATAGATTCTTTGCAGTTAACAGCCAATTACAGTGTGGCTACTCCCGCTGATTGGAAAGAAGGGGAAGACGTGATTGTAGTACCAGCAGTAAGCACCGAAGATGCCATACAAAAATTCCCCAAAGGTGTAAATGTGGTAAAACCCTACCTGCGTTATACGCCACAACCAAATAAATAGTAAGATTTTTTCATTTGTACTTGAGTTGGCCCCGATCTTTATCGGGGTCTTTTTTTTATTAGTAGGTCAGATCTTATTATATTACCCAAAAATATATCCGATGCAAAAATTATTGCTTGCTCTCAGTGCCCTGTTTTTCCTGAATATTTTAACGGCACAACGCACCATCCTTCATTGTGGTCAGTTAGTAGATGTAAAGAATTTGCAAATACTAAAAGAGATGTCCGTGGTTATTGAAGCCAATAAAATAACGGATGTACAAAAGGGATTTTTAGCAGCAGGCACCGGCGATAAACTGATCGATCTGAAAAACAAAACAGTGATGCCCGGATTGATAGATATGCATGTACATATAGAAAGTGAAACCAACCCTGGGAATTACCTGAACGGCTTTACCTGGAACCAGGCAGACTATGCATTCCAATCGATCGTATTTGCAGAAAGAACACTGATGGCAGGTTTTACTTCCGTGCGTGATCTTGGTGGATCAGGCGCCAATATTGCCCTTCGTAATGCGATCAATAAGGATTGGGTAAAAGGCCCCAGGGTGTATACTGCCGGTAAATCACTGGCATCCACAGGAGGGCATGCAGATCCAACTAATAATTACCGCAAAGATTTAATGGGAGATCCTGGTCCGAAAGAAGGCGTGGTAAACAGTATAGAAGATGCTGCAAAAGCAGTTCGTCAACGTTACAAAGAAGGTGCAGACCTGATTAAAATAACCGCAACGGGTGGCGTTTTAAGTATGGCGAAAGATGGATCCGGTGCTCAATTTTCTGAGGCTGAAATAAAAGCAATTGTTACTACAGCCAAAGATTATGGTTTTAAAGTGGCGGCACATGCGCACGGAGCTGAAGGAATGAAACGTGCTGTACTTGCCGGAGTCAATTCTATAGAACATGGAACCTATATGAGTGAGGAAGTAATGGAACTCATGAAAGAAAGGGGAACTTATTTAGTGCCCACCATTATAGCAGGCAAATCAACGGCCGATTCTGCTAAAAAGCCTGGTTACTATCCGGATATCGTGCGTGCAAAAGCATTGGTAGTAGGCAATTTCATACAGGCAACTTTTGCCAAAGCCTATAAAGCAGGTGTAAAAATTGCCTTTGGTACCGATGCGGGTGTTTATGCACATGGTAAAAATTGGATGGAATTTGTTTACATGAAAGATGCTGGTATGCCAATTCTGGAAGCCATCCGTTCTGCAACCATGAATGCTGCTGATTTGTTGGGTGATGACAGATTGGGTTTATTAGAAAAAGACAAACTAGCCGATATCATTGCTGTGGAAGGCGATCCTACCAAAGATATTAGCAGTATGGGCAAGGTAAAATTTGTGATGAAGAATGGCGTGGTGTATAAAAGTGAATAGTTTTCTTAGCGAAAGAAATAAAAACTATTTAATCTAAAATACCAGCCGACCAATCCGCTGCATATTTGGATTTGAAATATTTTACCGATAGTTCAATTTTTTTGTTCATTGCTTCTATCACTTTTATTTCCCGGCTATTTACCATAAATAATGAACTCTCACCCTGCGTTAATTTGAGTTCCTCATTTCTTAGTAAAGAAGCATAGTTGTTTTGTAATACCTGTATAGTAACTAATTGTTGTTCCAGTAATTTCGACTCATTAAAATAGGACCTGATCTTATTATTGGTCTGTTGCTTCTTATTGCTTAACTCCAGTGTAGCATCTTTTAATTTTAGCTGCGCTTTTTGATACTTGCCCCTTTCTTCTCGCAAGAACAAAGGCATCCTGAAATCGAAGCCCCATTTATAATTATTTTGGATATAAACAGGATCCAAGCTTTTAAAAAGAGAATAATCTTTGTACAATAAGTTGGCCTTTACCGTAAAATAAGGAAGCAGGTTCTGTGATTGTAATTTTCTGTCAACTTCCAGTGCTTGAATCTTAAAGGCGTAAGCTTTGAAAATCGGGTTTTGCTGTTCAGATAAATAGATCAATGCCTCATCAGTATCTCTTTTCACAAACCTAAATGTGCCCAGAGATTCTGGTATATGCTTTTCCGTTAACTGCCAGGCAGAATCATTATCCTGCCATAAATAGTTAGCTACATCAAATGCAGCATTATTCAATTTAACTTCTGCTTCATTCTGCGCTATCCGGTAATTCTGTACTTGTGTAAAAGCTTCCAAAGTATCCATTGCAGATCGGTCTCCATTTTGATAGGCGATCTTCACCAGTCGGAGTCTGTTATTTGCATTCTCTACAAATTTTGCATATACACGATACATTTCATAATTGCCAGCCCATTGCCAGTAGCTTTGGTAAGCATCAAACAGGAGATTATTCAAAACCAGCAATCTTTCCTGTTGCGTTTGACTGCGCAAAAGTTTGGCCTGTTGTAAAGCAGCCCTTCTTTTATCGGTGATCAGTCCTCTGGCAAGGGGAAGTTCAATACCAAAATAGCTGCTTTTGCCAGCTGTTACTTCTGAGTTTAAAAAATCGCCACCATTGCTTTCCAAACCGGTTCTGATATTACCTACTGGTAAGGGGATACTTAATTCCGGATTGGTATAATAGTAGTAATTTTTAGTATCAAATGTTTTACTGCTGCCATCAATTTGAATAGCTGGATCAAAGCCACCTTTTGCACTCAATACATCCTGATCGGCCATATTGACCATTAAATTGGCCTGTTTGGCAACAGGATGGTTTTTTTTAACCTGTTCAATAAAGCTCTTGGCGCTTACTAAGATCTTTTGTTCATTTTGTGCCACGCTTTCATAACCTATAAGTGTGCAAATGCAACCTATTAGCATGAATATAAAAAAGGAATTGCTAGTAAATATTGGGTGATTCGGGTACTTCATTTATTTTTTTTGTTGAACCGGTTGGTAATATTCTGGCGGGAACCCGTTAATATTTCTCCATAACTCGTAATAAATAGGAACATCTTTTAACAAGGCTATGCCATTGGCACCACCTCCCAGTTTTAATTGGGTAGGCCATTTTCTGTCTGATGGATCTTCTGTTACCAGGATCCTGAATTTTCCATTGGTTCCCATAGAAGTTTCAATGGCTACAATTTTACCGCCAAATGTGCCATAACTATTTTCTGGCCAGCCACTAAATACGATAGCAGGAAACCCATCAAATACAAACCTTACTTTTTGTCCGTTTGCGATCAAAGGCAGGTCCATAGGGTCTATAAAGAGTTCAACGGCATATTGTATATCTGTAGGTACTACGGTTACAATCATCTCCCCTTCTTTCAGGATCTCGCCAATACCTGCTTTTTTCGATTTGATGATTTGTCCGTTTTGTGGTGCCAGAATATAATAGAGTCTGTTCCGAGCATCATAGTTGGCGTATGCATTCTTTAATTTAGAAACATCCGCATCAGTAGAAGCAGCAGATGAAAGTGTTCCAAATCTTTCTCCTTCTGCTTTAGCGATCTTGTCTCTGTAATCCTGTTCTGTGCTGGTTTTTTCTATTCTCAGGTTTAAGGTTTCTTGTCTTCCCTGCAATAATTTATTTTCGATACTGGTTTTCTTGGCAATACCATTCTGGTAATTCACTTTTCTTTTTTCAAACTCCGATAATGAAATAGCACCGCTGTCCAGCATTAGTTTTGCGGCATCAATTTGTCTTTTATATATAGACAACTCATTATTTACAGCAATGATCTCCATGCTATCACTGGTATTCTTTAATTGTTGTTGCTGTAGTTTGTTGTCGAGTGATTGAAGTTTCAAACGTAATGCCTCATTCAATGCTAGGATCTGGGTTGATCCTGTTGCAGTTTTATTAAGATATTCCTGCCTGCTTTGTGTTTTAGCTACAATCTGTTCCTGTGTTCTTTTTAATAGGGAGGTGTCAAAATATTCTACTTTTATTTCACCCAATTGCAAAATAGTATCTCCTTCTTTTACATAGTCGCCTTCTTTCACATGCCATTTAAGAATTCTACCGGCTATAATAGTATTTAGTTCCTGCGGTCTTTGTTCCTGTCGTAAGGTTGTTACCATGCCTTTGGCACGAATATTTTGTGTCCATGGAAGAAATAGTACCAGCAATAAAACAATTACAATACCCCAAAGCCATTTGCGAACATTACTTCTTTTATTAATGCGGTATATCTTTCCAAAAGACTGCCAGCTCTTTTCGTTTTCGAGTGATTCAATTTCTGATACGATATAATTTTTCATCTGCTTCACTTATCAGTTGATTGTTGATTGATTGCCCTTCAATTCTATTCTTTTGTTGCAATATTTATGCATAGTCACATCGGCTGACGCTATAAGGATAGTAGTAGCGCTATAATTTTTCAATATCAACATGAACTTATCTTTTTTCACATCATCCATCTGTGTGAAGGGTTCTTCTAACAAAAGCAATCTGTGTTTGCCTAATAAAGCCCTCATTAATAAAATATGTTGTTTAATATTCGAGGGCAAACGTTTCCCTAATGGATCCAGTTCAGAATCAAGGCCGTATTTCTTGGTTTGCAAATAATCCGTAAATCCTGTTTTATCAGCCAATTCTGTCAACTCGGCAATGCTGATCTCCTGGTTTCCTAAAGTGATATTTTCCAGGATAGTGCCATTAAAAATATCCTGGCTGCTTAATAAAATACCGGTTTGCTTGCGAAGACTTTCTAATTCAAAATTTCCAACGGGAATCCCATCAATTAAAATATTGCCAGAAAAATTATTGAAGGATCCGGTAAGTAATCGAAGAACGGTTGACTTGCCCGTACCGGAATTGCCTGAGATCTGAACAATCTCTCCGGGAAGTATGTTGCAACTGAAATTATTCAATACTTCTTTCCCGTCAGGGTAAGAGAAGCTTACATTATGAAAGTCAATTTCAACACCTCTGTCTATTTGTGGCATGATCAAACTACCTGATTGTTCCGTTTCAGCTTCAGTTAATATACTTAGTTTTTCAATTGATACCAGTGTATCATAAATGGTATCCAAACTAATGATCAATTTTTCTACGGAGTTGATAATGGCAATGATCACAATATCAGCAGCTATAAATTGTCCTACATTTATCTGCTGGTTCACCAAAAGCACACTGCCCAGTATTAACATCGCAGCAGTAATGATAACTTTAAAACTTATCAGGCTCCAAAACTGTATCAGTAAAATTTTAAAATAGGCAGTTCTAGCATCAAGATAACCACTTACTTCCTGGTCGGTTTTCTGAAATTGTAGCTGACTATTCTTGGCATATTTAAAAGTCTTCACCACCCTGGCTGTTTCCTGTAACCAGGCAGCAACACTGTATTTGTAACCGCTGGCTTCCAGTGCCTGGCTTAACCCTTTGGGTGAAGTAAAACGGAGAATGATGATCACTATAAGTATTAAAAGAACACCAAATGCAATAAATACCGGATGGTAAAATGAAAGTAAAAGTAAACCAAACAGAATTTGAATAATTGCTGCGGGTAATTCCAACAGTATTTTTTCGATACCTTTTTGTAATGAAATCGTATCAAAGAAACGATTCACCAATTCGGGCAAATGGTAGTTATCCAGTTTTTCAACATTTATTTTTGGTAGTTTATTACTGAATTCGAATGCATACCGAAGAAAAATCTTTTGTTTCAATTTTTCAATGATCTCCAATTGTCTAACCTGTAATAGTCCATTCAAAAAAGTACCCACTACTGCTAATCCAATTAATACAATAATTGAAGTGGATATGGATCCCGCCATTACAAAATTGATGATGGTTTGAATACCCAATGGTAAGGAAAGCTGGATAAGTCCGGCAAGTATTGCAAACATATAAATAGCCGACAGGTCTTTCCTATCGGCTTTTAAGATGGCGTAAAATTTTATCAGGGAACTTCTTATATCCGTTTTGTAGGGAGAACTCATATTATTTGCTGCTTTATTGTCCTATAGAAGGAGGGAATTTTATATCGATGTATGCATGAATATTCGTGGTTGATAATTCTTTTGCCTTCATTTTTTCAACAACTTGCTTCAATTTCTTTTCAAGTTGGTGAATTCTGGTTTCTGAATGTTTGATTTCTTCTGGTGTTAGTGTTAATGACTTGATTTTTTCTGCATGAAATGCAATTTTAACATTAACAATAGCAATGAGTATTTGTTCGGCTTCTGCTACTGAAAACCGACCATCAATAAGCTGTACTTCCATGGTTTAACGTTTTATTTTTAAAATTATTGTCCTTGAGCCGCGGTAAAACCGGGCTCGTTATTAAAATAGTAGAGATTTTCAGTTTTGATAATGTCCATTCCGGCGTTATTTAGTTCCTGCATCAGATGCAAAATATCGGAATATGCAACATCGAATCCGGGGTTTTTAAACCTGCAGCGCCAATGGTCGGTACAAAATGTTTCCGGAAAACCATTGGGCCATACTTTGGTTCCCCTGTTGGTGATCATCTGCAATGACAATGGATTTGCGTTATTGATGGTATTGATTTTATCCGCCAGTTTTTCTACATTTTTATCTGTTTCGTGTAGAAATATATCAACACCCTTCAATGTTTTTACACTCAAAGGTTTTGGGGAAAGCGCGATATTAAAATTGCCAATGCCATCAGCATATTTTACAGGCCTTAATAAGGAAGGTTTGGCATCCAATCTTTCTATTACCGCTTCTGCAAATTCTCAGGTACCTACCTGTTTTTTTGAAATACCTTCTTTAAAAATATCCTTCGTGTGTATACCATCTTCTAAAGTTTTTAACCAGGCATTCTGAATTTTTTCCGCAACAGCTCTCTGCCCAATATGCACCAGCATTTGAATAGCGCCCAAGAGAAGCCCTGATGGGTTGGCTAAATTTTTACCAGCTATATCCGGTGCAGAACCATGTATGGCTTCAAACATAGCAAATCCATCACCTATATTGGCACTGCCCGCAAGGCCCACACTGCCAGTGATCTGGGCAGCTATATCACTAACAATGTCACCATATAAATTCGGCATCACAATTACATCGAATACTTCTGGTGTGTCGGCTATTTTGGCAGCGCCAATATCAATGATCCAATGTTCTTTTTCGATGTTTGGATATTCTGCACCTACTTCATCAAAAACCTTATGAAATAACCCATCCGTCATTTTCATGATATTGTCTTTGGTAAAACAGGTCACTTTTTTCCGGTTATAGGCTTTTGCAAATTCAAAAGCATAGCGAACGATCTTTTCTGTTCCGGGTCTTGAAATCAATTTCAAACATTGGTAAACCTCATCTGTTTGCCTGTGTTCGATACCTGCATACAGGTCTTCTTCATTTTCCCTGATGATTACCAGGTCCATTTTTGGGTGATGGGTACTTACAAATGGGTGATAGGAAACACAGGGTGTCTAGTCCTGAAATAGGTTTACATCTAAAGTAAATCAAAATCAGGATTATATGGAACACAAGTTGGAGATCCGTCAAATGTTTGACGACGATTTTAAACGAAAACTAATTGAAGAGTATTTATCAACTGGCTGTACCAAGATAGAGT
>CALRVT010000023.1:0-64739 GCA_943371675.1 Chitinophaga pinensis | reverse complement strand
TTTTATTTGAACTTGAGAATCCGCCCTATCTCATATCTATCCCGCGAATTGAAGATTGGGTTTTACAGATATACAACGTAAGAAACAATAGTCAACACGAAATCTGCTTTCAAACATCAGGATCCACAGGTTCCAGTAAATCTATCAGGCATTCCATTTTTTTATTGGAGAGAGAGATCAATTTTTTAGCTGAAAATTTTAAAGAGATAAAAACCATCATACCACTAGTGCCATCTTATAGCATTTTTGGTTTTTTGTTTACAATTTGGCTTCCGGAAAAGTTAAAGGCAAAAGTTTCTTATCCTTCAGAAATCAATTGGTCTGAAACAACCGCATCTTCGCTTATCATAGCTACTCCATTTCAATGGAAATACTTACTCAACAGTGAACCGTCAAAAAGTATCCATTCTTTAGGTGTTTCTTCAGGTGCCCCCTTATATAATGATATATTTCAGGCTATTCTTGAAAAAGGTATTCTGCTAACAGAAGTTTATGGCTCCACAGAAACATTGGGTGTGGCATATAAAAACCATTGGAAGGATCCTTTTTTTTTGTTTCCTTATTGGCAACTCATGTATGAAGGAATGGACAGTGCCATTGTGGACCGTGACAATCAAAAAATTATCCCATTAATGGATATTATTGAACAATATGATGAAAACAAATTTGTTTTAATTGGCAGGAAAGATCAAAAACTAAAGATTGCAGGGGTATTGGTTGATACTGAATATATTTCTACAGTTATAAAAGGAATATCCAATGTACAAGCTTGTTCAATCAATGTGAAATCTGTGAATTTTGAAGTTTTAATGGAAGCATCTATTACCCTGATCAATGATACACCTGAAGCAAGGCTGGAGTTTAAGCATAAATTAAAACATACTCTTACTGCACCCGAAATGCCCAGAGAAATACATTTTAATATTCCTTAGTTTGTTTTTGAAAATCAGACAAAATATTTCCCCTATCTATCCGAAACTTCTACAATCAAAAATTTTAAGTAGTTCGTATTTTCCAATCCCCAAACTATGGGATGATCTGCCGACTGGTGTTGAAAACAAACCTGCCTGATTTTTTTTCTAGCATCTTTTGCAGCCTGTTCTATGGTTTGTAAAAATTGATCAGGACTAACCAGGTTGGTACAACTGGAACTTACCAGGAATCCACCATTCCTTATCAATTTCAAACCCCTTAAATTAATTTCCTTGTAACCTGTAAGTGCTTTCTGAATATTCTCGCGGCTCTTGGTAAATGCGGGCGGGTCAAGCATTACCACATCATATTGTCTGCCATCCTTGCCCCATTGTTTTAATACATCAAAGGCATTCACGGCATCAAAATGGCAAATGGTATCTAATCCGTTCAAAGCTGCATTTTTATTGGCCTGTGCCACTGCATTTTCAGAAATATCTAATCCCAAAACAGATTTGGCTCCATATGCAGCTGCATGAATTTCAAAAGTGCCGGTATAGGTAAATACGCCTAAAACTTCTGCACCTTTTACAATATGCTGAATGGCCCTTCTATTATCTTGCTGGTCTAAAAAATAACCTGTTTTCTGTCCGTTTTCAATATCTACAATAAATTGTAAACCATTTTCTTTGATCAGCACCTGGGTATCAAAGGGAGCAGTTAAAAAACCTTTTTGCTGGGGTAAGCCTTCCAGTTCCCTTACCGGTACATCATTGCGTTCATAAATGCCTTTGGGAGAAAATATGTCCTGTAAGGATTGCACAATGGTTTCCTTCCATTTATCCATGCCCAGTGATAAGGTTTGTATGACAAAGTAGTCGTTGAATTTATCAATGATCAATGCCGGTAATTGATCGGCTTCACCAAAAACAAGCCTGCAATTTTCTGTATAGCCAAGTTTTTTGCGGTATTCCCAAGCCTGTAATAAGCGGTTATGGAAGAATCGGGCATCTATGGGCTCCTGTTTCCTGGTTAACAAACGAACCAGGATCTGTGATTTCTGGTTAAAATAACCCCTTCCTGCAAATTTCCCATCACCATAGTAAACATCTACTATATCTCCACCCAGAGCTTCTCCCTCTATTTTTTCTACTTCATTTCCATAAATCCAGGGGTGTCCATTTGCAATACGCGGTGCAATCTTCTTACGCAAGTGAATTTTAGCCATTAGCAAAGATAGGACTCGGATTGGAGTTTGGGGTTTGGGGTTTGGGGTTTGGTGTTCAGTAAATAGAGTCAATTAATTAACACCAAACGCCAAACCCCAAACCCCAAATTTTTTTCTCTGCCATTTTTTCCCCTTTCTTTGTCTCGGCAAAATTTTTGACAGTAGTGCCACATAATATTATATTACCATGGAAACCAGAGAAAGCGGGCAAAACACAGAAATGATGGACAAAACAGAAGGAATGGAGCTGAATACTGACGAAAATGCAGCCGGAACCAGTCATTTGAACGAACCTGTTACTGAAGAATCAGAAAAAGAGAAATGGCAGGCTGAAATTCAGGAGCAGAAAGACAAATATTTACGCCTGATGGCTGAATTTGATAATTTCAGGCGAAGAACGGCCAAAGAAAGGCTTGACCTTATGCAAACCGCCGGTAAAGATGTCATAGTTTCTTTATTGGATGTTTTGGACGATTGTGATCGCGCTGAAAAGCAATTGCAGGTTTCAGATGATATACAAGTTCAAAAAGAGGGCATTCTGCTTGTTTTTAATAAGTTGCGTTCTGCATTGCAGAGCAAGGGTGTAAAAGCGATGGAGAGCATTGAAACGGACTTTGATGTAGAGAAACATGAAGCCATCACTGAAATTCCTGCCCCTAATGAAGCATTAAAGGGTAAGGTTTTAGATGAAGTAATGAAGGGCTATTACCTGAATGATAAACTGATCCGCTTTGCTAAAGTGGTGGTAGGAAAATAAAATAATCTGTACATACATAGTGCATAAACTATGGCAATGAAAATAACATGGCTAATAAAAGAGATTTTTATGAAATACTAGGCGTTACAAAAACTTCATCAGCAGATGAGATCAAGAAAGCCTACCGCAAAACAGCCATGCAATTTCACCCAGATCGTAATCCGGGCGATAAGGCTGCAGAAGAAAAGTTCAAGGAAGCTGCAGAAGCTTATGAAATTTTAAGTGATACCGATAAACGTGCCAAGTATGATCGCTACGGACACCAGGCTTTTGGTCCGGGTACATCAGGCGGCGCTGGTCCGCATGGCGGCATGAATATGGACGATATCTTCAGCCAGTTTGGAGATATTTTTGGCGAAGACATGTTTGGTAATTTCTTTGGCGGCGGCGGCAGAAGAGGCGGCGGCGGAACAAGCAGACCAAGAGGACAGCGTGGTTCTAACCTCAGAATAAAACTCAAACTCAATTTTGAAGAGATAGCGAAAGGCGTTGTGAAAAATGTGAAGGTGAAAAAGCACGTTGTTTGTACTACCTGCAGTGGCAATGGCGCAAAAGATAAAAACAGTTTACAAAACTGTGGTACTTGTAATGGTAGTGGGCAAGTAAGAAGGGTAACCAGTACTTTTCTTGGTCAGATGCAAACAGTAACTACCTGCCCAACCTGTAATGGTGAAGGCACAACAGTAACTGCTAAATGTGGTAGTTGTAAAGGTGAGGGTAGGGTATATGGCGAAGAGACCATCAGTATAGAAATACCGGCAGGTGTGCAGGAAGGCATGCAGTTAAGCATGGGTGGAAAAGGTAATGCCGGTGAAAGAGGCGGTGCTCCAGGCGATTTGATCATTCAGATTGAAGAGGAACAACATGCAGATTTACACAGGGATGGTTTGAATGTGGCTTACGACTTACATATCTCTATTCCTGATGCAGCATTTGGTATTCAGGTAGAAGTACCTACCATAGATGGCAGGGCCAAGATCAAGATTCCACCTGGAACGCAGAGTGGAAAAATATTTCGTTTAAAGGGAAAAGGTTTTCCCGAAGTGCAGGGCTATGCAAAAGGCGACCAGCTGATACAGGTAAATGTATGGACACCTCAGCACCTGAGTTCAGAAGAAAAAGAGATCATGGAAAAACTTGCTAAGAGCGATAATTTCAAACCCAATCCCAATAAAGGGGAGAAGAGTTTTTTCGACAGGGTGAAAGAAGCTTTTAATTAATGTTCCAATAATTTACCTGATTTTTTATTACAAAGGGTTTTCATTTAAATGATGGAAACCCTTTGTTGTATTAGGTCCTATGTGATTTTTGTTATAAAATTTAGTTTCAGTAAAATTTACGCAAAGTTGTTTCCCAATAGCGGTTACACTATTTACTTTTTTTTCTTGACAAAAAAAAGTAACAAAAAAAGTCAAGGCTGCTGCAAAAAAGCTAAAATTTACTTCATTACGCTAAAATGAACTAAGTCTAAAGCCAGGCTTTAGGAAAAAATTGAACAAATGTGTGTTTCAACATTTTAACAAGGCCCAGCAACGTTCATTTCTTAACGCTCCATTACATAAATTTCTTAACGCTTTTTTGCAGAGGCCAACTTTAAAACAATAGAAAATTAGGATTGAGTATATTCTACTTTTTCAAAAAAAATAATGATCAATTCTTTTTTGACTGATTCTTTTTCTTTTTAGGGGGCGTATAAATTTGTATCGCTTTCTCAATCAAGCCGATCATTTCTTTTTGCAGCGCTTCCTGTTCATTAGCTGAAGATTTTGCCAAAGCAAGTGTTTGATCTAATGAAGCGGTTTGCACAAACTTTGATTTTTTTAATACCTGTCCAAATAAAGCAATGGCTGCTGCAAAGCGATATTCGGCATCAATTTTTTCAAATTTTTCCGGATGATAAATTAATGGATAGTGTAAAATCTGAATACTATCGGTATGCGGTTTTTTGTATTGCAGGTGAATTTCTGCAAATTGATTATTTAGATAGATAGAATCGTTGCGTTGGGTTTTTATTTCAAATAATGAAATGATGTTCTGACCGCTTCCTACTTCACCACCTTCCAGCTCACTGGTGCTATCCATCACTACATGTTTTTTGTTTTCATAACCTATCAATCTGTAATCTTTTACAACAGAGGGGTTGAAATTTATTTTTAAATAGGCATTATTTGCAACAGCATACATGGTTTGTGTGAATTCTTTGACCAATATTTTTTCTGCTTCCTGGATCTGATCGATATAGGCAAAATTGCCATTTCCTTTTTTTGCAAGGGCTTCCAGTTTGCTGTCTTTGTAATTTCCCATACCTACCCCAAGGCATGTAAGGTAAATACCTGTTTGTTTATAAGAGATGATCAGATCTTCCAATTCTTTTTCATTGGTTTGCCCTACATTAAAATCGCCGTCGGTAGCTAGTATTACACGGTTATTTCCTTGTTTATTATATTTCTTTTTTGCTATTTCATAAGCTATGCGAATAGCGCCAGCACCTGGTGTATCGCCACTGGCCACCAAAGAATCGATCACGGATTTGATCTTCTTTTTTTCATTGCCACCGGTTGGTGCCAAAGCAATGCCTACACCACCTCCATAAGTAATCAGTGAAATGGTATCCTTTTCTCTCAAATTATCAACCAGCATTTTAAAAGCGGTTTGTAATAAGGGTAATCGGTTGGGTTTATCCATCGATCCTGAAATATCGATGAGGAAAACAAGGTTAGAAGGAGGGAGGCTATCGAGGTTTAATTTAGGAGCATCTAACTGAAGGAATAGTAATTTGTTTTCTTTGTTCCAGGGGCAATCACTTAATTGTTCAACCAAACTGAATTGATGATTTGATCTTGAACTTTGTGATTGGTTCAATTGAAAGTAGTGCAACATTTCTTCTACCCTGATGGCATCTGTGGGCACATACATGCCATTGTTCAGGAACCTACGGATATTGCTGTAAGATGCCTTATCAGTATTCATGGCAAAACCTGTTTCCGGATAATCTGCAGCATGTATAAAATCATTTTCGATCAGGGTGCTATAACTTTCGCCCAATACGCTGAAACTGCCGGTATAGCTGGATTTCAGGTTGGTGGTAGCCGATGAAAGTTTTCCGGTATAGAGCTGTGCAGTTGATGGAAGCATTTTTAAGGTGTACACCTGGAATTTTCGGGTATCAACAGATGTTCTGAACATTTCATAACCATCCAGTTGAAAGCTAATAGTATCTGTTGGTACAGAAACCGAGATGCCGAAATTACCGCTATTACCACTATAATAGGGGAATGCACCTTTTGATTGCAGATTGATCTTTACGCCTTCAAGCACGCGCCCCCGCTCATCCTTAATTTCGCCTCTCAGGTAATACTGGCAAAAGGATGTTTGTGTACAAGCAATATAAATAAGTATCCAAATGATTTGTTTCATTTGGTAACAGGATTTCATTCAATATAATGTAGTATGACTGCAAATAATACCCTAATGCAGCTTATTGACTAAACTTTATACTTTATTCAGCACCTTCCAGTTGGTACAATTCTTTGATATTTCGGCCAAGTCCATCATAGTCTAGCCCATACCCTAACACGAATTTATTTGGAATAGAAAAACAGCAATAATCTATATCGATAGGAAAAAGGGTAGCATCGGGCTTATGTAATAAGATGGCCACTTTAAGAGAAGCAGGGTGCTGATTACGTAACTGTGGTAAAAAGGAATGCATGGTTTTGCCTGTATCTATGATATCTTCCAGAATGATCACATGCCTGTCTGTAATATCTATATCTAAACCAATAGCCGTTACAACCTGTCCGCTGGATTTGGTACCCTTGTAAGATGCCAGTTTGATAAAACAGATCTCTGCTTCTATCTGAATGTTTTTAAATAGGTCGGATGCAAACATGAAAGCACCATTCAGAATGGCAATGAACAAAGGCTTTTTACCTGCATAGTCCTTATCTAAGGTCGCGGCCAGCTCTTTCACTTTTTCCTGAATTAGATCTTCAGGTAAATAAGGGATGAATTTTTTGTTGTGAACGGTAATGTTTGACATTAGTTACGGATTATGTAATTGAAACTAAGAAAATTATTTGGGTGAAGGCATTACAGATTTGTGGTTGGTATTAATTGGCTGTAAATAAATCTTATCACCCGGTTGCAAGAGGCTATCTTTTTGTAAAGTGTTGTACAACAAAATACTTTCTAGTCTAACACCTTCTTGCTGACTGATATTATAAAGTGTTTCACCAGGTTTTACAATATACACTGGGGTTGCGCCTTTTTTTAATTTTCTTTCCAGGTAAATCAAACGGTCTTTGTCAAGCACTTCCAGTTCCGTTAGTTCATTGTATTCCAGCAGTTTGCTTAAAGGAATATCATATTGTGTTGCCAATAATAAAAGTGAAGTGCCGGATGCTGCGTGAATAACTTTTGATTGGTTGATCGTGAAAATACCTGTTGGATAATGTATAGGTTCGGTATTGACAGGCATTAAAGCGGCCTCCTGTAATGGTAAAGGTTCAGAACTTTGTAAGTAGCTGATTTTGTTTGTAGAAACAGCTGCTATGCCGGTTGCAGAATTACGCCCTTCCATCAGTTTCATTTCCATGGCCATTAAACTGTATTGCTGAAGACCGTAATCAGTAATCACTTTCATCAAACGCTGTGGGTAAGTGCTGCTGGTTGCATAGCCCGCTTTTTTTAAACCCTTTGCCCATCCATCATAATCAGTGGGGTCTAGTTGAAAAAGAAAAGCATAATGGGCCCTGGTTCTGAGAAATTCTGAATGGTCTTTGTACGAATCTTCCACAGTAGGATAAACCCTAAAACATTCACCTCTTTCATCATCATCATGGTAGGTTTTAGCGCCTGTCCATTCTGTTTTACATTTTATACCAAAATGATTATTGGATTTCTTTGCCAGATCACTTTCGCCTGATTGTGATTCCAAAATGCCTTGTGCCAATGTGATAGAAGCAGGTACCCCTGAACGTAACATTTCTGCCATGGCCAGTTCTTTGTATTTTTCTATATACGCAATGGATTTTTCTTTCTGTGCCCATGCAGAAATACTAAACAGGAGGAAGAAAAATAAAATAGGCTTTTGTTTCATTTTTTCAATTTAATCATCATCAAACCATCCCTTAAAGTTAGCATCACTTGTTCGGTTCTGGTATCCTTGTTTACATGTTCGTTAAACGCATGCATGGCTTTCGCATTTTTTCCGCTGATGGCTTCTGCCAATACTTCTCCGTGAAAAAAAGTATTATCAGCCAGGATAACGCCTTCTGAACTTAATTGCGGCAGCACCATTTCATAATAGTCTATATAAGAAACCTTATCTGCGTCAATAAATACCAGGTCCCAAGCTTTGTTAAGTGTTGGAATTATTTCTTTTGCATTGCCTGTGTGTAACTTGATCTGCTGTTTAAAAGCCGAGGCATTAAAATGTTCCAAAGCGATTGCTGCATCCTCTTCCCTTAATTCAATGGTATGTAATTCGCCCCCCAAAGCCAATCCTTCTGCAAGGCATAAAGCACTATAACCGGTAAATGTTCCAATTTCTAAAACGCTTTTCGGTTGTAATATAGTACTGATGAATGATAGAAACCTGCCCTGTACATGCCCACTAAGCATATGAGCTTTCGGGTGATCTTCGATGGTTTGACTGTTCACAGAAGCCAGTAAAGCCGGTTCAGCAGAAGTAAATGCTGATGCGTAGTTTTCTGCTAATGGGTGAATCAGTTCCATTTGCAAATATAATGACTAAGTGGTTACTTGCTCTACCTGTGATGGGGTTTAGCAATCATTTTAGAGATTGCTTTTTACCGCAGCGGCGCAGAGAACGGGGAGGTTTCGCAGAGGGTAAGGCAAACACTTAATTATGCAATCTGTTTTGTTTGTGGTTTTGAAATAAGAAGTAGTCCTAGGAAAGTAATCATTCCATTGATGATAAGTAGTTCTAATCCCAATTCAAAAGAACCAAAGATCAGTTTCTGGTACTTATCGAGAATAAAACATAGGATGGGCGCTGCAATGCATACAAACGGCACTAACTTATCTTTTACGGTTCTCTTCATTAGAATGCCAAAAGTAAAGAGACCCAGTAAAGGACCATAGGTAAAGGAGGCAACTTTCAATATCAACCCTATCATACTTGAATCGTTGATCCATTTAAATACCATTACAAATAACAGGAAGATGGCTGCAAATGAAAGGTGTACTTTTTGCCTCATTCTTTTTTGTTGCGCATCAGTCAGGTCAGTCCTGCGTTTCATACCGATGATGTCGATACAAAAAGTAGAAGTAAGCGCCGTAATAGCACCATCCGCACTGGGGAAAAGGGCAGAGATCAATGCAATGATAAATATCACAGAAACAAATGGTGGCATGTGTTGCAGGGCAATGGCAGGAAATAATTTATCACCTGTTACATCTATATTAAGTTGTGTGGCATATAAATAAAGTAAGCCGCCCAAAAACAGGAATATCAAGATCACGAACATCAGAACAACAGACATAGAGATCACATTCTTCTGCGAATCTTTTAAATTTTTAACAGAAATATTCTTCTGCATCATTTCCTGATCCATGCCCGTCATAGTGATGGTGATAAAAGCGCCTGCTATGATTTGTTTTACAAAAAACAACTTACTATCCGGGTTGGTAAAAAATATTTTGGAATAACCCTTGTCATGCATCACTTGCAAACTTTCGCCAAAACCCATGTGCAGGGTGTTGAGTATATAAAACACACAGATCACCAGTCCTGCCAGCATGCAGGTGGTTTGCAGGGTATCGGTCCAAACAATTGTTTTTACACCTCCTTCAAAAGTGTACAATAAGATCATCGCTAAAATAATAAGGGTGGTAGCCCAGAAGGGCACATGAAAACTATTGAGTATGGCTTCCTGCAGGATGTTTACTACTAAATACAATCTGGCAGTAGCGCCCAATGTTCTGGAAAGGATAAAAAAACTGGCACCTGTTTTATAGGAGGTAAAACCTAATCTCCCTTGCAGGTAATTATAGATAGATGTAAGGTTTAGCTTATAATATAGTGGTAGTAAAACATAGGCGATGACCAAATAGCCCAGCAAATAACCAATGGTTACCTGAAAATAGGCAAATGATTCTTTGGCTACTGCACCAGGAACGCTCACAAACGTTACACCACTAAGTGAAGTACCCACCATCCCAAAAGCTACCAGCATCCAGTTGCTGTTTTTATTGCCTATAAAAAAGGATTCGTTATTGCTATTTTTACCCGTATACCAGGCCACCCCCAGCAGTATTAAAAAGTAAGCAATCACAAAAGAGAATAATAATAATGGTGACATGGCAAATAATTATAGAATGATCAATACGAAATCGTAAAGTAGTAAAAATATTTCACCTATTTTGCTATCTGTAAAGTTGTTCTATGCAGATAAAAAGTATTGCTGTTTTTTGCGGATCAAAAATTGGTGCTGATGCACTTTATGCACAGCATGCTGCTGAACTGGGCTTATTATTGGCAAAGCTTGGGTTAGAGCTTATTTATGGCGGTGGTAACCGTGGATTGATGGGTGTGGTGGCCAATGCCGTTATGCAAAATGGAGGCAAGGTAACGGGCGTTATTCCTGAAATGTTGTTACAGAAAGAAGCGCAACATCATGGTATCACCGAACTACATGTTGTATCAGATATGCATGTTCGTAAAAAAATGATGTATGAATTATGCGGTGCCGCCATCGTGTTGCCCGGCGGTTATGGCACTTTGGATGAATTGTTTGAAATGCTTACCTGGAATTCTTTGAATATTCATAATAAGAAGATCATACTCCTTAATTCTGCAGGTTATTATACTCACCTGATGGCACACCTGGATATGTTGCAGCAACAGGGCTTTTTGTATGAAAGCTGGAAGGAGCGACTGATCATTTGTGATGATCCGTTTACGGCTATTTCCTTGATGGTTTAAGGTACATGCCAAAACCCGCTCTGAATACGGGTAAGGGATCATTGTACTGATCTCGGTATGGTGAAAACCTGTTCTGTAAAACATCAATCATCAAAGTAACATAGGAATAATTACGCCCCAGAATATGGGAGCCATAACCCACACCAATCAGCAAACTCTCGGCTTGGTATTTATAGGTAGCAGTTTGATTGGTAAGTACATCTTTTTGGTTAGAACTGATCCAATTGTATTCCGGTTGCACCTGGATATGCAGAAAGTTTACCGGCCAGATCCGTAAAAATGTACCTACACCATAATTGAGGTTTCTAAAACGGATGCGACTATAATCGGAAGCGTTTTGTGAAAAATAGTTGATATTGGTAGAGATACCTGCATCCAGCCATTTGGTAACACTGTAACCTATTTCCGGATTTAAGCCAACATTAAAGGATAGATTAGTAATTCCCAAGTTGATACCAGAGCCAAAAAAGATATTCTCTTTTTTGAATTTTCCTTTTTCTTCCAGTTCAGATTCCTGCGCAGAAATATTTTGCGTAAGCACAAAAGCGAATGAAAGGACAAGGATTTTTCTAAAAAGCATAAGTCTGTTTTGCTGCAAACCTACTTATAAAGTTGCGGGAAGTCTTTTTTGATCCCATAAAAAAATGTTAGGATCAATTTAAATTTGAAAATTTAAAGATTTGAAAATGGGAAGAGGGATGAAGCAGGTTTGGGAGGGATTCATTGAAATTTGTTTGGTTTTTATTTTTAGAAAATATCTAATGAATGGATGAATTTTAAAATGGTATGCTGCAAATTGGGCATATGGGTTTAAAATATTTAATAATTAGCGCAATCATTTCTGTAACCATCCTGTGTAAGCTTTACACGAATTAATTGGCGGAACACTTAAACAATTACATTTGCAGCTTAACTAACAGTTGTTCGTTTATGATGGCTATCAACTCTTTTATTCCTGCAAACATTTTACCGGATCTTGGTTTTTCAGCGCATTCAAATATTCATTACCAATTAACACCTGACGTATTATCTGCCCAAACCATTGAAAGAGGGCAGGGTGTTTTGAACGATACCGGTGCCCTTTGTATCAGAACAGGTGAGTTTACCGGTCGCAGTCCAAAGGATAAGTTTATTGTGAAGGATGCGATCACAGCTGATACCGTTGACTGGAACAATTTTAATATTCCAGTAGAAGAAACCTATTTTTTACAACTCCGTAAAAAACTCCTGCAATACTTAGGAGAACAGGAAGAAGTTTGGGTACGCGATTGTTATGCCTGTGCAGATCCTGCATATCGTTTGCCGATCAGGGTGATCAATGAAAATCCCTGGAGTAATCTTTTTGCTTTTAATATGTTTCTACGCCCCGAAGATGGAGAGCTGGAAAATTTTGCAGCCGACTGGCATATCATACAAGCACCAGGTTTTAAGGCAGACCCGGCTGTGGATGGCACCAGGCAAGAGAATTTTGCCATGATCTCCTTTACACACAAAACAATTTTAATAGGGGGTACTGGTTATACCGGTGAAATGAAGAAAGGGATTTTTAGTGTATTGAATTTTTTACTTCCGCACCAGCAAAATGTGTTGAGCATGCATTGCAGTGCCAATATGGGCGATGCAGGTGATGTGGCGGTATTCTTTGGTTTGAGTGGTACGGGAAAAACTACCCTGAGTGCAGACCCTAACAGAAAATTGATTGGTGATGATGAGCATGGTTGGACAGAAACATCCGTGTTTAATTTTGAAGGAGGCTGTTATGCCAAGACCATTGATTTGAGTGAAGAAAAAGAACCTGAAATTTTTCAGGCAATCAGGCCAGGTGCATTGGTGGAAAATATTCAGTTTTTACCTGCATCACAGCGCATTGATTTTAGCAGCAAAAAAATTACAGAAAACACGAGGGTGAGTTATCCTTTAACTTATATCAGCAATGCCCTGGAACCTAGTATTGGCGGACTTCCCAAAAATATCTTCTTTTTAACCTGTGATGCTTATGGGGTATTGCCTCCGGTAAGTAAACTAAATCCGGGTCAGGCCATGTACCAGTTCATCAGTGGTTATACGGCAAAGGTAGCTGGAACCGAAGCGGGTGTAACAGAACCAAAATCTACTTTCAGTGCTTGTTTTGGCGCTCCTTTTTTACCCTTACATCCGGGTAAATATGCAGCCATGCTGGGTCAAAAAATGAAGGACGATGCGGTGCATGTTTGGATGATCAATACGGGTTGGACGGGCGGACCATACGGCATTGGTAAAAGAATGAAATTAGCTTATACCCGAGCCATGATTACGGCGGCTTTAAATGGAGCACTGGCAAAACAAAACTTTCAGGTTGACCCTGTATTTGGGGTGATGGTTCCCGAAACCTGTCCGGGTGTACCCGCGGAAATTTTAAACCCACGCAGCACATGGACGGATAAAGCTGCCTATGATACCAAATCGAGAGAATTGGCCGGAGAGTTTATTCGAAATTTTGAAAAATATGCTTCCGGTGTTTCATCCGAGATTTTAATGGCCGCACCAAAAGCCTAACTGCTGATATTATCTGAGGGTAATATTATTTCGACGATTGCTTGTTTGATAAGGACCCCTTCTGAAAAGTTGGGGTTCTTTTTTTAGAGGATTAAAATCAAAAAGTATAAAAAAGTTAAGTTAGATTCTTAACTATTTATAATTTAATATATCCTTTGTAAAGTTGATTGAGTGGAAATATCAAATCCCATTCCTGGCCCCAAACTAGGTTACCATTTTCAATAAGAAAATTCTTGAAATTTGTTATGTTTTTATATTTCTTTAAATGACCTTTTTCAATAGTTTCTAAAAATGGTTTAAAATCAACAGTACTTCTTTTTCCATCATTAAAGTCAATACAAACCCTGTAGCCATCAACATAAGTGGCTTTCTCTATTTTTATAGGGGTTATATCTTTTTTAACAATCACTTGATTTCCTTGTTTATTTTTCTGGATCTGATTTTTTTTCCTGCTCTAAAGTCTTCCCATTTATCTTTTATTTCAACATAATATACTTCCACAAATTTCCTAATTTTTTCTCTTTCAGCTGAAGTTAGTTTATTGGTTTCCCTACTAGCCATTCGAATTGAAATATCCACTAATTGTCCTCTGATAAATTCTAACTCCACCTTCACTTCTTTGTCGCCTTTTCTTACATGGCAATGTATGGGTGGATGATCGTTACTATAAAAAAAGAAAACAAAACCAATGTATTCAAATATTTTAGGCATAAAACTGTTTTATGCCAATATTTAGAACCTTTTGGCAAAGATAAATCAATTTTGAAAAATGAATTTACAAAAAAGAAAAAACAATAAAACACCCATTTTTTTATTAGAACAAACCAAACAAAGTACTATCAACCTTACTGATAATATCTCCAAAGCTTTCATCATTCTCTGCAAACTTATTTTTGTCGCAATCGATAATAAGTAAGGGACCTTCCTTATAAGAATCTATCCAACGATTATAATGTTCATTCAATTTTTTCAAATAATCTAACCGAATATTTTCTTCATATTCACGCCCTCTTTTCTGGATCTGCGAAACCAAAGTGGGTACGGATGCTTTCAGGTAGATCAGCAGGTCTGGCGGCTGTACCATGGTTTTCAGGGTTTGAAAGAAAAGAAAGTAATTGTCGAAATCACGCTTACTCATCAAACCCATTTCATGCAAATTGGGCGCAAAAATATGTGCATCTTCATAGATGGTCCTGTCTTGAATTACGGTTTCCGTTCCATGGTGTATTTCTAATAACTGATTTAACCGGCTATTAAGAAAAAAGATCTGCAGGTTAAAGCTCCAGCGTGGCATATCCTCATAAAAATCCATTAGATAAGGATTATGGTCCACATCTTCAAATTGTGGAATCCAGCGGTAATGCTTACTCAGCATTTCTGTAAGTGTTGTTTTACCTGCACCGATATTACCGGCTACTGCCACATGTTTTGGTTTCTTTGCTTTTGCCATAAGAATGAAAGTACGAAATAGGATGTTTGGAGAACGTTGACTGGGAAGATATTTTTTTTAGCAGGTATTTACTATAGTAATCCTTTCCGAAAATTAACCATAATTCATACCAATGGCTTGCCTTACCAATTGTAAGGTTTCGGAAGCACTGGCCCTTGCTTTATCAGCTCCCTGAACAATTATTTTACGGAGTAATTCCTTATTGTGTTGAATGTCAGCTGCTTTTTCGCGGATCGGGGCAATAAATTGGGTCATATCCTCAGCTAATTGCTTTTTCATATCCCCATAACGAATGATACAGTTACCTGCAGAACTGGCATTAAAATCATCCTGAAATTTCTGAACTGTATCGGATGCACTTACCAGACTCATAAGCGTAAACAGGTTCTCTATATAATCAGGTTTTACGGAATTAGGTTCTGCCGGACCCTGATCTGTTTTAGCCTTCATGATCTTTTTACGGATACTTTCATCATCATCGGCCAGGTAAAGGGTGGCCAGTTGGTTTTCGCTTTTACTCATCTTTCCCACTCCATCCAAACTCATAATACGCACCAGTTCGCCACCATAATTGAAAGCATAGGGTAATGGCAAAACCTCACCATATCTGTAATTGAATCTTTCGGCAAAGTTTCTGGCCATTTCCAGGTGTTGCTCCTGGTCTTTTCCAACGGGCACTTTTACCGCACGGTGAATGAGTATATCTGCAGCCTGTAATACGGGATAGGTTAATAACCCGGCATTTACATTTTCGGGCTGGTTCCTTACTTTTTCTTTGAAGGTGACTGTTTTTTCCAGTTCTCCTTTATAAGCCATCATATTGAGATAGAGGTATAATTCTGCTATCTCCGGCACATCACTTTGTATGTATAAAGCTACTTTTTCAGGATCCAGTCCGCAGGCAATATTTTCTGCAATAACCCTATGAACACTATTCTGTAATTCTTTGGTATCCGGATGTGTGGTAAGACTATGCCAGTTAGCAACAAAAAAATAACAGTTATAACTGTCCTGCATACGCACATAATTGCGCATAGCCCCAAAATAATTTCCCAAGTGAAGGAATCCTGTTGGACGAATCCCGCTCAATACAACCTCTTTTTCCATGGCAGCGAAGATAGGAAATAGGATGGCAGTTAAGAATACATTGAAAAATATTCAAATATGGTTTTGTGGTGAGGATTAGCGAATTTCGGGCAGGGATTGTAATTAGCGAATTGGCGAATTAGCGAATTAGCGGATTGTCGAATTAACGGATTGTCGGATTATATTATTAGATACCCCTTTATCAATAAATCCGCCAATCCATAATCCGCCAATCCATAATCCGCCAATCCGTAATACGCTAATCCGTAATCCGTTAATTCGCAAATCCATAATTCAATTATTTCAAAAATTAATAATCCATCTACCATACTATCCTCCCCAATAGAATACTTAAAAGGTGTGGGGCCATTGCGTGCGGATATCCTGAAAAAGGAATTGGAGATCTTTAGTTTTGGCGATTTATTGAACCATTTTCCGCTCAGGCATATCGATAAAACACAGGTTAATAAGATCAGGGATATTAATCCTCAAACAGATTATATACAGGTAGCCGGCACTTTATTGGGTTATGAAATGGTGGGAGCAGGCAGGGCAAAAAGATTGGTGGCACAGTTACGTGATGCAAGTGGTGTGCTGGAACTTGCCTGGTTTCAAGGTATAAACTGGGTTATAAAGGGATTGCATGTTGGAAGTGATTACCTGGTATTTGGCAAAACAGGTTTTTTTAATGGCAAACCCCAAATGGTTCACCCCGAAATTGAAGTATTTGTGCAGGCAAAAGCAGGGGGGAGCCATTTTTTAGAACCCGTTTACCCAAGTACGGAAAAGCTGAAAGCAAGAGCAATGAATGGTAGGCAAATTGCAAAGCTTACAGCTTTATTAATTCCATTGGTACAAGAAAAAGATCTTCCGGAAAATATTCCAGAAGAATTGCGTAATCGATATAATTTATTGAGCAGGTTTGAATCATATAAAAATATTCATTTTCCTTCGTCGGGCTTGATGTATGATCAGGCAGTGCGTCGTTTAAAGTTTGAAGAATTTTTTATCGCACAGGTTCGATTAAATTTAGTGCGTTTGCAAAGGCATAAAGTAAGCAGGGGTGTGCAGTTTGAAAAAGTGGGTGACTATTTCAATACATTTTTTTCAAAATATTTACCCTTTCAATTAACCGGAGCACAAAAAAGGGTGATGAAGGAAATCAGGGCTGATA
This sequence comes from Chitinophaga pinensis, assembly GCA_943371675.1. GTDB lineage: Bacteria > Bacteroidota > Bacteroidia > Chitinophagales > Chitinophagaceae > Sediminibacterium > Sediminibacterium pinensis_I. The sequence continues at coordinate 47,646 of CALRVT010000023.1, read as the reverse complement.
CTGCTCGCGGTCATCAAATGAACCGTTTATTACAAGGCGATGTAGGCAGCGGTAAAACCATAGTTGCGCTCCTGAGTATGTTATTGGCTGCCGACAATGGTTTTCAAAGTTGTTTAATGGCACCCACCGAAATTCTGGCACAACAACATTATACAGGATTAAAAGAATTGCTCAGCCAAATGCCTGTTGAAATTGCTTTGTTAACAGGAAGCACCAAAACAAAGGAAAGAAAAAGGATACTCAGTGGTTTGTTAGACGATACGATACATTTTGTAGTAGGCACCCATGCGGTAATTGAAGATGTGGTACAGTTTAAAAATCTGGGTTTGGTTATTGTGGATGAACAACACCGTTTTGGTGTAGCACAAAGGGCCAAATTATGGGAGAAGGCAGTAATACCGCCACATGTATTGGTGATGACGGCAACACCTATACCTAGAACACTTGCGATGACTGCCTATGGTGATCTTGATTATAGTGTAATGGATGAACTGCCACCCGGAAGGCAACCCATTACTACCGTTCACCGTTTTGAAACAGCCAGGGCCAATGTGATGGATTTTGTGCGAACGGAAATCGATAAGGGGCGGCAGGTTTACTTTATTTATCCCCTGATTGAAGAAAGTGAGAAAATGAGTTATGAAGACCTGATGCAGGGTTATGAACAAGTAAAAAGCTTTTTTCCTGAACCTAAATTTCATATCAGCATGGTGCATGGCCGGCAGCCAGCGGACCAGAAAGCAACCAATATGCAAAGATTTGTGGAAGGCGACACACAGATCATGGTTAGCACCACTGTGATAGAAGTAGGGGTAAACGTTCCCAATGCTTCTGTAATGGTGATTGAGAGTGCAGAAAAATTTGGATTATCACAACTTCATCAGTTAAGAGGAAGGGTAGGAAGGGGTAGTGAAAAAAGTTTTTGCATTTTATTAACGGGGGTCAAAGCCAGCAAAGAGGCAAGAGAACGTATCAAGATATTATGCGCAACCAATGATGGCTTTGTGATTGCGGAAAAAGACCTGGAACTGAGAGGTCCGGGTGATATTGAAGGCACCAGACAGAGCGGAGCATTGAACTTTAAGCTGGCAAGTATTGTTAATGACAAGGATATACTGGAAATTGCCAAAAAAGAGGCAGAAATGCTGGTAGAAGAAGATGTTGAACTTTCTTTGGCAAAGAATTTGCAATTAAAGCATTTTCTTCAGGGTGAGAAAAGTAAAAATGGTTGGGGTAAAATATCCTGATGAACTGTTAAAAGTTAGTGAAACATAAATTGGCACATTGCGGCTAATTGTTTGAACTTGCATAAATAAAATAATTTGATCCCTTTTAAAACGATAGCAAGAATATTTTTTTTGGTGATGCTGAGTACGCATCTGTATGCACAAAATTATTTGGAGTTCATCGAAAACAAGGGGCAATGGGATAGCCAGATAAAATTCAAAGGAGATTTAAGTGCAGGCGCTTTTATGTTGCAGGCAAGTGGCTACAGGGTGGTATTGTATGATAAAACTGACCTCAACAGTTTACGTGAATCTGCGCACGGAAATGCAAAAGGAAATTCTTCCGTTTTACTTAACAAAACAGTTGATAAAAAAGAAAAGCCTTTGCTGGAAGGGAAAACAGGCGGTGCGGATATAGTGCACGGACATATCTACGAAATGCGTTTGTTGAACGCCAATAAAAATCCTTTGATCATTCCCGACAAGCCGCAACAAACCTATAGCAATTATATCATCGGCAATGATCCATCCAAATGGACCAGTAATTGTAAAACCTATCAGGGTGTTACTTATAAAAATGTATATCCGAATATTGATATCCGGTATTATACTTCCAATGGTATTTTAAAGTATGATTTTATCGTGCATCCCGGCGGTAACCCGGATAATATCGCTATGTATTTTGATGGAGCGGAAAGCCTGAAACTCAGGAATGGCGGACTTCAGATCAAAACATCCGTTGACGAAGTAAATGAATTAGCGCCCTACACTTATCAGTTGGTAAACAATAGCCGAACCGAAATTCCCTGTTATTATGAATTGAAAGGGAATATTGTAAAATTCAAACTGGAAGGAGCGTATGCCAAAGATGCTACCTTAGTGATAGATCCATCTGTAGTCTTTTCTACTTTTACGGGAAGTACTTCCGATAACTGGGGTTATACGGCCACCTATGATGGCAAAGGAAATTTTTATGCAGGTGGCATTGTATTTGGAACAGGTAATTCAAGCTTCCCCGTTAGTAATGGAGCTTTTCAACAAACTTACCAGGGTGGTAATACAAGTACTGGTGAGCAGGGTGGGTTTGATATGGCCATCATGAAATTTGATCCCACAGGTGTTAATCGTTTATATGCCACATATATTGGAGGTTCAAGGGGTAATGAACAACCACATAGTATGGTGGTTGATGCTTCCGGAAATCTCATCATTGGTGGTAGAACCACTTCCGCTGATTATCCAACTGCCGGAACTTTGAAACAATACGGTCCTTTGGGTGGTGAATGGGATATGGTACTCACCAAGCTAAATGCCAATGGTACCGGATTAGTATCTTCCATTAAAATTGGGGGTAGTAATAATGATGGTGTAAATATCAAACATAAATACCCTAATCCCGGTCCTTCATCTATCAATGTAAATTATGGGGATGATGCCAGAAGTGAAGTGATCGTTGATGCTTCCGGAAATATATATTTTGCTTCCTGTACACAATCGGCAAATTTTCCTACTACACCTATTTCAGGACAATCTACATTAGGTGGAACCAATGCTGCACTTAGGGCACAGGATGCAGTGGTTTTGAAATTTTCACCTGACATCTCTACTGTTTTATTTAGTATTATTATGGGTGGTAGTGAGGATGATGCTGCTTTTGTTTTGTCTATCAGTCCGCTCACCAATAATTTATTGGTTGCAGGTGCAACTGCCAGCACAGATTTTCCGGGTAATAAAGCAGGTGTTAAGTTTCCTTCTTTTCAAGGTGGGTTATTCGATGGGTTTGTTGCAGAATTTACCAATAATGGTAGCTTGTTGAAGAGTAGTTATTTCGGTACTTCAGGTAACGATATTATTTACGGTATTCAATATGACAAATTCGGATTTCCATACATTACCGGCACCACTACTGGTAATTGGCCTGTTTTAAATGCCACTTTTAGCCAGGCTGGTGGTAAACAGTTCATAGCTAAGCTGGAACCTAATCTTTCCGATTTTATTTACTCTACCATATTCGGTTCCGGCGGATCCAATCCTAATATTTCACCTACTGCTTTCTTAGTAGATCGTTGTGAAAATGTGTATGTTTCAGGATGGGGAGGCCAGGTAGATATTGAAAATAAGTTTCCGAATAGTGGAACGAATGGTCTTCCCATAACAGGGGACGCTTATCAAAGATCAACCGATAATAGTGACCTGTATTTTTTTGTATTAGAGAAGAATGCTAAATCACAATTATACGGCAGTTTTTTTGGTCAGGCAGCAGGATTTGGTGAGCACGTAGATGGCGGTACCAGTCGCTTTGATAGAAATGGGGTGATCTATCAATCCATTTGTGCCAATTGTAGTTCTCCTAAACCAACTTTTCCTGTTACGCCCGGTGTATGGTCGCCCTTCAATGGTTCACAGGGTTGTAATTTAGCTGCCGTAAAAATTGCCTTCAATTTAGCAGGGATAGGTGCGGGTGTGCAAGCATCCATCAATGGCGTTCCCAATGATACCACAGGTTGTGTGCCCATGGTGGTTGATTTTGCCGATACCATGGCCATGGGTAAAAAATATATCTGGGATTTTAATGATGGTTCTGCTTTAGAAACAACCTTGGTTCCTAAAGTATCTCACACATTCAATACAGTGGGTTTTTATCGGGTAAAACTAATTGCCATCGATTCTTCATCCTGTAATATTTCAGACACATCTTTTGTAAACATGCGGGTAAGAGACGACAAAGCAGGTTTGGCATTTACAGCTGCTAAATTACCACCATGTCTTTCTTTAGCATATCAGTTTACCAATACATCTGTTTCCATCAAACCCTTTGTGGCCAATAGTTTCCGATGGGATTTTGGAGATGGCACTACCCAGTTAGCAGGATCTGGATCTGTCAATCATACTTATGCAACACCTGGTACCTATAATGTAAAACTTACTTTGATCGATACCAATTATTGTAATGAACCGGATAGTTTGGTAAGGACCATACGATTGTCGCCTAATGTAAAGGCACAGTTTACTACATCAGCTGTTGGCTGCGCACCTTACAATGCACAGTTTACCAATACTTCATTAGGTGGCGTTCAGTTTCTGTGGGAATTTGGAGATGGCACTACTTCTACACTGGATGATCCAACACATGTTTATGGGTCAGTAGGCAGCTACCAGGTAAGGTTAATTGCAACTGATACCTCAACCTGTAATAAAGTGGATACTTCCGCCTTTTTTACTATTAATGTGAGTCCTTTACCCAGAGCAGATTTCAGTTACACGCCACAACCTACTCAACCCAATACCCCGGTTAGTTTTTTAAACGCATCCATAGGTGGCAGTTTGTACAAATGGAATTTTGGTGATGGTGATTCTTTAATAACTACGCGTGTTGATTCGGTAGTGAATCATTTGTATAGAGGCTCCGGTACTTTTAATACCTGTTTGATAACCTTTAACAATGCGGGTTGCAGCGATACTACCTGTCAAACAATTTCTGTAACCATCAATAGTTTAACGGATGTGCCCAGTGCTTTTTCGCCCAATGGTGATGGAAGGAATGATAAAGTGTATGTAAAGGGTTTTGGGATAGAAAAAATGACCTGGCGCATTTATAACAGATGGGGTACCTTGGTGTATGAGGGAACCGATCCCAATGAAGGTTGGGATGGTACTTTTAAAGGTAAGGGGCAACCACAGGATGTTTATCATTATACATTGATCATACAGTTCAGTAGTAAAGAGAAAGCAACTAAAAAAGGGGATATCACTTTATTACGATAGCGTTTAAATGAAACAGAAACTTAGTATCATATTATTTTTGTTTTTCCTGGTAACCCATCATTTTCTTGGGGCACAGGATCTGCATTTCTCACAATATTTCAATACACCCTTATTGGTAAACCCCGCCAATACTGGCTTTAATCCGGATTATGATTTTCGTGTGGGTGGAAATTATAGAAACCAGTGGGCCAATGTGGGCAATCCCTATAAAACAATGGGCGTATGGGGCGATACCAAATTATTTACCGATCGATTTGAAAACGGATGGATGGGTATTGGTGGTTCTTTAATGAAAGATGTTGCAGGCAGTGGTAGTTTAAGTGCAACCAGTGGATTTGCTACAGTGGCCTACCACCAGATGATTGGGTACAATAGTTTGCTGAGTGGTGGTTTTGGATTAGGCTTTACCACCAAGCGAATTGATATTTCAAAACTGAGTTTTGATAACCAATGGAATGGCAGATTTTTTGATGTAACCATTCCCACTAATGAACCATTTGCCAATAGCCAGTCTTCTTACCTGGATCTGCAAATGGGTTTAAACTTTGCATATTTCGCTTCTGAGAATGCCTATTTCAATGCCGGCTTAAGTATCCTCCACTTGAATAATCCCCGGGAAAGTTTTTATGATCCTACGGTGTCCAATAACCGCCTGCAAAAGCGTTTTACAGCATTTATGAATGGCAGTTTCAAGATGCAGGATTATTGGATCGTTAATCCTAATGTATATGTAAGTAAAATGGGTAATACTTGGGAATCGGTGCTGGGATTCAATGCCCATCGGGATCTTACGGGTGATGGACAAAGTCAGCTAATTCTTGGATTGTATTACCGGAATATGGATGCATTGATCCCCATGGTAGGGTATGAGGTAAATGATCTAAAGATCACTGTAAATTATGATGCCACCATTTCTGCTTTGGGAAGTCTCAATGCAACGCGCGGCGCCTATGAAATTTCTATTGTCAAAAGCGGCATCTTTCCTTCCAGTGCAGGTAAATCCATCAGTTGCCCAACTGTAAGGTTCTAAAAAATATTTTTCAACACAGAGATAATTTTCGGTTTACTCTGTGAAACTCCGTTCCTCTGTTTCTCTGTGTTGAAAAAAAATATCCATTTTACTATGCATTCTATTAAAGCCGAATATTCTCCTTCCCATCACTGGTAATCGAATAATCTTCGTCCTTAAAATACTTACTGTATTTGTCATTCACTTCTTTGGATTGCTTATTACCATTGATGTATAGCTCACCAGCTTTCACTTCAATTTTATAGCCTTTTTTACGATCTATCAAACCATCTTTTTCAAGGGTCTCTGTAAATTCTTTCAGCATACCCAGCTCTTTTTTAGCCTTCTCTAATCCAAGCTTAGCCCCTGACAATCCGGCTTCTACTTCTTTTTTAATTTTTTCCATATCAATATGGGCCCTGATTTTTTCTGCACTCACTTCTTTGCGCACATTTTCAATGGTCTTTTCAATCTCTTTCATGTCAACCTTCTTCATTTCTATTTCAGCTTCTTTCAAAGCTTTTTCTACTTCCATTTTTGTTTTGCTCCAGTCAACCTTGCTGAGTTCTTCTTTTATTTCGCGTGAAATTTTTTCATAGTCGATCTTTTTTACTTCTTCCATGGCAGCTTTAATTTCCTTGTCCATTTTAGCAAAATCGATGTTCATGTTTTTGTTCATGTCAGCCATGGCTTTGTCGAGGTCTTTCATGGCATTATCCAAATCACCTACTCGGTATTCCTTCTTGCTTTTTTTAGCAGGGGCTGTGGTGTCGTTGTTCTGGTAAATTTTATAGGGTTTAACCGGTAAACCTGAGTCAGAATTTTTCCAGGAAATAAAAGCTACAGAAATAAGCAAAAGGGCTGAAAAAGCCATCCAGGTTGATTTTTTTTGATTCATAAGTTTTGATTGATGTGTTATAAACGAATTATTTCGTAGTAAATATACGATTGTGTTCGTATATTGTTACAAAAACGGATTCTTTTTATAAAATTTAACAAATGCAGGATTTTATACACAGGCTTCTCCACCATCAGATATAATCAGGATTTCCTGCTGCTTAATTTTTATCTTGCAAGCCATCAATTACTGGTTATGAAATATCTGCCCTTAAATCCCAACATTTTTATTCAGAATAGAAAACGTTTTGCCAAGGAAATGTTGCCCAACAGTATTTCCATTTTTGTGAGTAATGATGAATGGCCTGCCAACGGAGATGCCTTACATGCTTTTAAGCAGAATACAGATTTGGTTTGGCTTAGCGGTATTACACAGGAAGATTCGATGGTGATCCTATTCCCAGATAATCCCGATCCTAAGTTCCGGGAGGTTTTGGTATTGGTGCGCCCTAATGCTTTAAAAGAAAAGTGGGATGGTAAAAGACTGAGAGCAAATGAAGCTGTGGAGATCTCCGGCATCCCTACCATTATTTGGTTAGATACCCTGGAAGCCACTTTACAAAGCTGGATTCACCTGGCTGATCATATCTATCTCGACACTAATGAGAATGATCGTAAAGCTTCACATGTTCGCACGAGGGAATACCGTTTTATAGAAGAAATGAAAGCTGCTTATCCTTTACATTCTTTTAAAAGAGCTGCCAGCATTATGAAAGAATTGCGCAGCATTAAATCAAAGGAAGAAATAGAAGTAGTTCAAAAAGCCATAGATATTACCGAAAACACATTCAGGCGCTTATTGCATTTCATCAAGCCCGGTGTTACCGAATACGAAATTGAAGCAGAGATCTGGCATAGTTTTTTAAGTCAGCGCGCAACTGGTCCGGCCTATGGCAGCATCATTGCCAGTGGCGATAATGCCCGCACCCTGCATTATGTTTCCAATAATGCAACCTGTAAGGATGGCGAATTGATACTGATGGATTTTGGTGCAGAATACGGCAACTATTGTGCAGACCTTACCCGTACCATACCGGTAAACGGTAAATTCACCAGGCGACAAAAAACAGTGTACAATGCCTGTTTACACTTGCACAATTATGCCAAGAGTATTTTAAAACCTGGCATTTCTATTCTTGCTTATACGGATAAGGTAGGAGAGGAAGCTACCCAGCAATTCCTGAAAATCGGCTTGCTTAAAAAATCGGAAGTGAAAAATGAAGACCCTGAAAACAGGGCTTATCGTAAATATTTATACCATGGTATTTCGCACCACCTGGGAATTGATGTGCATGATCTGGGTACCAGAACAGAACCCATCAAAGCAGGCATGCTCTTTACTATTGAGCCGGGTATCTATATTGAAGAAGAGCAAATGGGTGTGCGTATCGAGAATAATTTCTGGATCACAAAATCTGGTAATATCGATCTGATGAAAAATATTCCCATAACAACTGATGAAATTGAAGCCATCATGAAAAGAAAATAATTTAGCCGATAATTCATTGATCATTATCCATTACATGAAGCACATACCCAATTTATTTACCCTGCTCAATCTTTTTTTCGGTTGCCTGGCAATTGTTACCATCATGCAAACAGGCCTCACCATTTCTGCCGATGTAAATGGAGAAAACCTTGTTGTTATTCCGGAAAAAATTTACATGGCCAGCTTATTTATAACCTTAGCCGCTATTGTTGATTTTTTTGATGGATTTGTTGCTAGGTTATTAAATGTACCTTCAGAATTGGGCAAGCAATTGGATTCTTTGGCAGACGTTGTAAGTTTTGGCGTTGCCCCCGGCATGATCGCTTTTCAGTTTCTGCGTTTAAGTTTTGCGCAGGAAACAGACGGGCTCGACACCAACAGTATCTGGTTATTTCCTGCTTTTATATTGCCTTGTGCAGGTGCTTATCGATTGGCGCGCTTTAATATAGATACTACACAGTCGCATGGATTTAAAGGAGTACCCATACCAGCTGTGGGCTTATTATTCGCATCTTTTCCTTTGGTATACTGGTATGCAGATAATGCAACAATCATCAGTGTGCTGTTGAATAAATGGTTTTGGTATGCAGCCCTGTTTTTGGCTAGTTACTTGATGGTGTCTCATTTACCCATGCTGGCATTGAAATTCAGCGGGGTTTCTGTAAAAAAGTTACTTCCTTTTCTTATCATGGCACTTATTGCCTTGGTTGCTGCTTTAAGTTTTGGCTGGTTGGCCGTACCTGTAACATTTATTGCTTACGTAATTCTATCTTTGCTTTTTAAACAATCCGCATCATGAACTATAACGTACAGATCAAAGTAATGCCTTTAAAAGATTTATTAGACCCACAGGGTAAAGCCGTTTTAGGCGGACTGAGTAACCTGGGTATCACTGCCATTGAAGATGTGAGGGTAGGTAAACATATCACCCTGCAAATCAATGCTGATAGCGAAACCCAGGCCAAACAATTCGCTGAGGAAGCCAGTAAAAAACTGTTAGCCAATCCGGTGATGGAGTTTTATGAGATTGAAATGATTAATTAATAGTCTGGAGACTGGAGTTTGGAGACTGAAGTATTTTGCCCCAAACTCCAAACTCCAAACTCCAAACTCCAAACTCCCTTGCTCTACCTCATCCCCACACCACTCGGCAACCTAAAAGATATTACCCTTCGTTCTTTAGAACTTTTGAAGGAGGTGGATGTGATATTATGTGAGGATACCCGCACTTCTTCCAAGCTGCTCAATCATTACCAGATACAGAAACCTGTTTCGCCCTATCACCAGCACAATGAACATAAAATTGTACCGCATATAGTGGATCAATTGAAAGCAGGTAAGAAAATGGCGCTTATTACAGATGCAGGCACACCTGGCATTTCAGACCCTGCGTTTTTATTGGTGCGCGAATGTATCAAGCAGGATGTAAAAGTGGAATGTTTGCCAGGTGCAACCGCATTTGTTCCTGCTTTGGTAAATAGTGGCATACCCACCAATCGTTTTGTATTTGAAGGATTCTTGCCTTTAAAGAAAGGGAGACAAACACTTTTAAAAGTGCTGGCAGAAGAAGAAAGGACCATGATTTTTTATGAGAGTCCGATGCGTTTGGTAAAAACTTTGAAGGAATTTATAACCTACTTTGGCCCGGAAAGATTATGTTCTGTAAGCCGGGAACTTACAAAAATGTTTGAGGAAAATAAGCGCGGATCCTTAATAGAACTGGTTGCTTATTTTGAATCTAAAACTGTAAAAGGTGAGATAGTTATTGTACTCGCCGGAAAAAATTAATGATTCTTGAATTTCATTCATACCAAACCATTACTTTATCCATTTCCTTCCTTTTTATATCCGGAACCAAACAATTTGTTGCCGGATAACCAACTGGCATCAACAAAAAAGGTTTTTCATTTTCTGGCCGCTTCAATAAAATGCTCAAAAAATTCATAGGTGAAGGTGTGTGCGTTAGTGAAACAAGACCCGCATGATGCACAGCCGCCAGGAATAAACCACATGCCAGTCCACAACTTTCGCTAACATAATAATTTTGGTGCTTTTTACCTTCGGTTGTAAACTCATAACTTCTTTTAAAAACAATGACAAGGTAAGGAGCGGTTTCTAAAAATGGTTTTTGCCAACCTGTTTGTAAAGGTGCCAGATCAGTTAACCATTCTTCACTCATTCGTTTTTCATAACTTTCTTTTTCTTCCATTTCGGCTGCCCTCCGGATTTCTTTCTTTAAATCAGGATCCGAAACTATACAAAATGTCCAGGGTTGTTTGTGCGCCCCGGAAGGCGCAGTTGAAGCAGATTTTACAAGGTTTTCTATAACTTCTTTAGGTATCGGTCTATTTGAAAAATCCCTAACAGTCCTTCTTCCATCAAGCCAATGATAGAATTCATGACTCCTGTTTAGCATTTCCTCATCATTATAGGTTTCTTTTGTGTAAGGGATAAATGGGTGTTCACCTATAAATATTTGTGACATTATAATTTAATTTTCTGAAATTTACAGCTTCACTTTCAAATGCGGAACTATGTATACATTCAAATTCAAACATTTTATTTGTTTTATTTTCATGATGCAACAAATGATGGCTGTTGCGCAATCCGACCGCTGGCAACAGCGTGTTAAGTACAATATCAATGTGAATATGGATGTTGTTGCCAACCGTTTTAGTGGTACCGAAAAACTGGAATACACCAATAATTCACCCGATACCCTGCAAAGGGTTTTCTTTCATGAATACTGGAATGCGTTTCAACCCGGCAGCAGTATGGATATGCGCAGCCTTGAATTGGGGAAAACAAAACTATCAGAACCCAGAAGAAATAGTGATGGCCTAGATTGGGATGCCCGTGTAAAAGATCGAATCGGAAAATTAAAGCCCGATGAAATTGGATACCAGCATATCAAGAGTTTGAAAATAAATGGCGTTGAACAAATATTGAAAGAGCAGGAAACTATCATGGAAGTGATCCTGACCAAACCGATTCTGCCCAAATCAAAAGTTGTGATGGATATCGTATTTGAAGCACAAGTGCCTGTTCAAGTGCGTAGAAGTGGTCGCGACAATGCAGAAGGCATTCGTTACAGTATGAGTCAATGGTATCCTAAATTGGCTGAATACGATTACCAGGGCTGGCATCCGAATCAATATATAGCGCGTGAGTTCTATGGTGTTTGGGGCGATTTTGATGTAAACATTACCATCGATAAAAATTATATGGTAACTGCCGGTGGTGATTTGCTGAATGGTAATGATTTGGGTTTTGGTTATGAAGCACCAGGCTTTAAAGTAAAGCCCAATATGGGTTCTACCAATACCTGGAAATGGCAGGCCTATAATGTGCATGATTTCATGTGGGCCGCTGACCCTAATTATAAAATGATCACCAGAACAGTTAAAGACGGTCCATTGATCAGGGTGGTATACAAAGCAGTGGATTCTCTCGAAAACAGGTGGCAAAAAGTAGCAGATACGGCTGCATTGGCATACCCTATCATAGCAAAAACATTTGGTGCATATCCTTACAAGACCTACACTTTTATTCAGGGAGGTGATGGCGGTATGGAATATCCAATGGCTACCTTATTAAAAAGCGCAAGTGTAGGAACAGCTTTGCACGAATGGATGCATACCTGGTACCAAATGTTGATGGGCACAAACGAATCCTTGTATCCATGGATGGACGAAGGATTCACGGATTACAGTAGTACACGAGTGATGGCTACACTAAGAAATAGCCCGGGATTCTGGTTCAACGGATCATACAGAGGTTATTTTAATTTGGCAAAAAGCGGACTGGAAGAGCCTGCCAGCACACATTCTGATCATTACAATACCAATTACGCTTATGGTAATGCAGCCTATAGCAAGGGCGCTGTATTTATGTCGCAATTAGGTTATATCGTAAGTGATAGTATTCGTGATAAGATCTTATTGGCTTATTATAACCAATGGCGTTTCAAACACCCCAATCCAAATGATTTTATCAGGGTTGCAGAAAAGCAGAGTAATATGGAGCTCGACTGGTACAAAGAATATTGGATCAATAGTACCAAGCAAATCGATTATGCAGTAGGTGATATTAATGTGAAAGAAGGTAAAGGTTTTATCACTATCAAACGTGTTGGTAAAATTCCAATGCCTATTGATGTAATGGTTACCTATAAAGATGGATCACAGGAAATACATTACATGCCACTGAATATGATGTTTGGCGCAAAACCAGCAGAGAATAATATCTCCAGAACAGTGCACACACCATGGGCTTGGACACATCCTGAATATTCATTCGAAATAACCAAAAACATCGGACAAATAAAATCCATCGAAATAGACCCCAGTCAGCGATTGGCAGATGTGAATAGGTCGAATAATAGATTGGTGATACCGGATTAGGTAATTACGGATTACGGATTAGCGAATTGTGAATTAGCGGATATATAAATCCCCAATTTTCAAATTTTCAAATTTTCAAATTCGTAATCCTTAATCCGTAATCCTCAATCCCTACCTCGCCGCATGTATCACAAACTTCTCCTGAAAATAGTCTTCAGCAAAGATCTTATAGATGGGCATCATCTTGGGTCGCAGGCCGCTTTCGAAAATTTCCTGGGCCAGGTCGCCGCCTTTTAAGCAGATAAGTCCATTGGGTAAGGTTTTGCTATGGTCTTTCTTTAATAGGGGGGCACTCCATTTCCATAGATCTTTCAGCGGTGCAACGGCTCTGGAAATGGCGTAATCAAATTTTTTGTTTTTGATATCTTCTGCTCGGGTATGTTGTATGGTGATGTTCTTGATATTAGCTCCGGCACATACGGCTTCCACAACTTTTAATTTTTTGGCAATACTGTCAACCAAATGAAATTTTACTTTCGGAAAAAAGATAGCCAGTGGAATACCCGGAAACCCGCCACCACAGCCAATATCAATGATTTGCGTGCCAGGCTCAAAATCAGCAATGGCTGCTATACTGAGTGAATGTAAAACATGGTGCAGGTAAATGGAATCAATATCCTTTCTGGAAATCACATTGATCTTTGCATTCCATTCCGTATAAAGTTCTTCTAATGCAGTGAATTGTTTCACCTGCTCTTCACTGAATTCGGAAAAATACTTCAGGATCAATCCCAGTTTTTGCGGGGTGCTTTCCATATGGCAGGTAAGGTAAAGATGAAATAAAAGAACATCCAAATATCTAATAAAAGATACCAGGGTAACAAATCAGTTTCATTCAGTTTTTTCATGGCTTTGTAAAAAACGATGCCTTGAATGATAAAGCGCAATCCAAATACAGCTAATGGCAACCACCAGTTAAAGAAAATGATGGAAATAGCCAATAATGGATAGATCAGAAAGAGTGTAAGTGAATAGAGACCCAATAAAAATTTGTGTTTGGGTTTATAGTACCTGCCTGTTGTATAATGACGGTATTTCTGCGTCATCCAGTCGCTCCAACGCTTTTTTGGTTCACTTACCGTATGCGCATCGGGGTCAATCACAATTCTGGTATTGGCTGCCGTAGCTACCTGGTTAATAAACAGATCATCATCACCACTAGGAATCTGGTTAATGGAAGAAAATCCTTTGTTACGTAAAAAAACTTCTTTTTTATAACTCAGATTTCTGCCAACTCCCATATAAGGCGAACCTGCCAATGCATAAGAAAGATATTGTAAGGCAGTATGAAATGTTTCAAAGCGGATCAGTTTATTTAAGATGCCCGGTCTTTTGTGGTAAGCACCATAGCCCAAAACGATCTCCGCATCTTCATCATAAGCATCCTGCATTTTTTGCATCCAGAATTCTGAAACCGGCGTACAGTCAGCATCTGTTAGTAAAACAATTTCATATTTCGCACTTCGGATACCCATCGACAAAGGGAATTTTTTTCCACTGATCATCTTGGCTTCCTGTGTTAAATGAATATGGTTGATGTTTTTGAATGATTTTTTAAACTCATCAATCACATACCGGCCTTCATCGGTAGAATTATCATTCACCAACACTACTTCGTGTGTAGTTTTATAATCCTGTACCAAAACACCGGGTAGGTTTCTCGTAAGGTTATCTGCTTCATCTCTTGCACAAATGATCACAGAAATGGGATGCTCATGAGTAACTTCTCTGGCAGCATCTTTATAAAAAGCCAGCTTACTAAAAAAATACAGATAATAAAATAGCTGAATGGCTATAACGGTACAAAAAGCATAGAATACAATGGTCCATGCAATGGCTGGTATCATCATTCGGCAAAAATAGCGTATTGAAGCATTGGGGAATAGGGTGTGGACAATTCCCTATTTTTGCGCCATGCCAAGATTAGAATTCACATTAGAATCAACTGCAAATGGGTCAAAAGCGAGGGCAGGTAAAATTAAGACCGACCATGGAGAGATCCTCACACCTATTTTTATGCCTGTGGGAACCGTGGGTACGGTAAAAGCCGTTAACCAACAGCAGTTGAAAAATGAGATTCAGGCACAGATCATCTTAGGCAATACCTACCATTTGTATCTCCGCCCCGGAACGGAAGTTATGGAAGCTGCCGGGGGATTGCATTGTTTTATGGGTTGGGATATGCCTATTTTAACGGACAGTGGCGGTTACCAGGTTTTTTCACTGGCTGCCAATCGCAAAATAAAAGAAGAAGGTGTTTTATTTCAATCGCATATTGATGGGAGCCGGCATTTATTTTCACCTGAATCCGTGATGGATATTCAAAGGAGTATTGGTGCTGATATTATCATGGCTTTTGACGAATGTCCGCCTTATCCCAGTGAATATACCTATGCAAAAAAAAGCATGGAGCTAACCCATCGCTGGCTTAACCGTTGTTTTGAACGATTGGCGGAAACCCCCGATAAATATGGCTATACACAGAATCTCTTCCCCATTGTGCAAGGGAGTACGTATAAGGATTTGCGACAGGCATCCTGTGAGTTTGTGGCTTCTACAGAAGCGGCAGGTAATGCCATAGGCGGACTAAGCGTTGGAGAACCTGAAGAAATGATGTATGAGTTTACGGATCTCTGTACCGATTATTTACCAGTTCAAAAACCACGTTATCTGATGGGTGTGGGCACACCCTGGAATTTGCTGGAGTGTATAGACAGAGGTATTGATATGTTTGATTGTGTGATGCCTACCCGTAATGGCAGAAATGGTATGTTATTCACCACAGAAGGGGTGATCAATATCAGAAATAAAAAATGGGCAACAGATTTTTCACCCATTGATCCCGGATTAGATTGTGTGTCCAGTCAATACTATACCAAAGCCTACCTAAGGCATTTGTTTGTAGCAGATGAATTGTTGGCATTACAATTAGCCAGCTTGCAAAATCTTTCCTTCTATCTTTGGCTGATAGGCGAGGCACGCAAACAAATTCTGACAGGAAATTTCACTACCTGGAAAGCGGAAATGATGGAGATCATCAAGAAAAGACTTTAACTTTTCTACTTTGCCCTATCCATAGCTGAACTGTATCTTTGCCGGTATATATTATGATGAAGAAAATCGACTGGTACATACTGAAAAAATTTCTCACCACGTTTTTTTTCGCCATATTCCTTTTTGCTATCATTTCTGTGGTGGTGGATGTAAGTGAAAAAACGGATGATTTTGTAAAATCGCAGTTGAGTGTAAGAAAGATCATCACGCTATATTATTTTGGCTTTATTCCCCATATCATCGCGCTATTATTTCCCCTTTTTGTTTTTATTGCTGTCATTTTCTTTACCTCAAAAATGGCGGGTAAAAGTGAGATCATTGCCATACTGGCTAGTGGCACATCCTATGCCAGGTGGTTAAGACCTTATTGGGTGGGGGGTAGTATCCTGATGGTGCTTTTATGGTTTTCCAACCAATATGTGGTACCCAATGCCAATCAGTTACGTGGCAATTTTGAAGCAAAATATATTGATGGAAATAATACCTACAACTCACTCATTGCGCCACCTTCCAATATCTATTTAAGAATTGATTCCTTTACCTATGCAGGCATCTATTCTTATGATACAGCCACCAAAAGAGGCGGTCCGGTTTTTATGTACCGGGAAAAAAATAATATGGTGGTCCAGAATATGCGTGCTGATGTGATACTATGGGATACAGCCATCAAAAAATGGCGTTTGGAATCGCTAATAGATAGAAAACTGGAACCTTTACAAGAAACGGTTGTGCTGGAACCCAGTCGCACCATGAAATACAATTTCAAACCTTACGATCTGAGCAGGGATAAATATACCAAAGACAAGCTCACTTCACCCGAATTAGACAAGTTCATAAAACTGGAAGAGTTAAGGGGATCCGAAGGGTTAAATGAATTAAAAGTAGAACGTTACCGTAGAGAAGCTACCTGTGTAACTGTTTTATTACTAACCATTATTGGCGCAATTGTGGCAGGTAAAAAAGTAAGGGGAGGCAGTGGGGTTCACCTGGCTGTTGGTTTTGCAATTGCGGCCCTATTTATTATTACCGACAGGTTTTCAACTATTTTTTCAACAAAAGGTAATTTACCACCCCTTTTAGCCGCATGGATTCCGAACATTATCTTCCTGTTTGTTGTTATTTACCTCTATAAAAAGGCGCCTAAATAATTTAATGATTATTTAGGAACCCAACACCCTAATTGTTTTGTGCTATAGGTCAACTTGTTTTACCTTTAGCCCTACTATTAGATCACCCTTTTTCGCGCTGCAAAGCCATATTTAGAAACATAAATACACGCTCAACATGGGAATTGTAAAAGAAAGGTTTAAGGCAAAGGCAGATGTAGCCAATACAGAAATTAAAGATATTCTGAAAGAACATGGCTCCCGCAAAATTGGAGAAGTAACCCTATCGCAGGTTTACCAGGGAATGCGCGGTATTACTGGTCTGGTAACAGAAACCAGTTTACTGGATGCCCAGGATGGTATCCGTTTCAGGGGTTATTCTATTCCTGAACTACAAGAGAAATTGCCCAAAGCACCCCATGGAGGCGAGCCCTTACCGGAAGGTTTATTTTTCCTGATGCTACTCGGAGAATTACCATCTGAAGAGGAAGTGACACATATGACCAATGTTTGGCAGCGACGCAGTCATGTACCTAATTATGTTTTTGCAACCATTGATGCATTACCGATCAGTGCCCATCCGATGACCATGTTTGTTACAGGTGTAATGGCATTGCAAACGGAAAGTAATTTTGCAAAAGCTTATGCAAAGGGATTGAATAAAAAAGACTACTGGACATATATCTACGATGATACGATGGATCTGATCTCGCGCCTGCCAAGGATTGCGGCTTATATCTATCGCAGAAAATATAAGGATAACCAACATATTCAACCCAATGGCTTATTAGATTGGGCAGGTAACCTGGCACACATGATGGGTTATGAAGATGAAAGTTTTAAAGAACTCATGCGTTTGTACATGACCATCCATGCCGATCATGAAGGCGGTAATGTGTCGGCACATACCACACACCTGGTAGGTTCTGCACTTAGCGATCCTTATCTAAGCTATGCTGCAGGTATGAATGGATTGGCTGGACCATTGCACGGACTGGCTAACCAGGAAGTGATCAAATGGATCTTCGAAATGCAGGAGCAATTGGGTACGGATGCTCCTTCCAAAGAGCAGATAGCAGACTATGTACAGAAAACATTGTCATCCGGAAAAGTGGTACCAGGTTATGGTCATGCGGTTCTTCGTAAAACAGATCCACGTTTTACAGCCCAGATGGAATTTGGTAAAAAACATATGCCCGATGACAAACTGGTGAACACCGTTTGGAATATCTACGATACTGTTCCGCCTATTTTACAATCCTTGGGAAAAATTAAAAACCCCTGGCCCAATGTAGACGCACATAGTGGCGCTTTACTGGTGCATTATGGTTTAGTGGAATATGAATTCTACACTGTTTTATTTGCTGTAAGCCGCGCCCTTGGTGTACTTGCCAGTCTTTGCTGGGATCGTGCCCTCGGCTTCCCTCTCGAACGCCCTAAATCGGTAACTACCGAATCGGTTAAGTTATGGCTGGAAGGGAAGGATGAGATTTGGGAGTGAGGCATTCCGAACGAAGCATAGTCCGAGCGGAATCACATCAACGCTAATATGTCATTTCGAACGCAGCGCAGCGAAGAGAGAAATCTCACTCATCTGCGTAAGATTTCTCACCCGCTGAAACGGATCCGAAATGACAGGCACCTCGCGCTTCGTCATACCGCAGCGCAGCGAAGAGAGAAATCTCACTCATCTGTGTAAGATTTCTCACCCGCTGAAGCGGGTTCGAAATGACCTGGACATTGAAAACCTCCGTACTTTTTCTAACTTTAGGAAAAACTGAGCATGGCAAAAGCAATTTCTAAAAAAGCAGCCCCCCAAAAAGCAGTCCCCAAAAAAGCAGTAACCAAATCTGCAAAAACTCTCAAGCCCAAGAAAGAAGAACGCAGCATCAATATCAAATATGCTGATAAGTCGGCGGGACAACCCGAACTGACCATCATTTTTGAGGCCATCAAAAAAATGCTATTGCCTTACGATAAAAAAAGAAACCTGGTACTGCATATGGGTACGGGCGGACAGGCAAACCTTGTTAGTCATATGCCTGTAGTAATTGATGGCAGAAAGAGAGAAGAAATGTGGTTTGTATCTGCTCTGGTGCAAAAAGGTTATGTAGGGTTTTATTATATGCCTATTAATGCAAATGATAAGATGAAAGCGAATTTTAGTCCTGAATTCATGAAATGTCTGAAAGGCAAATGCTGTTTTCATATCAAGAAAAATGATCCGCTGATCATGAAAGATATCCAAAAAGCGATCAAGCTAGGGTTTAATGCGTTTGTAGACCGAGGATGGATTTAAACAGATGAACAGATGAATGTCGAATATCGAATGTCGAAGTTGTATTAAAAGAAAAATACTTCGATATTCGATATTCCTCTGTTCAACATTCGATATTCAAAGCGGTTCGCTTATATTTATGAAATCGTTTTATCTAATTAATTCTTTAAGTTAAATATGCTCTTATGAAAAAAATTGGTTACGTATTTTTTCTTTTCATGGTTTGTACAAGTTTACAAGTAAGTGCAGCTTTTGAAAATTTTGCCGCCGACACTTTAAAACCTGTAGAAACCAAAAGTCCTAATAGTCAATACAAGCCTGCATTTGCGGGACAAACAAGGGTAAATGGGGCACAAACAACCACGCCTTATAAAGTGGATAAAATTGGTGAGAAACTCGGAAGTCCATTTGCAATTGTGGCAATGCCTGATGGAAGATTGATGCTGACTTTCAAGAAAGGTTATATGGAGATCCATGATACCAATGGCAAGCTGGTGAAAAAGATCGAAGGCTTTCCTACGGTTGATTTTGTGGGACAGGGCGGATTGCTAGATGTAGCATTTGATCCGGCTTTTGCAAAGAATCACATGATATATTGGACTTATTCCGAAAAATACGAACCAGGAAACCTCACATCTGTAGCTAAGGGTAAATTAAACGAGGAAGAAGGTAAGGTTGAAAATGTGTCTGTTATATTCAGGGCAACCCCTGCAATAAAAAGCGGACTCCATTTTGGATCCAGGTTATTGTTTGATAAGTCAGGATATCTCTTTGTGAGTGCGGGTGAACGCTCTATTAATGCCGGACGCATACTGGCACAAAAACTGGATGCAGGTATGGGAAAAGTTTTTCGCATCACTACTGATGGCAAACCAGCACCAGGCAATCCTTTCATCAATACCAAAGGAGCGATACCTCAAATTTTTAGTATTGGACACCGCAATCCACAAGGCCTCGATATCCATCCAGTAACCGGCGAATTATGGGAGGCAGAGTTTGGACCTCGAGGTGGCGATGAAGTGAATCTTGTAAAATCAGGCAAGGATTATGGCTGGCCATCCATCACTTATGGTATTGAATACAGTGGTGATAAAGTGGGAGAAGCCATTCAACAAAAAGCAGGTATGGAACAACCAGCTTATTATTGGGATCCGGTAGTATCGCCAAGTGGTATGAGTTTTTACAAGGGCAATGCCATACCAGAATGGCAAAACAACTTATTTGTTGCCTGCTTGAGTGGTTTACATGTAAACAGACTCATCATTAAAAACAATAAAATAGTTGGGGAGGAAAGATTACTAACCGATAAAAAAGATCGCTTCCGTGATATTACTTATACAAATGGCATGTTATTCACCATCACAGATGGGGGAGATGTTTATAGGATAAGTAAAAAGTAAAAAATCACTAGCTGTTAGGAATATCGAATGTCGACCAGAGGAATTTCGAATATCGATTTCTTTCTGGTCGACATTCAGTTTTTTATGGTCAAAATGATATTTGGGAAAAACCATCACAGCCTATACATTTGCAATCCAACATGGTGATAGGTCATTGTGGGTAGATATGGAACAATTCTTATGGGGGGTTAGCTCAGTTGGCTAGAGCGCTTGCATGGCATGCAAGAGGTCGTCGGTTCGACCCCGATACTCTCCACCTACGCTGAAGCTTCGGTGGATAAATCCACTGCTGTTTCGTTTAAGCTTCGGTGGATAAATCCACCTTTGTTTTCTGGAAGCAGTTTGTTTCAACTTAATTTTAAAAGCCCCTTTAAGGGGCTTTTTCATTTTCTTTTATTGATAAGAAACAGTATGGGATCTTAGAAAGGCTTTAGTATATTAGCTTATATGAAAAAGTTTTTTTTGATTGCAATTTGTTTAGTTTTTCTGTCATTTTCTTTTGCCCAATCACCCATTAATATCAATGTAAAAAATGATCAACCGAAAGCTGCCGTTCAACCCAATATGTGGGGCATCTTCTTTGAGGACATCAACCTGGCTGCTGATGGGGGCTTATACGCTGAACTGGTTAAGAATCGCTCATTTGAGTTTGCCAATCCAATGATGGGATGGAAAGAAATTAAAAAAGGCACTGGTTCTTTTCAGATACTAAATCTTGGCAATAGCAAAGCCAGTAATCCTCGCTATCTAGAACTGTATCATCCCAATAACTTTGTTTCTGGTATTTCTAATGAAGGTTTCAGGGGGATGGGCATTAAAAAAGATCTGCAATATCATTTTTCTGTTTTAGCTAAATATGCAAAGGGGTCCACTATTACCATGCGTGTTGAATTAGTAGGTGCAAACGGTGCGATCTTAGGCTCTGCCACTATTCCAACCGGTAGCAATACTTGGACAAAACAAACAGTCAATTTTGTAGCCAATCAAACAGACCCCAAAGCCAAATTGAATGTATGGATGGAAGGTAAGGGAACTGTTGATTTGGATATGATCTCGCTTTTTCCTGCAGATACATGGAAAAATCGGCCAGGAGGTTTGCGTACAGATCTGGTGCAATTATTGGCCGACTTAAAACCAGGGTTTCTTCGTTTTCCTGGCGGTTGTATTGTTGAAGGTCGCGATCTGGCAAACCGATACCAATGGAAAAAAACAGTGGGAAATATAGAAGACCGGGAACTCATCATCAATCGTTGGAATACAGAATTTGCCAACAGAAGTACACCTGATTATTTTCAAAGTTTTGGATTAGGGTTCTATGAATATTTTTTACTCTCCGAAGATTTGGGTGCATCTCCTTTACCCATATTGAATTGCGGTATGGCCTGCCAATACAATACGGCAGAGCTGGTGCCTACAGATCAACTGGATCCCTATATTCAGGATGCATTGGACCTGATTGAATTTGCAAATGGAAGCCCAGCATCCAAATGGGGAAAATTAAGAACGGCCATGGGGCATCCAAAACCTTTTAATTTAAAAATGTTGGGTGTAGGCAATGAACAATGGGGTCCGCAATATGTAGAACGTTATCGCATTTTTGCCAAAGCCATTAAACAAAAATATCCGGCTATCAAATTGATAAACAGTGTAGGTCCCGGACCGGATGATGATCGTTTCAAATACCTGAATGATACCCTTCGTAAAATGAAGGCTGATTTTCTGGATGAACATTATTACAAATCACCCGAATGGTTTTTGCAAAATGCCAAAAGGTATGACAACTATGATCGCAAAGGTCCTAAGATCTTTGCAGGTGAATATGCAGCACATAGTGAAGGCATACCCAATGGTAAAACCAAGAACAACTGGCGCTCAGCCTTGGCGGAAGCGGCATTTATGACTGGTCTTGAGCGGAATGCAGATGTAGTTACCATGGCTTCCTATGCGCCTTTGTTGGCGCATGTTGATGGATGGCAATGGAGCCCGGACCTGATCTGGTTCGATAATCTGCAAGCTTATGGAACGCCCAATTATTATGTTCAAAAATTATTTGCCAATAACAATGGAACAAATGTGCTTCCCATCACTTTAAATGATCAAGAGATAGCTGGGATAGATAGTTTGTATGCTTCTGCTGTGATAGATCAAAAAACAAATGAGATCATTATAAAAATTGCCAACACCATCAATAAAGCGCAGGCAGTAAACTTTAATTTGAATGGGAAAATAGCAACAGATACAAAAGTGCAGATCCAAACATTAAAGGCAAATCAGCTGAATGATCATAACTCTTTAGAACAACCGAAAAATATATTCCCGATTTTACAAGAAGGGCAAATCCAACAAAATAAAATTCAATTAGAGCTTCCAGCCAATTCCTTTACAGTAATACGTTTCAAACAATAAATCTCTGTGTAACTCCTTTTCCTCTGTTGCTCTGTGTTGAAAAAATTGATAATTACTTGAATTTATTATTCAACACAGAGAGTACTGAGAATAAAGAGTTTCACAGAGATTTTATGGGAACACCAATTCAAGCTTACTTAACTGATCATTAATAATGTTAACATCATCAACAGATAAAACCAGATCCGCAGCTTTTGCATTTTGAATTGCTTGTGCTGCATTACGTGCTCCTACAAGTGCAATGGTAATACCTGGTTGAACCAATGTCCAAGCAATTACTAATTGCGCCAATGTAGCATTTTTTTCAGCAGCCAATGGTCTAATCGAATCTAAGAATACATTGGTTCGGGTAATATTCTCTGCTGTATAAAATCGATTGCTTTCGCGTGTATCACCTTCATTATATTTATGACCGGCTTTAAACTTACCCGTTAACAATCCTCGATGCAGCGGACTATAAGCGATCACTGCTTTTTTATGATCTATACAATAAGGCACCACTTCTTTTTCTATGTCTTTAAAAACCATGCTATAAGGAACCTGGTTAGAAGCCAGCGATAACACGGTTTCTGCGGTCTTCATCTGTTCCACATTGTAATTGCAAACCCCTGCTGCTTTAATTTTTCCCTGTTGTTTTAATTGAAGCACAGCTTCCATGGTTTCTTCAATAGGGGTTGTGGGATCGGCCCAGTGAATCTGAAACAGATCAATATAATCGGTACCCAATCTGCGTAAACAATTTTCACATTCGGTGATCACACTTTCCTTACCTGCATATTTATATCCTTCAATGGGATTGCCATCATTGTCTTTACTGGAAAAAAAGTGTTGCCCTTTTTGCAAGTCCCAACGAATACCAAATTTGGTAAAGATCTGTACCTTATCCCGCGACAAAGTTTTCAAAGCCTCGCCTACGATCTCTTCGCTTAATCCCTGTCCATATGCTGGCGCTGTATCAATAGAAGTAACACCCATTTCATAAGAAGCTAATATAGCTTCCAGTGCTTCTTTTCTATCCGCACCACCCCACATCCATCCACCAATAGCCCATGCACCAAATGTGATGGCAGATGCCTGAATGCCCGATTCGCCTATTTGTCTGTATTCCATTTTTGATTGATAGTTTAATTGTGCGGTGAAGTTAAATGATAGAATGATAGGTTGATAGAATGATAGGATGATAGGATGATAGAGTGATAGGATAGGGATCTTTAAGGTGTTATTCCATAATATTGAATTTGAATGGGTAGTTTAAATATCTTCGGATTTATCCTTTTAAAGCCAAATATTGTTTTAGATTTATTACTGATTTTGGTATAGCATGATGCATAACATTCCATCATCCTATCACCCTATCATTCACTCATTATTCCGCTTGCCATGTCAGATACTACAAATATCAACACAAAAGGTATTGCCCAACATAGCTATGATGCTATTGTGATCGGCTCAGGAATCAGTGGTGGCTGGGCTGCCAAAGAGTTATGTGAGAAAGGTTTAAAAACTTTGTTACTAGAAAGAGGAAAGGATGTAGTACATCTGAAGGATTATCCTACCGCAAACACCCCCCCATGGGAATTTCCGCATAGGGGGATTACTCCGCCCCCTATTGCCAAAAAAGATCCGGTGGTAAACCGTTGTTATGCCTACGGAGAAGCAACCGACCATTTTTTTGTGAAAGACCATGAACACCCTTATGTTCAGGAAAAACCTTTTGATTGGATCCGCGGTTACCAGGTAGGGGGTAAATCTTTGTTATGGGCCCGTCAAACACAACGCTGGAGTAAATATGATTTTGAAGGTCCGGGTAGGGATGGTTTTGCGGTGGATTGGCCAATTCGTTATGATGACCTGGCACCTTGGTATTCGCATGTGGAATATTTTGCCGGCATCAGTGGCAACAAGGATGGCGTAGAAACCTTGCCAGACGGGGATTTCCTGCCAGCTTGGGAAATGAACTGTGTAGAGAAAGAAATGCAAAAGAAGATCCTGGCCAATTATAAAGATCGTTTTGTAGTACAGGGGAGGTGTGCGCATTTAACCGAACCTAGAGAGATACATCTGAAGCAAGGCCGCGCCCAATGCCAGGCAAGATCCTTGTGCGAAAGAGGCTGCCCATTTGGTGGTTATTTCAGTTCCAATTCCACTACTATTCCATGGGCAATGCAAACAGGTAATTTAACACTCAGGCCACAGTCTGTTGTGCATTCCATTATTTATGATGCATCCAAACAAAAAGCCATTGGTGTAAAAGTGATTGATACCCTCACTTTTAAGGCAACAGAATATTTTGCAAAAATTATTTTTGTAAATGCTGCCTGCTTGAATACCAATTTGATATTATTGAATTCTACTTCAGATCGTTTTCCGAATGGATTAGGAAACGATAATGGCTTATTAGGTAAATACCTTGCCTTTCATAATTACCGTGGCAGTCTTACGGCTGATTATGATGGCCCGGCAGATAAATATTATTATGGCAGAAGACCAACAGCAGTTATGATGCCCAATTTCAGGAATGTTTACAAACAGGAAATGGATTTCTTAAGAGGCTATATGGTACATTTTACTGCTAGCAGGGGAAGGGCGAATGCAGATGGTATTGGAGGAACTTTTAAAGATGCCTTGACAGAAGCTGGTGATTGGAGTATCTATATGATGATGCAGGGCGAAACCATTCCAAAAGAACAAAACCATGTACGCTTAAGTAAAGATCAGAAAGACGCCTGGGGTATTCCTCAATTAGTAACTTCTGTTGGTTATGATGAGAACGATGAAAAATTATTGAAAGACTTTTTACAGCAGGGAGAAGAAATGTTGCAGAAAACGGGTGCTAAAAATATCAAACCATATGACAGCAAACAAGCGCCCGGACTGGATATCCACGAAATGGGCGGTGTTCGTATGGGCAGGGATCCCAAAACATCTTTGCTAAATGAATGGAATCAATTGCACGCTTGTAAAAATGTATTTGTTACAGACGGTGCTTGTATGACATCCACCAGTACCCAAAATCCATCCCTTACATTCATGGCCATCACTGCCCGTGCCGCAAACCATGCAGTGGAAGAATTAAAAAAGGGAAATTTGAGTTGATGAAATGTAGCGTTAAAAATTAAAAGTTAATAGTTAAAAGTTAATAATCCGCAATAAGTAATTCGCAATCCATAAATTCAAAAAAATGTCAGACACCACCTACCTCAACACCAAAGCAACAGCACAAAACACTTATGATGCCATAGTAGTGGGCTCCGGCATTAGTGGCGGATGGGCAGCCAAAGAGCTTACAGAAAAAGGCCTAAAAGTATTGATGCTGGAAAGAGGCAGAGATATTAAACATGTGAAGGACTATGCCACTGCTGCCAATGATCCCTGGGATTTTAAACATCGGGGTAGAACAACTGCAGAGCAAAAAGAGCAATATCCCGTTATACATAGAGGCTGGGCTGCCAGTGAAGCAGTGATGGGCGCTTGGGCTAATGAGATTGATAATCCTTACACAGAAGTAAAACCCTTTACCTGGTGGCGTAGTTACCAAATGGGCGGACGTTCATTATTATGGGGCCGACAGAGTTATCGTTTAAGCGATCTTGATTTTGAAGCCAATGCCAAAGAAGGTATTGGGGTTGATTGGCCCATACGTTACAAAGACATTGCACCCTGGTACGATTATGCAGAAAAGTTTGCAGGGATCAGTGGTTCAAAAGAAGGACTGGCACATTTACCCGACGGACAGTTTTTACCTCCTATGGATTTGAATTGTGTGGAGAAGGATGTGGCTGCAAGAATCAAAGCACATTACAAAGGTGAGCGTCATTTATTTATCGGTCGTGTAGCCAACCTTACAGAAGCCATTGAAGGCAGAACTGCCTGTCAGTTCCGAAACCGTTGCTGGGAAGGTTGTCCATTTGGTGGTTATTTCAGTACACAAAGTTCTACCTTACCTGCAGCTATGAAAACGGGTAATTTAACGGTACGTCCTTTTTCAATTGTTACCAGACTGATCTATGATAAGGATACCCAAAAAGCAAAAGGGGTAGAAGTATTGGATGCAGAAACCAACCAAACCTATACTTATTATTCAAAAATTGTTTTCTTAAATGCATCGGCATTAAATTCTACCTGGGTTCTCTTTAATACTGCAACAGATATTTGGCCGGAAGGATTGGGTAGTAGCAGTGGCGAATTAGGCCATAATGTTATGGATCACCATTATAACCTCGGCGCTTCCGGAAATGTAGAAGGCTTTGAAGACAAATACTATGCAGGCAGAAGGGCCAATGGATTTTATATTCCCCGATTTGCCAATATTGGAAATGATAAAAGAGATTTCTTAAGAGGTTATGGATACCAGGGTGGTGCGAGTAGAAGTAACTGGAACAGGTCTGTAGCAGAACTCAGTATTGGTGCGGATTACAAGGATGCACTAACTGAACCGGGTGGCTGGAATATTGGTGCCACTGGTTTTGGAGAGATCCTTCCTTACCACGATAATAAGATCACATTAGATAAAACAAGAAAAGACAAATGGGGTTTACCCATTCTTTCAATGGATTGTGAGTTGAAAGAAAATGAACTGAAGATGCGCAAAGCCATTGTGGAAGACCTTAAAAATATGTTTGAAGCCGCAGGCGTAAAAGATGTAAAAACCAGAGACACTGGTCATGCCATTGGTCACGGCATCCACGAAATGGGCACAGCCAGAATGGGTAAGGATCCCAAAACATCAGTATTGAATAAGAACAACCAGGTTTGGGATGCCAAAAATGTATTTGTTACTGATGGCGCTTGCATGACCTCCTCCGCCTGTCAAAACCCATCACTCACTTACATGGCTCTTACTGCAAGAGCTGCAAGCTTTGCCGTGGATGCATTAAAGAAAGGGGAGGTGTAAGAGAGTTAAAAGTTTGGAGTTTGGAGTCTGGAGTTTTTATTCGATTAACTCCAGACTCCAATATCCAGCATCCAGTATCCAGTATCCAGTATCCAGCATCCAATATCCAGCATCTAGCATCCAGCATCCAGTCCCCCCCTCACCACCCACCATCCAACCCCTCTGCCAATGCTTTTTTGTATTTGCTGAGATGAAAGGAATAGAGAAAGGGTGCTTTGTGGGCGCCGCCTTTGCGGGTTTCTTTTAGTTTTTTTACAAAACCATAGCCGGTGATTCTTCTTTGAAAATTTCTTCTGTCCAGTTGTTTGTCCAGAATGGTTTCATAGAGTTTTTGTAATTCCGGCATCGTGAACTTTTGGGGCAATAAGTTATAGCCAATGGGAAGGTGATTCAATTGCAATCGCAATGTTTCCAATGCTTTTTCCAGGATCTGGTTATGATCCATCAACAAAGTTTTGATGGTATGAATTTCATGCCAATCGCATGCCACGGAACTTTGATCTACCGATGGTTTAACTATTTCAAAGTCAACCAATGCATAATAACCAACGGTTATAAATCGCTGCAGCAGCCAGTTATGCTTATCAACACGCAAACCTACTTTTTGCATTCTTTTTCGGTGAAACTTTATTTCGTTCCTGTCTGGGTTACCGAAAACATGAAATTGTTGTAAAAAAATATCGTTGAGTCCTGTTCTCTCTTTCAATACCCGGGTAGCAGCTTCATCCAGTGCTTCTTCCTTAAAAATAAAACCACCTGGTAAGGCCCATTCGTCTGCCCCTTTCATTTTCAGTAACAAAACCTTCAATTGGTTTTCATGAAAGCCAAAAATTACACAATCCAGCGATAGGGAGGGCATAAAAAATTGGCCTCCTTCCTCTATTAAATTGATGGATGTTAAAACCGGCTTCATTCCTGCAAAAATAAGCTAAATAATCACCGGAAAGGTTTGGGGTTTCAAATTAAAATATTATTATTGTGTCATAAAGACGCAATGAGGTTTGCAAAAAAAGTCAAAATGCTAACATGAAGATTTGCATTCTTTGTTACCTTTTTTCGAATCCAGGTGTCTAAAAACCATAAAATCGCCATTATGCAAAACCGCAGACATTTTCTCAAAAGCACTAGCACCATGGCTTTGGGAAGCTTATTACTTAACAATAAAATAGGGGCAACTGAATGGATGAAAAATGCTGCAATGCCAGGTGTGGGATTGCAACTATTTACCTTATTTGGTGTGTTAGATGAGGATGTTCAGGGTAATCTGAAAAAAGTAGCCGATATCGGTTATACAGAAATAGAATCTGCTTTCAGTAAGAAAGGTGGTTTTTATGGTATGGCACCCAAAGAATTTGCTAACACGCTTAAAAATCTGGGCATGTATTGGCGTTCACACCATGTATTGGGTGCTCCTTTTAAAATGCCTCCCGGAGCCAAAATGCCCCTGGGTGCTGATGGAAAGCCCATGGTAATACCGCCCATGAAAAACCTGCGTGATAATTACCAGGAACTGGTTGATCTGGCAGCAGAAGGAGGTGTAAAATATTTGGTTTGTGCCAACACCCCTATTACTACACTGGATGAAATCAAATCATCTATTGACGTATTGAATAAATCTGCGGAAGCGGCAAAAAAAGCAGGTTTGCTCTTCGCTTACCATAACCATGATGCGGAATTCAAACCAGTGGAAGGCGTGGTACCCTATGATTTGATCTTGGCGGAAACAGATAAAAACCTGGTTAAAATGGAACTCGATCTTGGCTGGACACTCAAAGCAGGTAAGGATCCTGTGGCTATGTTCAAAGCAAATCCCGGTCGCTTTCACTTATGGCATGTAAAAGATATGGATGCTAAAATGGACAATATTTTAGAGCTGGGCAAGGGCGTTTTCGATTTTAAACGCATATTCGATCATGCCAAAGAATCAGGTATGCAATATTATTTTATTGAACAGGATGGGGCACCAAAACCTTTCGAAAATATCCAAACAAGTTTCCAATATATCAGTAAAATGCTTAAATAAAATAGTTGTTGGCAAGCAACACAGTTGAATAGCAATTCAAAAGGGCTGATGTGTAAACATCGGCTCTTTATTTGTTTTATGATAATTGTCAGTGATGAAGTTGATAATTATTTCTATTTTCAATCCCTATAAGCAGTTACCATTAACGATAACAGAAAAGCAGCCATTATGAAAAAACTATTCCTTATGGGCGTAAGTACATTACTCTCCCTACTTATGTTTGCACAACCAGATTTTACTGCCAAAGCCAAAGCTTTGATGGCTAAAATGACACTCGATGAAAAGATCGGTCAGTTAAACCTGATCATCCCGGGAGATGCGCCGGTAACGGGTTCTGTGGTTAGTTCTAATGTAGAAGAAAAAATAAAAAAGGGACAGGTAGGAGGTATGTTCGGCATCATCACACCTGAAAAAGTCCGCAAAGCACAAGACCTCGCCGTTAAAAATTCACGCCTGCATATTCCCATGATCTTTGGTTTGGATGTGATTCATGGACATAAAACTATTTTCCCTATTCCTTTGGGATTATCTGCCTCCTGGGATATGGGATTGATAGAAGAATCTGCCAGGATTGCTGCAAAAGAAGCATCTGCCGATGGATTGAACTGGGCATTTTCTCCCATGGTTGATATTGCACGGGATGCCCGCTGGGGAAGGATCTCAGAAGGTTCTGGTGAAGACCCATATTTAGGTGGTGAAATTGCCAAAGCCATGGTTAGGGGTTACCAGGGTACTGATCTTTCTAAGAACAATACCATCATGGCTTGTGTAAAACATTTTGCCTTATATGGTGCTGCAGAAGCAGGAAGGGAATACAATACGGTTGATATGAGTAAGATCAGGATGTATGAATATTACCTGCCTCCTTACAAAGCAGCAATAGATGCAGGTGCTGGTAGTATCATGAGTTCTTTTAATGAAATTGATGGAGTTCCTGCTACAGGTAATAAATGGTTACTTACTGATCTGTTAAGGAAAGATTGGGGCTTTAAAGGATTTGTAGTATCTGATTATACCTCAATCAATGAAATGATCAACCATGGAGTAGGCGATCTGCAATCCTTGTCTGCTCAATCGCTGAAAGCCGGACTGGATATGGATATGGTGGGAGAGGGCTTGTTAAATACCTTGGCTAAATCTGTGAAGGAAGGAAAGGTTTCTGTTGCAGATATCGACAAAGCTTGCTTGAGAATTTTAGAAGCCAAATACAAACTCGGACTATTTGATGATCCCTATCGTTATATAGATGAATCACGTCCTGCAAAAGATATTCTTACTGCAGAAAACAGATGGGCTGCCAGAAATATTGCAGCGCATAGTATGGTCTTATTAAAAAATAGCAACCAGGTTTTACCCCTTAAAAAGTCTGGCACTATTGCGTTGGTTGGACCATTGGCAGATAATAAAAGAAACATGCTGGGTACCTGGGTAGTAGCTGGTGATTGGAAACAATCAGTGAGCGTTTTGGAAGGAATTAAAAATGTTGCTGGCAATGCTGTCAATATCATCACAGCAAAAGGCGCCAATATCACAGATGATACAGCCCTATTCCTGAAACGTGTGAATGCATTGGGTGTTGAAGCAGAAATTGATGCTAAGTCGCCCGCAGAAATGATCAACGAAGCAGTAGCTGCTGCTAATAAAGCAGATGTTGTTGTTGCCGTTGTAGGTGAATCATCTAATATGTCGGGAGAATCTTCCAGCAGGGCTGATATCAGTATCCCTGCCAGTCAGCAAGCATTATTGAAAGCCCTCTCAAAAACAGGCAAGCCTTTAGTGATTGTATTATTCAATGGAAGACCCTTAACCCTGGTATGGGAAAACGAACATGCATCTGCTATACTGGATGCCTGGGCACCTGGAACGGAAGCGGGTAATGCTATTGCAGATGTATTATTTGGCAATTACAATCCATCCGGAAAGATTACCGCTACCTTCCCCAGATCTGTGGGTCAGATCCCTGTTTATTATAACCATAAAAATACCGGCCGCCCCTTTGATGGCACCGGTTTCCCAAAATTCAAATCCAATTACTTAGATGAATCAAATGATCCATTGTATCCTTTTGGTTATGGGTTGAGCTATACTAAGTTTGGTTATAGTCCGGTTTTATTGAGCAAGTCAAATCTGAAAGGAAATGAAAAACTTACTGCAACAGTTACCCTTACCAATGAAGGAAAATTTGCAGGAGAAGAAGTAGTTCAATTGTATATAACTGATCCGGTTGCCAGTGTTACAAGATCTGTTAAAGACCTCAAGGGATTTCAAAAAATATTTTTGAAGCCCGGAGAATCAAAGGATATCAGTTTTGAAATTACACCTGAACATTTGTCATTCTTTAATAGCGACCTGAAAAAAGTATGGGAGTCCGGTAAATTCATTGTGCATATAGGTACCAATTCATCCCAGTTGCAGTCGGCAGAATTGGTTTGGAATAAGTAGTGATAATTTTTTAGCCGCAGATTCGCAGATTACTTTCTAATCTGCGAATCTGCGGCTTTAATTAATAGGCACCGATAGAATCTAAAACAGTAACTTTTTTCCAAAGATGTTTGCAGGTATCCACAAAAACTAAATGAATAGGGTCAACCTGGTATGCATCCTGTGCTTCTTTATCAGGGAAGATGGCTAACCATGAAAACTGGTAAGAAGTATCTATCACATCTCTGTTAGTAGAAGCCGGAACACCAATATGAAACTGTTGGATTGAAGGCACTTTACTCAATGCCTGTAAGCCTTTCAGCAAAGCCTCATGATTTTCTTGCTTTGAAGGATCTTCTAACCAGAAATAAACATGGTGAATAAATTGGGATTGTGTTAGCATAAGATTTATATTTTTATGCCACAGATTTTCATAGTTTTTTTCTGTGTAAATCTGTGTAATCTGTGGCTATTTTTTCAAAGGTAAAGCAAAGGCTACATAACTATCACCTGAGGGCTTGCCTAACTTCCCACCCCCACAAGCAATCACCACAAATTGTTTTCCTTTGATCTCATAAATAGATGGTGTAGCAAAACCTGCAGCCGGCAATTCAAATTCCCACAATAATTCTCCAGTGCGTTTATTGAATGCTCTAAACATTTTGTCACTGGTAGCAGCAATAAATAATAGTCCGCCAGCTGTTACTACAGACCCGCCATAATTTTCAGTACCTGAATGAATGCCTTTTGCTTTTAATTCTGGGTAATCACCCAATGTGGTTTTCCACACCAGTTTTCCTGTTTGTAAATTGATGGCATTCAGCGTACCCCAGGGCGTGTCTATCGCAGGATAGCCTTCTCTTGTAAGGAATTTATTGTAGCCCGTTCCTGTATAAGGAATTTGCAAGTAAGGATCCGATGATCTTACCGGTGCTTTAAAATTTAATGATTGTTTTGATTTGATATCCATCACATAAGAAGCAATGGCTTCTCTTTCAGATGCACTCAAATGTTTCAAAGCAGGCATCATTCTTCTGCCGGTTACTATCAATGCTTTAAAAGAATCCAGTGAATACTTTTTCTGAATATTCTCTATGGAAGGAATATTTCCAGAGCCTTTTAAATTAGCTCCATGACAATTCATACAACTGGTTTGGTATAATCTTTTGCCGGCTTCCAAATTATTTTCATGCAAAAGCTGTTTGGCTGAAACAGGCACCATGGTTAGGATCCAGGGCATTTCACTCGCATTCACATAGAGTAATCCCGTACCAGGATCAAAGGAAGGACCGCCCCATTCTGCACCTCCATCATAGCCGGGAAAGATCATCGTTCCTTGTTTAGAAGGTGGCCGAAACATTTGGTCGTGTTGCGTTGCAGCCCATTTTTGTTTGATCTCCTGGTAAGAGGAATCTGGTACAAGATGGTTCAGGTCTTTTTCTCTAAATTCTTGTCGTACAAATGGCAAAGGCAAGCTGGGTATGGGTTGTGTAGGCCAGGGTTTTTCACCAGTCAAGTCAGAAGCTGTAGGCACGGATATTTCCTTAACGGGATAAATAGGTTTGCCGGTATGTCTATCCAATAAAAAAATAAATCCTGATTTGGTAACCTGTGCAAGGGCTTCTATTTTTTTACCATCTTTTGTGATATTCACAACAACGGGTGCTGTGGGCAGATCCCTGTCCCAGATATCATGGCGCACTGTTTGAAAATGCCACTTACGTTTACCGGTTGCAGCATCTAATGCAAGCACAGAATTGGCAAAAAGATTTTGTCCTAAGCGTTTGCCACCATAAAAATCATAAGAAGCGGAACCGATGGGTGCAAACACGATTCCTTTTTCTTCATCCATACTAAAACCCGACCAGGCATTGGCACCACCGATATGTTGGTAGGCTTCTTTGTCTTCCCAGCTATCATAGCCTTCTTCGCCCGGATGGGGTATGGTATGAAAGATCCATCTGAGTTTTCCGCTATAAACATCATATGCCCTGATATGACCGGGAGCTGCTGCTGCTCCTTCATCAACCCTTGTACCAATGATGATCAGGTCTTTATAAATGATACCGGGAGTAGTAGATGCAACATAGGATTCGCGAACATCTTTTCCAAGGTCATTGTGCAGATCGAGTTTGCCATTATCGGCAAAAGTCTTGATGGGTAAGCCTGTTAGCGCATCAATGCAATATAGATCTGATCCTGCTGCATAAAATATTCTGGCATCTTTTCCCAGATCACTAAAATAAGTTACCCCCCTGCAAACATTCATAGAAAAATACCCCGATCCCTGAACGCTTTTATTGGTATCGATGGGATTGAACACCCATTTTTGATTACCAGTGGCCGCATCCAGCGCAAATAATTTTAATTTGGGAGAAACACCATACAATACACCATCCACCATAATTGGATTTACCTGTATCTGTGTTTTTGCATCTGCGTCCCCTGTATGAAACTCCCATGCAGGTTGAAGCTTGGTTACATTCGAAGTATCTATTTCTTGCAAGGCTGAATAATGTGTTGCCTGCTTATTGCCTCCATACACTTTCCATTCAGCATCCGTATGCTTTTCTTTGCAAGCACTCAATGCCAGCAAGCAAAAACAAACTGTAATAATTAATATGGTTTTCTGCATAAACTTATTCTCTGTGTAACTCTGTTCCTCTGTGACTCTGTGTTGAAAAAAAATAAAAGCTATTTCTCAACACATAGTCACAGTGAAAAGAAAGCGTTCCACAGAGTGTGTTACTATTCAAGAATACGTTCAATGATCTTTCCTGACGCCTTATTTTTAAGTATCAATTTTTTAGCACCATAATGCGTCATTTCTTCTTTCACCAAATAGTGTTCCGCATCAAATTCAACCAAATGACTTTCCTTACTTAAACCTGTTTTGCCTCTCCAAATATCTAATTTAACTGGCTCCCATATTTTGGTCTTGGCAGAACGGTAAGCCGCATCCAATATAGCATTCACCACATAGCCATCATAAAAAGTTTCCTTCGGAGCTTCGCCTTTTTCCATAGCATTGAACATATCCATGAACATATGGTTATAACCCAGTTCATTCAATTCATCGCCCACCGGAAATAGCCAGCCACTATTGCTTTCAGCCTTCTCTGCAATATAATCGCCACCCTTACCGGTGGTGAACATATCAAAGCCAGTTCTTAAAAAACTGTTGATCCAGATAGTACCTTCTGTGCCCATCACTTCATCGCGCAGGTCTAAGCCACCACGGAAGGTCCAGCTTACTTCAAATTGTCCGATGGCACCATTTTCATATTTCACCAATCCTATCGCATGGTCTTCTGCATCGATGGGTTTTACCTGTGTATCGGCCCAGCACATAACTTCAATTGGTTTGATGTCTTTACCAATATAGGATCGGGTAATTTCCACACAATGGCACCCAAGATCAAGGATACAGCCACCACCTGCTTGTTCTATATCCCAGAACCATTCGCTATGCGGACCAGGATGCGTTTCACGCGATTTGGCCCATAAGATCCTGCCTAGTGCACCTTCTTTCACACTTTGACTGGCTTTGATAAATTTAGGTGTGTACACCAGGTCTTCCAGGTAACCATTAAAAATACCGGCTTCTTCAACTGCGATAAGCATTCGTTTAGCTTCTTCGGCATTTCTGCCGAGTGGCTTAGTGGTCATGACTGCTTTTTTATGCTTGCAGCAAAGCATAACAGCCGCTTCATGCAGGTTATTGGGTAAAGCAATACAAACTATGTCTACATCAGGATTAGCAATGGCTTCTTCCATATTGATGGTCCATTGTGTACAACCATAATCTTCCGCAAACTTTTTGGCACTTTCTTCTCTACGGGAATAGATGCTGATCACTTTATCCCTGCTTCTATAACCCTGTAAAGAATCTGCATAAAACCGGCCAATAAATCCGGAACCGAGCATGGCAATTTTTTTCATGTGAAATGTATTTGAATGAAAAGATATTTTTAAAAAACAGTTAGCTTATGATGATGATTAAAATTGCCTTCCCTTAGGCATTGATCGCTTTCTTCTCTCTGAAGAATAAAATAAAATAGACCAATACACCTAATGCAATGTAGGCAGGCACATACCAGATATTTTGCCAGTTATGTGTTTCGGCTGTTAGCTTATTCTGGTCAACTATATAACCCGAAAACCAGGTTCCGATAAACATACCTACGCCATAAGTAGCAAAAGTGAATAAGCCCTGTGCCGCATTTTTTATTTTTTCGCCTGCTTTCTTTTCTGTGTACATATAACCTGTTACAAAGAAGAAATCATAACAGATTCCGTGCAGAATAATTCCGGCATATAACATCCAGCTAAGGGTTTCAGTATTGCCATAAGCGAAACAGATATAGCGAAGTATCCATGCCGTCATACCCATTAGTAGCATTTTTTTAACGCCTATTCTATTAAACAGAAAGGGTATGGCAAGTATAAAAACTGCTTCTGATACCTGCCCCAATGTCATTTTACCTGCTGCGTTTTCAAAATGGATCTCATTGAGAAAAGGGTTTGCAAATCCATAATAAAAAGAGAGCGGAATGCATACTAGGATGGCAGCAATAAAGAATACGAGATATGGTTTTTCTTTTAACAATACCAGTGCATCTGTACCAAATGCTTTGGATGCATCAGTACTCTGTGCTTTGGGTGGGGTATTGGGTAAAACAAAACTCAATAAACCTAAACCAGCAGAAACAGCAGCAGCCATATAAAAGGTGGAAGATGTTTTTTCAATTCCCAATTTTCCAATCAACAATCCGGAAGCGATCCAACCAAGTGTTCCAAAAACCCTGATCCAGGGAAATT
Organism: Chitinophaga pinensis; assembly: GCA_943371675.1. Lineage (GTDB taxonomy): Bacteria > Bacteroidota > Bacteroidia > Chitinophagales > Chitinophagaceae > Sediminibacterium > Sediminibacterium pinensis_I. The sequence continues at coordinate 10,454 of CALRVT010000023.1, read as the reverse complement.
GCTTACCTGGGTCGGTCATTTGCGAAAAAGCCACACTATTACTTAAAGCAATGGTGGGCATATACAGTAAGGAGTAAAAGAGGATGACCCAGTAAAAGGTATTGCTATGTTCAATTTGTGTGGCAAGGTATAATAATAGGGCACCAACCAAATGCAATACACCCATGATAGATTGGGCAGCAAAAAAACGGTCAGCAATCAGGCCCACAAAAAAAGGTGAGATCATGGTTGCAATGGCTAAGGCACTATAGGTAGCGCCAATCTCAATTCCGCTTGCTTTTAGGTGTTCCACCATATAGGTTCCCATGGTTACATACCAGGCTCCCCAAATAAAATACTGCATAAACATCATGGCGGCGAGCAGGGTTCCGGTTTTTGCTTTCATATGGTAACGACTTTATGGTTTTCTTTTGTTAGATTTAGCCTTGGAATGGCAATGGATGAATGTAGGAATAATTCATAATTTATAGATAGGATTCAGCAATTATTTATCCATATACATTCTGATTGATAGCATATGTGCCTACTATAACGATTAACCATGCACAGAATCTAACATATTACACAAACCGAAAACTACCATATGAAAAAGTTAAGCCTGTTTATTGTTATTTGCGTTTCAGCATTTTTAATGATGTCTTTTCTTGCCAGTAAAAAAAATCCGCGTATTCTGGTTTATTCCAAAACAAGGGGTTTTCACCATGCATCCATTCCTGCAGGTGTTGCTGCTATTCAGAAATTAGGAGCTGAAAATGGGTTTGCTGTGGATACTACCACTGATTCTTCTTTTTGTACGCCTAAAAATTTGAAGAAATATGCAGCAGTTGTTTTTATGAGTACTACCGGCAATATTTTAAATGATGAACAGCAAGGCTATTTTGAAAAATATATACAATCCGGTAAAGGTTTTGTAGGTATCCATGCAGCTACTGATACAGAATATGATTGGCCATGGTACAATAAATTGGTGGGTGCTTATTTTAAGAGCCATCCCAAACAACAAGATGCTATTTTGAATATTGTTGACCCCAATCATATCTCTACCAAACACCTGCCTGCAAAATGGAAACGCTATGATGAATGGTACAATTTTAAAAGTATTCAGGACGATCTGCATGTTCTTATCACCATAGATGAGAAAAGTTATACCGGTGGTAGCAATGGCGAAGTACATCCTATGTCATGGTACCATGATTTTGATGGTGGCCGTTCGTTTTACACAGAATTCGGACATACCAATGAATCCTTCGCTGATCCTATGTTTTTGCAGCATTTATTAGGGGGAATTCAGTATGCGATGAAAAAGTAACAGTAGCATTTAAATAATAAAATGAAACTTATTAGTGTAAGATTAACCGGTTGCCTGTTTGTTTTTTATTCGCTTTTTTTTACAGCCTGTTTTTTGCCCGACAAGCCTGTTGCATTAACTAAAATTGATAGTGCGGATAACTGGGCTATGTTAGATTTTATCAAAGCTGATAGTGTGAATCCTGTGCTGATTCCTGGCACTTCATTATTTAAAGATCCCATCACAAAAAAACAAATTGCTTGGGAAGAGAAAGATGTATTTAATCCTGCAATTGTTGTTAAAGGCGATTCTATTTATATGCTTTATCGGGCACAAGATAAAGTGGGTTTGCCTGGTGGCACATCCCGAATAGGATTGGCTGTAAGTGCGGATGGACTTCATTTTACAAAGTATCCTACCCCTGTTTTTTATCCGGATAATGATGCCTATAAAATATTGGAATGGCAAGGAGGGTGCGAAGATCCGCGGGTTGTAGAAAATGAAATGGGGGAATATTTTATGACCTACACTTCCTATGATGGCAAAATTGCCCGTCTATTGGTTGCCAGTTCTAAGGATCTGATTCATTGGAAAAAACATGGGTCTGTTTTTGCCGACGCTTACAAAGGGAAATATTTGAACAAATGGTCTAAGTCGGGCAGTATTGTTTCTACTTACCAGAACGGAAAAATAATCGCTACAAAACTCAATGGTAAGTACTGGATGTATTGGGGCGATAAGTTTATATGGGCTGCCAATTCGGATGACCTGATTCATTGGACACCAGTTGAAATGGAGAAGTCAGAAAAACCTCCTATTGAGTTAAAAGGAGAGGCTTTGAATATGCCTGATCTAACCATTGTTGTTGGCACCCGAAATAAAAAATTTGATAGCGATCTGGTAGAACCCGGTCCACCAGCAATGCTTACGAAGGATGGTATTTTATTAATGTATAATAGTAGAAACATACCATCTATAGGAGACACTTCACTTGCAGAAGGCACTTATGCTGCCGGCCAGGTTTTGATCGACAGAAATAATCCCACCAAACTGTTGAAACGATTAAACAATTATTTTTTACATCCCGACAAGCCTTATGAAATATCAGGTCAGGTAAACCGGGTTTGTTTTATAGAGGGACTGGCGCAATTTAAAAATAAATGGTTCCTGTACTATGGTACTGCTGATTCTAAGATAGCGGTGGCGGTGAGGGAGTAAGTTTAAAGTTAATAGTTAAAAGTTAATAGTATATAGGTTTTGAGTGCTGGGTAATTTATACAATTTTACAGCAGCCTTCTTTCAACTATTAACTTTTAACTATTAACTTATTCTTTTACTTCTCCAATGCCTGCAAAATATCCCCCAAAATATCCTCCTTATGTTCCAACCCCACACTGATCCTGATCAGGCCGGGGGTGATGTTGACGGCTTGTCTTTCTGCTTCTGTTAGTTTTGCATGTGTGGTACTTGCGGGGTGTGAAGCGATACTTCTGGTATCACCCAGGTTTGCTGTCATAGATAACATTTTCAGGTTATCTAAGAACTTGCGGCCAGATTCGATACCACCTTTTAATTCAAAACATACGATACCTCCGCCATTTTTCATTTGCTTCAAAGCAATGTCATATTGTGGGTGGCTCTTCAAGTATGGATACCTGAGCGATGCAATTTTTGCATGACCTTCTAAGGCTTGAGCAATGTACAATGCATTCGACGCATGTCTTTCCATTCTTACATCCAGTGTTTCCAGGCTCTTACTCAATACCCATGCATTGAAGGGTGATAATGCCGGTCCCGTACTTCTGCAGAATAAATAGATCTCTTTGATCAGTTCTTTTTTGCCAACAATTACGCCACCTAAAACCCTTCCTTGACCGTCGAGCCATTTGGTAGCAGAATGTACAACCAGGTCTGCCCCAAATTGAATAGGCTGTTGGTTTACAGGGGTGGCAAAGCAATTGTCTACATTTAAAATGATCTTATGTTTCTTGGCAAGTTTACCGATCATTTCCAGATCCAGCATGTCCAGTCCGGGATTGGTGGGTGTTTCCAGATAGATCATTTTGGTATTGGGTTTGATTGCCGCTTCCCAATCCTGTTCTGTGGCTGTAGCACTTAAGTAACTATAATCAATACCAAATTTGGGCAGGTACTTCGCAATAACAGTATGGGTGCTTCCGAAAATTGCGTTGCAGGAGAGGAGGTGGTCGCCCTGCTTTAGCAATGCTATAAAAGATCCAAAAACGGCACTCATACCAGAAGCAGTGGCATAGCCCGCTTCAGCACCTTCCAATGAAACCATCTTATCGTTAAATTCCTGTACACCAGGGTTACTGAATCTACTGTAAATATTATCATCCGATTCATCTGCAAAAGCTGCACGCATATCTTCCGCATTATCAAAGCAAAAACTACTGGTCAGGAACATAGGAGTAGAATGTTCCATTTCGTTGGTACGATCTGTTTGTATGCGGATAGCGTTGGTCTGTTGGTGTTCTGAGGGCATAAAAGCTGTTTTGCTGATCAATGATTGCTGTAAAAATCCGATTTTATTTCTATATAGCTCCAACTAAGCTATAAATGCCTAAAGCGAATGCTTGTTAGTATGTTTTAAGTAAGAAATCTTTGGTGATGTGGAAGTTTTATATGTTTCTAAGCACTCTATGCACTTATTTTGCAAAGATTCGGTTTCAGGCCTATGATGATCTATGATTACGATAAGGAGTTTACTTTAGAGAATGGCATCACCCTGCCTTCCTTACAGATAGCTTATACCACTTATGGCACCTTGAATGAGGCGAAAAATAATGTAGTATGGGTTTGTCATGCATTAACTGCTAATTCAGATCCTGCTGATTGGTGGAAGGGATTGGTTGGTGAAAATTGCCTGATAGATCCATCCAAATATTTCATTGTGGGTGCTAATATGCCGGGCTCCTGTTATGGTTCTACCGGACCGATTAGCATTGATCCTTCAACGGGTAAACCTTATTATGCTCAATTTCCACAAGTAACCATCAGGGATATGGTTAATGCTTTTATGCTGCTAAGGAAATATTTAGGAATTGAAAAGATCCACTTGCTTATGGGTGGAAGTATGGGTGGCTACCAGGTTTTAGAATGGGCAGTGATGGAAAAAGAGTTGATAGAAAAAATCTTTCTTATTGCCACATCTCCTTCTGAAAGTGCCTGGGGTGTTGCGGTTCACACGGCACAACGTTTGGCCATTGAAGCAGATCGTTCCTGGAAAGATGCCGCTCCAGATGCAGGAGCCAAAGGATTGAAAGCAGCCCGTGCCATTGGCATGCTAACCTATCGCAATTACAATACTTTTCAAGAAAAGCAAACAGATCCTGATCCGGAAAAGATAGATGATTTCAAAGCTTCTTCTTATTTGAATTACCAGGGAGATAAATTGGTGAAACGTTTTAATGCTTACAGTTATTGGCTTTTAACCAAAGCAATGGACAGTCACCATTTAGGTCGCGGACGAGGTGGAGACCTGATCAAAGTTTTACAATCCATTCACCAACCAACACTCATCATTGGTATCAAATCTGATATCCTTTGTCCTTTAGATGAACAACGTTTTATGTCGGACCATATTCCAAATGCTACACTCATAGAAATTGACTCTGCATTCGGACATGATGGATTCATCATCGAAACAGTTCAGATCACTACCCATCTACAACCATTTATAGCAGATTAATTTGGGTGGTAGATCCTTTCTGCATTTTTATAAACTTCCGCTTTGTTCAATGTCATTTTTTTGGTTTGCTGGTGCGTGTACATTTCCATCTGATCCGTATAATGCGGTGAGTTGGGTTTGCTGGAAGCGCCGTATGTATTCATCGATTCAATGATGGGACCATCTTTTGTAAACCGCACCAGTTCTATATAGGCATCACCCTGGTTGCCTTTTAACATGCCATTCTTGTATGGAACTGAATACATAGGAGCCAATACATCAGGCAAGCCCGGTAAGGGAATTTCTTTATCACCTCTAACAAGTTTCTGCATTTCGCCCAGCTGCACATTGGTTCTCCCAAAATCTGTCATTAACCTTTCACGTACTTCGTTCAGTAATTGAACAGATAAAACAGTGGTAAGCTTTTCTGTTTTCATATAAGTAGCTCTGTTTTTTGTGATAGTAGTATAAACCATTAGAAAAGTACCAGCACCCACACTTTCTGCATTGCCAATTTTGTCCCATGTTTTCAAGGAAGTGATCAAATCAGCTATAACGGGGTAATCAGCCTGATTTAATAGGAATAGTGAATCGATATCGGTAGGAAAGGCAAATTTGGCTGGAAACTGTCTGTCGAATTTTATCTTTTTAAATTCATCATAGGAAATAGTTGGATAATTCGCAACCAATTCTTCAAAACGCCTGCTGCGGTTGTTTTCCAGGGTTTCATAACCCATGGTGATGTCTTTGATCACCGGATTTTCAGGCCCTTCTGTTGAATGGAAAGGAGAGTGGTTGGTATTGAAAACATAACCACTTTTAGGTTGTAATACTTGTGGCAGATCACTCAAGGGATGTAAGGCTGTCCAAAGTGTTGCACTGGTATTTCCTGGTAAGGTTGTTTTCCAGTTATATTTCGGATCACGAATAGGAATACGACCATTGCTCAAATAATAGATGGTATCATTCCTGTCTGCATATACCAGGTTATAACCAGGTATGGCCAGCATTTCCAATGCAGATTTGAATTCAGTAAAATTCTTTGCTTTGTTAAAACGATACCATTGTTCCAATCCCCTGATATCCATCTGTGCCGGCATACGAATAGAAAATGTTCCTCTTTCGGTTATCAGTGTTGGTCCTTATTTGCTCCAATAAACTTTCTTATTAATGTTGATCCTGATGCCTGATACTTTTACATTAAGTTTTGCATTTTTTTCTTCCAGTGTTTCCCAGTTGCCATCAAATCTGTATTGCAGTTTATTGGCAGGGTTGATCTCTAATTGATAAATATCCAGTTTGTCGGGATTGTTTACGGTATGTGCCCAGCCCAAATATTCATTGGCACCATGAAGTATACAAGGAGCTCCTGGAAAATTGGCACCTAAAATATTCCATCCTTCCTCACTGCATAAATGTGCTTCATAAAAAGCCACAGGTCCTTCTAAAGGCTGATGGGCATTGATGTCTAGGTATACATCTCCATCTTTTGTTTTTTTGCTATTAAAGGCAAAGGCATTACTACCTGCCGTTTTAAAACTTTCTATCAAGGGAACCTTTCCTCCGAAGATGGATGACAAAGCACCATCGGCACCAGACAAAACACAAAGTTGCAAAACTGAATACTGGATCATATCCTTAGGTGTTACAGGAAATGCTTTTTTCAATAAAACTTCTTTCGGGTGTTTGGCTGCATAAGCATTGATACCGGCACAATAGCCTTCCAGTAATCTTTTAAATGCCGGACTCAGATCTGATTCATATTTCTCCTCAACCAGTTCCGGAATTCTTAATAAGTGAATGATATAATCAATCTGTGCACCTTCTTTTCCTTTGTACGCAGCTAACATGGCTTTACCGGCCATCAGGGATTGCTGAATGGTGGCAAAATCATCTTCCGATGCTGCCCATGCTAAGCCATAAGCTACTTCTGGATCGGTTTTACCAAAAATATGTGGCACCCCAAATTTATCCCTTACAATATCAATTTTGGAAGCATCAAACTGAGCAAAGGATAGGTTAAGGGATAAAATAAAACAGGCTAAGAAAAGCAAGGATCGAAACATGGGTATTATTTTTTTGAACTCAACAAATCTAAAGAGAATAAGTTTTGAAACAACAAATAAGGTTTAAGAGTAACTTTGTTGGAAAGGAAGATGTAGGTGCTGGAAACTAGATACTGGATGCTAGATACTGGATGCTAGATGCTAGATGCTGGATGCTAGGTGGAATAATTTAATGATGCATAATCTTTTTTAAAAAAAGTTAAACTCAAAACCCCAAACTCAAAACCCAAAACTCCCATGGGCATCTGGAAACAAATCTCTGAATACCTGTACATCAAAAAGCGCGATCCGAATGAGGAGCGAACCAAATGGATGAAATACATGCATGGTATGAATAGGATCTCCTTGATCATGTTCTTGATAGCTGTGTTGATCATCATCTTCAAACTGGTGATCCTTCCTTTGATCAGAAAATGATTTGGATGAAAAAGTATTTGCTTTTTACAACAATGCTATGCATGGCAGTTGTTGCTGTGGCTCAGCCATGCGATAGTATCCGCTGGGCGGATCATTCCCTCAAATGGAAATATTTCAAAGCTAAGCCTGATGCTAAGAGCAATATGTCGGCACTCACCGAATCCCATATTTATTATGAGATCGCTTTATTGAACAAGCTGGCTAAGTTTACCATTAGTTGCAGTATGCTCACCTGTAAATCATGGGTAAAGAAAGAAAGGAACAAAGCTTTATTGCAGCATGAGCAAACGCATTTTGATATTGCGGAATACCATAAGCGTTTAATGGTGAAGGAAGTGCTTGCTCAGAAGTTTAATACAGGGGATGTATTTGATAAAGTAAAACAAATAGGCAATAACATACTTCAGCAAAGAAAGGCGATGGAAGATTTATATGATTTGGAAACCTATCATTCCACTATTGAGAAAAAACAGAAATCCTGGAACAGAAAACTTCAGAAGCTCTTGAAAAAGACCAATGATTTTGAAAAGGAGGAATTTATCCTACAACTCAACGGATAATTGCCAGGATACTTTTTGCCGCTTTAGCAGAAGCATGGCCACCCGCAGCTAATAATGTTTTCAGATTTTGGTAATCTGTTTGCACTTCCGCCTTTCTTTTTTCGTCTGATAATAATTTTCGTAATTCTTGTACAAGGTTGGCAGTAGTGAGTTCATCCTGTATCAATTCTTTCACTACTTCCTTATCCATGATGAGGTTCACCAGAGAAATGAATTTTATTTTGATCAATCTTTTCGCGATCTGGTAGCTGATACCACTTCCTTTATAGCAAACAATTTCAGGTACGCCAAATAAAGCAGTTTCTAAGGTTGCCGTACCACTGGTTACCAATGCAGCACTGGCTTTCAGTAAGAGATCATAGGTTTGGTTATGTACAGAAGAAACATTCTGATAAGCAGATAGGAAGGGCTCGTAAAATGCTTTCTCTAATCCCGGCGCCTCTGCTACCACAAATACATGGTCTGGAAAAGACTTTGCCACTTCCAGCATGATTGGCAGTTTTTTCGCGATCTCTTGTTTGCGGCTACCGGGCAAAAGAGCGATCAATTTTGAGTTTTGAATTTTGGGTTTTGAATTGTCTTCACTCCCCACTATTAACTTTTCACTATTAACTCTTAACTTTTTCTCCTCTACCACTTCCACCAACGGGTGCCCCACATATTCCACATCCCAATTCCATTTATCACGGTAATAATCTTTTTCAAAAGGGAGGATACAGAGCATTTTGTCGATACAAAGTTTCATCTTCTTTACACGATTGGCTTTCCATGCCCAAACCTGTGGAGATATATAGTACACTACTTTAAAACCTTTATCATGTGCCCATTCAGCAATGCGTAAGTTGAAACCGGGATAATCGATCAACACCAAAACATCGGGATGAAATGTTTCAATATCTTTTTTGCAGAAACTGATGTTTTTCAGGATCACGGGTAGGTTCCGGATCACTTCTGCAAAACCCATGAAAGCCAGTTCGCGGTAATGCTTCACCAATGTGGCTTCACTCTGTTCCATCAGATCACCACCCCAACAACGAACCTGAGCACCAGTATCCTTTAGACGGATCTGTTTGATCAGGTTGCTGCCGTGTAAGTCGCCACTGGCTTCTCCGGAAATGATGTAGTACTTCATACCCCCTTGCCCCCTGAAGGGGGAATTAGTTGAGGGTGCAAATTACCGTTTTCAGGTGGGAAGCTCAAATGGCTTATTCAAAAACAAAATTTATTTTTTTGTACTAACCATTAGATTATCAATGTGTATGGAATCGATAGCCATGCTTTTTCAAGCATTATTTCTAAATAACTAAAAAAATAGTTTGAAAACTAAAAAATTAGTTTTACGTTTGATCAGCAAAAGAAAAAAACATGAAGCCACTCACCAAAGCAGAAGAACAGATCATGCAAAGTATCTGGAAACTGGAGAAAGCATTTTTGAAAGATATACTGGAAGCACAACCTGAGCCCAGGCCACATTCCAATACGGTAGCAACCATCGTTAAAATATTAGCTGATAAAGGATTTGTTGGGGTGAAACCTATTGGTCGTGTGCACCAGTATTACCCGGTAGTATCCAAAGAAGATTATTCCTCCAGTACCATCCGCACATTGGTGGAAGGCTATTTTGAAGGTTCTTTTAGCGATGCAGTTTCTTTCATGGTTAAAAAGAAAGATATCAGCATCAAAGAATTGGAATTATTGTTACAACAGATCAAACACACTAAAAAATAATGGCCATGTTAACCACTGCCTACTACTTCTTACAAGTGCTGCTCTGCAGCGCATTGATGATGGGATATTACTGGCTGGTATTGCGTAACAAAAGATTTCACCAGTACAACCGATTTTATTTGCTGATGGTGGCCATCATTTCCTGGCTGGTGCCATTGATCAAGATACAATGGGGACATACAGAAGCCATACAGTTCCTGAATGTGGTGGCCGACAATAATTCGCAGATAGATGTGATGATAGCAGATAAGGGTTTCCGCTTTAGTTGGGATATTCTGGCTATTGGTTTGTATTTTTTAGTGGCTGCCATGCTCTTAATAAGCATGTTGCATGCTTTTTATAAACTCTATCATTTACTAAAAACACATTCCTGTAAAAATGTGGGTGATGTATTCCTCGTACTCACACAGGCTAAGGGTACACCTTTCTCATTTTTGCGATATATTTTCTGGAATGAAGAAATAGATATCCGGAGCGAATCGGGTAAACAAATTTTACAACATGAACTAACACATGTACAGGAAAAACATACCTACGATAAACTCTTGATACAGCTGGTGTTGATTGCCGGTTGGTTCAATCCAATTTTCTGGTTGGTTAAAAAAGAGTTGGAAATGATTCACGAATTTATTGCAGACAGGAAAGCGGTAAAAGATGGCGATACCGCTGCTTTAGCCCAGATGCTCCTCACTGCAGTGTATCCC
>CALRVT010000022.1:0-67786 GCA_943371675.1 Chitinophaga pinensis | reverse complement strand
CAAAGTATTAATATGCTAACACCAGATACAGTACATGAAAATCACTTTTTAGTCAACAGAAGATGGGGTAAATCGAGAGTAAACGTTAACATTGTAAAGCAATAGCAGGATTAACAGCAAACCTGTAAATTTATTTTAGGACGAGACACACTTTATTGAGGATCACTTCGGTCACAAGGTTTAAATACTTGCTGTAAGACTCGTAATCACCCTTCCCGACAAACGCGTGGGAGCAAAGCGGTTTGGCTACATACATGGGCATGGCGGAATGGATACCCAATTTGCCAGCCGCATAACTACAGTAAGAGACTTTGCCGCGGTCACAACTATCACCAACGAGCACCTAGTTGCCGATCTGTTTGGGATTGATGAGGAGTTTAGCGGATATAAAGAAAGTATTGAGATTGAGGAGGGTGATATGGCGGGAGGAGGTTATTTAATTAAAAATACTAAACAATTTAGTTTTTTGATTTGTTTTTTTTTCTTATAAAAAAGTGGGTTTAGTAGAATGGGAAATCCACTAATTTGGTAACACTGATAACATTTGTGATTGACCCATAATAGAATATTTCTGTTTCGTGTTTGTAAGATAAATGCAACTATGTAATATAAAATACTTATTGGAAATCAATTTAATATGGTAAATATGGATCATTGAAAAATGGGGACGTAGGTCAAGGTGCACTGGGGAATTTGTGGCAACAAGCCAGGATTTTCCACATCAGTATAAGATCGATTTTTGACTGGGTTTTCGAAGGCTGCGTCCAAGACACTCATGAGAGTGTCTTGGACAGATCACCTTCTGACCAGATCAATCCTGATCAACATTTTCTAGACCTTTGGACTCCTGAGTCTCCATTAAATGATGGACATACTCGATTCCGACTTCACTTATCAGCGTTACTGGTTGACGGAAAAGCAAACTTCCATCCTTGCGTGTGACGTCCTTCAGGACCATTTTAAAATTCCCGTTATCTACCTGTTCTTGGTATGGTTCGTTGTTTTCCATTAACAGGCCCTGGTCGCGAAGAAAACGAAATAAACGAGTGCGGCCAGTTTTTTTGGAAATCAGCTTGGCGGCTGCGCTGATCGTGAACCACTGTTCTGTGGGTTTAATAAATGTTTGCATTTAGATAAATTTTGTTACGCATAGGGTAACACAATATTTGCTCCAAAAGAAGATAGCTTAACATCTAAAAAGGTATATTTCGACAAATAAGACAAAAGGAAAATACTTTCTATCAAAATGTTGAGGGAGCAATTAAGATAAAAGGTAACGGTTAAGGTAAGGTATGCTGTGTTTGAATGGTGAATTGTCAGCGTTTAAGAAGAACGATCAGATCGTCAATTGCCTTTATAGAGGCGGAAACCGTCTTCTTGCCTCGTTTTGTAGCACTACTTTCTTTAAGATTGCGAATAGCATCGCCAGCTGCATCAGCAAATACGAATCCAATACGCTGAAGAAATGCGGGATTATCTCCATCTTCACTGATCAGTTTTGCTTTTGCCAATTCATCAAGAAGGTAGATCAAAGTTTTTTTGTTTATCTGTTGGTTTCGCCCCTTGTCGATCCAACGGATCTTCAGCGGGTGTTCCTGAAAGGTGCCGTCAAATGCATTGCGTATTTTAAATACCTCAGTTTGAGGATCGATAAGTCGAGCATCAATTAACCCTTTATGTAAAAGGATCGCAAAACGATCTGCGTTACCCCCCATAAGGGAGAATACCTGTACTCCATTATTCACTGGCGCCAATAATTGTCTAGGTGGTTCTTGTGTTTGGTCTTTTTTATCGAGTATCGCTTTTATCGTTTCATCTTCTGGAGGTGCAAAACCACCGTATTTCTCATATACAAAACGCAACAATCCCTTGATCGACCGCTCCGTGGTATTATACTTGGCTGCATCTTTGTTTTCGGGAATCTTGGAAAGGAGATATCGCAAACGTGCCGTCAGAAGGCTGATCGAGAGGCGGACCTCGTCGGTGGTTTTACAGGTGTCGATCTTTAGATCGATATAGTTTCTCGTTTTGTTGAATTCTGTATAGACTTTTTGAAGATATTCCTCAGAGAAAGCCTTAATGTTGGTTTCCCATTCTCCCGTCTCATTATCCTGTTCATTGATCGTCTTGATTTCTGTCTCTTCATTGTAACTCACATCAGGATAATAATGATAGTCATCCTCTGATGGCTTGAACCTATTTCTCAGCTTTCTTACTCCGTTCCGTTCAACAATATCCCAAAAGAAAGATATTGGGTTTTCGATTGAGGAAACATCAGGACGAGGTGCAATGTTACTCGGCTTAGCGAACTCTTCCTGCGCCGTCCGCTGTGTTGAAGATTGAAGATGGATCAAAAGGGAATGCATTTTAATAAGGTAATGATCCATCCAGAAGAAATATTCCTGAAAGTCTTCTTGTCCAAGATTCACAGTTTTTTGAGCTGAGTCTTTGGATAGATTGGAAAAAGAAAATAATCGGTGCTGATACTTGTCCGCATTTTTCGTTAATAACATCTGGCAAGACTCTATATGCGTGATGTACCTAGCGAGCAGTGTTAGTTTTTCCGATTTGTAAAATACTTCAGCTAATTCTTCTTCGACCCCTGCGCTACCACGTTCGTAAGCAGTGTCCAGCAATCGTTTATATGCCAATGCTCCCCGCATGAGATTGAAGCGGATATCTGTCCCTGGGCGTTCATCAAATTCTTTCTTGTCTTCATCGTAGGGCTCTTCCGTGTCGATCTCAGCGTCCTTAAAGGTCACGGATGCCCTGTTCACGAGACTCATAAAGTCCCGGAAATCATCTGGGAATCCATATCCAAGTGAGCGATAAATCCCTTTTATCATTGGTCAATATTATTAACGCCAAAGATAAACTTTTAAAGGTAGGTTCTTTAACAGGAGAACCACACCTTCAGAATTACTTATTGGCATAACCCAATCATAAATCCTGAAAACATAAAAACGTGGCGGAATTTTTATTTTGCATCAAAACCATTGAATAAAATCAATAGGGAGATATTCGGCTCCCAAGCGCATGTCGGGTTGTAGAATCTGGAAACAATCAATTATCTGTTGCGGAACATTCAGTTGAGAGGTTGGGTTTTGAAAATAGACCTTAAAAGGAAATTCACCCGATCTACCATAATCCAGCGGATGGCGAAACAGATCAGGTAATATTTTATCCCTAGTTCCGTTTTTTATAAGGAGCAGATGCCTGGTTACAATCACACAATCAACATTCGGAAATGTAAGCGAGACTCCCTTTGCGTCAGTTGCAAAAGAGTTAGACGTGAACAAACCTGACTGTGGACTGGTTAAAGCCGATATGGGTTCGTAAATGAAATCATCCCATACGATCACCAATACACCATAGAAATTCGGATCAGCTTGTTTGAACCCAGCGAATTTGGCATCGGCGCTGATCAGAAAATCCTTGACCGGATTATCTCGCGGAAGCATGGTCATATTTTTGTCTACCAAATCTATCATCGGACTACGTGAGGGAAGCTGTTTTTCTTTCTCTCCACGCTCGTTATGCTTCTTAACCATTTCGGGAGCTTTCACTTCGATTCCAAAATAAAGCTCCGGTGTCTTTATGGTTAGTTCTGGGTTTTTTGAACTGGTGGCACTTGCAGGTTCATACTGAAATTTCATATCAGCATTCCATGAAAAGGTAATCGCCTTATGAACCACGATCATTTCTGCGAGTACTTGCATCAATTGATCATAGTGTTTTGTGTCATTCGGTTTCCCCTTGATAGCCGCAATCTTATTAAAGTAGTCAACACCGACGCCTTTTATTATCCTTTCCATATCACAACACAAACCTATTATTGATTCGGCCAAGGGATTTCGACCGCCTCTCATTGAAATGCTGAAATGGTGCTGGAAAAAATGCCATTTGTTGAAAATGTCTGAGGCAATCACATGGTCAAATGCTTCTTTTCTTGTCATCGTGTTTGGTTAATCATCTTACAAAGGTTAGAGTTATTCTCCTGAGCCTAGTCTTTGACATAGAATTCCATGAATATGATGTTAAAAAATACGAAGGCAATCCGGAATATAGATGTAGCAAGAATCAGAATACCGCAGGAGATCACCGCAAGGTAACCGTAATAGGGAAATATAAAATAAGGTATCCATAAAATGTATATTACAGCTAGTGTGATGAGTAGTTCAACTATCGCATATTTGAAAACATTAAGTATCCGCTTATAATTCTTGCTCGTCAGTAGCATTTCAATACCGTTCTCAGCTTGTTTAATGTGCCTGATCTGTAGGCTTGATTTAACCGTAACGATCACCGTTAGCGCTGCGATAGTGAAACCGGCGAAGGTGGCAATGGTCGAAGTAATGTTTGAAATTATACCGTCAAAATTTTTAACGTCGAAATGCTTTGTAAAAAAATCTCTCCGCAGATAAAATATAAGTATAACGCCAATACATAACACGATGTCATAAAGAAATGGCTTAAAGAAATACTTATCGAGCAACCAAAGCGATGATTTTTTTACAGCTGAGGGTTTACTCATAACCTTTGTTTTATGAATGAAGAAATCATTTTGTCAAACATGTCTTCTGATATCAATGTTCTTGACTTTTCTTTTCGCTGAATTTTGAAGTCGTCCTTTACTTTGTCCACGAGTAAATCGAAAGTTTGAAGTCTGTCATGTTTTTCTGAATCCTGTGCCACTACTTCGAGTGTTTCCAGTTTCTCAGCATTTTCATTGTCATCGATGAGCCAGTCGATAAATTTCCCGACAACTGATTTCGCCTTCAGTGCTCCATGTTGCTGCGGTTTGTCTTTTGATTCGTAGTAATCGTATTTAAATTCCAGCGTAAGATATTCTTGATCAAATTCTTCCTTTGATTTATGAAAAACCGTTGCGATGCCAGTATCAACATCATCGATAGCGTCAATGTTATCCGATTTAACCCGTACTTTCAGTTTCGAAATTTCTCCAATGCGATCCTTTATTTTTGAAAGCTGATTGCGGATGATTGGTACAGGTTTCAGACTTTTTAGTATATTCAGGTGAGTGCCAAGGGCCATAAGATAATAGACAAGATCATTGATCTTCGCCCCGTAGAGATTATATTCAATACAGATCCTGACTTTGTTAGTTCTATTGGCATTTTTCTCCTGAATCATGAAATGCGTCGTTTCGACAATTCCTTCAACGTCGTCTGCATCAATATCACGCATCGTATCTTCATCTGTATTCATGAGTTCAGGAAAGAAATCCTTGCGCACACTAAGTAATTTCCCCTTTATAATTCTCTTGCCAGATTCAGGTTGGAATATAATTTCGTTGATAAAGAAGAGCCGGTCTCCCATGGGCTGGTAGCGCCTGGAGTCCTTTCGTCTTACAAGCAACACGATCTTGCTTAAAAGTTCCTGAAACATGGAATCATATCTGGCATCAATTTCGTAATCATCCTGGTTAACCGCATGCAGTTCGTAGAAATGAACTTTTCTTTCAATTTGCTTTATTGGCGCTTCTGTTACCGACTTATCTTTTGCTTTTGCCATCTTTATAGTTTAGGTTATTAATTTCTATTTCGGTCATTTCTCGGGACAGATATTGCCTTTCCCGCGCTGATGCTCAGTGCAAAATTGTTCTGTACAAATGATCTTGTAGTTGATGATGAAATTAGCCTTAGGGGGGAGGTGGGCTGCCTGCAATATAGTAAACGATTTTGATACCGCATAGTGTAAAACTCGGGTATATTAGGTATTAAGATTGAGGTGAGTGATAAAGCGGTCAGGAGAGAAAATTGAAGGTAAACCACTAAATAGTTTAGCATATACTTACGACTTTATTGATAATTATAGTAGGAAGATTGATTTAATGACTATTTACGCGCAATTTACCTTTGTGAGTGGTAGTCAGGAGAGATGGATTTCACTATTAATTTTTGATTGAATAAATTGCTATCTTGACATTATAAAAAAATACAATTTAAGGATTGCCCATGACCCCTTTTGAATCCGCATATATAACCGTTTCACAATTATCCGAACAGTTCGGGAACAATTTTAATTATTATACCTCTCCTAATTATCAGGAAGCTGAAGCAAGAAAGGATTTTATTGATAAACTATTTGTTGCACTTGGTTGGGATGTAAACCACGATTATCAAATGAACCCGTATGAACAAGAAGTAAGGGTAGAGAAGGCACAAAGACAACAAAATAGTATTTCACAAAAGAGGGCAGATTATGCTTTCTATACATCACCAAATTATAAAGATGTAAGATTTTTTGTTGAAGCAAAAAAGCCTTCGGTAGGATTGAGACATCAGGACCATTATTTTCAGACTGTTAGATATGGATGGAATGCCAATACACCAGTAGCCGTTTTAACTGACTTTGAAGAATTTCATATTATCGACTGCAGGTATAAACCCAATATTGATTACATTTTTAACGGGCAACATAAACAATATCATTATACAGACTTCAGAGATAAGGAAAAATTCGCGGAAATATATTGGTTGTTTAGTCATGAAGCAGTTTTAAATAATAGTTTGGAAAAATATGCTGAAACATTAGGACGGCCTAAAGGAAAATCTGTACAAAAAACTTTATTCAAATTAGAAACACATGCAATCGACGAAAGTTTTCTTTATTACATTGATTCATTAAGAGAAAATCTAGCTAAAGCATTTAAGAAAAATAACCCTGCGCTTAATAGCGAAGAATTAACGGAAGCTACTCAAAGAACGGTTGATAGATTAGTGTTTATTCGCTTCCTGGAGGATAAATTGATCGAACCAATCAATCATGTGAGTGAGTGGAAGAATTGGAAAGATTTTATTTCAGATTGTCGCAAGCTTGATGTGAAATATAATGGCGTAGTATTTAAAAGTCTATTTATTGATAATGCTTCTTTTTCCGGTGCAGAGGAGCAAATGTTTAAAGATATTTGCGCCGACATAAGTAACCTGAATACGCCTTATGATTTTAACTATATTCCTATTCATATTCTTGGTAGTATTTATGAACGTTTCCTAGGTAAAATTGTTAGGGCCACAGATAAAAGGGTTTTCATTGAAGAAAAGCCTGAAGTAAGAAAAGCCGGAGGAGTATATTATACACCAAAATATATTGTTGATTTTATAGTACTGGATACAGTGGGTAAGCTAATCCGAAATAAGACTCCGAAAGAAATTGATCTTTTGCATTTTGCGGATATTGCTTGTGGTAGCGGAAGTTTTTTAATTAGTGTGTATGATTGTTTGTTAGACTATCATAAAAAATATTATGTTGAAAAACTCAAAGACAAAATCGAGATTGATAAAAGAAGTGAAGACTATGGAAATGTAGAGTATAGAGATAATCAATGGATTTTAACTCTAAAAAGAAAGCAAGAAATACTCCTAAATAATATATATGGTGTAGATATTGATCCTCAAGCTGTAGAAGTAACCCAGTTAAGTCTATTTCTTAAAATGCTTGAAGATGAAACGGTATCCAGTACCCAAATAAAACAAGGAACACTTTTTAGTAAGGTATTACCGGATTTAGCAAAGAATATTATCTGTGGTAATAGTTTAATCAATACAGATATACTTTCTGACCAATTATTTTCATTTGAGGAAGAAAAGAAATTAAACCCTTTGAATTATTCTGCATCTTTTTCTTCCATAATGAAATCCGGCGGATTTGATGCCATCGTCGGCAATCCACCTTATGTTAGAATTCAGCATTTACAAGAAACATCTCCGATATCCGTCACCTATTTTTCCAACCACTATAAAAGTGGTGGATCCGGGAATTATGATTTATATGTATTGTTTATTGAGAAAGCTTTTAACACAATAAAGGAAAAAGGTTTATTAGGATATATCGTACCAAACAAATTCTTTAATACAGATTATGGACGTAATCTAAGGGGGTTATTATCCGACAAACAATTGGTTTCCAAAATTATTGATTTTGGGCATACTCAAATATTTCAATCGGCCACAACCTACACCTGCCTTCTATTTTTAAGCAAAATTAAAAAATCATATTTTAAATATAAGAAGATTGCAGACATTAACGATTTGTTGAATGATGAATATGTTGAAATTGATTTGGGTAAGATAACCGCTGATGCATGGAGTTTTGCGAATAAAGTGGAAGATGAAATATTAGCTAAACTAAATATAGATTCATTCCCACTAATTGATCTGCCTTGCTCTATTTCAAGAGGAAGTAGTACGGGTAATGATAAGATATTTATTCTTGAAAAGAAGGGGGATGTATATATTAATGGGTATGGTAAAATTGTCGATATTGAAGAAGCCATACTTAAAAAACCGATTTATGCGACAGATTTTAAAAGGTATCAATTTAATAGAAAAGGAAACTATTATTTAATATTTCCATATAATATGGATAATGAAAAAAGTGAACTGTATGATGAAAAAGTATTGAGAATGCAATTTCCGAAAACCTTTCAATATCTAAACTCTAATAAGAAACTCCTGGAAGAAAGAAAGCAGTTTCAAAATTGGTATGCATATAGTGCTCCCCGAAGTTTGAAACTACATGATAATGCCGATATCGTAATTCCACTTTTAGCGGATCATGGAATGTTTTCAAAACTGCCTGAAAACAAAAGCGATTATACATTAATGGCAAGTGGTGGGTTTTCCATTACCATTGAAAACGAATCCTATAGACCTAACTATATTTTAGCATTGATCAATTCAAAATTGTTGTACTGGCAATTGCAGAAGCTTAGTAATGTATTTAGGGGTGGTTGGATCACTTGTACTAAACAGTATTTTTCGCAGTTATTTATTAAAAAGATAAATAAGCATAATAAGGCTACTTATGATAAGATATTGGTAATTACTGAACAAATGATTTTAGCCAAAAAACAAATACTTTTAGCTAAGACCGAACGTGACAAAGAGTTTCTTTCTAATAAGTGCAATTCTTTTGATGCAGAAATAGATTTACTTGTTTATGAACTTTTTGGACTTACGGTTGAAGAAATTCAAATAATTGAAATGAACTAATGTTGTAAAATATTTGAGTATGAACTAGTTGAAAACAAATAAGAAATGATAAATTCTTCCCGAATAGATAATATATATAAACAAAGTGGAAGAACCTGTGTATTGTCCAGTTATGCTATTGTTAGCCATTATTTTACACGAAGACTAATTCAAGATATTTTTTCAGATTATTGTAAGCATTTTAATTTGATTGAAAAGTCATCCCTTTCTGATAGATACGATAAACACTTCCATGACTACATAACAATAAATAATATGAGGGGGTACGAATGTATTAATTCTTTACATCTTAATTCAGATCTGAAAACTTTTGCACAAGGAAGAGATCAGTTTAGTATTATTTCTTATAAAGATATAACGGAGAATATTGATATAATTGAGCCAGTATTAATTAGTGATGAAACGCTTATCAATATCAGTTATTATACAGGTCATGGCTATCATTCAGTAACTGTATATTGTGATGCAAAAGATCAGTTTTTTAAATTAAGAGATACTGAACGGGTAAAGCTAGGTATTAGCACCAATAGTCTTACTGAAATGATTGGTTTATTGACCAAAAGTAAAGGTTCATTTGTTGCGGATTGTAATTTATATACAAGAATTAATATTTTGAATGGTTAGTAATTCGTTATGAATTTGTAGGTATTAACTTAAAATAGATTTTTATATTATGTCACAAGAAATAGTTCAAAGTCTAATTACTCCAAATGCACATACCATTAATAAGGTATTCTCCGAAAACGATCGTTATTTTATAGACATTTACCAACGAGATTACAAATGGCAAAAGAATCAGGTTGAAACATTACTAAGAGATATTGAGTTACGATATAATCTAACGACAAGGAGAATTACAGATCCAAAGTTGGTTAAGAAAGATGTATTGGAGAACTTTAAGCCATATTTTTTAAATACTTATCTTACCTGTAAAACAAGCAATTATGTTTCAATTGTTGATGGCCAACAGCGTCTTACTACTTTACTTATTATGTTGATAGCTCTCCGAAGGATGGTAGCTGCGATACATAAGAATGAATTGTATTCTAGTAAAACTGTAAGTGTGGCCACATTGGAAAAATTGATATTTGAATCTGATGATTTTGATAATCCTGTATACTACAAGATATATAATCCAAATAGGCAAGAGGCCTTTGACTTCATATTAGGTAATCTTGAAACTTACAAGCCTGATGATGAAACGCAAGAACGCATTCTTGAGAATTTTGAAATTATCTCTTCTTACTATAACACTTTTTTTAAGTCCGAAGATCCAAATCTCCCAATTGATGTTCCGAAACTAACTTATTATATTTACTATATTCTTGAAAAACTTAATATAGTTGAAATCCACATTGAACAGCAAGAAAATGTGGCTACTATTTTTGAAGTTGTAAATGATAGAGGTCTTGGCTTAAAACCATACGAGATTTTAAAAGGGAAATTTTTAGGAAATCTTTATAATCAACAAAAGGAAAGAGCAAATGAAATTTGGGTGGAATTACAAAATAAATATTACAATAGTCTCATAAAGAATAGTACAGAAAACGAAATTGATTTAGACACATTATTTAAAATATATTTACGAGCCAAGTTTGCTGATACTGAAAATGAATACAAGAAATTTGAAGATAGATACCATTATGAAATATACTCTAATCAGAAAATATTAAATTTCTTTAATAAGTTTGAAAACACTGAAAATTTATATAATTGGGTAGTAAATGACTTTAAATATTATGCTGAACTACATTTATCTATAAGGACTTCTTACAATAATGAGTTTTTGATTTTCAATAAATTATTAGATCAAAATCAACAATACTTATTAATTATTTCGGCTATTGAATTGAATGATAGCCAGGAAAAGGAAAAGATAACTCTCGTTGCTAAGAAGTTTGATCAAATGCATTCTACAATTCGCTTGCTGGATTTGTATGATAGTAATGATTTCCAGGATTTAGTATATAAACTGATTCCTAGAGTTAGGAATAAGAGTCTTTCGGATATAGTCGAGGTGTTTGATTCAGTATTTATTGAGTTCCTCGAAACAGAAGAAATTATAACAAAGGGTGCCTATTCAACAATAGGTGATTTATATAAGTATGAGCTTTTTCAAAATACTCGAAACAGATGGTTGAACTTCACCAAATACACTTTGATGAGAATTGATAGGTATTTATCTAGTGTTTTAGATAAGCCGTCCTATTGTAAAGATGCACTTGAAGATCTGGAAGAGCGCTTTAACAAAAATAACAAGAAGATTTACGGAATGCATCTAGAGCATATCTATGCTAATAATGACAGAAATAAAAAACTCTTCACCGACGAACAAGATGTTTTTGATGAGGCAAAGTTCAATACGGTAAGAAACAAACTTGGAATGGTTTTATTGTTAAAGGATAAGCAAAATTTGAGCAGTAACAATGATTATTATTCTTTAAAAGTTGAAGATTATAAAACAAGTAATTTGATTTGGAATGAACTACTTGTCGGGCATATTGATTCTATCGACAGAAGACTCTTACCGGCGAGTGCCAACTTTATCAATATATTGCCCAATCAAGATGGAGTATTCCCTTTAGATATGCTTGAAACACGACAAAAAGAAGTTTTTGAAATGTTGAAACTAATTTGGGGATTTTGATTTTGTCTCTTTTAAAATACTATTTGATCTGCAAATTGAATAGTATGTGGTGTTTAGATATTCGATTTTTAGCAGCATGATATTAGTGGCTATAAGATTTGTTTTTATAACCGACTTTTTCCATCCATGCAACTTCAAGGCTAAAGACCCCAAAATCTTCGGTGACTTTTCCTTTGATTTTGTAGAAGCCACTGCTGTGCAGGGGGTGGCGTTTGGCGGCGTCGGGGAAGTGGACGGTGTCGATCCAGTCGAGGTTTGCGTCAACAAAGGTGCCGAAGAACATGGCGTCGTCGTTTTTGGTGATTACGTGTTTGCGGGCGATGAAATAGGCGAGCATGGTGATTGTTTTGTTTTTGTGAAGAGGCATCTGGCTAGATGGAACATACTGCAAGGGATCTTCATCAACGAGTGCGAAGGGATTTGTGGTGCAAAAATTCATGATTTCCATTTGGTCGTAGAGATCGTCGATGGGATCGTCGGATAATTCGGGCAGGTCGAAGCCAAACTTTAAGGGTTCATTGAACATGGATTGGACTTCGGGGGCATCAACTGTGGCTTTCTTTTGGAGGAAATTGGCTTCCCATAGGAGGGTTTTCTTTGATTTGCCGGTGAAGCGGAATGCACCGATGCGAATTAATATATTCAATTGTTCGAGGCCAGGGTTGGTGCGTTCGATGAACTCGGTCAGGCTTTTATAATTGCCGCCCGCATTGCGGTCGTCAATTATTTTTTCTATGAGTTTGGCTTGCAAACTTTTTATGTGGATGAAACCTACATACACTTTTTGGTTGTGAATGTTTGTGTAATGATCACTGTGATTCACACAAGGGAGATGAATATCTCCTCCACATTTAAGTAATTCCAAAAAATATAATTCGCGGGAATAGAAGCCGCCGAAATTATTAATGACGGCCACCATAAATTCCTGGGGGTAGTATGTCTTCAGGTAAAGGCTCATATAGCTTTCTACGGCGAAGCTGGCAGAGTGTGCTTTGTTAAATGAATAACCTGCGAAGGATTCCATCTGACGCCAAACTTCGGCGACTTCGGCTTCATCGCGGCCAAGGGAAATGGCGGAATTGAAGAATTCCTTTTTGATCTCGTTGAATCTGTTGTGAGAGCGGTATTTACCACTCATGGCCCTTCGTAGTATATCGGCTTTGCCTAAAGATAGGCCACCATAAAAGTGTGCAATTTTGATTACGTCTTCCTGGAAGACCATGACACCAAAGGTTTCAGAGAGGTGTTCCTTGAAAGTTGCATGAATGTAATTTACCAAATCCGGGTTATGGTAGCGTTCAATATAGGCACGCATCATACCGGACTGAGCGACACCGGGGCGGATGATGGAGGAAGCGGCAACGAGGGTGATATAATCATCACATTTCAGTTTCTTCAACAAACCGCGCATGGCAGGGGACTCGATGTAAAAACAACCGATAGTATTGGCTTCGCGGATTTGGTCTTTGATTTTCGGGTCAGTGAAGAAAGGGGCGGTGTTATGAATATCAATTTCCTTTCCATGATTTTGTTTGATCAGTTGCTGGCATTCTTTGATGTGACCAAGCCCGCGCTGGCTCAGGACATCAAATTTATTCAGGCCGATATCTTCCGCCGTGAACATATCCATGAGTGCGGTTTGAAAACCTTTGGGTGGCATGAACAAGCTCATGTATTCATAGATGGGGCGTTCGGAAATTAAGATGCCGCAAGGGTGGAGGGAAGGATTGTAGGGTAAGCCGCGCATGAGTTCACCGTAGACAGCGATCTTCTTAGTTTTTGCGCAAGAGGGGGTTCGTGATCGCTGAAAGGCTTTGATCTCTTCATCGGGTAAGCCATATACTTTTCCTAACTGGCGAATGATTGAATCGCTCTTAAAAGTGGGGCAGGAGCCGAGTAATGCCACATGCTTTTTACCATATCGTTTGAAAATATAATCCATCACTTCATCGCGATCGGTATAAGAAAAATCAATATCGAAATCGGGTGGGGAAGTGCGTTCGGGGTTCAGGAAGCGTTCAAAATATAAATTGAGTGCCAAGGGATCAACGTCCGTAATGCCCAGACAATAAGCCACGATTGAGTTTGCGCCACTGCCCCGGCCTACATGATAATAACCTTGCGCATCCGAAAATCTTATAAAATCATAATTGATGTGGAAGTAACCGATGAAACCCAAATCCCGGATCACTTTCAATTCGTTTTGCAATCTCGATAAAGCTTTTTTGTTTTTCTTTCCATAACGCCTGGCAAGCCCGGCACCAGCCAATTTCTCTAAGAGAATAAAATCATCTTCTTTCGATCCACCATAGACCTGCATCGTTTTGTCCACACGAAAGTTCATTTCGATCGAACACTCGGATAATAATTTGTAGGTGTTCGTTACTAATGAGGGATAATGCTTAAAAGCGTTCAGGAGTTTGGATGGACTGATAAATGTTTCATCTCGTTCGCAACAGGACTGCTTTGTCAACGCAGAGAG
Source organism: Chitinophaga pinensis (assembly GCA_943371675.1). Classification (GTDB taxonomy): domain Bacteria; phylum Bacteroidota; class Bacteroidia; order Chitinophagales; family Chitinophagaceae; genus Sediminibacterium; species Sediminibacterium pinensis_I. The sequence goes on along the minus strand of CALRVT010000022.1, from coordinate 53,640 downwards.
CAAGACATTGTTATCAATGGCGCGTAACAAACAATGCAGGTAGTAATGATCTTTGTCCTGGCTCTTTCCCTGATGTGTCACCGGTTGGCGGATCAAATATTTATCGAAGTTTTCGAGTTTAAATATTTTTGTGATCTCAGAAGGGCGGATACCGATACGTTCGTTGGGGAGTAATTCGGTGGGTTCTTTTTTCAAATCAAAGATCACAAATACATCATCCGATGCGTATGGGGAATGGGGGAATTCCTTTTTGGCTAATAAATGCTCGGATAAAAATTCGTTGATCCAGGCAAGGCCGGTATTGTTTTTTGCGAGAAGGATGTATAGAAATGTTTGTGCATTGTGAATCTCTACACCCAAAACCGGTTTGATGTGTTTTTCCCGGCAAAGCTTCACGAATTCCCAGTGATCGTAGGTTGAATTGATATTGGTCAGCCCAAGGGTAGTAACGCCCTGTTCAACCGCCGCTTCCACCAGTGCGGATGTTGAAAAAGTCCCATAACAGAAGGAGTAGAAGGTTTTGCAATTTAGGTACATAGAAAATGATATTTACAAACCGATCCGCTACAACTTTACTAAAAAAATTAGCAAAAAAGAATAAAATAATTTTATCTATTGATTTTCAATTAGTTACATAAATTATTCCATGTTGGTCACCCAATAATGTTTAACACTCTTAGATCCCAAAATTTACTTGCCGTATTCGATGATACGGTTTAAATTTACTTCTCCTCCCGGTTTGGTCATACAGCTTTGGCGAATTGCTACTGCATGAGTCGATTTATTTTCACAATTTCAATGCCATATAGAACCTTTAATTTATGGGACTTGTTTACGTACATCTTTCAGATATTCATTTCGGGCAGGAAAAGGGAGGCCAGCTTGTTATTAATGATGATGTTAAGGATCAGCTAATTTCAGATGTTAGAGACATTGTCAGCAAGATTGGAACAGGGAAGGCTGAAGGAATAATCATTTCCGGAGATATAGCCTATGCCGGCAAAAAGTCCGAATATGAGTCTGCGGGCGCCTGGCTTGACCGTTTGACGGCTGCTGCGGGCTGTGATCGCCCCGCTGTGCAGGTTGTACCGGGAAACCACGATATTGACATGGCTTCGATTACCCCAGCTACCCAAACGATTATAGATGAAATAGCGCAAAAAGGCGATCCTTCCCTCGATAAGTATTTAGAAGAAGAAGAAGATAGAGAGTTACTTTACAAGCGATTTTCAGAATATCGGATATTTGCGGAAGCTTACAATTGCCCTTTGGATGGAGAAGGAACAATTAAAGGGAGTCATACCGTAGAAATTGCTTCCGGTAGGCATTTGAGATTTCACGGTATTAATACCGCACTAATCTGCTCAAAGAGCAAAACGGAACTGGGTTCATTATTGCTTGGCAAAAGACAAAGAGTAATACCTATTGATCCTTGCATAGAAACGATCGTCATTGGGCATCATCCAATGCACTGGCTGCAGGATTCTGAAGATGCCTTACTGTATATTAAAAACCGAGCCCGAGTGTTTATATCAGGCCATGAGCATGCGCCGTCACATAAAGTCGAAACGGTTACTGTTAATTGTGACCTGCTGTCGCTTGCCTCGGGAGCCACAGCCCCTCCGAAAGTAGATGAAGTTTTTACCTATTGTTACAATGTGATTCAATTTGATTGGGATGAGCAAAATCATCGTTTACAAATAGTATTGTATCCCCGAATGTGGAATAATGAGAAAAAAGCATTCGATCAGGATTCAAAGAATTTCACTAATTATCCGTGTACCTTTGAGCTACGATGCCGGGGGCATGCCGGGGAAGAAAAAAAGGCAGCCGCCTGTATTGAAAAAACAAAAGAGGGTTACAATCAACAAGATCCAGAAAATGAAAAAGCAGCGATAGTGGATAATAGCAGTTCAAATAATGCAGATCAAATATTGCTCCTGAGATTTTTCCGGGAACTATCGGGCAAACAAAGAATTGAGGTGTTGGTAAAGCTGGGAGCTTTGCCTGAAGGTGTCGGCAACGTGAATCACAGTGTAGAAACTAATGCTTTGAAATTACTGTTTACTAAAGGGATGTCCGATGAACTCCATCAATTGATTAATCAAATTCTTTCTCCAAAAAAGTAGATATACCATGACTGACATTGCAAAACATATGCGAATTTTTGAAGCAGACCCGTCTGACGATTTTGTTTCAAAACGTACGGCTGCCATTAAAGCAATTGTAGCCGCTTATAAAAAGAAAACAATTGTCGACCAGATTCTGGATCTGGGAAACGCAATAGCTTCTGGATTTCCGGATGGTAAACAACTAGATCCTGCAATTTCTGACATTGTCGATAAGTCAATAAAAAAAGAAAGTACCTCCTTCGTAGCGGAAGGACAAGAACTGCAGATTTTTACCTGCGCTCTAACAGCAGCCGTCCTATACTTAGAGGAATCTTCATTGACGGCCAGCAGGTCGAAATTGCCAGTGACAGATTTCCTTGGCCTTTCTTTATGGAGTGCTGTATCATTTAAAGAACCGCTGACTGGAATGGACAAGCTTGATCAATTGCGCCTTGAACTGGTAACTATTTCAAAGAAACTTATATATAACGATGCTGTTAGTTCGAGAGATCGATTTTCTATTCCGGCTGTTAAAGAAATCCCAGTTCCTGAAAATGGTGAGGCCGTTGCATATGTAACAAGTATTCAAAAAGCTTTGGTTTCTATTGTAAATCCGTTAATAACAAATGCCGCACTCGATCGAGAGGAAATCGATATTTTATGGTGGATCATGAATGACTGGAGTTACACATTATCTAGTAAGTTCTCAACGTTGAATGATGCGCAAAGGGGTATCATTTCGGGCATTGAAATCTCAAGATTATTAAAACGTATTCCTTCCAGTGCCCATTATGAAATGACGCTTCGTTCAGTTGATCGCAGCCTTATGTATACTGCTACAGAACTATTGGATCAATTAGGAACTTCAACAGACCAAATTGCAGGGCTGTTTGCAGGTAAAAGCCTTTGTGAACAAAACGCCTCAAGTTTCCCATTAATAACTATACTTTCAACGAAATCTACCCAGGCAAATGGTTGCAACGTTAAACGTTCTCTTGAAGAGTGGTGCAGCAGGGCAATTTTGGAAGGCAGCATTTTTAATATGGCTAGTACCTTAAATGAGAATATCTGAATATGACGACGTTGACGTGTAAAAAGACCGGGTGCACATTGGCACAAACTGGAAAATGTATCCTAGACAATGATCCTGTTACTTGCCCCGACCGACTGGCATTGATTGATGTATTAAATGAAACTCCTGTTCCAACGGATGAAGTTGTCGCAAAGAATGAGGATAAAGAAATAGCACGATTTAAGTCGAGTTATACGCTTGCGCCAGATCAGGTTCAAGCCTTAATGAATGAGCGGTATTGCAAAGTTGTCGGAATACTCGGTATCCCCGGAGCCGGAAAGACGGCATGTCTTGCGAGTTTATATTTATTATTGTCACATCAGAAATTAGCAGGATTCCAATTCAGGAATTCAAAGACATTAATGGCATTTGAAGAGATTTCGAGGGGGGCTAAATGGAGTGGAACAGACCAACCCGCAGATCCTATACTTCACACTGCAATTGCAGATGGCCGTACACCAGGCTTTCTTCATCTTAGGCTTTGTCATGAAAATGAAAAAGTATTTGATTTACTATTACCAGATCTTCCCGGAGAATGGACATCCTCCCTTATAGATAATAACAGATCGGAACGGTTAAGTTTCCTTAAGTCCGCTGAACACCTATGGATATTTGTTAACGGGGAAGAGCTTCATAATGTCAATACTCGAAATGTTACCATTCATCGGCTCAGCCTTTTGTTTGAAAGAATTTCAATTTTCTTCGGAGCTGCTATTCCAAAAGTTACCCTTGTGGTGACTCACAAAGATCAAATTTCAATAGACCAAAAACACTTAACAAAAATCGAGCAGTCGGCAATAAGTTTCGGATTTTCAATCAGTATTCAGCAGGTTGCATCCTTTTCTGCGAACAACGATGTGACTGCCGGAGATGGAATAGCCTTGTTGGTTGCCGATCTTGTTGATACCGGAATCAGTGAGTCTGACAGCTTTTTATTAAATAAAGAAAATGTAAAGGGACCGCACACGAGGCAAATGCTTTATTATAACCAAAATATTAACGCCCATGCCAAATAAATCTATCATTGTCATTGGTAATCCGGATTCGGGAAAAACTAATTTCATAGCCAGATTATGGCTGGCCTTGCAAAGTAAAAAATTTCCACTGAGAACAGGAAAACCACCGGACGACATCGCATATGTTGAATCAATTGCCGAACACTTATTACGTGCAAAGTTCGCACCACGTACAGAAAAAGAAGACGTGAAACGCGAATTTGATGTTTCTGTCAAAGACGAACATTCGGGAGCCGAAGCAAGTATTTTGATACCTGATATTAATGGAGAAATATGGAAGAAGGCAGTGGAAACATTGGAAATTCCAACAAATTGGATGTCCATGTTAACAGGTGCCACAAGTGCTTTAATTTTTGTAAGGGCCCTTTCGGAGCTGAATGTTCAGCCACTTGATTGGGTAACAAGCAAGCAATTATTGGAAGCTGGATTAGGAGGTGACAAAGCCGACCAAGAAATTCCTACCCAAATCAGTATGATTGAACTTCTTCGTTTCCTGGAGGATAGCCTGGTTGTGGCAAAGCGTTCAACAAGGGTAAGGATCGCTGTTATAGTATCGGCATGGGATCTCCTAGACCAGGATCAATCCGAACAGGGACCAGAACAATATTTAGAAAACCAGTTCCCTTTATTTGCAGGCCGGATAAAAGATATTGAAAAAATGGATATCCAAGTTTTTGGATCAAGCGTAGTCGGCGGTGATTTTACAATTGAAGAGTTTACCAAAGCCTACCAAGAAAATGACTATGATGATTCCGGTTATATCATTTCCAAAGCGCAGGACGGAACCTGGAAAAAAATAAATGACATTACCATCCCGATTTCCTGGCTTTTAGGCATTTCCCAAGTATGAGTAGCTTCTTCTACCAAATCCATGGCTATAAAAGCGGGCACCAGCTTTTATCAGAAAATATCCGTCTAAGCAGAATGGATCAGGATTGCATTGACAGGCTCTCGGATATATCAGGCGCTCTTAGGCCAGATGAATTATTTGAACCCTACCTGACCTGTTATCCATTACCTTCTGCGGGATACTTTGTCATCGGCCGCACCTGGCAGGATCTTTCCGTACCACGTGCCGGTTGCGTACTTACGAAAAGCCTGTTGATCCCAATGGAGGACTGGGTGGTTAGCAAGGATGTTCAAAGTTTGTTCAGGATTGTTTCTAACGCTTCCCCTGATAAGAATGAATCATTTGATTTTGAACTAAAACCGACAACCAGTGTCCCCGTTGCAACTGGCATTCCAGCTCAGGAATTGGTGGAAGCATTATTCCTTGAAAACAGGCAACCAGTAGTTGTTTTTGATTGTCCAAATAAAGAAAATATCCTTATCAGGCTGTACTCCACATTCTGGACATCTCTAAGGTCAGGTTTTTCATCATGCACGTTTGCATTGTCACAAAGGAGCCTTGGCGGAAAACCTTTCGATCTTCTGTTTGCTCCCTCTAGTGTAAGATCAAAATTCACAGAATGGCAGGGTCGCCGTATCGAAGCGTTAGTTAATAACAATAAAGCCTCGCGCCGCCGATGGACAGAAGAACTTGCGAGAAACATTTTCGTAAATCCCACGCCAACTTTGCTAACTAAAGGGACTGAAACTATAGTTCAACAGGAAGGGAACACTGATGAAAGCACACTCAAATTAAACCTCCTGTGGAATGAATTGCTTTTCAAAGCTGAAACAGAGTCTTCGCCATTTGCCATCTTGGGATTACTGGATATAATCAATTCGCAGCCTGTATTTGTCACAGAACTCTATAAAAATTTACGACCTTATATTTTAAACGCGATTCAAAATGCGACAATAAAACTAGAGCTATTTGATGCCTGGAAATTTTATGCGGCACTATTAGTAAAACACAGACGGAAGCAAATGGATCGCGAAATGTTAAGTGCTGTTAAGAAACAATGTGCAGTTTTGACAGAATTAGATACAGCTGCGGCCATTGATTTTATTAATCAGTATACCCACCCATCGAATTCAATCCCTTCTGTATTGTTTGCGGGAATTGGAGACGGACTTGCAACCCATTTAGACTATTTAAATGACATCGTTAAGGGAAATGGTCCTTCCAGAGATATTTTTGTATCCCTACTTGCCAGCAGTAAAAAACTTACACAAGAAATCGCATTTAATTTTAAAAAACAAAGTAATTATGCTTTTGAGTTTTTGTCCGACGCATTTACAAGCTTTAATAAAAAACATGTAGTAAAAGCGAAGAAGAATTTTTCTCAATATATAACCGAAGATTTTCAGAGTGAATTACTTTCACTGGTTTGTGATAATGTAGATGCCTCGGTTTACAAAGTTATTATTTCGAATTTAGGGAAGAATACTGGGTTTTCAGTCCGCGAATTTGATCCAGTGATTATTAAGACCACTGAGTTCCTGTATCAATTTGATTTTTTAAAAGATACCATTGAGCAATTTGATAAATCGGGGAAGGCTGATGTTCTTTTAGCCACAATCATTAGAAAAGAACCAGCATACCTGAGTTGGTTTCTTTTCAATTCGTCAGTTGCGATAGACAGGAAAATATTCATTATTGAAGAAGTTTTCAATAATATTTATAGTAAAACCATCGAAGTTCTTGCAAACGATAAGAATCTGTCAACATTTGTGATTGATTTACTACTTAAGGAAGATGTTAGCCCAGCATTAGTCGCAAGTGTTGTAAGTTTTGCCAATATACCAATAACCAGAGCGCTGGCAATTTTAATCGATCTTCCTGCCAGAAGTTTTAACGCTGTTGGCTCACGGATGCTATCAAATTTCTTATTACGGGCATTTAGTGTTGAAACCATCACTGAAGAAGATATTTCCAAATTTTTAAATAAAATTGATGATTCAGTTTTAGTTGAATTATTATATGAATGGACTTCGAATCAATACCCCGTAACCCAAGTGCTGAAAGGGCTAAAAACTGTGCTTTTTTCTGACCAAAAAGTATATAAAGTTTTGTACAATGAAATTGTGTGGGTTAGCAGATTTCTGTCCAATAATCTTGGAAATGAAATTACTAATGATCTTGCTATTAAATGGTCGTCGCTTTTGCGCGAGTCAAAAGATCAAAAGGGAAAATATATAGAAGCAGCAGGAATCATGATGAATTTTGCATATCAATTAAAATCATTTGATCCAAGGGTACTACTTGAAACTTCATTCCCTGCTGTCTATAAAACATTTTTGCATGATGGCCCATTGAGTTATGTACTGCCGTTCTTATTTTTTACAGATTGGGATAAGTGTAAGACACTTCGTCAGGATCTTGTTAAACGATATTTAAAATCTGACTGGTCACCATACGGTTTATTCGAAATAGCATATGAAGCAAATATTTTAAAAGAAGTGTTATCTATTTTATTCGAGTCCGAAAAAGGTAAAAAATTCATAGAGGAAGCACTTGATGAAATGCGACAAAATAAAATCCGACATCCTTTTGTTAAAGAACTAAAGCGGTTCTTCTAAAAGTAACTCTCTGTTTTATTTACAACTTCTTTTACCCGTGCAATAACGCCGGAAATGCTTCGCCGGTTCTCTTCAATAATCCTGGTTTTATTTCTTTCAAATTCATCGACTACAAGTCTTGGAATGATTAATTCCATTTTTTTGGCTTCGATTAATTCATCAATTACAGCAACAAGGGATTGTTGGTGAGGATCCTTAGCAAGATCTAGCCAAACGCATGTATCAATTAATAATTTAACCATGATATTTATTGAACATTAAAGATAGTTTTGATTGTATTAGTATTTCTGCAATAGCAAAATCCCTTCTTGGAGGGCTTTTGCATTAGGGGGACATTATCTGGCGAACGCTTTTCGAAAAAAGGTATTGCTTTGTTTCCTCATTCTTGTACATCTAAAACCGTCAATTCTTGACACTATGTAAAATTTTAATATATCTTAATTATTATATATAGAATATTAGTAATCAATTAATATTAAGATCAAAGCAAATTGTAGGAAGGAATTGGATTGAAATGGTATTAGGGGCTGGCTCTTAGTGAAAGGTGTTTAAGGTAGGTGGTTTTTCAATTATGAGTTATTACATGTTTATTTCGGTATATTAGCCAATATTAGACAAGTCAATAAAATAACGATGAACAGCCAATTTGGTGAGAAGATCAGGACACTCAGGGAGATACAGCATTTATACCTGAGGCAAGTTGCACCATTGCTTGAAATGGACACGGCTCAACTTAGTAAAATTGAAAAAGGATTGCGACTACTCAAACGGGAACAGATACCCATTATTGCCGATATACTCAAAGCCAGTAGTGATGAATTGATGACACTTTGGTTAGCCGACCAAATTTACGCAGTGGTGAAAGATGAGAAGCTGGCAAATGAAGCGATTCAAGTAGCAGAGAAAAAAATTAACTTAAAAAAGCGTAAAGAGTAATGGAAACAAACTTATTAATAGTCGTCTGTGTATTGTTGCTTATTGCGATTTTACTCATCATTGATTTCCGAAACAAAAGCAGCAATGAATTGCCCCTGCTACAAAATAAGGTAGTTGAATTGCAAACCAGCCTTTACAAAATTGAAACCAACCTTAAAGAAGACTTTCGCATTAACCGTGAAGAAAATGCAACAATAGCAAAGGACAATAGAAAAGAGTTGAACGATACGTTGATTGGTTTTAAGAGTGAACAATCTCAAACCTTAAAAACAATTACTGAGCAAAGCCAGAATGCTTTAAAAGAAATTAATAAAACACTGGATGAAAAAGTAGGAGCATTAATCACAAAAATTGATGCTAACAATAAAGTCAACCGTGAAGAGCTTACTAAAAATATTACTGATTTTTCAGGAGCCAATATTATTCAATTAGACAAAATTAATAACCAGGCTAAAGAAGATAATAAATTAATTCGTGAGGCACTTGTAAATGCTTTCAAAGGATTTCAGGAAACATTTGATAATAACATCAAATCATTCAACGACCTGCAAAGAGAAAAATTTTCTTTGATGGATACCAAGCAAAACGAATTGGTAAAAAGTACCGAAACCAAACTGGAAACTATTAGGGTTACGGTGGAAGAAAAACTGGAAAAAACACTTAGTGAACGATTAGGCCAAAGTTTTGAAACAGTAGGCAAACAGCTCATTGAAGTGCAAAAAGGTTTAGGCGAAATGCAAACCATTGCAACTGATGTAGGCGGTTTAAAGAAAGTATTGAGCAATGTCAAATTAAGAGGAGGTGTTGGCGAAGTTCAATTGGCATTATTGCTGGAACAGATTTTAGCACCCAACCAATACGATGCCAATGTACGAACTAAAAAAGGTAGTACAGAACCAGTAGAGTTTGCTATTAAATTACCTGGCCGCAGTGAAGATGAAAGTGCCTTTGTGTATTTGCCTATTGATGCCAAATTTCCTAAAGACACCTATGAGCATTTGCTGGCAGCTTATGAAATTGCAATACCTGATGATATTGAAGCAGCGACAAAGAATTTGGAAACGGTAATTAAGAAAATGGCAAAAGATATTAGAGACAAATATCTTGACCCTCCCAACACCACCGACTTTGCTATTATGTTCCTTCCATTTGAAAGCATATATGCAGAGGTAATAAGACGTAGCTCATTAATTGACCAGTTGCGTTCTGAGTTTAAAATAACCGTTGCAGGCCCTACTACTTTAATGGCAATATTAAACAGCTTGCAAATGGGCTTTAGAACTTTGGCTTTGCAAAAACGCAGTAGCGAAGTTTGGAAAGTGCTGGGCTCCGTTAAAAAAGAATTTGAAGTGTTTGGCGGATTGTTAGAAAAGGCACAAAAAAATATTCAAACCGGGCTTGGTCAGTTAGATGATGTTGTGGGTACCCGTACAAGAGCAATACAACGCCAATTACGGAATGTAGAAACATTGCCAGCGGTGGAAGCAGCAATAGAATTGCCGGAAATTATTTTGAATACGAACGAAGACGAAAAAGAAAATTAAGATGAACAAAACCGACCTGATTCAAAAAGTAAAAGCCCTTGATGGTTTAAGCCAGGATGAAAGAGCATACTTAATAAATTTGGTAAACACCAAAAAGAAATACGGCTTGGTGTGGGAAGATAAACCCGAAGAGGTAGAAGAACAATTGCGTGAAAACCTGCCTGTATTAAAGGAAGTAAAGGAAAAAGCCATTATTGCTTCGTCATCATTTAAAATAAATGAATCTCTTTTCAATGATTACGAACAAAATAATGCAGAAGCACCTAATCATATTTTAATTGAAGGCGATAATCTGCATGCCCTTACTGCCCTGACTTTTACTCATGAGGGTAAAATAGATCTAATCTACATTGACCCACCATATAATACTGGAAATAAGACATGGAGATACAATAATGATTATGTGGAATACGAAGATTCTTTTAGACATTCAAAATGGCTTTCTTTTATTTCCAAAAGAATTTCAATAGCAAAAAAATTACTTAAGGAGGATGGTGTAATTATTGCTACAATTGATGATTATGAAATTTTCCAATTAGGACTTTTGATGGATGAAGTATTTGGTGAAGAAAATTGTTTAGGTATAATTACTGTTGAAAACAAACCATCTGGAAGAACCACTGATAAATTTTTTGCAACCTCGCATGAATACTATTTATATTATTGTAAAAATCCCTCGCAAGTAACTGTTAATAAACTTTTTCTTACTGAGGATCAATCAGCTGAATATAGGCTTTCAGATGAAATTTCTAGTTATAAATGGCGTGACTTTCTTAGAACAGGTGGGTTTTCAACTCCAGAAGAAAGACCTAATTCATATTATCCGATTTATTTTGACCCAAACACTAATAGAGCATCTTTAAACATTTCTGAAGGAGCTGTTGAAATCTTACCAATAGACAGTAAAGGAGTTAATAGAGTTTGGAGAAGAACCCGACCTACTTTTATGGAAGATTATCAAAAAGGAGATATACTAATTTCTAAAAATAAAGGTGGAAGGTGGAAAATTCAAATAAAGGATAGAATCAAGACAGGAATAAAGCCAAAAACTGTTTGGTATAATCCAAAGTATGATGCCTCATCACATGGAACGAAATTATTGGAGACGATTTTAGGTGATGCAAGGTCATTTGATTTCCCAAAATCGTTATGGGCTGTAAAAGATTCAATAGACTTAGTTTTAAGAAATAAGAAAACTTCTGTTATACTAGATTTTTTTGCAGGTTCTGGAACCACCCTTCACGCCACTATGCAACTTAATGCTGAAGATAGCGGCAATCGCCAATGCATCTTAGTTACTAATAACGAAAATAATATTTGTGAAGAAGTAACCTACGAACGTAATAAAAGAATAATACAAGGTTATACCAATGCTAAAGGTATTGCAGTAGAAGGCTTAACAAACAACAATCTACGCTACTACAAAAGTGAGTTTGTAGGAAGAGAAACTTCACTAAAAAACAAACGAGAGCTTACACAATTAGCAACCGATTTATTGTGTATTAAAGAAGACTGCTACACAGATCAAAAATTATTAATAAAGCAAGCAAAGCTGTTTGCTAACGCAAGAGTTTCACTACTCATATTATTTGATGACCACATTATACCAGATGCGGTTGAGCTAATAAAAGGAATGGATGCAAAAGAAATTAAAGTGTATGTTTTTTCAATGGGTAGTGATCCTTATACCGAAGACTTTGCAGAGGTTTTAGATAAGGTAACCCTTTGTGCATTGCCTGATGCCATTTACAAAGCTTATCAACACGTATTGCCAAAGAAAAAGAGAACTGTTCCATTGATGGAAGAAGTTTCAGAAACACCAACAAACGAAAATGGCGAACAGTTATCCATTCTTTAAAAAGAGCATTCAATGAAATTACTTCAATTAGACTATAGAGACGAAGCATTAAAGCAATTAAAAGGACACTTTTTTAATTTGCTCAATAAAGATTTTTATCGCCACATTTTGGCATTTCAGGCTCCAACCGGATCTGGCAAAACAGTAACAATGGCTTGCCTGTTAAGGGATATTGTAAACGAACTGCCAACTCATTTTGAAATTCCCAACCGCAATGTTACTTACATCTGGATTGCTCCCAATACATTGCATTTACAGAGCTATGCAAGTCTTTCCAACTTTTACAGGGAAACAAGAGATATACGCACTATTGACATTGAAGACATTACAGACGAATGTTTAAAACCCAATGAAATGCTATTCTTAAACTGGCAAACCATCAACAGAGATGATACACTGTTTATGAGAGAAGGAGAAGATGGAAAGAGCTTTTACAACATCATCAATCAGACATTATTAAACGATACGCAAATTGTTGTAATTATTGATGAAGAGCATTTAATGGCGGGCGGCAAAACAGCCGAAAAAGCAGAAATGATTTTGCAGCGTATTCGTCCAAAAATCGAATTAAGGGTATCAGCCACTTTAACTGATAAAAGTTTGCGATCTCCATATCGGGTTATGATACCAAGAGAGGATGTGGTAAAAGCTCAGATGATTAAAAAAGGAGTTTATCTAAACCCATTATTAAAAGCAGAAGAACAAGCAGGAAGAGATGCTGATATTGTATTACTTCAAAAGGCATTAGAAAAGCGTTTGGAATTAGAACAATTATTTCAGGAAGCAAAAACGAATATCCGGCCATTATTATTGATTCAACTGCCTTCCGATACTGCAAAAATTTCAGCAGATGATACAAGAATAAGAGACCTAGCTGTGGAATATTTATCTGTTCAAGGCATTACTGAGCAGAACGGTAAATTGGCTGTTTGGCTGAGTGGTGAAAAAACCAATCTGGAAGATATTTCTAAGCCTGATAATATGGTGGAAGTATTGTTGTTTAAGCAGGCCATTGCATTAGGTTGGGATTGCCCAAGAGCTTCAGTATTGTTGATTTATCGTGAAATGCGTAATGAAAGATTCACAGTGCAAACAATGGGTAGAATTTTAAGAATGCCGGAACAAAAGCAATATCCAAATGAAGCACTAAACTTTGGATATGTTTATACCAATTTAAATAAGGACCTGATTACGATATTGCCGGAAGAAGCCGATTATATTTCTGAAAACAGAGCAAATCGTAACAACGATATTTATTCGGTTGTTGCTTTAAAATCTTACTACATCCAAAAAGAAATAGACCGCAATCGTATTGGTTTGTACTTTAGAGAAGCACTTTTTAGAGCAGCCGAAAAGCTTTTTAATATCAAAATCGGTTCAGAAGCTGGCGAATCCTTTTACCATACCAACAAATTAGCCATGCAACAGTCAGGGATTATAATGGATGTGGCAAACATTGAAATTGGTATTCCGGCTGATGTAAATATTGATGTAACCCAAGTAGGTGCTACCAGAGCAGAACACGTAGAAAAATTTGCAAAAACAGCCTATCAATTGGAGCAGTTGTTTAACAGGTATTGCTTGGCAAGCTGTGGCGATTATCAAAAAGATGCAAGCTGGGAACGTATCAAATACCATACACAACTTTTATTTGAAGAGTACTTGGGAATGTTTGGAGCAGATGTTTACAAGATTGTATTGTATAATCAAGACCCTCGTTTTAACGACTTGTTCAATTTGGCAAGGGAAATTTATGCTCAAATTATGGCAGCCAAAGCCTCCAGCAAATCAACAACTGTAAAAGAGTATGAACAACCCTGGGATGTACCTGAATTTAAAATATTCAATGATAAATATGTGGAGTATGAAACTAAGGCACATGCTTTAGATCCGTTGTATGCAAGAAATAGAGGTGTAAATCAATTGTTCGATAGTACTAATGAACATCAGTTTATTGATGTGCTAATTGCAAATGAAGGTGACCATATACAATGGTGGTACAAAAACGGCAGCAGTAATAAAGAGGATTTTGCTATTCCGTATATTAAAAGAGATGGTACCCAATCTTTGTTCTACATTGACATTGTCATCAAATTTAAAAATGGTGTATTAGGTTTATTCGATCCTAAAACAGTTGAAAGTGATCCTGAAAATGTATTAAAGCACAACGCTTTAATAGAATACATTGAACAGTTAAATGCAAAAGGGAAAACTGCAATTGGTAGCATAATCATTCCCCAAAAAGGCAGTTGGCGTTATTGCATAAACAGAATTGAAAACGATAAAGATTTAACAGGTTGGGATTTCTTTAACCCTGCTAACATAAATACAAACTAAGCATCATGGCAAAAAAAGGATTAGACACCACATTTGTTCATTTCGGTATCCGCAAAGAGGATATGGATTTGATTGAGGTATTATGCACCGAGCATAAACTTGATTTTGATTGGGTAAAAGATGATTTGCTGAAAGAGTTTCATGAGAAGAAAATCCGAAATCAGGATATGGACGATAAAGGAATTGAAAAAATTATTGAAAAAGCCTTGCTTAAAATAAAATAACTGCCATGCTGATAAAAAGAATAAAGGCCAAGAATTTTAAAACCTATCTCAATCTTGATTTAGATATATCGGTTGAGCAGGATAAACCTATCATACTCATTGGAGGTGCCAATGGCGGGGGAAAAACTACATTGTTTGAAGCCATCTATGGAGCATTGTATGGTTTGCACATTCACAGTGCAAAGCAGTTTAAAGAACTGTTGAATGCAGGTTCCATTGGGCACGAAGATGAAAAGATAATGTTGGAACTACACTTTACAGGTAAGGTGTTGAATGAGGAACAACAATATGTACTCACAAGAACTTACATGCTTAATCCGACAGGGTTGCCTGTGGAAAGTGTAAAGCTGAATATGAATGGTACTATCTTTTCGTATGGCACAGCAACCCCACCGGCACAAAGGGCAGAACAGGAAGCACAAGTAAACAAAATTATCAAAGCCAATTTGCCCCAGGAGCTGAGTAGGTACTTTTTATTTGATGCAATGGAGGCCGGGAACCTGTTAAAAGAAGACCAGCTAAACAGGGTTATAAAGGAGAACATTGAGAACGTAATGGGTTTCAATAAGTACATGGTATTGGCAAAGAGTGCAGAAAGTTTATATCAGGGATATACAGCTCAGCGTTTGCAGGTAGAAAATGAAAAACAGGAATACTTACAACTGCTCGACCAAAAGAAAAAACAGGACGAAATAATAAACCTTTTACAAATACAGTTGCAAGATGCCCTGCAATACTCCGTTGCCAATAAAGAATTGTATGATAACCTGAAAGGGGGGTTAAATCAGGAATCTACGATCAAGAATAAAATAGGACAGACTAAACTGCAAATTGAAACCATTCACAAAAAAGAAGGCATTTACCTTGATGAGTTAGATGAATTTGTAAAAGAAATGGAATTGAATGTTTGCTTGCCTAAGATGACAGAAGCAATCAAATCAGAAATCAATCTTATTCTTAAAGTAAAAGGCCAGCTGGAACAACAACATTACAGCAATATTTCTCCCGAGCAAATTGAAGCAATTAGTAAAACCATATTACAATACCTCAAAGAAAATAGTCTTGTACTAAAAGACATTACAACGGCAGAATTGGTTGATTATGTCATAGCAGCTTCCAGTAATCCTGCGGAGAAAGACCAGTATGACTTTTTAGAATTTTCGGAGGTGAAAGCACTCGAAAACTTATTGAATGTAAAAACTAACAATACGTTCCCTTCTTTAAATCAGCAGCAGGTAGAATTGAATGTTTCTCTCAATCAGATTCCATTATTGGAAACGCAGATAGAAAACATGAGAGCTCAAATAACAGGAAGGGATTATGCCTTGTTAAAGGCCTATGAAGATAATGAAAGCAGTATTAAGAAACATGAAATGGGCATTGCCGATGCAAAAGGCGAAATAAGTAAAATTGAAAAACGACTTCACCAGTTTGATATTCAAACCAGCCAGGAACCCGATCCAAAATATGAAGCATTGGGCAGACTAAAAGGCTTCTTTGAGGATGTTGCCAATCGTTTGCTAAAAGTAAAAAAGCAACAGATAGAATTAAAAATGAAGCAAGACCTCAACATCAATCTGGCTGCTTATAGAGATGTAATTGATAGGGTTGAATTATCTGAAAACCTGAAGGACTTAACTTTTAAAATTTACCATAAGGCAGGAAATGAACTTTACTTGAATCAATTAAATACAGCTTCCAAGCAAGTTGTAATTCAGGTATTGCTGAAATCATTACATGAGTTTGGCGATTATGATCCACCAGTAATGATTGATACTGTAATGGGCGTATTGGATGAAACAAGCCGGGCAACAGTGCTGGAAAATTACTTTCCGGAGCTTTCGCAACAAACCATATTGCTTAGTTCTGACAGTGAAATACGAACTGGCAAAGACCTTGAAAAAATTGAACCCTTTATTTCAAAAACATTTACGCTTCAGCGAGACAGGGAAAAGCAGCTTACAGATATTGTTCCCGGTTATTTTGGAGTAAACATAAACGAATAAGTCATGAGTGTAATCAACTTACAAAATATAAGACAGGCAGAAGGCTTAATGGATAGTTTGCATGATGTGCGTACTAAAATTGAGCAACGTATTAATCTGGAAAAATACACAGCCAATCAAAAACCTGTTTCTTTAAACGGAAACAAAATAATGCGGATATGCTTACTGGCAGGGCTTTCTAACAAAGAGCATAGAGACCTTGCTTCGATAGAGCAAATCCAAATGTCGAAAACAAGCAACAGGATTTTTGAAACACTTTTTACACTTCACAACTTGGGGGCAGCCTATTCCGCTTTATTAAAACTTCGCTATAAAGGTTTGCAAGTTGATTGGGAAAACACAGGTTTAAAAAGCAAAATAGTAAACGCTGAAATACTCCGTGGACGTGATGTATTGCTTAAAGATGAAGTGTTGGATGATTGGTTATTAAATACAGTTAGTTCTTCCAGAGCAGGCAAGGCGGGTTCCATCCCTTTCCTTAATTTGAATATTGGTACCTATGAAGATGAAATTCCGGCATTACTCAATTTGAATGGTAGAGATATTTCCAATACTCAAGTATTAGTTGCAGGTACAACTGGCTCAGGCAAGTCAAATTTGCTGGCCGTTCTATTAAATGAGATAAGAACACTTTCTATCGAAAGTCCTTACCCGGTAAACTTCTTATTGTTTGATTATAAAGGTGAATTTTCTGACCCTGCCAATAACGCATGGCTCAATCTGTTTGAAATAGATAGAAGTGCTATCCTTGATCCAATTGTATCTCCCCTTCCGTTCACTCCATTCAAAGATTTTACAGGCAGGGCACAAAATGAAATCAATCTCTACTCTACTGAATTGGCTTTGGCCATTTGTTCTATTGACCGGGCAACTATCAGTGCCAACATGAGCAATCGTTTATCAGAAGCCATTATCAATGCCTATAAAAAATCGCAAAACCATCCTGTAACTTTTGATGGCATTATTAAGGAATATACAGCATTGCAGCCCGATAAAGACAGGGATAAAGATGATAGCATAAAATCAGTATTAAAGCAGTTGATAAGAAATAACCTATTTGCTACCGAAGACAGAATTGACCTTATAAAGGATAGCTACATAGTTAAGATGGATGGTTTTCCAAAAGATGGTCCAATCGCAAAAGCAATCGTATATTTTATTGTTTCAAAATTAAATACCATTTACGAAAAACTACCGAAACAGGCAGTAGATGAAGATAGTGTTGAGCTTCGTCACTTCACTATCATAGATGAAGCTCATTACATGCTTGGCTTCGACAACAAGCCACTTCGTGACTTAATTGCCACTGGTAGAAATAAAGGGTTAAGTATTATTCTGGCCACTCAAAATATGGATAGTTATAAAAGCGAATACTTTGATTTCTATGCCAATGCTCAGTATCCACTTATCATGAAGCAACAGTCTATCAATGATGGAGTGATTAAAGATTTGTTCGGAGTATCTGGCAAAGATTTTCAGGAAATCAAAGAGGCAATTGCCAGTTTACAAAAAGGAGAGTTGATTATAAAAAACCCAACGGCCATTGTTTTAGGAATGGGTAAAAAGTATAAGAAAATTAAGGTGAGGCATTTGATATAAAAAGAGTCAGCCAGAAATAAATCTAAAACAAAAGGAATTAAAACTTTAAGAAAATTTTGAAAAGTTGAAATAGTAAGACATGGCAAAAGCAACGCAAAAAATAAAAATAATGGTTGGGTCTACGGTGTATGGCTTTGAAGACCAGCTTTCGCAGATTGTGGCACAGTTGCAATTGCTGGATTACGATGTACTCAACTCCTACAACGGCAGCATAAAAGTAAACCCTAATCTTTCTAATTTAGATAATTGCCTCAATGCAGTAAAAGTATGTGATATGTTTTTGGGCATCATCCGGCCTTATTATGGCACGGGCAATATTGGCGAAAAGAACATCACTTTCGAGGAGATAAAACTGGCCATCAAACTCAAAAAGCCTTATTGGTTCTTAGTGCATCGGGACGTGGTTTTCTCCCGTTTGCTGTTTAGTAAAATGAAATTAAAGTCAGGCGATAAAATTGTGGTTGAACCCAACCGCTTTTTTGATGAACGCACCATTGAAATTTATGAGTATGTAATAAAAAACCATGAACCGATTACACTACGTAATGGCAATTGGGCACAGGAATTTTACCGTCTCGATGAAATGATGACTTACATCAACACACAGTTTACCGACATGGATTTTGTTCAAAATATACTAAACGAGAAAACGGCAAAAAATGGAAAATAGTTTTATCATAGAAAACCTGCTGGCACAACAGGAAGGCACCCGTTTAGAGTTTAAAGCAACTGTAAACAAAGAAGCTATTGCCAAAACCATAGCAGCTTTTATCAATACACAAGGTGGCGATTTGCTGATTGGTGTAGAAGATAATAAAAAAATTGTGGGGGTAGAAAATGCCCCAAAAGCATGTGCTTCTATTCAAAAAATGCTGGTGGAATACATACAGCCCATTGCCCCCATATTTACACAGGTGGTCAATTACAAAAAGAAAGATTTAATTCTCATCAGTGTTTGGGAAGGTGCAAAAAAGCCCTACCAGTTTAAAGGCAAAATATTTACCCGTGAAAACGACACTACAAAACTGTCCTCTGTCAGCAATTTAACTTTACTGATTAAAGACCGTAAGGAGGCAGATTTTCATTGGGAACGCAGAACAGTGTTGGGTTCCTCTTTACAGGATTTAGATACCGAAGAAATTAACCAAACCATTATCTTATACAAAGCATACAAGCCTAAAAATGTAATTGAAGATGCGGAAGATTTTTTAATTCAGATTGGTTTAATACAAAATGGTAATCTTACTAATGCCTGTATGGTGTTATTTGGTAAGAAGCCAACCCGTTTTATTCCGCAATCCAAAATCAGGATCACCATTTATCCGGGTACAGTTTCAGGCGATAATTTTGTAAACGACAAAACATTTGATGGCTGTTTGTTTCATAACATTACAGCCATCCTCAATTTCATAGAGATCTCTTTTGGTATAAACATTGTGGTAGATGGCATCCTGCGTAAAGAAAAATTGAACTATCCCTTAATGGCTGTCCGTGAAGGGTTGCTCAATGCAATGGTTCACCGGGATTACAACTCAGTAAACGGCTTCTTGCAGATTTCCATTTTTAGCGATAGAACCGAAATTTCCAATTATGGTGGTTTACCTGCCGGCATCACCATCAGGGATTTAAAAAAGGAACACAGCTCCATCCTCCGCAATCCGGATATTGCCCAGATATGCTTTATTAGAAAGTACATAGAAATGCTGGGTAGCGGCACATTGCGGATGATAAACGATTGCAAAAAGAATGGCTTTAGAGTGCCCGTTTGGACGGATAAGGACAATATAACCACGGTAACCTTCCCTGACCTTTCTATCAAAATCAAAGCCACTAAAGGTGTAAATGAAGGTGTTAATGAAGGTGTAAAAAGAGTGCATTTTAAAGCCGAGAGTGAAGGTGTAAACGAGGAGCTAAACACCATATACTCTGTAATAGAGAAAACGCCAGGACTAAAAGCACCAGCAATCGCATCGGCATTGGGTGTAAGCCTTTCAACAGCCGAAAGGTATATCAAGAAATTGAAAGATGCTAAATATATAAAATTTGAAGGCGTACCTAAAACAGGAGGGTATTTTATCAAGTAAATAATAAGCCAATGCAGCAAGAATTTCTCCTAAATATAATCCCGATTATCCCGCCATCAGCGAAACAAATATTTGCCTTTTACAATCAAAAGCAGTAGGGCTATTTTGTTGTAGTCAAAAATAATTTGCAAAGGCTACTTGGTAATAGGAATATTTCTTGCATGGATTTCTTCTAGGTAAGATTTACCTGTTTGCAGTTATTGAATCAATTGCTAAAACAGCTTATTTATTTAGCTTGTTGGTGAATAATATAATCCAGATTTTGAGGTTTATATAAGTATGCTTTAATTCAAAGCGTATTGGTTATTCCCATCCTTTAAAGTAAATAATTTCTATCTACTTCAAAATTGGGTGTTTTAACGCTATTCTCTTAAGTTATTTATTTCTATCCTTGTTATGAAATTAAGTAATTGATACTTTTCGTGTCTGCTCTGAATATAAATTTAAAGGGTGAGCGGATTTGAAAATGTGCCAAAGAACAATTATTAATAATAGTATAATTGGACAGTATGAGAGCAGTTATCATTGATGACGAACAAAAGGTTCGTTCCCATTTAAAAAACCTGCTTGCAAAATATTGCAAGCAGGTGGAATTGATTGGAGAAGCCTCTAACGCTGATACAGGCGCAGATCTAATACTTAAGAGTAAACCTGATCTTGTTTTCCTGGATATTCATATGCCCAAAGGAACTGGGTTTGAGATGCTTGCTTCGCTCGGGGCGTATGAATTTGATGTCATTTTTGTTACCGGGTATGACCAATATGCTATTCAGGCGGTAAAATGTTCGGCATTGGATTATTTATTGAAACCTGTTAAACCTGAGGAACTGATTTCTGCGGTTGGAAAGACGGAGCGGAGGCAGAAAAAAAATCAAACAGCCCTCCAGATTACGAATTTATTGGACTTGGTTAAATATCCTCATAAAAAGGATCATCGCATCGTTTTACATTCAACCAAAGGTATGCAGTTTGTCAATCCATATGAAATCATCCGGTGCGAAGCAGATGATAATTATACCAACGTTTTTTTAAAAGACGGTAGAAAGCTCATCAGTACTCAGGTATTGCGCTTTCATGAGGAACTTTTAAGTGATTTTGGTTTTATTCGCCCGCATCACTCTTATTTAGTCAACCGAAAGCAGATCAAAAGTTTCGCAAAAGGGAAGGTGGTGTATGAACTAAAAATGGGTGACGAGTTTTGTGTGCCTATTTCACATAGAAAAGTAAAGGAGGTCCGGGAGGCATTGTTATGAAAGCCTTAACAGTAAAAATCATCTTAATAGGATGTATTTCAACTAGCAGGGCTCAATACAACAATCATTTTGATTCTTCTATTGACTGTTACTTACAGAAAGTAAAGGAAATTCTGCCTGTTGAAAGACTATACAAATGTCATTTATTGCCAATAGGGATTGTACTTTCTCCCAATGAATATGTGATAGAACTCAAGTATGATGGGAAGCAAAAGATCCGCACTTTTCATATCCATAGCCTTGCTTATTCGTGGCAAAGGCCGTTCACGAAATTTTGGTTTTTGATTACCACTGTTTGTTTCTTAATTGGATTTAATAAATACAAAGAGAGAAGTATCAAGTTAAAAGAAGATAAATTAAAACAGCAATTAAAATCCGGTCAAACCAAATTGAACCCGCATTTTGTTTTTAATGCCATGAGTTCCATTAGTGGTTTGATTAGCAGCAAACAAAATGAACAGGCTGAGGAATACCTGAATAATTTTTCAGATATTATGAGAACTACCCTTATTAATAGTAACCGTTTGTTTATTCCTTTATCTGAAGAATTGGACTGGTTAGGTAAATATATTGCTTTAGAGCAACTGTGTATTGAATTCAGATTTGAACTAATCATAGATCCAGAACTTAACATTGATACTT
This sequence comes from Chitinophaga pinensis, assembly GCA_943371675.1. GTDB lineage: Bacteria > Bacteroidota > Bacteroidia > Chitinophagales > Chitinophagaceae > Sediminibacterium > Sediminibacterium pinensis_I. Next base: position 31,490 of record CALRVT010000022.1, on the reverse strand, counting down.
TCGAGATACCGCCAATGTTATTGCAACCGAGTGTTGAAAATGCTGTAAAGCATGGTGTGGCAGATATGGGCCAGCAAGGTATTATTCAATTATCCCTATTTAAACAAGCCAATGATCTGCTGATCCTTATTAAAGACAATGGGAAACCTTCTAATAATCATACGACAAAACCTGGTACTGGACATGGTATTACGCTGACAAAAGAACGAATTGAAATACTTGGAAAGTTATTCCCAAAGGAGAAGATCATTTATGGGCTGGAATTCAATGAAAATGGGGCTATTGCCAGCTTTCGGTTTGAAAACTGGCTTACATAGAAAAATATGGTATTTTTAACCCTATAAATGCTTTTAAATGTAGTGTAAGTATAAATAAATAATAGCGTTAAGCTTTTCTTGCAGTCGAAAACCGCGAATTTTTAAACTATGCAAAGAATCAGCAAAACGCTCACGTTAAGGCGTGGGCTTTTGCATTCTTGTATGGTGGGTGCTTCGCGGTACCTCGACTGCAGTTTGTAGAATGTCCCACGCTGATTTTTTATAATATGCCCCAGGGGACAGGGCTTTCTTTCACAAACTGCTTTATTATGTTCCCAACCCCAATCTATCCGGAGATAACTAAATCTATTCTTGGCATTGTTAAGGCTGAGAAAATATTTGTGTTGGCTATTACACAAATGGAAAAACAAACTGATAGTATTTTTTTCAAGCCTGCCTTACTTAGATCATCCTCAACACATCTTTATTTATTGGTACTGATCTCAAAAGAGGAAAGTTGTAATTATACAGCAATACAAAGCCAAATAGAATCGGTTTGCCCAGCTACAGTCATTGCTATGGAAATGGAAATGTTTAATGAATGGCTGGGGGAGGGGCACCCGTTTGCTGTGCAGACAAAGATAAATGCATCATTGGTGTACGACAATAATACCATCTTATTATCTGAGCATCCTATTATTAATGAAAATGATTTACTTAAGCAACGATTTTATTTATATCAGTCAGGAATTGAAAAAATGAAGGAACTGATGGCGGCAAATCAACTTCATGCCGCTTCAGCATGTGGACTACAAACCATTTTGAAAGCAAATATCGGGCTGGAGTTTCAACCCAACAATATTGATCAATTGATGAGCTATTGTTCAATAGTGATCAAAGAAATACCAAAGATCTTCCCCAATAAAAACTATGATAACAACCCTCCTGTAGAACAAATTTATGCTTTATTGCAATCTTTGTATGCTCCATACAAAACACTTACTTAGGATTTACTGACAGTTACCAAAAACTTTCGGACAGTTACCAATCATGCCATAGTGCCCCTTCTGAATTTAGACAGATTTGCTAAAAGGTTTTTATGCAAAAGCTGTTTTTATTCCTTTTCCTGTTGCCTGTTTTGTTTACACTAGCGCATGCTCAATCCATCGAATTGCGTGCAGGCAGTAATGCTATGCCCGGCAATTTCCTCTCCCTTAGTTACGAACATTATTCCAACTGGCCGATCAATATTTCTGGAAAATTATTTGCAGAGGGATCAAATGTGAATGGCTTGCAATACAAGGCTTATGGCCTTGATCTACTTGGTGAATATGCAACAAGCCAAAATGATAATGCTGAAAGCATTTTCGCCTTTCGGATGGGATTGGGTGTTACTGGTCAGATTGAATCAGAACCCTGGATTTATGGCGGGCTGTCTGCGGTCAAGCGAATGAATTATGGATTGGTAGGAGTGGTATCAGGTGAGTGGTGGATGAGTGAGAATTTCTGTTTATCTGTTTTTGGGCAACAGAAATGGTTATTCAATTCTTCACTTGGTAGCAGAAGGTCTGCATTTGGACTTGGACTTAAATTTCGATTCAGTAACTATTAAAGATTTTGTGATGAAGAAATTACTCTTGTTTATTTGTTGTTTGGGGTGCTGTTTTCTAGTGAAAGCCCAATATAGTGTTTCACAGGATGTGGATAGGCAGTTTTATTGCAATACATCTTCTGTCATGAGAGAAACCGGTAAAGTGCAATCCTTTACGGCTACTACTTTTAAAGGGTTCAAGTATCATTTCTATTATTACAGTTCCGGCGTGTATGCTGAAATAGGCTATTATACTGCGGAGGTTAGCGGTGGCAGTATTTTTACCAGTTATGGAAATTTAAACGCCACCTATTTTGATGGAAGCCAGATCGGTAATGCCACTAAAGTATTGGGCACAGGCTCCCAGCTTTGGTTGTCTATTGATATTCCTTACACAAGTTTCCCCAATAATAATACAGGACAACAGCTTGCTGTTGATGTAGAAGCCATTGACCAGTTTGGGAATACGACGACGCATTCAAGTAAAACATTGTTTTCTGTTCCTTTATTATATACCAATCCTGTTACGCTTTCTTCGCCGACTATTACCAGTAATTCATCTATTGTCTGTTCAGGTGTGAATGCTCAATTAAGTTCTACGCCAAACTATGCCGGTTATGGTTTTACTTATGACTGGTACAAAGACGGTGTGGTATTTTCACTGGGAGATAATACAGGAACCATCAGTGTTTCTTCCGCAGGAACTTATTATGCGATTGTAAGCGATGCCTGTCAGACTGCAACTTCCACTTCTATTGTTATTTCTTCCGGCACAGTTCCCGGAAAACCAACTATTAGTTTGCCATCTTTACCACTTTGTAATGGTGCCTCCGGATCATTAACTGCTAACGGAACTGGCGGAACTTATACCTGGTCAACCGGAGCAATAGGGAATACCCTAAGTGTTAGCACGGCCGGTAATTATAGCGTGCATGAATCCAATAGCTGTGGTGCGGGGCCGGAGAGTGATGCAGCTGTCATTACGACCGCTGCCACTCCACCTGCGCCCACTATCAGCAGCAGTAATGGAACACTATTATGTAATGAAGGATCTACTATTATCAGTACTAGTCCCTCGGCAGGTGGAACGATTTACTGGAGTACAGGAGCCACCGGCAATTCGATCTCTGTGAGTGCAGCAGGAAATTATTATGGGTATGAATCCAATGGCTGTGGTAATGGTCCAAATAGTAGCACCATCACTATCAGTATCAATTCCATTCCACCTGCGCCTACATTAAGTATCAGTGGCAGTATGACTTTATGCAATGGATTTAATCAAACCATTTCAACCAGTCCTTCAACCATTGGTGGAGTTATTTACTGGAGCAATGGTGCAACAGGCAACAGTATTACGGTTAATAGCAATGGTAATTATTATGCTTGGGAAACCAATGGGTGTGGCAATAGTTCCAATAGTGCATCCCTATTCGTTACTACCCTTACTACGCCGCCTGCTCCAGCAGTTACACCTGCTGGATCTTTAGCGCTTTGTAATGGTGTATCCACCACTTTAACCAGTTCGGGTACAGTACCCACAAATGTACTTTGGTATTTTAATGGTGCTTCTACCGGGTACTTTGGAACGACTTATACCGTTAGTAGTGCCGGAAATTATTCTACTAAAGAACTCAGTTCCTGCGGTTCAAGTGGATCCAGTAATGCGGTAACCATTGTTACGGGCAGCACACCACCTGCACCCTCCTTAAATGTATCGGGAACGATACTGCTTTGCGATGGAGCGAGTCAAACCATCAGTAGTTCCCCCGCTACTGGTGGCGGTGTGCTTCACTGGTCAACAGGTGTAATGGGAAACAGTATTACAGTCAGCAGCCCGGGCAATTATTATGCTTATGAGACCAATTCCACTTGCGGGACAGGACCGAATAGTGTGTCAGTAACAATCACCACCCTCAATAAACCGGCTGCGCCTGTTGTTAATCCACCTTCGAACCAATTGTTATGCAATGGGGAGACAGCGACACTAAGTTCTTCAGGCAGCAATATTACCTGGTCAAATGGAACTGTTGGGAATACAATTGTGATAGGTGTCAGTGGAAATTATTATGCAGTTGATAACAATGCCTGCGGAAATAGTGGGCTAAGTAATACGGTTGTGATCACCACCGGTATTTGCCCGATACCAGCACCGGGAAGTTCTTTTTTTATCTGTCCAGGAAAAACAAAATTGATTGATGCGGGTGCCGGTTATGATTCGTATTTGTGGAACACCGGAGCGACTACGCAGACTATTACAGTGGGGCCGGGTTCTTACTCTGTAACAGTGTTGAAGAATGGTTGTTATGCAACCTCAGCAACGGTAACTGTTAATTATTATACCGTTGGTTCAGCACTAATCAGTGCATCTGGTGCAACTAGTTTTTGTGCAGGCGGTAGTGTTACACTCTTCTCAAGTGTTGGTTCTTCTTATCTATGGAGTAATGGGGCAACGACCAATAGTATTGTCGTTAATGCATCAGGTAGTTATTCTGTAACGGTTACCGATGTGAATGGTTGCCAGGCAACGTCAGCTTCAGTTTCAACGGTTGTCAATCCATTACCTAATGCTTCCATTGCAGGATCAGCTTCCGTTTGTGTGAATGCGGCTTCCCCTATTGTAACTTTTACGGGTAGTGGCGGTACTGCACCCTATACTTTTATTTATAAATTGAATGGAAGTGCGAATCAATCCATTACAACCACATCGGGGAATAGTGTTTCTATCAGTGTAGGAACTGGGGCTGCCGGAACATTCAGTTATGTTTTGGTGGGCGTCTCTGAATCGAGTGGTACGACCTGTTCCAATACGGCAAGTGGTACTGCAACGGTGGTGGTAAGTCCATTGCCGACAGCTACTATCTCAGGGTCAAGTTCTGTTTGTCAATTCGGAGTTTCGCCACTCATTACATTTACGGGCAGTGGTGCAACGCCTCCTTATACCTTTACCTATAACATAAACGGTGGAGCAAATCAAACGGTAACGACTATTAGTGGTAGCAGTGTTTCAGTGAGTGTTCCTGTATCCGTTGCCGGATTGTTTACTTATTCTTTGGTGGGAGTTGCTGAATCAAGCGGGACTGCATGCACCAATACCGCAACAGGATCGGCTTCTGTATTGGTGAATCCATTGCCAACAGCAAATATTGCTGGTAATAATTCGGTTTGTCAAAATGGTTCTTCGCCACAGGTTGTTTTTACAGGAAATGGTGGAACGCAGCCTTATACATTTTCTTATAAAATTAATGGGGGTGCTGTTCAAACGGTTAGTACCACCAATGGTAATTCAGTTGGAGTTGGTGTGCCTACTAATATAGCCGGAACATTTATCTATACTTTGGTTAGTGTGCAGGATGCAAGTAATACCTCTTGTACCAATCCTGCCAGTGGCAATGCAACGGTGGTGGTTGCGCCCTTACCTTCTGCAAGTATTAGCGGATCTACTACTGTGTGTCAAAATAGTTCAGCTCCTTCCATTACTTTCACTGGTTCAGGGGCTATTGCTCCGTATAAATTTACTTATAAAATTAATGGCGGTGCGAATCAAACAGTAACGACTGTTTCAGGAAATAGTGTTACGGTAAGTGTGCCCACTTCTTCTGCCGGAACATTTGTGTATTCTTTGGTTAGCGTGCAGGAATCCGGAACGAATACTTGTGTAAATGCAGCATCGGGTTCAGCGACTGTTGTGGTTAATCCATCTCCTTCTGCAAGTATTGGGGGATCAACATCTATTTGTCAAAATAGCGGGTCTCCAGTGATCAGCTTTACAGGAAGTGGAGCGAGTGCGCCTTATACATTCTCGTATAAAATAAATAATGGGGCAATACAAACGGTAAGTACTGTTTCTGGCAATAGTGTATCTGTCAGTGTTCCTACTAATGCTGCCGGAATTTTTATTTATTCTTTGGTGGGTGTTTCTGAATCGAGTGGTACGGCTTGCTTAAGTAGTTCGAGTGGATCTGCTACCGTTGTAATTAATCCTTTGCCTTCCGCTACCATTGCTGGATCTGCAACTGTTTGTCAGGGTAGTGCAGCGACTTCGATCATTTTTACGGGCAGTGGTGCAACCGCTCCTTATACATTTGTTTATAAGATCAATGGAGGACCGAATCAAAGCGTAACGACTACTTCTGGTAATAGTGTTTCTCTCAGCGCACCAATTACAAGTGCCGGAACTTATGTATATAGTTTGGTGAGTGTGCAGGAATCTAGTGGTACGACTTGCTTAAATGCAGCAATTGGTTCAGCTACTGTTGTTGTGAATCCATTACCGTCAGCCATAATTGCAGGATCGGTTTCGGTTTGTCAAGGAATTACTTCACCACTTATCACGTTTACAGGAAGCGGTGCAACACCTCCTTATACATTTACTTTCAATATTAACGGAGGTGCGAATCAAACAGTATCAACTATTTCGGGAAATAGTGTTTCTATTTCTGCTCCAACTAATTTGGCGGGAAGCTTTGTTTATTCTTTGGTGAGTGTCCAAGAATCAAGTGGTGTTTCTTGTAGTAATGCTGTAAGTGGTTCAGCAACGGTCACTGTTAATCCATTGCCATCGGCTTCTATTTCAGGAACCACGTCTGTATGTCAATATGGAACTGCACCATTTATCACTTTCAGCGGCAGTGGTGCCACTGCGCCTTATACGTTTACTTACCAGATCAATGGTGGTGCAAATAAAACAGTAAGTACCACAACAGGAAATAGTGTTACTGTCAGCGTTCCAACCGGTGCGGCCGGAACATTTACTTATTCTTTACTGAGCGTAGAGGAATCCAGCAGCACAGCTTGTATCAATTCTGTAACCGGTTCTGCTGTTGTTACTATTAATCCGCAACCTGCCAAGGCATTCATCGCTGCACCAAATTTTCATTTATGTAATGGGGATACAGGTGTGATTACTGTTACCAATTTTCAATCTGGCTTTACTTATAAATGGTATAAGGATGGAGTTTTATTCAGAACAACTTTGCTCGATACTATTCGGGTAACAGTGGCGGGAAGTTATACAGTGATGGCTACTTCAGATAAGGGTTGCGATGCAGCTGTTAATTCAGATGCAATCACTATCAGCACTGGGATTGTAGTCAAACCAGTGATCACAGGGTATTTGAAAGTTTGTCCTGGCGGTAAGACAAGGTTGGTGGTGAATCCTGGTGAAACTGATTTGAATTATGAGGTCTGGCGGTGGACGCAACCACCAGATAAAAAAAACTTAAGCCGGGACAGCTTTTTTTCGGCTTATGCCGGGCAGTATCTAGTAAAGGTTGAAAGAGAGGGATGCTTTGATAGTGCGTGGGTCACTGTTACAGCGGATGATACTGATTACCCGGCGGGCAAATTAACCATCACACCGAAAGTTATTCCTTATAGTGGACAGGCTACGATGGTCGCGGAAATAAACGGTGCTGCGAGTTATGAATGGGATCTGGGCGATGGAAAACTGATTACTACTGCTGCAGATAGGATGCTACATCATTTCTATTCCACCAGTGACAGCATCGAAATTAAATTATGGGCGATCAGTGAGCGGAACTGTATCACCCCTTTTACCGGGACGCTCAAAGTGGGTGCAAGGTTGGTGGACAGCATTACTGATCATTCCTATACGGGAAATCTGAAAGACTGGAATGTGTTTCCGATTCCTTTTCATAATGAGTTAAAAGTATCGGTGATACTTAAACAAAATGAGACGGTGCGGATTGATCTATTTATGGTAGATGGAAGATGGATCAAATCCTGGATGCTGGCGGGGAAAAAAGGGGAGAACCTGTTTTTACTTAACGGCATTGAGGGACTACCCAATAAAGTCATTTATCTAATCACCGGAATATTTAATGGAGAAAAGCATTTTGATAAAATCTATAAAAACTAACGAATGAAAACGAACATTTTAATTTCCTTATTCTTTTTATTGTCCGCGTGCAGCAATAAATATGAGTCTATTGTTAACAGTGCACCTGCGCCGGGACTTAGTTTTAATAAGGATACCATTACGATCCGTGAGAAAGATTATTCAAATATTAACTGGACAAATAATGGACGATTGACTTTTTATTGCAGCAGCCCTAATCATGAACTCAATCTTCAGTTAAGCGATACGAGTGGGAAAGTACATATCCTATATCGCGGCGATGACCTGATCAACAAAAGCCCCTTACCGGTTATTGATAGTGTGCTGGTATTTTGCAATTGTGATACTCCCGGAATTTATTCGGTGGATTGTTTGCTGACTGACCGACTGGGTAAGGTATCTCAAAAACAAATTATTGTTCGTTGTCTCAGTAATCAGCCTGCCAGACCCAGTTTCCTTTTTTCTGCACTCGATACCTATCAATTGCAAAGCTGGCCCTATCGTTTCGATGCATCCCTAAGTCAAAAACCTGATGGCATTATTACAACGTATCACTTTTCTATTAATGGGCAGCCAGTCGTTTCAAGTGTTCCGGTGATGGATTATGTTTTTCATGCGAAAGGAACGCATGAGGTAGGGTTATTTGTTACCGATGACCTGGGTAAAAACTCTGATACGATTCACCAACAAATTTTGATCCAATGAAAAAACTATTGATCCTTCTCGTTTTTCCGACGATCATTAAAGCGCAGTCACCTGCACCTGTGGTGGTGGTGACTGCTTATCCATCACTTTTAATCCCTGCATCGAGCAGAGGTATGGGGATGGGGGATGCTGGGATCGCAGCTGCAACTGAGAATCAACAACTATACTATAATGTTGCGAAGACTGCATTCACGCAAAATTTTCATCAGGCAAGTGCTACCTATATGCCCTGGCTTGCGGCTATCAGTAATGATACCAAATTTATGAATGTGAATTATCTCGCAAATATTTCCAATACATCTTCATTTGGTGTTGCCTTATCTTATTTAAGCCTTGGGGAACTATCGTTGCGGGATGATAATGGAGCAACACTATCTTCTTATCGAGCCAGTGAATATAACCTGATGGGCAGTTACGCTTTACAGATCGGTTCCAAAGCATCCCTTGGTGCATCCTTTCGTGTGTTGGGACAAAATGCATTTATCACGGAGCCTAAAAATAATTTCACTATTTGTGGGGATCTGAGTTATTACCAGTTTAGAGAATTGGGTGATGCTTCTACCATTCTTTCCTGGGGTGCTGTTGTTTCTAACCTTGGGCCGAAAGTAAATACGGCGGGTGGTGAGGCTGCATTGCCTGCCACTATCGGTTTGGGCATTGCTTATAAAAAAATGGATGCGGGTAGCAGTGATCAATATGCTTTTTCTTTTGATGCCAAACGTTTGATCGCAGATGAATGGAGCGGGGTTCGTTTTTCAGCGGGCGGCGAATATGGTTTTGCGGGAGCGTTCTTCCTGCGGGGAGGTGTTAATTATGAAAACAGTGAAAAAGGTAACCGAAAGTTTTTTGCGCTTGGTGCGGGTTATAAGGGATTTATCAGTGACCAGAGCTTTGGGCTTGATTTTCATTATCTCACTGCGTTTGGAACACTTACTGCCCTATCACCTTATCAGAATGGGTGGGGCTTTACACTGAGTTTAAATTTTGGAAACTTTCAATAATGATATTATGAGTATGGTATTTAGTTCTTTTTCATGGAAGGGATTTATCCAGTATACCGTGTTGGTGCTGATGGTCTATTATGTTTTTTTAGCATGGTGGTATCGGAAGGATTTGTTGTCATGGTGGAGGGATAGAAGAAATTAATGAGTTTGAAAACCCCTGGTAATATACATGCCTTGCTGCCTGTGCAGGAGAACCAAGTGCGGAGAAAGAAGGGCAGCGGGCATGTTTACCCCCTATAACCCCCTAACCCCCTGAAGGGGGAATTAAAATTTGAAATATGAGAAAGTGTTTATTGAGTTTAAGTGGATTGGTTGTTTTGATGCTGGTTTCTATTGTGGCGTTTTCGCAGGATGGGAATGCGGGGATATTGGATGCGAACAATAAAATCAGGAGCTATTTTAATACCGGTACGCAACTGATGTATGGGATTGGTGGGATCATCGCCATTATTGGGGCAGTAAAGGTATATTCTAAGTGGAACCATGGAGATCATGATACCGGGAAGGTGGCTGCTGCATGGTTTGGGAGTTGTTTGTTCCTGGTGGTTGTGGTGACTGTGATCCGTTCATTCTTTGGGATTTAAACCCCCTAACCCCTTAAAGGGGGAACACTAAATGAAAATTAAAATAATAAGCAGCGTATGTGGGAGAACTGGCCTGCAAGAAGATTGCCAGAAGTGGATATCGCGGGTACGAAGTTTTTTCTGGATCTGCGGCTTTGGGAGTGCAGGGAGGTGGAAGATTTTTCAAACAGGTTCAACTTAGATGATCTCTATGATCATGGCAAGGGATTTATTTTTTGTTTTGATCATAAAACAAAGAATTTATTCCAAGGTACTAAGGAAGAATACGAATTAAGGAAAGCTGAATTGACTGTAATACGGTGGCCGAGTTTGCAAAAGCTGGATCCGGTGGGTTACCGTGCTTTGATGGGGTTGCCCCCAAAGGTAGAGAAGCAGGCACTTATTCAGAAGAAACGAATCAGACCATCTAAAGGGAAAAGATTATGAGTAGCGTGTATCAGATTAATAAGGGTGTAAACAGGCCAATCGTTTTTAAGGGATTAAAGGCGCAGTATATCTGGTGGCTTGGGATTGGGTTAACAGCTTTACTGCTGCTGTTTGCGATTTTGTATATCGCTGGTGTCGCTGTAGTCTTTTGCCTTGTAGTGGTTTTTGGTTTGGGTGCTGTGTTGTTTCGCATTGTGTACCAATTCAGTAAGGAATATGGGGAACATGGATTGATGAAAAAAATGGCGGCGAGTGCGGTTCCAAAATGTATTAAATGTGATTTTCTTTTTCAATGAAAAATCTTTCTGACATATTACCCTTGTATGGTGCCCACCATGATATGCTCCTTTCAAAGATGGGAGATATCACTATTGCCTACACGCTAGAGTTGCCTGAAATTTTTACGCTTTCCAATAATGAATATGAAGCTTTTCATCAATCCTGGATCAAAGCCATAAAAGTTTTACCGGTAGGTTCCGTGTTGCATAAACAGGATTGGTTTGTGCAGGATCATTATAAGGGAGATTTTAAAAAGGAACATTCTTTTTTATCGCATAGCAGTGAACGGTTTTTTCATGATCGGCCCTATTTAGATCATAGCTGCTTTTTGATGCTGACAATGAAACCTGCGTCAAGGAAAAATGTGAACTCGCAGCTTTCAACTTTATTGCGCAGGCATATTGTGCCGGAAGAATTAGCTGATCCCGGTTTTATCAAAACTTTTGAAGGGGCCTGTTCCCAGTTTGTTTCCATTTTAAAAGATAGCGGACTAGTAGCCTGTAAAAGGCTTGGTAATAAGGAATTGGTTGATTTGGTGAATCGTTATCTGTTGCTTAGTGAGGATGGGATGATGAGGGATTTGGATTTTGAAAACGGTTTCAAGGTGGGAGAGAAGCATTGCACCTTATTTTCTTTGGGCGATGCGGAGTATTTGCCTGCTTTTTGCGGTGCGCGCAAAAATTTTGAAAAATATTCGACTGATACGACTAGGTTCCCCATTGGCTTTGTTTCTCCACTTGGACAATTGTTATCCTGCGATCATATCTATAACCAGTATTTATTTATTGAAGATCCGGCGGTGGTGATGAAACAGATGGAAAGCAAAAGGCGGAGGTTGCAATCGCTTGCAAATTACTCACGCGAAAATGCTTTCAGTAAGGAATCGGTGGAATTGTTTTTGAATGAGGCTGTTGCTAACCAGTATGTTCCTGTTAAAGCACATTTTAATATTCTTAGCTGGACAAATGATGTTCAGGATATTCAAAGGGTACGCAATTTATGTGGTGCAGCACTTACACAAATAGATGCAACACCGAAAATTGAAACCGTAGGCGCACCTCAAATATATTGGGCGGGTATTCCGGGTAATGCGGCTGACTTTCCGATGAACGATTGCTTTGATACTTTCTCAGCACAGGGGGTAAGCTTTTTTAACCAGGAGACGAATTACCGAAGTTCAAAGAGTCCGATTGGGTTGCGTCTTGGTGACAGGATCACGGGTAGGCCGCTCAATGTAGATATTTCGGATGAACCTATGAAGCTGGGTATTATATCCAACAGGGGAAAGATTATCGTGGGGCCTTCGGGCAGTGGGAAGTCGTTCTTAGATAATCACTTGATTCGTTCTTATCTGGCATTGGGAACGCATGTTGTAGTAGTGGATGTCGGACATTCTTATAAAGGGTTGTGTGAATTGCAAAATGGTTATTATTTCACGCATACGGATGAAAAACCGATCAGGTCGAACCCTTTTTATATTGAGGCAGGTGGTAAACCCGATACAGAGAAAAAAGAAAGTATAAAAACGTTGTTGTTAGCTCTCTGGAAAAAAGATGATGAAACTTTTAACCGATCGGAATATGTGGCACTGTCAAATGCCTTACAAATGTATTATGAAAAGGAAATCAGCTTTCATTGTTTTAATAGCTTTTACGAATTTCTGCAGACTGATTTTATTTACGTGTTGCAGAAGGATAAAGTACGAGAGCAAGACTTTGATGTACAAAACTTCCTCTATGTATTAAGACCTTATTATAAAGGTGGTGAATTTGATTACCTGCTGAACGCGACAGAAAACCTTGACTTGTTAGAGCAACCCTTTATCGTTTTTGAACTGGACACTATTAAAGATCATCCCATTCTGTTTCCGGTGGTTACGCTCATCATCATGGAACTGTTTATTTCTAAGATGCGCAAATTGAAAGGGATACGCAAAATGATATTGATCGAAGAAGCCTGGAAAGCCATCGCGAAGGCGGGGATGGCTGAATACATTAAGTACCTCTATAAAACTGCGCGGAAATACTTTGGGGAGCCGGTGGTGATCACGCAGGAAATCGATGATATACTGCATTCTGACATCATCAAAAATGCCATTATCAATAATGCTGATTGCAAAATTTTGCTGGATCAATCCAAATATGAACACCGTTTCGATGAAGTGCAGCAATTACTTGGATTAACGGATAAGGAAAGGGCATTGGTATTGTCGTTAAATAAAAATAATGAGCCGGGTAGAAAGTATAAGGAAGTATTTATTTCTCTCGGTGGACGGGTAAACAAAGTGTATCGCGTTGAGGTATCGCCTGAAGAATACCTGACTTATACTACGGAAGAAACGGAAAAATTGCAAGTATCGCTTGCAGCAGAAAGGTTTGGGAATATGGAAGCAGGAATTAAATCAATTATCAATCAAAATTATTAGCATGAAAAAGAGATGTAAGGTATTGTATGGTTGTGTGTTCTTTTTTGCTTTTACTTTTTGTAAAGCACAGTCCATTGATCCGGTATCCCTGGTGATTGCCAAAGCAATCAAAGCCATTGATCTGAAAGTTCAAAAATTGCAGAATGAAACGATCTGGCTGCAACAGGCGCAAGGTTTGGCCGAACAGGAATTGTCAAAGGTTAAACTTTCTGAAATCACTGGCTGGCAGCAGCAGCTTGGGGATTTGTATGCAGGTTATTTTGCTGAATTAAAGCAAGTCAAATCTTCGATACTGGGAATGGCCCAAGTAAAGCGCGTGATGGATATGCAGAGACAGGTGGTGCTTGCCTACGGCAAGTTTGCCAAAGATCCGCTCGCGAAGGTGCAGTATGATGCTCTGCTAAATACTAGTATGGAGATACTTCAAACCTTGTACTCTGTAATGGGATCCCAATATGCCATGAAAGATGCGGAAAGAATCTGCATGATCACGACTCTGAAAGATGCAATGGGGCATTGCTTAGCCAATATTGAAACATTGAATAGAGAGCAATTCAATATTGCGGCTAATCGCGCGAAGATGCAGGCGGATTTACAATTTGTAAAAAAATTAAATGGGATACAATGAAAGCAATTATAAGTTTACTGTTTTGTGTTTTGAGTTTTGGGTTGGCTGCGCAGACCCAGGAAATGGAGCAGTTGAAGCTCGATATGGAAAAGTTGGCTCAGTTCAAACTCATCCTGAGCCAGATGAAACAGGGTTACCAGACTTTGCAAAATGGGTATAATGCCGTTAGTGATGCAGCCAAAGGGAATTTCAATCTGCATAAAAATTACTTAGATGGTTTGTTGGTGCCCAGTCCTTCTGTTAAGCAGTCACCTGCTTTACAGCTGATTGCATCTGACAATGTTGCTATTGTAAAACTGTTTCAGACGGCTATGCAACAATTTCAAAAGAGCGGATTGTTTAGTGCGGCGGAACTGACTGATTTGCGGAATCGGTATGGTGACTGTAATTCGAGAATTAATGATGATCTGGATGTTTTGGAACAGGTTACCAGTTCAGGGAAGCTTCGGATGAATGATGCAGAAAGATTACAAGCGATGGATGGGATTCGCGCTGACATTACTGCGCAGCTTGCATCTGTTAAGACAATGATCGTTGATTATCATAAAGTGCAGGCTTTTCGGTTCCAACAAAGAAAAGATAATGATGTGTTAAAGGTATTGAGCGGATTAAAATAATTAAGTGATGAAAAAGAAGGTGATTGGAATAGGTGCGGCGGTGTTGCCGGTGTTTGTTTTCGCGCAAGGCGTTTCCAACGATACGGGGTTGCAGTTTATTCTCGACCAGTTGTATAAGGATATGATGCCGATGTGCAGTCAATTGATTGGCTCTGCAAGATTGATTGGTGGTTTTGGTGCGCTATGGTATATCGGTTTTCGGATATGGCGGAGTATTGCATCTGCTGAACCGGTGGATCTGTTTGGGTTGTTGCGGCCTTTTGCACTTGGGTTGTGTATTTTACTGTTTCCTTCTTTGATTCACCTGATCAATGGGATACTGCAGCCAACGGTTGCCGGAACGGCAGCGATGGTCAGGGGATCTAATGATGCTATCAGTAAGTATCTGCAACTAAAAGATACCAGTACATCGGGACTTGGGGGGGTGAATCCTGCTAACTGGGTAAGGGCTGCGATACAGGAAGTATTGGAGTTTGTTTTTCAAACAGTCGCACTCTTAATTAATGTCATCCGCACATTTTATTTAATTGTTCTGGCTATTATCGGTCCAATAGTTTTTGGTCTGTCTATTTATGATGGGTTTCAGCATTTGATGACCGTTTGGCTGGCCAGGTATATTAATGTTTTTCTATGGTTACCTGTGGCAAATATTTTTGGCGCCATCATCGCCAAGATACAGGAAAACATGATTACGGGAAATACATTCAGTGTTCCCATTCCCGGACAAGTATTCTCCATGACTGACTGGGCTTATCTGGCCTTTCTATTGATTGCCATTGTCGGTTATTGCACCGTGCCTGCGGTGGCGAATTATATTGTTAATGCAGGTGGGGGCAATGCATTGTTGCATAAGGTTTCCTCTTTTACTAGTTCGGCTGTTCAAAATACAGCGAGTGCAGGGATGAGCGGGATGGGTGATAAGTTTTGAGTTTTAAGTTTTGGGTTTTGAGTTATGAATGATCAATGAAAAGTGAGCGTGAGATGTTTAAACCAACACAAAATATAGATACTGCGTTTCGGGCGATGCGGATGATCATGGTACTGGTGATTGTTGGTTGTTTGCTGATTAGTGGTTATGCGTTGTATCAAAATGTTCAGTTGGCTGCAAAAATGCAGGATCGGGTTTATGTGCTGGCCGGTGGTAAAGCGATGGAAGTGTTTGCTTCCAACCGGAAAGATAATATTGGCGTGGAGGCGCGTGACCATGTGGCTATGTTTCATACTTATTTCTTTTCACTTGATCCTGATGAGAAAGCCATTACTGCGACTATAAAAAAAGCATTGTACCTGGCAGATGGATCTGCTAAAAAGCAGTACGATGATCTGAATGAGACGGGATATATCGCGGGAATTATTTCAGGCAATATCAGTCAGCAAATTTTGATTGATAGTGTGCAGGTGAATACTGAGGCAGAGCCTTATCAATTTCGTTGCTATGCAACCCTGAAGATAATCCGCTCCACAAGTTTCGTTACACGAAACCTGATTACACAAGGTTTTTTAAGAAATGTTTCGCGTAGTGATCATAACCCGCATGGATTTTTGATTGAGCGATGGGAAACTTTAGAAAATAAAGATTTAAAAATTGAAATACGATAGTATTCGCAAACACCATTCTATAAAATAAATATGCAGTGAGCAAGTACGATGAGTGAACTACATTCTGAAAAATATTTGCGTGACCGAAAGTTTTGGTTATTTCTTCCGGCAGTAATTGTACCCTTCCTAACCCTCTTTTTTTGGTTGATGGGCGGTGGAGCTGATACCACTGAGGTCGTTACTAAAAAGAACGGGTTGAATACGCAGTTGCCTACCGCAAAGGTCAAAGATTCGGTGAAAGATAAGATGGCATTTTACGAGTCGGCGGACGCGGATTCGTCAAGGAGGTTGGAACAGATGCGGATGGATCCATACAGGAAGGATTCGATGCCAGTGAAAATTAAAGTGAGTGAGATTTACAGGCCGATCGTTCCAATGAATAGGGAAACGGAAGAGATTTCAAAAAGAATTGAAGCTATTCAAAAAAAGATGGCTGCAGGTGGTCAAGCTGCGCAGGTGTATACAGAAAGCAAAACAAATTTTATTACAGTGGATAAAACTCCAACTGTTCCTGCTCCAGATCCCGAAATGGAAGCTATTAATGGGACACTTGATAAAATTCTGGCCATTCAACATCCTGAGAGAATTAAAGAAAAATCGATTGAGAGAAAAACTACGGTTTATAGTATCAGTTCAGAAGCTTCCAATATGGATAATAGTTTTTTTGGGCGAAGGGATACCAGTAAACGTAAAACCGTTTTCCATGAGGATGCAATAACTGCGGTTGAAACGCAAGTTAATAGTATTGCGGCTGAAGTGGATGTTACGCAGATTTTGCAAACGGGATCCTTACTTAGAATGCGATTGCGTTCAAACATTTATGTTGGGGGGATGACTATTCCCGCTGGAACGGTTGTTTTTGGAATTTGTTCGTTCAACCAGGAACGATTAAGTGTTCATATTCCTTCTATTGGATTTGCAGGTAATATTTTACCAGTCTCTCTGGATGTCTATGACCTGACGGGTCTGCCCGGAATCTACGCGCCGGTTTCCATCGCAGAGGAGGTGGTAAAACAAAGCACTGACCAAAGGTTACAATCTATCGGACTAATGAATTTAGATCCTTCGGTGGGTTCTCAACTTACGGCGGCGGGAATAGGTGCAGCAAAGAATATGCTTAGCCGAAAGGTCAAACAAATTACTGTGACTGTAAAAGCCGGTTATAAAGTTTACTTGAAGGACGAAACTGTCAACAGATAAGTGAGTATGAAATTAAAGATCCTGATATTATTTGTGTTTGTATGCAGGCTTGCTGGTGCGCAAACTTATATCGAATCAATGAAGCTGGAGGTAGCCGCGAATAAAACGACTAACCTCGTTTTCCCTTCCAATATCGTTACGGTTGATCGAGGTAATGAAACCATTGTCGTTCAAAAATCTGCTGCCAATATTTTGCGGGTTAAAGCTAACAATCCCTTTCCGGAAGAAACCAATTTGACGGTTGTGACCAGTGATGGGAAGTTATATTCTTTTTTAGTGAGTTATCATGCAACGCCTGCACACCTGAATATTAATTTAGGCAATTTTCACACGGTTAAAATAGATACTTCTTTAGCGATTGCGTGTGAGCGTGTTTTGAAGACAAAGTCAAATTTATACGGGTTGAAATTTGTGAGTGGTGGAGTATCCATTGAACTGAACGGATTTTATGTGAATGAGGATATACTGTTTTGCAAGTTCAAAATAGAAAATCGCTCCCAGATCAGTTTTTATATTGACCAGTACCGCCTCCATCTTTCAGACGGCAAACCAATCAAACGAAGTGCCAGGCAGGATCTCGAAATAAAGCCAATTTTCATTTTAGGAGATACCGCGGTGATCAAAGGTAAATCTTCGGCGACGTTGGTAATGGCGATTTCATCTTTTACCATACCAGCAGGGAAAAATTTATTTATCGAAGTGCCGGAAAAAAATGGTGGCCGCAATTTACTCTTGAAAATTAAAGGACGCTATATTATTAACGCAAAGTTATTTGAAAACAATTAAGGTATGAACATTCATTCAGAAGACATATTTGATTTTAGTGAGGAACTGCACGCCGCAATGCGGCAGGGAATGCAATGGTTTGCGTATGACACCCATTTAGAATCCGTTACGGCAAGTGATATTGATGTATTTGAAACCGAAAAGGAAGCGAGTGCATTTAAAGCTGAAAAGGAAACATTTGATGAAAACTTTCAAGTGTTGCCTATTGAAACTGTTTCTACAAAAATTGATGAATTGATCATTCAGGCTCTCCATGAAAGCGATGAGTATCCGGATGTTGAAATCGATATTTCTGAATTACCGGTTTCTCAGGCTCAGCTTGAATTTGCTTATATGGCTGAACGTCTGGAGGAAATGATGGACAGTTTTGACTGGTCAAAGGTATTTTATGATCCTTTGGAAGCGAATACGGAAGCGGAAAGTTTGGAGGATAAAGGTGAATTCAACCGCTTGGAAATGCTCTTGAAGGAAATAAAAAGCTTTAGTGAGAAGGGCGATGAATCTGCGGCCTTGGTGGCAAGGTTGGTTGAGGAGCATTGGCGGGGGATGCCGATGGAATCACAAATTGCTGATTTCGAAAAAGAGGTTGAACCTGTTTCGATGGTTGGCGAATCCTCTCAGGTTGTTTCAGATGATGTGCTGGCATTAGCAAATATCGCCATGTCTAACGGTGAACATTGGATGGCTTATAACGGTAGTCTTTATTTTATTGATAAAGATGATGTGGCGTTTTTTAAAAGTGAGGCGGATGCAAACACATTTGCACACTATAATATAAGTGACATGGATCATTTTAATGTCATAGAAATTCATTCGATAAAAGATATCCTCTCTAAGATCCCGTATGGGAAAGAACTAGAAAATATTTTGAATCAAAATAATCAATTAACCACTAAATCAAATGTTATGAACGAGAACAACCTAAAGTATTTGAAGGACAACCTTAAATACACCGGCTTTGGAGAAGCCCTTAATGGCGAACTGGAAAAAAATATCAAGGAACTGAAACCGGAATTCCAGTTGCATTTTACCACTGAGCTCAATAACAAACCATTTAACGCTACGCTGAATTTTCGCAAAGGAGACAATTCAGATATGTATTTTTTCAACAGTTACAAAGCATCTATTGAAAGGAATGATGGGCAAAAAGTGGAGCAGACTTTCCAGATTAAAAAAGGGAAGGGTATCAATGGGAAAGAAGCTTATAATTTATTGCAGGGAAGAGCCGTGTATAAGGATATGGTCAATAAAGAAGGGCAGCCCTTTAAAGCCTGGCAGAAACTGAACTTCGATGAAAAGGATAAATATGGCAATCACCTGGTTAACCAGTTTCACGAAAAATATGGGTATGACCTAACATATGCCGTTAACAAATTCCCGGTACTGGAAATGGATGGGGGAGAAGCGCAAGAAAAATTATTGAAATCCCTTGAAAGAGGAAACGCTCAATCCGTCACCATTGAAATTGATGGCAAGCCGGAAAAGTTTTTTATGGAAGCCAACCCGGAACGCAAGACCGTTAATGTTTATGATAACAAGTTTTCCATGATGAAGCATGAAGATCTTCCGTTGAATCAGCGGGAGGAAAAACCACAGCAGCAGCAAAGTCAGGGACAGGTGCAGGAGCCACAACAAAAGCAGGCGATGGGTCAGAATGAAAAGCCCGGAGAACAAAAGCAGGGTGCTGGTGTAAAGAACGGAGAGAAACAAGATGGTAAGCTATTAAAGAAAAAAAGAGTTGGGCAAAAGAAGGGTGTGAAAATGTAATCGTGGATTGATCAAATTTTAATTAAAATTATGAATACCAAAAATATCGCTTCGCTGGTTGGGATGCTCAGCCGTGCAGGCTTTGATCAAAGTATCGGGCACCGGTTATTACAACAGGTTTGTTTTAAGCCGGTGTCCTTCACACTCACTGAAAAAATAAGAAAAGGAAAGGACTGCCTGACCTGCCATTTATCCTTTCAACGGAAAACTGATGAATACGTCTGTGAGTTTTACGATGCAAGTTTTATTAAAGAAATTCATTTGCCTGATAGAACCATTAATGGGATCCGGTTGCCGGATCTTGATCGGGCGATGGGTGAAATAAGCTGGCAGGTTCCACCTTCGGAGGTTGCTTTTCGGTTGGATGATGAGAAGACCTGGGAGCGGGAAAGGAATATCGAAGTTGTTGTCAATGATTTGTCGAGGTTATCTGCTAGTGTAGATGGGAAAAATTTTGCGGATTGTTTGAAGGTGAAATATTGGAGTGAAGTTGGTCTGGAATCAATAGTTGGAAATCTTAACGCAGTCAGATCCAGATTGGAAGTCAGTCAGCGTTTTTATTTTATGGATGGTGAAGGGATAGCGGTTGATCAGGCTTATCTTTTTTTGCAGAATCGTTGGATGGAAAAACGGCTGCTGGCTCTGAAGCGGCAGGATGACCCCAAAAAAGGGGCTGACTCCCATTCGGGAGAAGGTGAAAACAAAAAACTATTGCAAAAGAAAAGAAGGAAACGCATTACTGTGTCGAAGCTCTAACACAAATTTATGGCAGGCTTTGAGGCGATAAATAATTTTTACGAAACGATTGCAGAAGATAACCGCATTGGGTATTCGCATATCAGCCTTTATATAACGCTGCTCTATTTTATTCAGGATAAGCCTTTGAATAACCCTTTTCATATTTATCGAGAGAAGATTATGCTAAAAGCCCGCATGAGTCGCAGAACTTATAACAAGTGCATGAGGGAACTTGTTGATTACGGCTATCTCAAATATGAACCGTCCTCCAACCCAGCCCAGGGTAGTAAAGTTATTTTGAACAAATTGTAAAAGGTTATGTATGGCAACAATTGTGATACCGACAGAAGAGGAGATCAAGAAATGGGTTAAGGATGCGGTGAAGGAATCAATGGAAACTGCGAAGCCGAAAGAGGTTTTGGTGACTAATGTGCAAGAGCAACTACTCAGCCCTAAAATGATTTCAAAAGAGCTGGGTGTTTCTGAAGTTACTTTACGTGCTTGGAGAAAAGAAGGGTTGCCAGCGCACAAGCAAAAGCGAAAAGTATATTTTTTGCATAGTGAAGTGTTAGAATATATGACGAAGAAAAAGGCGAAAAAGAAGTATGATTGGCTTTGATTTTTGGTTAAAAACCTGCGATTAAATGGCAGGTTTTTTTATGTGGATCATTAAAAAATTGGTCTTAAATTTATGATGCAAATAATTAATTAAAAGTTCTTTCACACTCGCATAAATAATTGCAAACAGGATAACAACTGTTGTCACCTGCAAATCACCTGCAAATAAAAAAGACCCACAATTGTGAGTCTTTCTAACTGATTGATTTTCAGTGTGCCCATTGGTAACTATGGGACGAACCTTATATAGGAAGATTTGAAATTTGTTTTGAAATATTAATTGGGCAGACTATTGAATAAACTTTATTATTTGTTAGTCATTAGATTTATAGTATTTCGAAATAAAACAATGTCCCAAACAAAAGGGGATTTGTCACCTTTAGACTTTTTTGCCTCAACTGAACATATTATTAATCTTTTTACGCTGCTACCTCGGTTTATATTTTTAAGATTTTTTAAAAACTAAAGATTAAACAATAGAAGTTGGATTTCCTTTAAACAATTACTTACTTAATAATAAAGGCTCACCCTTAAGCTCTCCAGCTAGAGGAGGTTTCAATAACCCAGAGCTTATATCAAACAGGAAACCTGAAATATCTTCAAGGTTGTATAGTTTAGGTAGTAAATAGCCATTCAAATAGATAGCAGGTGTAAAAGCCGGTCTGTTAAGCACTGTCCATTCTGCAAATCTTTTCAGCAAAATCTCATTGTTTGGAAGTAAAGGGCTTGGTGGATATTTTGCTTGCCACTCATCAATATTCATTGAATGGAACCAGTCATGAAGTATCTCCAATGCATTACCATCTCCGACAGCACTTAGAATATTTTCAACAGCAACATATTTTTTGTCACTAGTGTCCGTACCATTTCCAGGTGTAAAAACGATGGAAAAAGAAATTTCCTCAGTGTTTCTTTTGAAAAGTTCAGCTAATTTTTGGTGGGCAGATGCACAAGGTTTGCAATAGGGATTGGTCACCATTGTAATATGCAGCGGTGCGGTTTTCTTTCCGAAATAAAACAAGTTGTCAGGAATAAGTGTATTGCATGGAGACTGCTCCATTGTCAACAATTTGAAGATTTCTGGGTTCCTTTTCCATTTCTCCAGTTGAATGTCTACTTCTTCCTTTTTATTCTTTGTCTGCAATAAAGGCTTGACCAGGAGCCAACTTAACGCAATAATACCCGCTGTAAATGCTTGTATGAACAGAGTGAATGAAAAGCTGGATGTATCTAAACTTGTTTGATAAATTCGTCCGCTTATAGCAAAAAATTGAAGCCAGATCACGCCTGATATGCACAAACATAGTTTACACCAGGATTTAACCACCCTCCATTGATAATATATGGAGATCAGAGAAATAATAAACGCAATGGAGCAAGGGAATAGCAATATTTCCGATGAACCAGCAAGAGGGCCATTCATATTATTGAAAAGTAAGAATAAAAAAAGGGTTACAAAATACAAAAGACTCAAATCGGATAGATCTGTACTTCTTGAGATTTTTGAACCCTTGGAGTTAATGACTAGGTCACACGATTGTTTTGTCTCTGTCGCACACAACGCGTCTGTCAATCGGTTGTTCTTCCCAAACTTAAATAAAACAATCAGGATGCTGATTGTCGCCCCCAGAATGCTTAAAAGCTGGAAAGCTAGGTTGAAAAAAGAGAAGTTATTTAATTCGAACATAATCAATATGGAAAGGAAACCAAATATGTATCCAAGATGGATGTTAGATGATGTCTTCTCTAATTTCAGAAACGTGTTGCTTTTTTTATTTGTAATTTTCTGAGAAGGTTCAATCATTATAGCTACCCCATCCCATCTGTCAAGGAATGCACGATTGTCTTTTTCACAGTATTGCATGGAATCCACAATTTCAAATACACTTTTTTTACTTTTTGTCAGGGCAAGGAACGGAAAACTTACTTCTAAGTAATTAGCTTTCTCAATTTGTACGGCTTGATACTTGATCTCTAACTCATTAAACGTGTCGGTTAATGAAACAAGCGAGGGATAATCGAAATGAGATTTGACCCGGAAACTAAAGTAGCTTTTTGATACCTCAATCTTACATTTATGTAAATAATTGAGTGCAGCATGCACCATTTCCATATATGAGTTATTTTAATTAAATGTAACTACTAGGTGCATCTATTTAAATGGGGGTTTTCCCTCAAAAGATTTATTGATTAAAAGTTATCAATTCGATGGAAGTATTTGATTTCTTTAGTTGATCCAGAAGAAGGGTGATTTTGCATTTTTGGGGAATTCCTAAGTCTTTGCTAATATTCTGTATTTATAAAATAAATAGGGTGTTTTCCCCCTTTTTTATTAATAAATAAGCATCTATTTTAGATAGATAAAGGGCAGGACAAACGATATTCTATTCCTATCTTTTTATAAGTAAAAATCAAAAAAAAATTATGCTTCCAATTGGATTATTAGACGATCATGAAATATTCAGAGTATTATTAAAGAAGTTTTTGGAGGAAACTGGATTCTACAAAGTAATTATTGATGAAAGCGAGGGTGGTGCCTTTTGTAATACGATTGAGAAATTAATTTATAAGCCAGAAATTGTTTTAACAGATCTGCAAATGCCTGGCAAAAATGGATTGGACACTTTAATAGAATTAAAGGCTAAGTACTCTAAAATAAAAATTATTATTGTTACACATTTCTCTCATCGATACATTATCAATCAATTATTCATTAAAGGTGCTGATGGCTTTATTTTTAAGGGTAGTTCAATTGAATCTTTTTGCTCAGCAATAGAAATCGTTAAGCAAGGGAAGAAAGTTATTGTATCAGCAGACAACAATATATATACATTTCATTCAATTGAGGAAAGTAATTTTTATAATAGTAACCAAATGCTTTCAAAAAAACAACTTGATTTCATAAAACTCTGTGTGATACCTGAATATACGTATAAAGAAATAGCAGTTAAACTTCAGATTAGTCCAAAAACTGTTGATAGGTATAGAGACGATCTTTTCAAAAAATTAAAAATAAATAGCCGCACTGGGTTGGCAATATTTGCTTTGCAAAACGGAATTATTGATCTAAACAGTATAGCTTAGCTATAAAGGTTCTTCAAAAGGAAAATCGGACATTGAAAATTATTTGCCGTGGCCTCATTTTGAATCTATTCTCAACAGTTTGGTATCCATCTCCGGAAACTGTTGTGAAATAACTGGAATTTAATAAGTTATTACAATTCAATTCAAAATCAACCTTCTTTTTCGGTATCGTAAACCTGTAAAGGAGATTTATAAAAACCCGATTTGACTGTGAGTTTTGACTATTATAATAGTACCTTGAATTGAAGGATAGCAACTGATTTGAAATTGGAAAGAAATTAATCTTGAAATTATGCTGTTGCAATTTGATATTGCTTATTTGATTTCCATTTAGTCTACTTGTTGAATAAGAGTATGATGCATCGTAGTCAAAACTTAGATGTTTAAATAAACTATTTGTAATGTTAAAGCTTAGAGTAGATAAATTGCCATGAATTTGACTCAGAGAGTTATTGATTAACTGCTCTGAAGTATTAAAAGCAAATCGGCCACTTATTTTAAAAACGGTCTTTATTGTACCAATATATTTACTGATTAAGGTATTAATTGAATGACTTTCCTGATAATTGTCTTTTAAGATACTTTCCAGAGTTGTAGATCCATCCGCATTGAAAGTATTTTTAAATACTAGGTTATTCTTTATATTAATTCTCGAATATCCAATACTGTAAAATATTCCTTTCAATGGATTTTTATAGTTTAATGTGATGCTATTAGAAAGACTCAGGTTTTCAGGAAGTGTGGAGTTTAGCTTTTGCAAACTCCGATAGGATTGCAAGATATAAGCATTGTATAATTGGGATATTTCACCAATTGTTTTAGTGATTGAACTGAAAAAGGAAAGTTCATAATTCTGTCTTATTTTCCCTCTAATATTAAATTGGGGTTCAAATAGTATCCGACTAGTTTCATTTATATTTTGTTGTGACTTGTCATTTAGTTTGTATTGTTGTTCACTTAGCCGAACTGCTAATCCTGTTACAAAATCACCGGATTTATATTGTGTATTTAGTTCCTGATATATGTTGAATTTCAACAGAGATAGACTGTTTTTAAAATTACTACCAAGTTCGGTTTTTACATTTGACATAATTGTATTAATGGAGCTCTCTATCCATTGTTCATTAACCTCGATACCAAGTTTCGGGGCAAAAGTGAATTTCCCAAGCCCCTTTATGAAACTTAGATAGTTATTAGTCTGAAAACTCCTAAGTTGTAGATTTTGAATCACTTCATCATAAGGTTTATTGTTATTGAAACTGGAATCAAATTGACCCGGTTTTACACTAAGCGTCTGAAATAACGTATTGTAGGAAATACTGGAATTTATATTAACCAACTGTTTCCCCATTGCTTTGATTAGACTTAATTTATTTGATATAGATACCGGTGTGCCCGAAAGGTTTTGGTATATGCTCGTATTATTGTTTTTGAGATCTCCGATTGTTAAAGACCATTCTTTTTCAAAAAGAAAAATGTTCTTGAAATATTGTTTTTTTGTGTTTTTCTCCAGGATAAATCCTGATTTTAAGTTGTTTTTATTCAGATTATTATTTTTTATTTCATCTATTGTAATATTGGAATGTCCCGGGGGGTATATTGTTGTTATTGTGTTACCATATCTCTGTTGGAAATCGGTAACATAAGAAACATTAAACTTGACCTGCAGATCTTTTTGGAGGACCTTTAATACATTGCTGGAAAAAAGGTGTTGATTATTGTCAAGCCAAACCTGTTGATCAAATGGGGGAGGTGAAAGTTGTTGAACCGAAAGTATATTAGGATTTTGTTTATTCGCACCTTCAAATAAGTTATCAGTGGTTAAAACACGTAATTGTGAAGATCTGTCTTTTCCAATATTATTCGATTGATAGGAATTAATAGCCTGAAATGTTTTATTATAGGTAATTGGGGTAACATTTATATCCCAGAGTAGGGGTGTAATTCCGGCCCCAATGCTGGCAGTTCCTGTAGTTAAAAATCTCTTAAGTTGAAGATTAAGCGTTGTTCTGTCTGAAAAAACCAGACTGTCAAGGACTTTTATGCGTTGATCATTTTCAATTAATTGTACATTTTTTACTGCATCATAAGGAAGATTATTACTTGCTAGTGTATATCTTCCTTCTAGTAGGTCTAGTCCATTTACTAAAAATGCCTGTATTGGTTTTCCCTGGTAAATGATTTTTCCGTCATCCTGAATCTCAATTCCGGGAAGTTTTTTTATTACATCTGCAATTGACCTGTCTTCCTTGGAGGCAAATGACTGAACCGAATAATTTATGGTGTCTTTGGTCAGTCGAATAGGGCTATTTTTTACTATTACCTCTTTAAGATTTACTGAGCCGGCAGCCATTGAAAAGTTTAGAGATGTTGACTTATTTAATATGATTTGTTCAATAACCTCATACCCTAGTAGTGAAACTTTTAACTGAAGGGAATCATCTTTAATATTAACAGTTATTTTATATGTACCATTTACATTGGTTATCCCAAAAGCTATAACACTTTTTGAGGAAATTTTACTGATCGAAACGGCGACATTAGATAATGGTTTCCCAGTTGATGTTGAAACTTTCCCTTCAATGATTGACTGGGCTGACGTTTGCAGAAAAGATAATAGAAGAATTAAATATAAATATCCCGCCTTCATATTATTTCTTTGGAGCTGGTACAATTTCTATCGGATTATTATTTTTCTTTCGCCTTTCTTCTAATCTATTCCTAATTGCATCTTCACCTGATGTGACTCTAATACCTCGCATTGCCATCATTTCATATTGATTATTTATAAAATAGCTTAATGCGTAATAAAATTTTGCTTTATCAATTTTTATGACTTTGTACTGGCCCGTAAACAGCTTTTCCGGAATATTTAAAAGGCTTGTCATTGTAAATGTATAATATCCCTGACTATCATATATCTTTATAATCAAACCCGGTAAACCATTGAATTTATAGGGGCCGTCACTAATGGCAATATCAGGTGTAAACCAGGCAGTCCATTTTCGCGCTCCATAGACAGTTGTAGCTTTTTGGCAATGATATCCATTGATGGTGGCCGAATCCCCCGATATTTCCCATTTAATGCTGTTATTTGACTCTCTATACTCGTAAACTTCCCTGTCAATATAATCAGTATAAATTAATTCATACGATGAATCCATAGTAATTGTGTATTTAAAATTGGTTTTAATTGACTGTAGGTAATTTAGAATTGAATTTAAATCACCACTACCAAAGGGAATCAAATCTACTGAATCATTTTTGTTGAGGTTTTCACTTTTGAATAGAGAAGAATTTTCATTAAGGAATAAAAACATATTTTCGGATCTCTTGCTGGCTCGATCTGTGGAATCAGGCTGATAATCTAACTTATAAGTGCACTGAAATTTATAAATCTTATTCTGAGCAGAAATGGTTGAAATGTTAATGAGTAGAGCTGTAACTATACAAAAACGAAGATTTAAGCTCATAGTATATTGGATGAAAATAAATATACGGATTTTGAAAACCTCCCTTAGAGGGAGGTTTAATTTATTGGTATCTGTTGAGAGCAAGTTTCTTATAAAGTTGAATGGAATTACATAGGCTATTTTATTACTTTAAATTGCTTTTTTGAATTTAATATTGCAAGAATCGCCTTAGCAATAAAAACAATGTCCTGAAGGTCCAGATCCAGCTGGCGTACAATTTGCAGCAATATCTGCAGTTGCATCTGTAAATTTACAATACCACGGTAGCCATTCTACGGTTTCGTTGCAAAATCCTTCGCAACTACAACATACCCATCCACAATTATCCTGGAGTGAAATACCTCCATTAATTTGTTTCAATTCAGTTCTAGTTAGTGTTATCTTTTTATTTGCCACATTTTATAGTTTTAAAACGTGACCAAAAACTTAAGGTTTATCGAAAAGTTTAGGAAAGACGATCCTATATAAATATAAGTCGTATCTAAATTTTTGGTAGTGGGGGTTTTCCCCCAGTTATGACAAAAAGTGATTGTAACCACTTGATATATTTCGTATTATGCAATAGTAAAAGGTGAGACGGTATTTGTTAAAATCGGATATAGTCTTTATTACAAAATATTTGAAAATGAGGTCATTCCCTTTTTATAAACAGGCTAACACAATGGATTGTGGTCCAACTTGTTTGCGTATGATCTCGAAATATTATGGTAAGCATTATAACACTGAAGGGATCAGAAATGCTGCAGGCTATGGTAAGGATGGGGTTAATTTACTTGGGATAAGTGAAGCAGCAGAGAAATTGGGTTTTAGAGCCAGGGGAGTACAAGTTAATTTTGAGGAGCTGACTCACGATATTAAATTACCAGCCATATTACACTGGGGACAAAACCATTTTGTTGTGTTGCCTCCAATTTCAAAAAAATGGTTTGGAAAAAAAAATATTGAAATAGCAGATCCAAGGAGCGGAATAAATAGTATTACAAAGGAGGCCTTTTTAAGCAATTGGATAAGTACAAAAAATCAATCAGGTAAACCAGTAGGAACCGCTTTAATACTTGAACCTTCGCAACTATTTTACAAAAGACAAAGTGAGGTGGAGAATAAAATAGACTGGAGATATGTTTTACGATATTTGGATAGCAGTAGGTGGCAAATCGTACAAGTATTTTTTGCCTTGTTCATTTCTTCAATGCTGCAACTTATATTCCCCTTTTTAACACAGAGCCTTGTTGATACTGGTATTAATACTCAAAACCTTCAATTTATTACAATTGTATTATTTGCACAGCTAATATTGGTTTGTAGCCGGACAATTGTGGATTTTATAAGGACTAAAATGTTATTATGGATCTCTTCAATTATCAATTTATCGCTTTTGTCAGATTTCTGGATTAAAATAACCAGACTGCCCATTTCTTATTTTGATTCATTTCATGCAGGAGATACGATACAAAGGATTGATGATAATAAGCAAGTCCAAAATTTCCTGACTGGTTCTGCTTTAAGCACTATTTACTCATTATTCAATCTAATTGTTTTTTCTTTTATTTTACTAAATTATAACGAAAATCTATTTAATATTTTTTTGGTTTTTAGTAGTTTGTATTATTTATGGATAAACCTTTTTTTAAAAATTCGCCGTAAAATAAATTATCAAACATTTCACATATCAGCCAAGGAAAATAATGCGACACTTCAACTTGTGCAAGGAATGCAGGAAATAAAACTACATGGTGCAGAGCAACTAAAACGATGGGAATGGGAGAATATTCAAGCTTCAATATTAAAATTAAGTTTCAAAAAACTTTCATATAGTCAAGTGCAACAATCTGGCGCCTTATTAATTAACCAAGGCAAGGATATTTTGATTACATTCTTAGTGGCAAGGCTAGTTGTGGAAGGTAAACTGACTTTTGGAGCTATGCTAGCTATTCAATACATATTGGGTCAATTAAGCAGTCCTGTTGAGCAATTAATTGGATTTATACAATCTGCCCAAGACGCAAAAATCAGCCTAGAAAGGTTAAATGATATCCACCAATTGGCTGACGAGGAAGATCCATCAAAAACTTATATTCAAGTGTTACCAAACGAAAGAAGTATTGATTTTACAAATTTTTCTTTTACATACCCCGGTGCGGGTAATGAACCAGTTCTTGAAAATATATCACTTCACATTGCGGCAGGTAAAACAACAGCTATAGTTGGAACAAGCGGTAGTGGAAAAACAACCTTACTTAAATTAATATTAAAGTTCCATGAGAATTATCTAGGCAAGATCTCTATTGGAGATACTAATCTTAGAGATATTAGTCCAATTTTCTGGCGTAAGCACTGCGGTTCAGTGATGCAGGACGGCTTTATCTTTAATGACACAATAGCTAATAATATAGCTATTGGAAATGAGGAAGTCGATCTAATAAATCTAACTGAAGCATGCAGAACAGCTAATATCCTTAAATTTATAGAATCCTTACCCAATGGTTTTAATACAAAATTGGGGGCTGATGGAACGAGTGTTAGCCAAGGTCAGAAACAGCGCATATTGATTGCCAGGGAAGTGTATAAGAACCCCTACTTTATTTTTTTTGATGAAGCCACTAATTCACTTGATGCAAATAATGAAAGGGCGATAGTTGAGAATCTTCAAGATTTCTTTAAAGGAAAAACGGTGATTGTTGTCGCCCACAGACTCAGTACAGTAAAGAATGCAGATAAGATAGTCGTATTACATGAAGGAAGGATAGTTGAGGAAGGAACTCACTCAAATCTCAGTGCTCTAAGAGGAAAATATTATGAATTGGTGAAAAATCAGTTGGAACTTGGTAAATAATATTAACCTATGGAAAAAATCATATTTATGGGTCGTAAACCCGGCGAAACAGAAGCCAAAAACTATACTATCCGCCCCGAGATTATGAATGAATTTGTTTCTATTAAACCTGGAGCGCTTTCAAATTATGGCTTATTCGGGATCTTTTTTTTAGTGGTAGTATTATTATTTGTAGCTAAGTTTATTCCTTATCCTGAATCGATTAATTTTCATACGAAAATAGTGGAAACAGACGCTTTCGGAAAATCGAAATTATTTATTTGTGAATTGGTAGTTCCACAAAAGTATTTCACTAAAATAGTCAAAGGGTTGCCTGTTCAATTGCGAATTGATGCTTACCCTTATCGCGAATTCGGAGTAATAAAATGTAAGATAGATTCTGTTTCTGTTACACTTATTGACTCAGGTTTTACGGCTTATGTATTGATACCTAAGCTTGTCTTAACCACTCAAAACAAGTTTGTGCAATTTAAAAATGGTTTAAAAACGGAATGTATAATTATTACAAAGGATAATAGTTTGTTTGATCGTCTTTATAATAAGATTACCTCAAAAAAGTATAGCGGTTTTAGTTGAATATTTGGGGGAAAATCCCCAAGAATATTTTTTATATTGTATAATACATTTACTCATTATTAATGTTTGTTAGTTTTTGACCACGTTTTAAAATTATAAACAGTGGTAATAAGTATGAAAGAATTAAACCGAATTGAATTAAGGAATCTCGCTGGAGGGAAAGCCCCATCAGATCTTTGCCTTGATGTGACCTGTAGATGTTCTGATTTCCATCCAGAATGGGAGCAATGGAGTGCTACATATTGTAATGTCCAGGATATGTATAGTGACTTAAATGCAATCTGCGGTGAAGGTTTTGGTTACTGTTTTGGCTAATAATACCTGAAAAGTCGTCCTTAAAATTTAAACAATATTGGAAACTAGAATTGAATGATTTCTAGTATTAACATTTGTTTCTAGACAAAAAAAGGTATTATATGAAATATTTTATTTTTTTTCTTTTA
>CALRVT010000021.1:0-68712 GCA_943371675.1 Chitinophaga pinensis | reverse complement strand
TGATCAGCAGCATTTTTTGTTAAGTGCATTTTCAAAATGATCTTGGCAAAGGCGTTGTATTTTTAAATCAACAGATAAATCTGTAATTTCCCAATTCACTGCAACCATCGCCCCATGGTTCTCTTTCGTCATATTCCTTTTCTGAAAGCTGTATTTCTGCACAGTATTACCGCTTTTGGTGGTCCGCAAGGGCATATGGGTATGATGCTGAAAACATTTGTGCAACAAAGAAGGGATATTACCGAAGAAGAACTAATGGAATACAATGGATTCTGTCAGTTATTACCTGGTGCTTCTTCCACCCAAACCCTTACCCTTATTGGTTTTAAAAGGGGTGGCATACCACTGGCCATTATCACTTTACTTATCTGGATTTTCCCTGCCTGTACGCTGATGGGGGGCGTATCTTTTTTGCTTGATTATTTTAATGATATGGGTTTGGGTTCCGGTGTTTTCAAATTCATTCAGCCTATGGCCATAGGTTTTATAGCGTATTCTACTTTTCGAATTTTTGGCATTGCCGTTCATAATACCATCACAACCATTATTATGGTAGTGGCTACAGTAGTAACTTTTCTGGCTTTTAAATCGCCCTGGGTATTTCCTACTTTAATATTATTGGCAGGTATTGTTACCAATTTTAGTGATAAACGTATCCCACAAAAAGAGGTATTGCCCAAAAAAATCAAATGGGGCAATATGCTCATTTTTCTGGCTCTGTTTGGATTGGCAGGTTATATTTCAGAAACAGCTAGTAAGCAGGAGTGGCCCAATAGAAAATCCATTAATCTTTTTGAAAACGCTTACCGTTTTGGTAGCCTGGTATTTGGGGGTGGGGATGTGCTGATTCCATTGATGTATGAGCAATATGTTATCCGACCCGAAACAAAAAGAATTCAGGAAACAAAAAGAGAAGTGCTGAATATGAGTCGCGCCGATTTTCTTACGGGTTCGGGTATGGTTAGGGCAATTCCGGGTCCAGTATTTTCTATCGGGGCTTTTACGGGTGGGATGGTTATGCGTAATGAAGGAACCGGAAAGCAATTGATGGGCTGTATCATAGGCGCAATTGGTATTTTTCTTCCCAGCGCATTGCTGGTTCTTTTCTTTTTCCCTGTTTGGCATAACCTCAAAAAATATGCGGTGATCTACCGATCGCTCGAGGGCATCAATGCAGCAGTTGTAGGCATCATGGCAGGTGCTACCTGTTTTCTTATTAAAGATGCTTTTCTCTATTCCCTTTTAAACGGCGATAAACTGGGGATCATTGATATGTTGATCGTTTGCGCAACATTCTTATTACTGGGCAGTAACCGTATACCTGCACCCTTTCTGGTACTGGCCTGTTTACTATTAGGCTGGATTTTCTAAGGGCTTAGTTTATTGCGGAATTCAATAAATCTTGTATATTAGAGTATGGTCACAATTGCATTATACAACCTAAAAGGCGGTGTGGGCAAAACAGCTTCCACCATTAATCTGGCATATCTTTCTGCTAAAGAAGGCTATAAAACTTTGATCTGGGATATGGATCCGCAAGGGTCTTCCTCTTTTTATCTGGGAGCTACTACCTCTGCAAAAAACGAATCCAAAAAATTACTGAGTAGTGAGATGGATCTGTTGGATGCTGCTCAGGAAACTGCTTATAGTAATCTCCACATTATTCCGGCCGATCTTTCTGCCAGGCATGCCGATGTATTACTAAGCGAAATGAAACAGTCGAAGAAAAAGATCGCTACTTTATTGGGCGGTTTGAAGAAGGATTATGATGTTGTGATACTAGACTGCCCTCCTGGTATTTCTTTATTGCATGATGCTATATTTTCTGGAGTAGATTGGATATTGATGCCAAATATTCCTACAACCCTTTCTATCCGATCATTTGAAACGGTTGCGGATTATTTTAAAGAAAATGGGTTGGATATGAAGAAGATCAAATGTTTCTTCAGTATGGTAGACCATAGAAAAAATTTACACCATGAAGTAATGAACGAATTTTATAAGGATAAGGTATTTTTGAAAAGTTATATTCCCTACCTCAGCGATGTAGAAAAAATGGGTATCAACGAAGCCCCGCTCGAAACCTTTGCTGCCAGTAGTTATGCCGCCCAATGTTACCGTGATCTATGGAAAGAGATCAAAAAGAATTGTATTGATTAAATTTGTGTAAGTAGAAAAATTTGTAAATGAACAGAGAACTAAATTCCTGGTATAGTCCTGCATTGGGCAGAGACATGCCCATTGTATCTTACGGCCATTATGGTTTCGCCTTATTGCTGGTGCCTACTGCCGCTGCAGATTACTTAGAGTATGAAAGGTTTCAATTGATTGATGCTTTAGCGCCATTGATCAATGCCGGAAAACTGAGGGTATTCAGTATAAACAGCATGAATAAGGAAAGCTGGATGAATAATGAAATGGTTCCCGAACACAAAGCCATCCGGCATAACCAGTTCAATGAATATGTGTTTAATGAAGTGGTACCTTATATCAGAAATGCTACCAGTAATGAGACCATGATCTATACCTGCGGCGCTTCTTTTGGTGCACTGCATGCCATGAACCTCTTTCTCAAAAGACCCGATATCATTAATGGTGCCATTAGCATGAGTGGTGTGTATAATCTAACAGAATATACCAAGGGCTTTTTTGATAATGAAGTGTATTATAATAGCCCGGAACATTATGTACCTAACCTCACCGATGAATGGTACCTGGAAAAGATCAAGTCCAGTCACCATATCCATATTTATACCGGAAGCGGCGATTACGAAGATCCGGAAGCTTCTAAAAGATTTGCCGGTGTTTTGTATAATAAAGGCATTTGGTATGATCTGGATGTATGGGGCCAAGATATTAAGCACGACTGGCCTACCTGGCTAAAAATGCTGCCCTATATCATCGACACAAAATTTTAATAAGGAAATACTGTTTTTCTGTCTGTTTAATGTTGAATCAATCATGATCTGCTGTGTATTCTGCAAAAAACAAGTTAATTCCAGTTACATTCCTTGTACTCTGCCCTGCCTGCTTTAATATTACAGCCTAAATGTTGGATTTGAGAAAACGGCTGCTTTTGGTGGGTTTTGTATGGGTAATAGGCTCGGTAATGTTATGTAACATAGCGCAGGCGCAGTTTGTAACAGTAAGTGGTACTATTTATGATATCTCTGCCAGAAGACCATTGGAAGCCGTTGGTGTTTATAGTACTTCCGGTAAAACTACCATCACAGACTCTGTGGGCAAGTATAGCTTACGAGTGCTTACCAAAGATTCTATCTGGTTTTCACTGATTGGGAAAACAACCATGAAATACCCGGTGGACACCATTTCCAGCCTCGATAATTTTAACGTGATGATCCATGTAAGGGCAACAGAATTGCCCGAAGTGAAAGTGCGCAACAGTTATTACAAATACGATTCTGTTCAGAACAGGAAAGATTATGCCAAAGTGTTCGATTTTCGCAAGCCGGGTCTCAGGCTCAGCAATAATCCCAATTACAACCCCGGCGGTTTAACGGTTGGCTTTGATATAAATGAGATCATTAATTTATTTCGTGTAAAGCGTAACCGAAGTATTCTTAACCTGCAAAACAGATTGCTGGCAGAAGAAAAGGATAAATATGTAAATAGCAGGTACACCAAGCAATTTGTAAGAAAGATCACCAAATTAACATCGCCTGAACTGGATACTTTTATGAACCGATACCGACCACCTTATGAAGTGGTTCAATTGCTGAACGAACTGGAACTGGGTTATTATATCCAGCAAAGTTTTGAGCAGTATAAAACGACTAAAATTAAAGGGTGGATGAGAAGGAAAGACGAATAAATTTTGAATGTTGAACAAGGAATGTTGAAGGCTGAAGGGAATTTTGAATTTAAAAGTGAGCAATGAGTTTAATATTTACGATTCAACATTCAAATCAACAATTTACATTCCTTGTTCCTTGTTCAATATTCCCTCGGCTTTTGCAGCCAGCAACCTGATCATCGGCAATAATGCGCCAAAACGTGCATCACTACTGTTTCCTGTTTTCCATCTTTGATAGATCTGTTGTGCAATCACGGCGTTTTTGAATAGTCCGAAAACATAATAAAACTTAATGTCAGACAGGTCTCTGCCACTTTTTTCTGCATAGCGTTCTACAAATTCTTTGCGCGTATAATTTCCTTTCAACCAGGTGAGGTTGTACATTTTAAACACATCGCCTTCCCCTTCTTCAAACCAATAAGCAAGGGTAGCGCCCAGGTCCATCAGTGGATCACCAACGGTTGACATTTCCCAATCCAATACACCTTCAATTTTTGTAAGATCATTGTTATCCAGTATCAGGTTATCGTGTTTATAATCATTGTGTAAAAAAGAAGCCGCCTGCCCTTTAGGCAAATGCTCTTTTATCCATGCTGCCACCGAATCCATCTGATCTATCTTGTCTGTTTCTGCAGCATAATATCTTTTGGTCCAGCCTTCCACCTGCCTCATAACATAGCCTTCGGGTTTTCCTAATTGATCAAGTCCTGTTGTTTTAATATCGATTGAATGTAAAGCAACCAAATTGTCTACCATGGCTGCAGAGAGGGCATTTAAGGATTCGGCTGAAAGATGCATGGATGGTGTATTTCCTGCACGCAATATGGTGCCGCTTAATTTCTCCATCACATAAAAAGGAGAACCGATGATGTCAGATGATTCGCAATACACAATAGGGGTGGGTACTTTTGTATAATGAGGTTTTAAAAGTGAAAGCACCCGAAACTCACGTCCCATATCGTGGGCAGATTTGATCTCAGCACCGCGTGGCGGTTTGCGTAGTACCCATTCTTTTGTTTCTGTTTGTAAGGAATAAGTGAGGTTGGAATACCCACCTGTATACCTCCCAATTTCTTTTACTTCCCCAACCATGGGGGCATTTTCTTTCAAATATTGATTTAACAAATGAAGATCAATCTCTTCTGATTCTTTGAGGGGGGTGATATTTGAATCGTATAGCATGGAGTGTAAGCGTGTGTTTAAAAAAATAATTAGGTAACTTCTTTTGTTAATCCTCTGCGTAAACTCTGCCCCATTGCGTCGCTGCGGTTAAAACTAATTTCAATTTAACACAGAGCCACTGAGATACAGAGTTTTCACAGAGAGGAAAAACTTTTTATCCCTTTCGCTTTTTCACATCCAATCCATACTTCTTCAAAATACTCAATGCCATATTTTGTTTGTGTACTTCATCAGCACCATCCCAGATCCTGGCTCCGCGTTCATGCTGGTAAAGGTTGGCAAGCATAGTTTCATCGGTTAAACCCATGCCACCATGTACTTGTATAGCGCGGTCCAAAACTTTTAATACCATATTGGCCACAAAGAATTTGATGCCTGAAATTTGTTCGCGTACTGCTTTGGCTCCCTGTTGGTCTATATTATAAGCCGTTCGTAAAACCAATAACCTGCTGGCATCTATTTCCATTCGGCTGTCTGCAATAAATCCCTGGATAAATTGTTTTTCGCCCAACATTACGCCTTCTTCCATTTCCCTGGTACTGGCTCTTTTACATAAAAGGTCGAATGCTTTTTCGGCTATGCCTATCCAGCGCATACAATGATGGATGCGTCCAGGCCCGAGGCGTTCCTGTGCTAAACGAAAACCCATGCCTTCTTCTCCAATGATATTGGTAACAGGTACCCTGCAGTTTTTATAATTGATCTCTGCGTGACTGGCCCAGCCCTCACCGGTTTCGCCAAAAATGGGAATATTGCGTACCAACTCAAAACCAGGCGTATCCGTTGGTACAATGATCATACTGGCTCTTTCATGAGGTGCAGCTGAAGGATTGGTTACGGCCATCACCACAGCAAATGCCGCACCATCGGCAGAGGAGGTAAACCATTTGTGGCCATTGATTACATATTCATCGCCATCTCTTACTGCTGTTGTGGCAAGTCTTGTTGGATTTGATCCTGCAAACTCCGGCTCCGTCATAGAAAAACAAGACCTGATCTTGCCTTCCAATAAGGGGTGCAAAAATTTTTCTTTGATAGCGGCTGAAGCAAACCTGCTGATGAGTTCTGTATTGCCAATATCCGGTGGCTGACAATTAAAAGTATATTGACCATAATAGGGTGCATGTGATAAAGCTTCACTGATCTGTCCAAATTCGCAGAGTGTGAGTCCTTGCCCGCCTTCTTCCTGGGGTAAATGCAGGTTCCATAAGCCTAAGGCTTTCACTTTCTCTCTTTTTTCCTGCAGAATTATTTCTGTTTTTTTAAAGGGTCGGGTTAAATGATCTTTTTCAAGCGGCACCAATTCTTCGGCTACAAATTTTTGAACTATGGGTAAGATGGCTGCTAAACGCGGAGTGGCAAAAACGGGTTCCATTGAAATTGTTTAAATAATTAATTAGTGTGTTAGTATCAATCGAACTTTTAAAATCTAGATTCGCTCTCTTTTTCTTTTGTCCTTCTTTTATTGAAATTCTGTTTCGATAGAAGAAAAACGGAGAAAAAAAGAAAAAGAGAGTTATATCGTTAGTCCGCCATCTGCTGTAAATATCGTTCCCGTACAATAGCCGGATGCATCTGATGCGAGGAAAAGTGCCAGTCCGGCAATTTCCTCTACTGTTCCCATTCTTGCTATTGGAGTATTTTTTACAAAATGATTCAGCCATTTTTCATTTTGCCAAAGTGCTTCAGAAAATTTTGTTTTAATAAGTCCCGGACAAATTGCATTTACCCTAATACCCGCAGCTCCCCATTCTTTGGCAGTTACTTTGGTAAGCATGTTAAGTGCCGCCTTGGAAACGGAGTAAAGTCCCAATCCCGGATCGGGCGTAATGCCTGCAATAGAACTGATATTGATCACACTGCCGCCACCTCTTTCTTTCATAATGGGATAGACCAGTTTACCTAATTCAAATGGCGCTTTCACATTTACCTGCATGATCTTATCAAAAGCCCATTCTTCGCTTTCTAGAACTGGTCCGAATACCGGGTTGGTTGCTGCATTATTTACCAGTATGTCTATTCCACCATAAACTGCCACTACTTTTTCAACCAGTTCCTTACAGGCTTTGGTATCACCTGCATTAGCGGCAATTCCGGTACATTTTCCGCCTTCGGCTACAATACTTTCTGCCACCTTATCCAATTCTTCCTGTTTACGAGAATTGATAACCACGCTTGCACCACAAGCAGCATAATACCTTGCAATGGCTTCCCCAATTCCTTTGCTGGCACCTGTTATCAGGGCTACTTTACCGGTTAGGTTAAAAATTTGATTGGCTGTCATAAATGTTTTTTTCAAGCGGTTGTTGATGATCTTTTAATGGCTTTGTTCATAGCTGCCATAAACTGTTCTTTTACTTTTTTTCTAAACCAGGTTGGGGCCAGTCTTTTAAAGAACCACATTTTACGGGCATCTTTTGGCAGGATTATGTATAATTCCTTCTTACCAGCACGTACCAATATTTCCTGTGCAACTTCATCTGCTTCCAACCCGGATTTATCTATGAACATTTGTGTTGCTTTCTTTACAATATCTCCACCCCTTGCAAACTGAACCACATTGGTTCTGAAATAAGTGGGTTGGATACAGGATACGTTGATATTGAAATCCATTAACTCACTGTACAAGGTTTCGCTAATGGCTACCACTGCGGCTTTGGTCATGTTATAAGCACCCATAGTGGGCGCACAACCAATAGCAGCAGCACTGGCAGTATTTAATATATGTCCCGACCCTTGTTTTTTCATAGCTGGTATAAAATAATAACAGCCATAAACCACGCCCATTTGGTTGATGCTGACCATCCATTCATAGTTTTCAAGTGCATATTCTTCAAAACCACCACCATCACCCACACCTGCATTATTAAAAAGCAAGTCAATACCGCCGGCTATTTGTAAAAATTCCGTTGCTACTTTCTGGTATTGGTCCTTGTCAGAAACATCCAATGGAAACAGGATGGGTTTTCCGCCAGCTTCCGTTACTTCAGCAACACAGGATTCCAGGTTTGTAATATTGATATCACTCATGCCAATTGTCCAGCCATCTTTGGCCAGTTCCAGACAAAAAGCTTTGCCTAATCCAGATGCAGCACCGGTAATGAATGCCCTTTTTTTTGGGTGTGTTAATGAAAGCTGGTACATAAGGCAAGCAGTAGGTTTATGAATTTTCTTATGGAGAAATATGATGGATCGAATCATGAATTTACAACTATCAGGATGTATTTATGCCATCTACCCGTTTATTTTGCCCTTTCGTCCATATATAGATAAACTAGGGATAGATATAAAATGTTTTTATCTTTATCAGCTTATAAATCTATTGCCTTGAAAAGATTTTACCTAATTCCCATCTCTCTGTTGCTGATCACTGCCTGTAAGGGTAAAAAAGAAGAAGTAAAGCCCGATAATACGCCCAAAGCAGTAATGGTTGACGTATTGATTGCCAGTAGCCAAACTTTGAAAAATGCAGTGGAAGCCAATGGATCCGTTGTTGCCAGTGAATATGTGGAAATGCACCCAGAAGTTAGTGGCAGATTGGTGTACCTGAATGTTCCTGAAGGAAGTCAGGTACAGCAGGGTACCGTGATAGCACGTATAAATGATGCAGACCTGCAAGCACAACTCAATAAAACAAAAGTTGCTCTGGAACTAGCCACTAAAACGGAAGAAAGACTTCGGAAACTATTATCCATCAGCGGAGTAAACCAGCAGGATTATGATTTGGCTTTGAATGCAGTGAATGGCTTTAAAGCAGACCTTTTGTATACACAGTCATTGATCGACAAAACAGTTTTAAAAGCACCCTTTACAGGTATTTTGGGCTTAAGACAAGTGAGTCCGGGTGCTTACCTTACCCCTGCAAGTATTATTGCCAGTATACAGCAACTGGATAAAATAAAAATTGATTTTACCATACCGGAAGAATATAGTGGCATGATCAAAAGAGGCAATACCATTGATGTGCAGGCTAATTCCCGTGATTCGATCATGAAAAAAGCCACCATTATTGCCATTGAACCACAGGTGAACCAGAATACCCGAAGCTTGAAAGTGCGTGCCTTACTTTCGGATAATAGCTTAAATCCGGGTTCTTATGTAAAAGTGTTTCTTTCAGCCAATAAAACGCAGAAAAGTATTTTGGTGCCCACAAATGCCATTATTCCGGATGACAGAAACAAACAATTAGTTCTGGTAAAAGATGGCAAAGCTATGTTTGTAAATGTTGAAACAGGTTCCAGGCAAGCCAGTAATGTTGAAGTGACCAAGGGAGTGAAAGAGGGTGATTCTATTGTTGTAACCGGATTACTTTTTACCAGACCCAAATCAGATTTAAAGATCAGGGGCACTAAAACATTGGAACAACTCACCAACTGATTTGTTTCACAATAAACTGAACATCTCAAAAAGACAGCCAAACAGCTATGAATATTTCAGAATTATCTTTGAAGAGGCCGGTATTGGCAACGGTGATGAATCTCCTCATCATTTTATTTGGTTTAGTAGGATTTTCTTTTTTGGCAGTAAGAGATTACCCGGCCATTGATCCGCCCACTATATCCATCTCTACCAGTTATACGGGTGCGAATTCTGACATCATAGAAAGTCAAATTACGGAACCATTGGAGAAACAGGTAAATGGTATACCAGGTATACGAACCATTACTTCTTCCAGTTCTCTTGGTTCAAGTAATATCACAGTAGAATTTAATTTGGGGATTGATTTAGAATCTGCTGCCAGTGATGTACGCGATAAGGTTGGACAAGCACAAAGAAGTTTACCGCAGGATATTGATGCACCTCCTATTGTTTCCAAAGCAGATGCAACCAGTGAATTTATCATGGTACTGGCCATTCAGAGCAGAACCAAAAGCTTGCTCGAATTAAGTGATTATGCTGAAAATGTTTTGCAACAACAATTACAAACCATTAAAGATATCAGTGCTGTAAATATTTTTGGACAGAAGCGTTATGCCATGCGCA
The DNA here is from genome assembly GCA_943371675.1 of Chitinophaga pinensis. Lineage (GTDB taxonomy): Bacteria > Bacteroidota > Bacteroidia > Chitinophagales > Chitinophagaceae > Sediminibacterium > Sediminibacterium pinensis_I. The sequence continues at coordinate 58,733 of CALRVT010000021.1, read as the reverse complement.
TCTGGCTTAACCCTGATAGAATGAGTGCCCATAATATTGCTTTTACAGATGTGCGTACGGCTATCAATGCAGAAAATATTGAATTACCTCCCGGCAAGATCTATGGTAATGGAACAGAAATGATCATTCGTGCATTGGGCAGGTTAAGGAACGAACAGCAATTCAAAGACCTGATCATCAAACAGGATGCAACAGGCACCATTCGCTTGAGCGATATAGCCAAAGTAGAACTGGCTCCTGAACAATTAGAACAATCCTGGAAGCTCAATGGTGTAAATGCCATCGGACTGGCAGTTGTACCACAGCCTGGTGCCAATAATGTACAGATAGCAGATGAATTTAATAAAAGACTTGACCTCATAAAAAAAGCAAACAAGTCTGATATAGAAATGAAAGTGATCTTGGATAATACCATCAATATCCGCAAATCACTGGAAGAAGTAAAAGACACATTGATCATTTCCTTTAGCCTGGTAGTATTGGTTATCTTCTTATTCTTCCGTAACTGGTTAATTGCCATCAGGCCTTTGATAGATATTCCAATTTCATTGGTGGGTACTTTCTTTATCATGTACATCGCAGGGTTTTCTATCAATATCCTTACCTTATTGGGTATTGTACTGGCAACCGGATTAGTAGTGGATGATGGAATTGTGGTAACAGAAAATATTTTCCGAAAACTGGAGGAAGGTTTGCCCATACGCAAAGCGGCATTGGAAGGAAGTAAGGAGATCTTCTTTGCGGTTTTATCAACTTCTATCACATTGGCGGTAGTATTTCTGCCTGTAATCTTCTTGGAAGGTTTTGTAGGAAGACTGTTTCGCGAATTTGGCGTTACGCTTGCCTGTGCTGTTTTGATATCGGCGTTTGTATCCTTAACCATCACACCGGTTTTGAATGTATACCTTAATAAGAAGAATGCACACGAAGGCTGGTTCTATAAAAAAACGGAACCCTTTTTTACAGGCATGGAAACTGGGTACCGAAATCTTTTACAGGGTTTCATGAAAATTCGTTGGGCAGCCTGGGTTATTGTATTGATTTGCGGGGTTATGATCTATATCATTATGGGATTATTAAAGAGTGAGATTGCACCACTGGAAGACAGAAATAGCATACGTTTTACGGTTACCGCCGCTGAGGGTACCAGTTATAATTACATGCAGAAAATCTCTGATAATATTGCCAATTTTTTAATTGATTCTGTACCAGAAAGAGATTTTGTTCAGACAAGAACGCCCGCAGGTTTTGGTCCAGGAGGTTCTGCCAATTCATCTTCACCAAGGGTGGCATTGGTTGATCCAAAGTTTAGAAAGAGAAGTCAAAATGAAATTGCCATGGATCTGCAAAAAAAGTTGGGCAGGTTTAATGAAGCAAGAATTTTTGCTGTACAGGAACAGACCATCTCTGTAGGTCTTGGTTCTAGAGGGTCATTACCGGTACAATTTATTTTACAGAACCAGGATCTTGCCAAATTAAAGACCACCATACCAAAGTTTCTGGAAGAAGCCAGAAAAGATAAAACCTTTGCCAATGTGGATGTGAATCTACGTTTTAACAAACCCGAATTACAAATAACTGTAGACAGGATGAAGGTGAAAGATCTAGGTCTTTCTACTTCTGATGTAGTAGGTGCTATTCAGGCAGCATTTAGTGGTGGAAGAATGGCTTATTTCATTATGAATGGTTTTCAGTATTCAGTAGTGGCACAGGTAGAAAGAGACAAGCGAAACAATCCAAATGACATCAAGAATCTGTATGTAAGAAATAAAAATGGCGATAATATCCCATTAGATGCTGTTGTGAATGTACAGGAGAGTAGTAACACGTCTACTTTGTATCACTTTAACCGTTTTAAAGCTGCCACCATTTCAGCTTCATTGGCAGAAGGCAAAACAATTGGAGATGGATTAAAAGCTATGCAGGGTATTGCGAACAGAATGCTGGATGAATCTTATCAAACAGCACTTACCGGTCCTTCGCGTGATTATTCAGAAAGCTCATCCAATATTGTATTTGCCTTTGTATTGGCTTTGTTATTGATCTATCTGGTTTTGGCTGCGCAGTTCGAAAGTTTCCTCGATCCCTTTATTATCATGATCACGGTTCCACTGGCGATTGCGGGTGCATTGCTGAGTCTTTATGTATTTGATCAAACCCTGAATATATTCTCAGAGATCGGAATGATCATGTTGATTGGACTGGTAACCAAAAACGGTATCCTGATTGTGGAATTTGCCAACCAGAAAAGAAAATTCGGTCTAAACAAAATGCAAGCAGTATTGGAAGCATCGCAACAAAGGTTAAGGCCCATTCTTATGACTAGTCTTGCTACATCCTTAGGCGCATTACCCATTGCTTTAAGTTTGGGTGCTGCTGCAACCAGTAGGATACCATTGGGTATTGTAGTAGTAGGTGGGTTGTTATTTTCATTGGTACTTACTTTGTTTGTAATTCCTGCTGTATACACATTTATCTCTGGTAAACATAAGGCGAAGGAAGTGGAAATAACGGAATAGTCTGGAGACTGGAGTCTGGAGTTTGGAGTTCTGGGTTTTGAGTTTGAACATTCATGTATATCTTATTAGGTACTTAGTTTTTTCTGGGTCTGTTTAGAAGGGTTACCTTTGCATGATTAAATGATTAAGTGATGAGCCAATCTATCGCAGACATCCGTCAGGATTATAGTCTGCATTCCCTAGACCAGAAAGACGTAAGTGAGAATCCCATTGATCAGTTTACCCTTTGGTGGGATGAAGCCATTAAAAGTGAGATAACAGAAGTAAATGCCATGACATTGGCTACGGTTACTGCGGATGGACATCCTTCAGCGCGCATTGTATTATTGAAGGGATACGACAAAGATGGTTTTGTTTTTTTTACAAACTATGCAAGTAATAAGGGAGCTGAAATAGAAGCTAACCCATATGCTTCCCTGGTTTTTTTCTGGAAGGAATTGGAGCGTCAGGTTAGGATTGATGGTTTGATAGAAAAAATAAGTGCTGCAGAAAGTGAAGAATATTTTCAATCGCGCCCGGAAGGAAGCAGGATTGGTGCCTGGGCTTCACCACAAAGTACAGTGATAGCAAGCAGAGAAGTAATTGAAAAAAATGTTGCAGACCTCACCCAAAAATATGCATCCGGAATTATTCCAAGACCCGAGCATTGGGGTGGCTACCGTGTAAGGCCCGTGGCTATTGAATTCTGGCAGGGCAGGAGCAGCAGACTTCACGATAGGATCAAATACAGATTAGAAGCACAAGAATGGATCATTGAAAGATTGGCACCTTAATTTTTTGTAAGAATTGTCACTCACTTCATCCAGGCAGGTTTCGTTTTTTTTACTTTAGGATAAACCTTACAGCTTTCTATATGCGCACCTTTTAGATACCCCGTGCTCATCAGAAATTCATTCACAATTTCACCGCCGGTAAATTTGAAAGTCTTTTTAAAAATTTTCATCCATTCTTCTTTGGTTAAGGGATGATGGTGATCGAGCCATTTTTTAAAAGAGCCGAATTCTTTTTGCAGTTGTAAAATAACCTGGGCATTGTGTATAGCAGCATCTACTTTTAACCTGTTTCTGATGATGCCTGCATCATTCAATAACCTGGTCCTGTCTGCTTCTTTATACGCAGCTACTTTTTTAATTTGAAACTGGTGATAAGCTTTTTTAAAATGATGTTGTTTGTTCAGGATGGTTGTCCAGCTTAAACCCGCCTGGTTAATTTCCAGTACCAGTCTTTCAAACAATTCATTATCATCCTCAATCGGAAATCCATAAGCCGTATCATGGTATATGCGATGAACATTGTTTGCTTCCATTAATGCAACAGCCTCGCAATAGGTTTTTGGTTTTTCCATTGTTATTTAAAATGTTCTTGATTTGTAAAAAATAAAAATACTTAAACCAATGCATAGCAAACAAAAAAACCGTAGCATCAATGCTACGGTTTAAACTATTTATCAATTAGTAAAACAACCAATCACAGAAATCCATCCAGTATCTACTATCTAGTATCCAGCATCCAGCATCCAGCATCCACCCCCTATCCCTTCCTTCCCATCACTTTTTCAACAGCCGCAACAATAAACGGAGTATCCAGTCCATACTTGGTTAAGAGTTCGGTTGGTTTGCCGCTTTCACCAAATGTATCATTGGTGCCAATATATTCAATGGGTACAGGTACATGTTTGGAAGCAACCTGTGCAACTGCATCGCCCAAACCACCTATTACATTGTGTTCTTCTACTGTTACCGCACATTTTGTTTTTGTAAGTGAGGCAATAATAGCCGCTGCATCCAATGGCTTGATCGTATGGATATTAATCAGTTCTACACTAATGCCTTTGGCTTCTAAAATTCTTCCCGCTTCAATGGCTTTCCAAACCATATGTCCGCAGGCAAAAATAGATACATCAGTGCCTTCACTGATTGTTTGTGCTTTGCCTATTACAAAATCTGATCCGTCTTCTTTGGTAAAATTGGGCCATTTGGGTCGGCCAAAACGCAGGTACACCGGACCTTCATAAGCGGCAATCGCTTTGGTGGCGGCTTTTGTTTGGTTAAAATCGCAGGGCACAATCACTGTCATGCCTGGTAACATTTTCATCAACCCAATATCTTCCAGAATCTGGTGAGTGGCACCATCTTCACCCAATGTTAAGCCTGCATGTGAAGCACAGATCTTTACATTTTTTCCGCTGTAAGCCACACTCTGGCGAATCTGGTCATACACCCTACCCGTACTAAAATTTGCAAAGGTTGTTGTGTAAGGTATTTTACCACCAATTGTCATACCTGCTGCAATACCAATCATATTGGCTTCCGCAATACCAACCTGAACAAAACGATTAGGGAAATCTTTGATAAAGGGTCCCAGTTTAAGTGAACCAGCAAGGTCTGCTGTTAATACCACTACGTTTTCGTTTTCCTTTCCTATCTCATGAATGCCTTCACCAAAACCACCGCGTGTTTCTTTCTCGTTCAATACCTGGATATCTGTTAGTTTCATATGATTTGATATATTCTTATAAAGGGTTGCAAGGTAAAGTAAAGACATGAAAGTTTAAGGCTTTGATGTCTTCGAATCAGTTTTCAAATGTGCTATAGAAATAAGGTGTTTTGGCTTCAAATTCTGCACTACAGGTATCCACCATTTTATATACCCTTGTGATGCCCAATGATTTTCTTTTAGCGTACACCTGATCTTCCGTGCAATCTCCATGCAAAATCTTGGAAAGTTGTAAATCACCAAAACCATTCTTTTTGGCTTCTTTTAAAAGGTCATCAGGTAAGGTTTCGAGGGTGTATTTGGCAATTTCTTTTTCTATGTTACAGATCTCCTGGATCTGGTAAATAAACCAACGGTCAATTCTGGTTGCCTGGCAAATAGATTTAACGGTAGAACCCTGCATCAGTGCATCTTTGATGCGAAAGATGCGATCCCATTTCGGGGTTTTGATATATTCAACCAATTCCTCACTCTTCATCAAACTCTTGCCATAATAGCCCAATCCGATGGCTTCATTTTCCAAACTCTGACAGGCTTTCTGTATAGCTTCTGTAAAATTTCTTCCGATAGACATTACTTCTCCTACGCTTTTCATCTGCAGGCCTAAGGTATCATTGGCACCTTTAAATTTATCAAAATTCCAGCGGGGCATTTTTACAATAACATAATCCAGTGCTGGTTCAAAATAGGCAGAAGTGGTTTTGGTGATCTGATTTTTCAATTCATCTAAAGAAAAGCCGATTGCTAATTTTGCAGCAATTTTTGCGATAGGATATCCGGTTGCCTTAGATGCCAGCGCAGAGGAACGACTCACCCTTGGGTTAATTTCAACGGCTATCAATTCTTCCGTTTCAGGGTTCTGGGCAAATTGCACATTACAGCCACCGGTAAAATTACCAATAGAGCGCATCATCAAAATAGCTTTGTTACGCATATCCTGGAAGGATGTATCGCTCAGGGTCATGGCTGGTGCTACGGTTATAGAATCACCTGTGTGAACGCCCATGGGGTCCAGGTTTTCTACGGTACAGATGATGACAACATTATCGTCCTTATCGCGCAATAATTCCAGTTCAAACTCTTTCCATCCCAACACTGCTTTTTCTACCAATACTTCATGAATGGGAGAAGCTTTTAAACCTCTTTCTAATGCCGCATCCAAATCGTCTTTGGTATGTACAAATCCACCACCGGTTCCGCCCAATGTAAAGGAAGGTCGAATCACCAATGGAAACCCAATCTGTTGTGCAAACTCTTTTCCTTCCAAAAAGCTATTGGCTACCTTACTGGGTGCCACCGCAATACCAATTTTCACCATCAGCTGACGAAATTTTTCCCTGTCTTCTGCAGTATCAATGGCAGCCACATCCACACCAATCATCCTTACCCCATATTTTTCCCAAACACCCAGCTCATCCGCTTCTTTACAAAGATTCAAGGCGGTTTGTCCGCCCATGGTTGGCAGCACGGCATCAATCTGGTTTTCTTCCAGGATCTGCTCAATACTTTCTATGGTAAGGGGTAATAGGTACACTTTATCGGCCATCATGGGGTCTGTCATGATAGTAGCCGGGTTACTATTGATCAGTATTACTTTGATGCCTTCTTCCCTTAAACTGCGGGCAGCCTGGGAGCCTGAATAATCAAATTCGCAGGCCTGGCCTATAATAATGGGGCCTGAACCAACTATCAGGACGGATTTAATGGAGAGGTCTCTGGGCATAATTTCAATAAAATAAATTGTGCAAATGTAAGGCTGACAAAGGAAAGGAGACGTTATTTTTTAGCCCAATTATCACAAAAAAGGAACAAAAGAGGCTAAATAGCGTTATCATTACAAATTGAACACGAAAAAATAACAGATGGCAGTATTAAAAGAAGGCAGTAAAGCACCGGTTTTCAAATCCCTTGACCAGAATGGCAAGCCCATTTCTTTGGCAGATTTCAAAGGCAAAAAAGTGATATTATATTTTTATCCGAAGGATGATACCCCTACCTGTACAATTCAGGCGTGTAACCTCAGGGATAATTATGCATTATTATTAAAGAAGGGATACCAGGTTATCGGCGTAAGTACCGATGATGTAAAAAGTCACAAAAAATTTGAACAGAAAAATGACCTTCCTTTTCCTTTGGTGGCAGATGAGGACAAGAAGATTGTTGACAAGTACAATTTATGGGGCGAGAAAAAATTGATGGGTCATACCTATATGGGAACCACCCGTACCACTTTTTTAATAGACGAAACTGGTAAGATCGTGAAGATCATCGAAAAGCCGGTAAGTAAGAACCATACGGAAGAAATTTTAGAAGCCTGGAAAACAGTTAAATAGTTTTGTGGTTTTTGAGAGAGGAAGATTTTTATTTTTTGAAATCAAAGAATAAAAAAGGTCAGCAACAAATTTTTTGTTGCTGACCTTTTTAGTTGGATTAGGATTTTAACTCGGGGCTTCTATTTTTTTGTTTCTAATAATTTAAAGAACTGATCTAACTGCGGCAGGATCACAATCCTGGTTCTGCGATTAGCTGAACGGCCTTCTGATGTTGCGTTATCGGCTATTGGCAGGTATTGGCTACGACCGGCTGCTGTCATCCTTTTCGGATCCAGACCATATGTGTCTTGTAAAATGCGAACTATTGTTGTGGCTCTTTTTACACTCAGATCCCAGTTGTCTAAAATGCCGGTGGTTTTTATGGCTAATGAGTCTGTGTGACCTTCCACCATGAATTCTATTTCAGGTTGTGCGTTCAGAACTTTGGCAACCTTACCTAATACTTCTTTGGCACGGTCAGTTACATCATAACTACCACTCTTGAACAAAAGTTTATCTGAGATATCTACATACACCACACCCTTATCTACTTTGATATTGATATCCTTATCATCTAAATTGCCGATAGCACCTTTCAAGTTCATCACCAAAGCCATATTCAAAGAATCTTTGCGTGCAATAGATCCCTGCAGGTCTTGAATGTAAAGGTCTTTCGCTCCAATATTTTCTAGTGACTTCCGGATACTTTCTGCCTGAGAACCGGTTACCACGCTCAAATCTTTTAACTGATTTAAAACGGTGTTATTGTTTTGTTTGAGGTAATCAACCTGTTTCTTTAAATCGGCTGTTTGTTCATCCAAAGAAGCTTTGCGGTTATTGAGTTCATTTATTTTGGCAATGGCGTCTGCCTGACATTTCTTCAATTCGTCTTGCAGGTTACGGTACTTTCCCTGCATATCCAGGTAATTGCCACTTAGTTCGGCATATTTTACTTTTTCGGCATCCAGTTGCTTAGTGCTTACGCAGGAGAATAAGGTAACAGAGCCAAGAAATACAATCAGGTAAATTTTCAGTTTCATGTTAAATTCAGTTAGGTGTATACAATCGTCCTTACTGAACGTAACAAGGGGTCAGAAAATTGTGTATCAGGGTATGAAAACCAAATATTTGCATTTCCTTACCATCATCTACACAAATAATACCGGTTCTGTTGAGCGGCTCCAACCCTCATAATTATCTCCAAAACCGGCATCAATCATTTTTCGTTTAATTTTTAAGGTAGGGGTAAGCATGCCATTGTTGATGGTCCATTCATCTGGCAAAACCACCAGCTTCGAGAGGTTTTCATGGTGTTCCAGACCTTTATTTATCGTTTCCAGTATTTCTTTCAATTCTGTTGAAAGTGTTTTCCTGTCTGCATTTCGGGCTGTTTCTGCAAGGGTGCAAAGTGCCAGGGCATTGGGCATTCCGGAACCTACTATACAAACCTGACCAAGCTGTGGGTATTGGAGCATTTTTCCTTCAATGGGTGCGGGCATAATGTATTTTCCCTTACTGGTTTTAAACTGGTCTTTGATTCTGCCGGTAATGGTTAGGTAGCCGTCCTTGTCGATGGAACCTTCATCACCTGTTTTTAAAAAGCCATCTTCAAAGCTTTCTGCCGATAATTCGGGTTCCTTGTAATAGCCTAGCATATTGGCTGCACTTTTAACCTGCACTTCATTATCTTTACCCAATCTAACTTCTACTCCATGGTAGGCCTGACCAACTGTTCCAAAACGTACGGCACCATTGCGGTTGGAATGGGATAGCGCTACATTTTCCGTCATGCCATAGGCTTCCTGAATAATAATGCCCAGTTTCGAAAACCAGGTTAAAAGAGCCGGATTGATAGGGGAAGCACCAGTGAAAATAAATTTTGCTTTTGCCAGTCCTAATTTTTTCCTGATGGCTTTTTTAATAATGCCTGATATGATGGGGATCGACAATAAACGATTCATTTTTTCCTGGGGCATTTTTTTCAAAACACCTTCCTGCAGTTTTTCCCAAATTCTGGGAACAGCCAAAAATACCGTGGGCTGGGTATCCTGTAAATTTTTAGAAAATGTGTCCATCGATTCAACAAAGTAAACAGTGCTGCCGGTAAATACAGCGCCACATTCAACCAACATTCTTTCTGCTACATGGCATAAGGGCAGGTAAGAAAAAAAGACCTCGCCAAATAAGTTTGGATAACTTTTTAAAAAGGAATCAACGGCAAAAGCCACAGCATGAAAATTGTGCATCACGCCTTTAGGCTGCCCTGTTGTGCCCGAAGTATAAACAATACAGGCAAGCGCTTGGGGATCCTGCAAAGGCTTGCCCTGCAAAGGTTCTAGGTTACTTATCAACTCATTCCACTGCAAACAATCTTTGTTGGGATAAAATGGAAAACTGATTCTGATCAATTCATCCGGAACACCCTTTCTCAATTCTTCAGGGTTATCCAGTTTACCAATAAAGATGGCTTTACTCTCACTATGTACAATGATCTCCTTTAATGCTTCCGGTGTAATATTGGGATACAGCGGAACAGAAATACAACCTGCCATTGCAATGGCCAGATCAGTCATGATCCAATGCGCACAGTTTTTACTGAGGATTGCAATTTTATCATCCTTGCCAAACCCCATCTTCTGCAATGCAGCTGCCATTTTTCTGATCTCTATGCCTGCTTCCTGCCAGGTAAATTTTTGGTAAACACCTTTTACAGGCTCTGCCAGAAACAATTTTTGGGCACAGGATTTTTCAAATCCATAAAATTTTTCCAGAATGGTTGGGAATTGGTTCGTCATAATAAATCATTGTTCGTTATCAGTAAATAAATGCGAGAGACCTTTTTCCGGGAACTTACCCATCACTGGTGCATAGAACCGAAATATTTTTTGAAAATCAGCTTTTTCGTTGTCAGTCGGAAAAAATGGATCAGCTAATACCAGCTCTTTTTTAGAAAAATCCATGGCAACCATTACAATGGGTACGCCTGTTTTTTTGGCAATATGGTAGAAACCGGTTTTTAACCTCTCCACTTTTTTACGTGTGCCTTCCGGAGATAAAACCAATAAAAAATTTTCTTTAGTATTCATGTGTTCTACCACCTGGTCAACCATCTGGTGATTTTCGGAACGGTCAACAGGGTAACCACCCAGTTTTCGGAAGATAAAACCAAAGGGTCCTTTAAATAGCTCTGCTTTTCCGAGAAATTTAGCGTGGGTTAGACCCAGTTTACTTCTAAATGCCAATCCTATGATAAAATCCCAACTGCTGGTATGTGGGCCTACAATGGCCACACACTTTTTTATATGGTGGGGAAATGAACCCTTCGAAGTCCAGCCTAATAGGCGCAAAAATAGAGTCCAGATCTGTTTCATGTGGCAGCAATTCTTCAGATATACAAGATAATAAGAATGTGTAATAAAGGGAAAATTTTATCCGGACTTATCTTTTTGTGCAAGGAAATGCTTCTTTTCTCACCGTAAAGCATCTTTTCAATTGATGAGCTATTTGTCTGATTTTCGCCCAAAACATTCAAAATTCTTTCATTAATAAGCAATTTTCTAATTCGATTAAGCGTTATGGCTTAAAATGGAGCATTATGACCAATTATAGAAGTTTTGTTGCCAGCGAATTAATGTCTATCAAACAGAATATTGCCGCGGTAAGAAATATGATCCCTAACAATATTAAACTAAAGCCAACCGAAAGGAGAAGCATGTTTAAGTTGAATACCAAAAGACAGGAGTTTGTAACCAAAGCTGTTCAGTTTATGCGCAAGAACCCGAATACGGTTCCCAATTTTGTAGACGTTACCCAATGCAATAATTATGTTCATTTATACGGTCAATATGCTGAACTGATAGACGAACTGGAACAGGTAAAAACCAAACTGGAAGATGCCAAGTTGATGATCGGGAATGAAATATTGAAACAGACCAGGGCCTATTTCCAAAACTCTAAAAATGCTTCTGAATCTGGTAACGAGGTTTTGGACAAAATTTACAAGGAACTGAAACCCCACTATGCGGTAGGAAGGAATAGTAAAAAAGAAATTATTTAGGACTAAGTGTAGTGTTATTAATTTAAATAGAATACTCAAATATTTAAATTTCCAAGGGTTTTAATTTGGCCTTTGAAAAAAAGCGTAAAGAAATTTGCGGAACGGAGCGTTAAGAAATGAACGATGCCTGGCTTAGTTAAGTTGTTGAAGGGCATATTTGCTCAAACAATGCTCTTAAGCTAGGCTTTAGACTTCGTTCATTTTAGCGGAGTGAAGTAAATTTTAGCTTTTTTTCAACAGCCTTGACTTTTTTTGTTTCTTTTTTGTGTCAAGACAAAAAAGAAAATAGCGTAACTGCTATTCGATATGAGGTATGCTTAAAAAGCTAATAATTTTAAAGGCTACAAGTAATCTTTCCTATGATAGACCCCATTTGTTTTGTAAACCAACAATATTTGCCTTTAACGCAAGCTTCTGTTCACCTCACTGATCTGGGTGTACAAAGAGGGTATGGCATTTTTGATTTCTTGCGTGTGATCAATCAGGTACCCTTATTTATTGACGACCATCTACAAAGATTTTTACATTCTGCTCAGATGATGCGCTTAGATCCGGGAATGGATATCGATACTTTGAAAAAAAATATTTTTCAATTAATAGAACAGAACTCTTTTAGTTATTCCGGTATGAGAATACTTTTAACGGGTGGGAGTTCGCCAGATGGCTATCAGGTAGTACAGCCAAGCCTGGCCATCATGCAACAGGCAATGGTGCAACCGATAGATACCATGGTAGTGAATGGTATGAAACTGGTTACCTACGAGCACCAGCGCCAAATGCCTGATGTAAAAACAACAGATTACCTGATGGCCATTTGGTTGCAACCATGGGTTAAAGAAAAAGGGGCTGATGATGTATTGTATTGTAACCAGGGTATGGCCAGAGAATTACCCAGGTCTAATTTTTTTATCGTTACAGCAGATGATACTATTTGCACGCCAGGTAAGCAGGTATTAGAGGGTATCACCAGAAAAAAAATAATAGAGATCGCAAAAGAGGCAGGCTATCGGGTAATGGAGAAGGACTTGCACCTGGAAGAAATAAAATCTGCCAAAGAAGTATTTGTGAGTAGTTCCACCAAGCGTTTGATCCCGGTTTCGCAATTGGACGATACAAAATTTGAAAGATTGCAGGAACTTTCTGTTACCCAAAAATTATATGATCTTTTTCTACAAAAAGAAAAAGAACTGATTAAGGGAAGCAGTAATTTGTAAGCTATGCCTTCAACAGCTTCCTACCATATTTACCCCTGTGGCGATCATGCACTCACCATTGAGCTGGGTGATAGGATTGATCTAACAACAAACCGGAAAGTAATGGCTTTATACAGCCAGCTCAAAGCCTCTGACATCAAGGGTTTACAAGATATCATTCCAGCCTATCATTCCATCACTTTGATTTACGATACCGTTTTTCTAAAGAAGCAGGTTAGCACCACCACCGTGTACGAATGGGTTAGCAAGGAAGTAGAAAAATTGCTGGAAAAATTTAAGATAGTAGAAAATCAAATTAGCAGAAAAATAACGATCCCTGTTTGCTATGATGAAAGGGTAGCGCCGGATATCCTGGAACTTTCTCTTGCACATAAGATGACAATAGCTGATCTTATTCGCATACACTGTGGTATTGCTTATAGGGTTTATATGATCGGTTTTTTACCTGGCTTTGCCTATATGGGTTCTGTAGATCCGTCTATTGCATCTCCTAGAAAAGCAAGTCCACGCACCATAGTACCCAAAGGCAGTGTAGGAATTGCCGGAGAGCAAACGGGTATTTATCCATTTGATTCGCCGGGAGGCTGGCAATTGATTGGCAGAACACCCCTGTTGCTTTTTGATCAAACAAAGCCATCACCTTGTTTACTGGAACCGGGAGATGAAGTTCAGTTTTATCCCATAACCTATGAAGCATTTCAAAACTTCTCCAAAGCATGAGTTTGCGTATCATCAAAAATGGTTTGTCTGATACCTTTCAGGATCTTGGCAGGTATGGTTTTCAGCACCTCGGCATCAACCCAGGAGGAGCAATGGATGGCTATGCTATGAAATGGGCAAATGTATTGGTGGGTAATAATCCAGACCAGGCAGTTTTAGAAATGCATTTCCCCGCTGCAGAAATAGGCTTTGAAACAAATACGCTGATCGCATTAACCGGCGGAAATTTAGATGCTACTATCAATGAAGTACCTGTTCCTCTTTTGCATCCCGTGATCATTGCAAAAGGTGCTGTCTTAAAATTTCGCAGGCAATTAAAAGGTGCCAGGGTTTATCTCGCAGTTGCGGGAGGCTATCAGTTAGATAATTGGTTAGATAGTGATAGCACTCATATTCAGGTAAAAGCAGGTGGTTACAAGGGAAGGGCTTTGCGAAAGAATGACCAGGTATTGATGCATGCGATGACACAGATAAATGCTTTACAAATAAAAAGTGACCATGAAGTTTTACCCTGGTTTGCGGGTAATATTTCTATAGAACAAGATGCCCGCATTCCTTTTCTGATGGGAGCTGAATACCATTATCTAGATACCATCTCCAAACAAAAAATGGAAAAAGGGGCATTTGCAATTTTGCCCAATAGCAATAGAATGGGCTACCGATTAAAAGGAGACCAACTGCAAATGAACCCTATCCATGAAATGATTTCTTCTGGCGTAACAAGGGGTACTATCCAACTATTACCTGATGGACAAATGATCATTCTGATGGCAGATCACCAAACAACTGGCGGTTACCCAAGAATTGGTCATATCACAACAACTGGTATTGCTAAACTTGCTCAGATGAATGCCGGCGAAATATTATTTTTTAAGAAAACCACACTGGAAAAAGCAGAAGCCGATTTGTTACTACAGGAAACGAATTTGCAACAATTACGCCATGCTTGTAAGTTTCGATTAGAAGCTTTTTTTAAAAACTAAATTACTGATTGTTTTATTTTTAAATAAATCAAGGTATCTTCTCTGAATATCTATGAAGTTTACAATCGACATCAATTGTGATATGGGTGAAGGAATGGAAAACGATGCCTTACTCATGCCCTATATCAATAGTGCTAATATCGCCTGCGGCTACCATGCCGGCAGTGCAGCATTGATGCAGCAAACGGTTGAACTGGCTTTAAACTATCGGGTAAATATTGGTGCACATCCTGGATTTGCTGATAAAGAAAATTTTGGCCGAAAGGAAATGCATCTTTCTGAAACAGCCCTTACAGATCTGATACAAGAGCAGGTCTATCAATTAAAAAAAATAGCTACTAGTTTAGGAGCAGGCATCAAACATGTGAAACCGCATGGTGCTTTGTATAATATGTCGGCAAAAAATTCGGAACTCGCCAAAACCATTGCCAGTGCTGTTTTTGCGCTTGACCCACATTTGGTTTTGTATGGTTTAAGTGGCAGTCATTCGATTGTAGAAGCCGCAAAAATGGGTTTGCAAACAGCCAGTGAAGTATTTGCCGACAGAACCTACCAGGATGATGGAAGCCTCACACCAAGAACAGAACCAGGGGCTATGATAATTTCAGCAGAACAAAGTATGCAACAGGTTTTACAAATGGTGCATCAGCAACAGGTAACTAGTGTAAAGGGGCATGCAGTAAACATAAAAGCAGAAACCTTGTGCCTGCATGGTGATGGCGCACATGCAGTAAGTTTTGCGAAAAATATTAATGCGGCTTTAAAAAAATCAGCTAATGATGCCAGTTAAAAAGAACCCTTCCTTTTTCAGTGGTGTGGGCTTGGGAGCCGCATTTCTGATGGCCAATTCAAGTATTGGTCCGGGCTTTTTAACGCAAACAACCGTATTTACCCAACAGCTTTTATCCAGTTTTGGTTTTGTGATTTTGGTTTCTTTGGTATTGGATATTGGTGCACAGCTAAACACCTGGCGCATCTTAACGGTAAGTGAATTAAGGGCACAGGATTTAGCCAATAAATTATTGCCTGGCCTGGGATATATTTTAGCTGCATTGGTAGTGATGGGTGGCTTTGCATTTAATATTGCCAATATAGCCGGATGCGGCTTGGGCGTGAATGTGCTTACTGGACTATCCTTTGAAACTGGTGCATTGATCAGCGGTGCTGCCGCATTGCTTTTGTTCTGGATCAGGGAAATAGGGAAGATGCTGGATAATTTTACCCGCATTGTAGGAACGATAAAAATAGTACTCACCCTGATCATTGCTTTCAGTTCACATCCGCCGCTATTGCAGGCTTTACACCATACTATCATTCCGGAAACCTTCAGTTCACAAGCTATCGTAACCATCGTAGGTGGCACGGTTGGCGGGTATATTACTTTTTCCGGTGCACATCGTTTGCTGGATGCAAATATCAAAGGTGTTGAGAGTATAAAGGAAGTAAATAAAAGTGCGATAAGCGGTATCATGATCTCCGGGCTTATGCGTTTTATTTTGTTTCTGGCTATCCTGGGAACCTTAACACATGGAGCCATACTCGATTACGATAATCCACTTGCCAGTGTATTCCGTTTTGCTGCTGGCGAATTTGGTTTTCGTGTTTTTGGTATAGTGCTTTGGGGCGCAGCCATCTCATCCTTGATCGGTGCTTCTTATACTTCTGTTTCTTTTTTAAAAACCTTTCATCCTATATTGATCAAACATGAAAGGCTTTGTATATCCCTGTTTATTGTTGTTACAACTGCCCTGTTTATTTTAATTGGAAAGCCACGGCAGTTAATGGTATTGGCCGGACTGGTTAATGGTTTAATCCTGCCTCTGGCTTTAGGGGTATTATTGGTGGCAGCAACCAAAAAAAGACTCATGAATGGTTACCAGCATCCGGTTTGGATGCAGGCTGCCGGATGGATGGTGGTAGTTGTTATGGGTTGGATGGGCTACCTTACCATTGCAGAATGGCTTACCAAATAATATGGTCCTTGAATTATCGTAACTTTAAGAAAATCATTTTTTTATGGATGAAAATAAACAACACTGGGAAAATATTTATCAAACTAAAAATCCGGATGAAGTAAGCTGGACACAGGATTGCCCCCAAACATCCCTTGATTTTATTCATAGTTTTGATTTGCCCAAAACCGCTGCTATCATTGATATTGGCGGCGGCGATAGTAAATTGGTTGATTATTTATTAGCGGAAGGATTTGAAAATATCACTGTACTGGATATATCAAAAAATGCATTGGCACGCGCACAAAAACGATTGGGCGAAAAATCAGCGAAAGTAAACTGGATTGTTTCTGATATTCTCTCTTTCCAGCCCGAAACAGCGTATACGCTATGGCATGACAGAGCCACTTTTCATTTTCTTACAACACCGGCACAAATCAATCAATACCTAACAGTAGCGGGTGATCATGTTTCCGGATATTTAACGATTGGTACTTTTTCTGAATCAGGTCCTGAAAAATGCAGTGGACTGCCCATCAAACAATATTCTGAAGAAGAACTGGTAACAGAAGTGAAGAAAAATTTTGCTAAGATCAAGTGCATTAACGAAGATCACATTACTCCCTTTCAAACCAAACAGAATTTTCTGTTTTGCAGTTTCAAAAAACAAATGAATAATTAAGCAGGATCCAATTCTTTTACAAAGGTTAATAAGGATTGGGCATTTGCATCATCAGCAACATTTTCCAAATCTATCTGATGAAAGAGCGAAGAGAACTGTTCGCGATTTTGCAAACTTTTCAAATAAAACTTATCATAATAATGTAAAAGGATCTCAAAACACCCTTTAATATTATCTTCCAGAAGAAAATTGATGGCTGTTTTGGTTTCAAGTCCGCCCAATTTTTTCTTAATACGAATGATGGCACTTACCAGTTTATCTTTTTCAAAAGCTCCATAACCCTGCACAATAAAATCCAGTCTTTGCTCAAAAGGGATATTCAAAAAGAATACTTTTTTGGTGCGCATCAGTTTGAAAAAATGGATGGGGATATTTACTTCGCCTATTCGCTGACTTTCATCTTCTATCCAGATAGAACCAGTAGCTGCTTCTTTTTTTCTGCTCAATTCATTTGCCAGTAAGTTTTCAAACATTTCCTGTGTGGGTTGTTTGGGCTGCCCCAAACTACCAAAGGCAGATCCCTTATGTGATGCCAATCCCTCCAGGTCGATCATGTATTCACCCTTTTTAGAGAGTTGTTGCAATACTTCTGTTTTGCCACTGCCCGTATAACCACCGATCAACCGAATAGGATAATCCTTTTCAAATTGTTTGATCACCCAGTTTCTATAGGCTTTATAACCACCTGCCAGCGTATATACTTTAAACCCATACAGATCTAATAACCAGGCCACGCCAGCGCTGCGCATGCCGCCACGCCAGCAATGAACAAGTACGGTATTTTTTTCCTGGGTTTGTTCTTTTTTTGGGAGGGCTTTTTTACAAATTTCTTCGGCTTCCTCCACCATCTTTACCATCTTGGTACCATAAAAGTTCAGTCCCAGTTTTATGGCTTTCTCTTTACTTTCCTGTTTATAAGAAGTACCTACTACTTTTCTTTCTTCATCCGAAAATAGGGGGAAGCTATGGGCACCGGGTATCTGTGCATGAAGAAATTCACCCGGACTGCGAACATCCAGCACAGGAAATTCTTTTGCAAGGGTTAAAAATTCTTCAATTGTTATACGGGTAATGGCCATTTTTACAAATGTAAGCGGAGATTATGGTAACTTTTACATGTGAAAGAACTATTGATCATACGTCATGCCAAAAGTAGCTGGGCCAATCCCGGCCAGGATGATTACGACAGACCCTTGAATAACCGCGGAGAACATGATGCACCTATGATGGCCCAGAGATTGCTGGATAGAAAAATAAAGATTGACGCTTTTGTATCCAGTACTGCCAACAGGGCATTTACTACTGCCAGTTATTTTGCAGAAGCTTATAAAAGGAAGCAAAAAGAAATAGTGGGTATGAAAAAATTATACCATGCTTATCCGGATATATTTTATGAAGTGATCAGGGAATTGGATGATAAGTATAATTCGGTAGCCATCTTTGCGCATAACCCGGGCATAACCTATTTTGCCAATGAACTCACCCTTACAAAGATTGATGATATGCCTACCTGTGGCATTTTTGCCCTAAAAATTACGATTGAACAATGGAAGGATTTTGAAAAAGGTAAAAAAGCATTTTGGTTTTTTGATTACCCAAAACTTTAAACGATGGCTTTTTTATAATTGACAAGATAAACCCCTGTAAAAATCAAGATGGCTGCAATCAGCTTGAACAAATTAAAATGTTCTCCGGTAAAGATGATGGCGATAATAGCTGCAAAAACTGGTTGCGTATAAATATATGCGCCAGTTGCAGAAGGGCCAATATGCGTAATGCCATATACATTAAATAAGTAAGCCAAAAAAGTTGCGCCAATAGCCACAAAAGCCAGTGCTAGCCAATGTTCTATGGTAAAGACCGACCAATCTGTGGCTACAAAATGCGACATGCCAAATGGTAAAATGATGATGGCACCAAAAGTAAAGATCCAGCGCAGAACCTGGATGCCACTGTAAACAGCCATCAGAGGCCTTACCAGTACCAGGTAGAAAGCATAAGAAATGGCATTGATCAGCACCAGGATATCGCCTAGTAAAATATCGGTTCCGCCGGGGCTGCTATCTTTTAATAGTATAAGTAATGTTGCACCTCCTACACCTAATACCAGACCTAAAAATTTTAAGATAGTAAAACCTTCTTTCAATAACCATGCAGCAATAATGGTAATAAAAATGGGCGTAGCTAAAGATAAAAGTGAGCTATGTATGGGCGTTGTAAGCGATACCCCTTTGATGAAAAGAATTTGATTGATCACAACACCTGTTAAGCCACATAATAAAAACCGGGGAATATGTTTTTGTTGAATTTTCATTCTGCCCGGTGCAAAAAGGAAGAGGAGCCAGAAAAGAAAGAGACTGGTGATAATCCTTACCACATTCAATGCATAAGGATGTATAACAGAAGGTGAAATATATTTAACAACAGCATAATTAGCACCAAAAATAAAATTGGCGCCAATAACGGCTGTATGTGCTTTGTAATTTTTTGTCATGTAAAGCCTAAAGTTAATGGCATAGCTTTTATCGGCGAATACTATTCATTAAATCCCTTATATCCTCATCCTTAAAATAAGTGTAGGCAGGAATCTGGAAAGGAAAATTTTGTAGCAGCTGCAGGTGTTTTTCTAATGCAAATTCAGACTGAGTTACCGTAAAACAGGCATGTTGCTTCATCAATCTTTCTGCCAGGTATTCCTGTTCTGTTTGGCCGGGTGTGGGGATCAAAAGCATTTTCTTTTTTAGTGCAAACAATTCCATCAATGAAGTATAGCCGCCCCTGCAAATAATATATTCACTGGCAACAATGGCTTTTTGCAAAGCATTTGTAGATAAATGATTATGCATTTCTACATTTGCCGGTACATCTGGTAAGGCAGTGGTGCCGGGCATTCCCCTTAAAAATAGGATCTTGGCTTTTATCAAATGTATGTCCTTCAATAGTTTGTTTTCTAAAAGGGTTCTTTGCGGTTCTGGTCCGGAAAGCAGGATGCAATAAGTGTATTTGTTTGTTGCAGGTTCCATTTGAAACCTGGAAATCAATCCCAGATAATGAACAGGAATATTTGGTAATATAGAAGGATGCGAAAGTATCCCCGCAGCATGGATGGCACCTGCCATATCCGGCACCCAACAAGCAGTAAAACGATTAATGAAGCGGTAATTGACTTTTTGAATCAGGAATTCTAACCATTTAAATGGTGCTTTGATGGTGAGCTGGTGCGTAATAAACAGGCTGGGTATTTTGGAAGAGTATAAACCAAAACGGTTATCAGCGATCACCAGATCGATCTGGTGTTTATCTATCATGGCATCCAGCCATTTATGTTCTGCACTAATTGTTTTGCTTATACGGGGTAACTGCCATAAAATAGTGAACAAAAATCCCCATTTAGTTTTACTGTAGTGTACATGGTATCCTTTTAATGGCAGAATGGTTAATTGTGGAAACTCGTTTTGTAAAATGCTGGCCTGTGTTCCTTCTGCACCTATCAGTACTTCATAGCCGGCATGTATCAATGCCTGTATGATGGGAATGTCGCGCGTGGCATGGCCCAAACCCCAATCGAGTGGCGCCACCAGTATTTTGCGTATGTTAATCTTTTCAAACAATTGCTGCTTTTTTTTCCGGTAAAGAGCTTTAGTAGTATTTTACAAGCCAGAATATGAAACCGAAAGTAAACCAAATACTTATTTTATTGTTACTGCTTTCTTTAGCAGTGAGTTCTTGTGGTATTTTTCAGAAGAACAAAGGCACAGCTTACTGCGGTTGCCCCAAACATTAATAAACTATCAACTGGTATTAGATGCTGGATCCAAACAGGGATTTACTGGTATTAAGCAAATCAGCCCAAATTAGCCGGGAAGAGATGGACAATCAGGTTAAACAGTTAAACCGGATCATTTACCAAACAGAAAACTGGGAGATCTATTGCCGGGTTAATGAAGTGATCAATATTAACCAGCATAGGATCATACGCAAGCCCCACCTGATACAAAAAGAAATGACTGAGAAATGGCAGAAGCCTTTTGTGTTTTTGTGTAATAAGAATTGATAGTATTGGATCAATCAATCAAATTTGTTTCCTGCTATTTTTAGTTCTCAGAAAAACATAAATTAGATTCAATTCAATTTTCCCAATGCCTCTTCCAACTGAGCCAACATAGCAGGGATCTCTTCTTTTTTACAGGTACCCACACTTAAACGGTACCAGGCACTATCACTACCTGCACCAAATGCCGAGAAAGGTACAATGGCGATCTTGGCTTCACTTAAAAGGTAGGAAGTAACATCAGATTGTTTTTCCAGCAATACACCATCAGAAGTTTTTTTACCTGTAAGGTTCATTTGTATGGTTAAATAAATGGCAGCTTGGGGTGAAACAGAATCAACAGCATAGCCCTTATGTTTCAGTGCTATGATTCCTTCATGGATATTGCGCAGCCTCTCCTCTATCTCGGATTTAAAATGCACTAAATATTTTGTGATGGCTTCTTTTTCCAATAAATATTTGGCCACCGCTTTTTGCTCCGCCATCGGGGCCCAGGCACCCACATGACTTAAGATCGCTTTCATTTTAGCGATAATAAATTCAGGTCCCAATGCCCAGCCCACACGAACACCTGTAGATGCAAAAACTTTAGATATGCCATCCACAAAAACAGTATACGCTTTCATTTCAGGCCTTAGCGAAATGGGGTTATAGTGCACGGTATTGCCATAGGTTAATGTCCAGTACATCTGATCGAACATGAGGTAACATTTTTTCTCATTTGCGCCTCTTGTTTTATTTTCTGCCAGGATCAAGTCACAGATCTCTGCCAGTGCATCTTTGGAAAGTGTGGTACCCGTTGGGTTTTGCGGGGTACAGATACAGATAAGTGTGGCTCCTTTAATATGTTTTTGGATATCAGCCGGAGTAGGCATAAAATCATTTTCCGGACTGCAGGGAATCACACAATGTTCCCCATCGGTCATGTGTACATAATGGTTATTGTTCCAAGAAGGAACGCCATAAATTACTTTATCGCCTTTATCAACAATGGCTTTAAAGATGGTATAAATGAGTGGACGCCCACCGGATGCGATTTGGATTTCGTTAGGTGCATAGTCCAATCCTTCCCAATCTTTGATAAAACTACTGACTGATTTACGCAGGTCCAGTACGCCTTCAGCTGCCGGATAACTGGTATTTTTTTCCTGATAAGATTCGATGATCAGTTGTTCCAGTTCTGCCGGAATGGGGAATACTTTGGGGTCAAAATCACCAATCGTGAAATTGTAGATCTTTTCGCCATTGCGAATGCGTTCGCTGATGAGATTGCCGAGTTTTACAATTTCACTACCTATAAGTGTGCCGGCTAGATGGGAGAGAGGTTCTTGTATCATACCAATTATTTCAGTTTGCAAAATTACAGTATTGCGTAAAAGCGATTTCAAATTATTGCCGGATCTAAAAATAATGGCAGTGAAATGACAAATGGCGCAACTTTGTGCAGCTTTACCCTGATGGATGAATAAATAGCTTCTATCTGTTTTTTCACTATTTTAGAAAAGTAAAACAACCTGATGAAGAAAAAAGTATTGATTGTTGATGATGACCAGATGGTTGCCACCATGCTCACTAAACTGATCAGCCTCTACCCGATGCTGGAATTGGCGGGGATCTGTGAAACCTGTACTGATGCAAAGGCATTTTTTGAAAAGGAAGTAGTGGATATTGTACTGCTGGACATTGAATTATCAGATGGTCAGGGTTTTGACCTGATCCCATTTATTTCGGGTGAACCTGCTATCATTGTGATCACAGGTAATGAAGATTATGCATTTACTGCTTTTGAAATAGGTGCCATCGACTTTCTTAAAAAACCCATTTTACCCAACCGTTTCAAAATAAGTATTGATAAGATTTTTGAACGTAGCGGTAATGCCAATAACCCTGCAGCAATTCCTGTAGATAAAGAGAAACCCTTTCTTTTTATTAAAAGTGGTTTAAAGATCATTAAAATTGAGATTGACCGACTTTTTTACGCAGAAGCTTTGCGGGATTATGTGAAACTGGTGCTTAGTAACCAGGAAAACCATTTGATCAATATTTCCCTTTCTGAACTATCCAAAAGACTGGCTACCTATGGTTTTATGCAGGTGCACAGATCTTATATTGTAGGTATTCGCCATATAAAACAGGTACAGGATGATATCATTTACCTGCAGGAAGGGAATACACCCATTCCCATTGGTAAAACCTATAAGTCTGTAATTGGCGAATTGCTCAAATAGCCTTCCCAAAAACAAAAATGGCGGCAAACTACCCGCCATGACTGCTTATGAAAAAAGATATTGGAGTGAAATAGGATATTGGATGAAAAAGGATATTGGATTTTAAAACGGGGTTCTTCTTAAATAAGTAAACTAGGTTACTCCCTTTTCATATTCCCTGATGTAAAACTGCAACATTCTTGATCAGGGTATCCCTTGCTTTCTTCCAACGTAGTTAAATAATCTGCAAACGGAGCTTTTAAAATGCCAAATGGTCTTAATCGGTAGGAAGCTTTTATGCTTTCCAACTGATTAAGACCATTTTACAGGCTATTGCCACCAAATTTTATTCAATAGGCTTATAATCCTTGAACATCTTTATAGGTGTACTTTCAGTCAATGAACGGTATTGTTTCCACCTGCCATCAAAGAAAGCATTGGCCCTTTTTACCACATCAGATACCATATTTTCTGCATCGCGCATTAACCTGTCTTCCTGTGCGCCCGGTATAGCTTTCTTGCCCAAAATACTAGATCTGGCTTCACCTAAGATGCCATTCACCGTATGCTGAGGTACGTTACCATAACCTTGCTTATCCTGTATTTTACCGGATAGCTGCTCACGAATGGCTTTAACGCTATCCTGCATGGCTTTACCAGCTTTACGAAGTGTATCCACTTGTTTGGGGTCCATGCTGCTGAAATTGGCTTCAACTTTTTTTACCAGGTCATCTGCTTCTGTTAAGCGCTCTGTTAGGTTAACCAGCTTCAGGGAACTCTTATCCAGTCTGGCACTGGCTGATCTGATAGCATCCCTTATTGCTTTTGAAACGGGTGAATTGGGGTCGTCGTTAATGGTTACCATCATACTATCAGACATATCTCTACCCAAACTAAGCACAACTTTATAGGTGCCTGGATCAACTGGTAATCCGGGAGGTTCATTGCCACCTCTTCCACCGCCACCAAATCTTCCAGCACCTCCACCGCCGCCACCACGTCCGCCGCCAGCAGCCTGGCGAATACCCTTTCCTTCCATGCCCCAGTAAAAGCGGTTAAAACCAGTATCTGCAAGAGTGCGCAGCATACGAACCTGTGTGTTGTTTGCGTCGAAAATTCTTATTGTGGCAGTATCTGAGATTTTATTTTTTCCGGTGTCAGCACTAGTTTTCTTTACAAAGAAACTCAATGCAGCGCCGGTTCTTTTATTTTCACCCTCATAGCTACCCCAGATACTGTACTCAATACCTGAAGCGTTTTTAATATTCGCCTGGTATCCTTGTGGGGCTTCAAAAGCAGTGAGTTTTTTAGTGAAAATATTGCCTTTGTTGTTAGCGAGTTTGCGTAGTGGACGAATATCATCCAGTATCCACAATGCCCTGCCGAATGTAGCGATCACCAGATCCGCTTCTCTTTCCTGAATAGCCAGGTCGTAAGTTGAAACTGATGGATAACCATTTTTGAACTGTTGGAAATTACTGCCATTATCCAAACTCACCCATAAGCCTTGTTCTGTTCCTACAAAAATTAAATTGGGTTCAACAGGATCCTGGATAACACATAAAGCATAACCTGTTACTTTCTTTTCATCAACCAATTTTGTCCAGGTTTTACCAAAATCTGTGGTACGGAAAATATAAGGTTTAGAATCGCCGCGGCGATAGTCATTCACTACTACAAAAGCCTCACCAGCATTATGTTTAGATGCCCTGATCTGTGGCACCCATGCTCCTGTAGGAAAACCGGCTATTTTATTGCGGAAATTGGTCCAGGTTTTGCCTCCATCTGTTGTTAATTGCACATTGCCGTCATCCGTTCCCACCCAAATAACGCCCTGTTGTTTGGGTGAAGGTTCAATAGCTAAAATGGTACAAAAGTTTTCTGCGCCGGTTATATCAATAGAAATACCACCATTGGTACTCTGATCAATTTTGGCACTGTCATTGGTTGTTAGATCACCTGAAATAACCTCCCAGGAAGCGCCCTTGTTGGTACTCTTATTTACAAATTGGCTACCATAATAAACGGTTGACTTATCAAATGGATCCAACCCAATGGCTGCATTCCAGTTAAATCTTTGTCTTGTTTCCAGGTTCGGTCTGGGTGGGCGGATACTCCAGCGATCTCCGGTTGCTACATTGTATCTGCTTAAACTGCCTCCCTGACTCATCGTATAAACCCAGTTAGGGTCTTCCTGATCGGGAGCCACATCAAAGCCATCACCTCCGCTAACGCCCTGCCAATAAGCATTTCTGATACCACTATTGATCCAAACATAGGAAGGACCATGCCAGCTGCCATTATCCTGCAAACCACCCATTACATTGTAAGGAAGTTTATTATCTACATTGATATGGTAAAACTGACCAAGTGGCAATTTTTCATCAAACTGCCATGTTTTGCCCCTGTCATGTGAAATACCTATTCCGCCATCATTTCCGTCAATGATAAAATTGGCATTGGTAGGATGTATCCACCAGGCATGGTGATCAGGGTGAATGCCACTATATGGAATAATGGTGGTTGGAAAGGTTTTGCCCCCGTCCTCACTCATCGTTACCATCTGATTGATATTGTAAACGCGGTTTTCATTTTTGGGATCTACGGATATATCCTGAAAATAAAATGCCCTGTTGGTTACTACTGTTGTTTCACTGTTTACGAGTTGCCATTTAGCACCACCATCATCTGAACGGTATAAACCATTTTTGGTGGCTTCTACCATAGCATAAATTCTGTTAGGATCACTTTTGCTGATAGCGATACCAATACGACCATATTCGCCTGCAGGTAGTCCATGTTCTTTGCCTAATTTTTTAAATGACTTGCCTCCATCATAGGTAACATATAAACCACTGCCACTGCCACCTCCTTTTAAACTCCAGGGAGTTCGCTTATGCTGGTACATATTAACCAGTATTTTATTGGGATTGGAAGGATCCATCACCATATCACCTACTCCACTGGTATCATTGGTATGTAAGATCAATTTCCAGGAATCTCCACCATCAGTAGTTTTATAAACACCGCGTTCAGGATGCTCTTGAAAAGGATTACCCATTACACCGGCATAAACAACATCAGGATTGTTGGGGTCTATGAGAATTCTATGGATATTTCTGGTTTTTTGAAGTCCCATACATTTCCAGGTCTTTCCACCATCAAGACTTTTATAAATACCTTCACCCAAACTCACGGAGTTACGTGGATTTCCTTCACCTGTTCCTGCCCAAACTACACTGGGGTTGCTTTGTGTGATGGCAATGGAACCAATATTCTGTATAGGTTGCTCATCAAAAACAGGGGTCCAGCTGGCACCGCCGTTGTCAGTTTTCCAAACACCGCCACTGGCAGTTCCCAAAAAGATCTGTTCTGGGTTGGACCAAACGGCATCAATGGCAGTTACACGACCACTCATACCGGCAGGACCGATATTGCGGGGTTTCATGTTTTTGAATTGTTTGGCTAAATCAACGGTTTGCGCATAAATGGCCAGTGATGCAAGAAACATCACGGGTAACAGGAGTAGTCTTCTCATAGCAGTTTACTTTTTCAGACAGGTAAATTCTGAAATAAAACAGCAACTACCAAAAGAGATTGTATGAATGGGTGGAGCTGATTGCAGTTAAATAGTTTTTTGAGATCTTGCAATCATCCAGCTATTATTCTGTTTTCTTCTGTGAATTGTCGTACTTTTTTTCTGCTTCCTGGGCTTTTTCAAAATCCAGCACAACCCCATTAATGCAATAACGCAAGCCGGTTGGTGGCGGACCATCATCAAAAACATGCCCTAAATGCGATTTGCACCTGCCGCATTCTACCTCAGTTCTCTTCATGCCCATACTATTATCTGGCAAATAAATGATAGAGCTTTTGCTAATGGGCTCATAAAAACTGGGCCAGCCGCAACCGCTTTCAAATTTTGTATCACTTTTAAATAAGGCATTGCCACAAACGGCACAGTAGTAGGTACCCACATCCTTTAGTTGTTCAAACTTACTTGTATAGGGGCGCTCCGTGCCTTTTAGGCGGGCTACATAATATACTTCGGGTGATAAAAGGGTTTTCCATTCGTCATCCTTCATCACCACTTTATTACTGTCTGTTCGCGAGTAAACCGGATTTTTTGGGTCTTTGTTGGTATCCATAGCTGTTTTATTGTCTGGTGTTTTACAACCAATGAAAACGGTAATCATTAATACCGCTAGTAGTTTAGTGAAAACAGGATTTTTTATCATAAGGTTCAAAATTGCAATAAATAAGTAAGATTACTTGCTGGTATACAGACGATTCACCATCTTTTACCTTACAAGGATTGTATTGTAAAGGTTTTACCAGACTGTTAAATGTTTTTTAAAGCCAAGCCCTTATATTTGTTCCTCATTCAAGGATTATTTTTTCATGTTCAATATTATCCTATTCGGTCCTCCTGGCAGTGGTAAAGGTACGCAAAGTGAAAAACTGATTGCTGCTTATGGCTTAAAGCATTTGTCAACCGGCGATCTGCTCAGATCAGAAATAGCTGCACAAACACCATTAGGATTGGAAGCCAAGAGTATCATGGATCGTGGTCAATTGGTGCCGGATGAAGTAGTAGTGGGTATGATCAGCTCTGCATTGGATGCCAATAAAGAGGCAAAAGGCTTTTTATTCGATGGATTTCCCCGCACTGTTGCGCAAAGCCAGGCACTGGATAAGTTATTAGAATTGAAGCATACAGAAATTGGTGTAGTATTGGCATTGGAAGTTGGGGAAGAAGAGCTGGTACAAAGATTATTGAATCGCGGACTAACCAGTGGACGCAGTGATGATACCAATGAATCGGTTATCCGGGCTAGAATTACGGAATACAAGAACAAAACAACGGTAGTGGCAGATTATTACCAACAGTTCAATAAAGTGGTGCACATTAAAGGTGAGGGAACCGTAGATGAAATTTTTGCAGCACTAAGTAAAGAAATAGAACAAAGAAATTCCTGAACATATTCAAGGCTTTACAACCAACACCCAACTGCGATCCCGTCATACCAATGGCGGGATTTTTTTCTTTCAAAATTCTATTCATCATTCAAGATCTCTTGTTCAAAATTCAATATTGCATGAACTATCTTTAAAGAATAATCTGCTGCCATGTTAGCTAATAATGAACATTTTTTGAAAAACGAATTCCCGGTATTATTGCATCGATTAAATGCGGACCAAAAAGCTGTTTGGGGTAAAATGGATTTGCAGCAAATGGTAGAACATCTACGCGATGTTTGTAAAGTGGCCAACGGGAAAATTATTTTGCCTCTGTACAATGCTGATCCTGAAAATTTAGCTGCTGCCAGGGGATTTCTATTTTCTGATGCACTTTTCCAGGAGAACTTCAAACTACCTGCGGTACCCAGCGAACCAAGACCACATAAATTCCCCGATTTAGAAACTGCTATTGCTAAAACAATGGATGAGTTGCAAGATGTATTCACTTATTATCATACGAATAGCACATCCACTTTAATGCACCCCATTTTCGGACCCCTTAACTATGCAGAACAATTGCATTATTTGGTTAAACATCTAAAGCACCACCTTAGGCAATTTGGGGTAGATGAATAATTATGTAGAATGTTTATGAGGAATATATGACCCGATGTGCCCTAGTGCTTAGGTGTTTAAAATAATTGCATAAAAGGGAAACAATACACGGTTGTTTTTAAACCTAACAATTGTTAGCTTCGTTTAAATCATTGAATTTAAAAAACCCATATGGCAGTATTGGAAAATTATATTCTAGGTAAATGGATAGAAGGGGATGGCTCGGGACAAACATTGTTCCATGCTGTAACAGGCGAAGCCATTGCTAGCGCAAGCACTAAGGGGCTTGACTTTTCAGCAATGCTTGATTATGCACGAAAAAAAGGAAATCCTGCACTCCGGAAAATGAGTTTTCAGGAAAGAGGTTTGATGTTGCGTGCCCTGGCACTTTATTTAAGAGAGCATCTGGATGAATTTTATCGCATCAGTTACCAAACAGGAGCCACCAAAGCAGACAGCTGGGTAGATATTGAAGGCGGGATCGGCAATCTTTTTGCCTACGCCTCTCTTAGAAGAAAATTTCCCGACACACCCTATTGTTTGGATGGAGAAAACCACCAGTTGGGTAAGGCCAATACATTCATGGGTCATCACTTGTTATTACCCAAAGAAGGCGTTGCTGTTCATATCAATGCATTTAATTTTCCTGTATGGGGTATGCTGGAAAAGATCGCAGTGAATTTGCTGGCGGGTGTTCCTGCTGTAGTAAAACCAGCCACAGTAACCTCCTATTTAACGCAAGCAGTAGTAAAAAAAATACACGCTTCGGGAATTTTGCCGGAAGGCGCTCTACAATTGATTTGTGGCAGTGCTGGTGATCTTTTAAGCCATGTTCAATCGCAGGATATTGTAACATTTACAGGATCGGCTTCTACCGGATTGCTATTGAAGTCGGGCAAAAGAATACTGGAAGAGAGTGTGCCTTTTACAATGGAAGCCGATTCTTTGAATTGTATTGTTTTAGGTGATGATGTTAATCCGGATATGCCGGAATGGGAGATCTTCATCAAAGAAGTACGCAAAGAAATGACCACCAAATGCGGACAGAAATGCACAGCTATCAGAAGGATCATTGTGCCGGAAAATAGGCTGGAAGAAATTAGTATCGCCATCAGCAAATCACTGGCACAAACTGTTATCGGAAATCCGCTACACGAAAAAGTAAGAATGGGCTCATTGGCCGGAGAAGCACAAAGACAGGAAGTAAAAGAACAGGTACAGAAGCTATTGGCATCTTCACAAATCATTTATGGATCGCTTGATAGTGTAGAAGTGCTGGATGCAGATGCCATCAAAGGAGCTTTTATGAGTCCGATTTTATTATTAAACCAGGATCCTTTGCACACAAAGGTTTCACATGAGGTAGAAGCTTTTGGCCCGGTTGCAACCATCATGCCTTACCAACATTTGGATGATGCTATTACACTGGCAAAAATGGGTAAGGGCTCTTTGGTTAGTTCTGTAGTAACAGCCGATAAAAAAATTGCGCAGGAATATGTATGGGGTGCAGGCACCTACCATGGAAGAATATTAATATTAAATGAAGCCTGTGCCAAAGAAAACACAGGTCATGGTTCACCCTTGCCCTTATTGGTACATGGGGGTCCGGGTAGAGCAGGTGGTGGGGAAGAAATGGGCGGCATTCGTGGCGTAAAGCATTATATGCAGCGCGTTGCTATACAAGGCTCGCCGGATATGGTTACTGCAATAAGCAATGTTTACCAACCCGGTGCCAAAGGAAATATTTCTACAATACATCCATTTAAAAAATATTTTGAAGAATTGGTAATAGGTGATCAATTGGTAACAGAAAAAAGATGGATCACTGCTGAAGATATCAATCGTTTTGCTGATTTAAGCGGGGATCATTTTTATGCGCATCTTGCTAGCACAGATTTTACTGGAACCATGTTTGAACAGCAGGTGGCACATGGTTATTTTATAATGAGTGCTGCTGCAGGTTTATTTGTTGATAGTTACGAGAAAAATCCCGTCTTGCTCAATTATGGCATTGATGAACTCCGGTTTACCAAGCCTGTGTATCCGGGTGCAGAAATACATATTCGTTTTACTTGTAAAGAAAAAACAAGTCAGGAAAAAAAGGAAGAAACCGATATTGCCAAAGGAATAGTAAAATGGTTGGTAGAGATGATGGATGAAACGAATGAACTCATAGGTGTTGCAACTATTTTAACGATGGTTGCGAAGAAGGTTCAATAAGAGAAGGACAAAAGGAAAGAAGAACGGTTCAAATCCTGTGCTAAGAGCAAATTTTTTTACTGGTTTTTTGTAGTATGAAAGACTCTCTTTTCCTTCGTTTATCTTTTATTGAAATCTTAAAGGGTTTCAATAAGAGAAGGACAAAAGCAAAGAAGCGTGGTTCATATCCTGAGCTAAGAACTATTTTCTTACAGTTTGTAGTATGAAAGACTCTCTTTTCCTTCGTTTATCATTTATTGAAATCTTAAAGGGTTTCAATAAGAGAAGGACAAAAGCAAAGAAGCGCGGTTCAAATCCTGTGTTAAGAGCAAATTTTTTATAGGGTTTTTTGTAGCATGAAAGACTCTCTTTTCCTTCGTTTATCTTTTATTGAAATCTTAAAGGGTTTCAATAAGAGAAGGACAAAAGCAAAGAAGCGCGGTTCATATCCGGAGCTAAGAACTATTTTCTTACAGTTTGTAGTATGAAAGACTCTCTTTCCCTTCGTTTATCTTTTATTGAAATCTTAAAAGGTTTCAATAAGAGAAGGACAAAAGGAAAGAAGCTCGGTTCAAATCCGGGATATAGGTGGTTTTCTAAAAATTATTGCGGTAAATACCTAAGCTGAAAAAACAGTTTAAAAGATAATTTGCCTCCTATTATCTATTTTTTGAAACCATGGTTCAGAATGACATTAATTATCTAGTTGGGCAAATCCTAGATGCAAGTATCAAAATTCATAAAGAATTAGGACCGGGATTATTTGAATCTGTTTATGAAGAAGTTTTAATCTATGAGCTTTGCAAACGTTCTCTCTTAGTCCAAAGACAATTAGGGATACCCGTATTTTATGATGGAATAAAATTCAAGGATGGTTTTAGAGCAGATTTACTAATAGAATCAAAGTTAATTGTAGAGATTAAATCTCTTGAAATTCTGTCGCCTGTCCATTTTAAACAGTTACACACTTATTTAAAACTTTCAGGTATTCAACATGGTATTTTATTGAATTTTAATGTAAATCTTTTAAAGGATGGGTTTTACAGACGATTCAATAACTTTGAATAATGACTAAAGAAATGGAAGAAGCATATGTAAAAGTGACAAAGGACCAGGGTGTTGCTACGATTGAGTTTTATCACCCTCAAAGTAATTCTTTGCCAGGTAAGATCTTACATGAATTAACAGTTAGTATTGAACAAGAAAGTGTTAACGAACTAACGAAAGTGATCATCCTTAGATCTGCCGGGGAAAAGGTTTTTTGTGCAGGCGCATCTTTTGATGAATTGGCAGCTATTTCAACAGAAGCGGAAGGACTACATTTTTTTTCAGGCTTTGCCAATGTGATCAATGCCATGCGCACCTGTCCAAAATTGATCATAGCAAGAATACAGGGTAAATGTATTGGCGGAGGAGTTGGTTTGGCAGCAGCAGCAGATTATGCGATTGCTGCAGAAGGTTCAGATATCAAGCTCAGTGAACTGGCAGTGGGCATCGGACCTTTTGTTGTTGGACCGGCAGTAGAAAGAAAGCTAGGTTTATCTGCATTTTCGCAGTTAACCATTGATGCTACCATGTGGCGTTCCGCGGATTGGGCAAGAAGGAAAGGGTTATTTGCAGAATTGCATACTGATATCATTGGCGTTGATACTTCTATTCGCAGACTTTCTAATACACTAGCCGCATCTTCTCCAGATGCAATGAAAGAGATCAAAAAAGTATTGTGGCAGGGAACCGAAAACTGGGATCAGCTTTTAGCAGAAAGAGCAGCTATCAGCGGAAAATTAATCCTTAGCGAATTTGCAAAAGAGTTTATACGAAACTTTAAATCCGCTAAATCGGCCAAGGCCTGATTATCTTATTTTTTAAACGCACCAACACATGCGCTTTTATTTTTATACATAAAACTTCTTTTTTGGTATAACTGCTTAATTTATAACTGCTTTTATCGGTTCTTTACCCAGTTGTCATTTTATCTATGTATTATTGTCAACATTCATTATTTTAACAGGCTGTTACAGAGAAATCAAACAGGACAAAAGTGAAGTTGAAAAATAGTATCCTTCTTTTATTATTATGTGTACTTGCCATACAAATGTGTCCCATTGATGGTATTGCATATATATTAGGCAAAGCGACCACAAAAACAGATATCTTTTTAGCCAATTCGGAGGAAGAAGAAGCAGATGATGAAGTAGCTAAAGTAAAGAAAGCAGAATTCTTAACTAATCTGCATACAGTTAATTACCAAACATCAGATTTACAGAATAATCCCAGAAAGCATCAGATCAAGATGGGCCTTTTGGCTGAATTTTATAAAGAAGTCATTATACCTCCGCCTAACCGGGTTTAATAGTCATTTTTCCTGCTTTCATTTTTTTGCGCATTTACATTAATTGTAAAGTTGTTATATATCTAATCAACATCATTTTATGAAATCGAACATTCCTAAATCGGGTTTAACTTTTCAATACCTGAAAGAAGACCTGCCTGCAGGTTTAGTAGTATTTTTTGTAGCCCTTCCCCTTTGTTTGGGTATTGCATTAGCATCAGGTGCTCCCTTATTTTCTGGCATTATCTCTGGTATGGTAGGGGGTATTGTGGTAGCCTTCATCAGTGGTTCTGCTTTAAGTGTTTCAGGACCAGCCGCAGGACTTACCGTTATTGTTTTAAATGGAATTATACAAGTAGGTAGTTTTGAGATTTTTCTGGTAGCTGTTGTGATGGCAGGAATGATTCAAATTTTATTGGGTTATTTAAAAGCAGGGATCATTGGGTATTATTTTCCCTCTAGCGTGATCAAAGGGATGCTGGCAGGTATCGGGATCATCCTGATTTTAAAACAGGCACCAGTTGCCATTGGCTATACCAAAGAGCTATCCTATCATATCGGTTCTATCATTATTGCTGCTGTTTCCGTTGCATTGATTTTGATCTGGGACCTGAAAGCACTTAAAAAATACCTGTTTTTTAAATGGGTGCCAGGTGCACTGGTAGCAGTGGTTTTGGGCGTTATCTTGAATGAACTCTTTATGCAGTACCAGCCAGCCTGGGCTGTTGGAGAAAGCCAGCAGGTAAGTTTACCTGTTGCAGCTTCAGGAAAAGAATTTATCGGTCAATTTACTTTGCCTGATTTTGCAGGGGCATTAACCAATTACAATGTTTATATTCTAGCAGTTACAATTGCCATCATTGCTAGTTTGGAAACCTTATTGAGTATAGAAGCTGCAGATAAATTGGATCCCTATAAAAGAATTTCACCTACTAACCAGGAATTAAAAGCACAGGGATTAGGTAATGTTATTTCCGGGTTAATAGGTGGTTTACCTATGACAGCAGTGATAGTAAGAACTTCTGCAAATATCAATGCTGGTGGTAAAACAAAACTTTCTGCCATCATTCATGGAGTTTTTCTTTTGATCAGTGTTATTGGTCTTTCAGCAGTTTTGAATAAAATTCCATTGGCATGTCTGGCTTCTGTTTTATTAATAGTGGGTTATAAACTAACCAAGGTTGCCTTATACAAACAGATGTTCAAATTAGGCTGGGAACAATTCCTGCCATTTATTTTTACCATCATTGCTATTCAGTTTAGTGATCTGCTTCGCGGAATTGCGCTTGGTATGATGACAGCCATATTTTTTATTCTGCGGGCTAATTACAGAAGGGATTATGAACTACACCATGAAAAACTAGGCGAAGGTGGTCATATACACATCAAACTGGCTGAACATGTAACATTTTTGAACAAGGGAAGTATTGCAAAAAAATTAGCGGACCTGCCAGAACATACAAGTGTGAAGATTGATGGCACAGGCACACATTATATTGATATTGATATACTCGAAATCATACATGATTTTAATAAAACAAGTGTTTTGAAGAACATCAAACTTGAGTTAGTTAATATCCCGCCATTCTTGGGGGTAAGCGGGCATTAATCAAATAGGAGCGTTTATGAAAATAGATTTTTTTAAAGAAGACCATGTTTTAGAAGAGCTTAAACACTATTTGCCTTCACAAACCCCGCTCAAAGATTTTATACACCATAATTCATTGCATGCTTTTCAGGACCAGACTTTTTTTGATGGCATTTTCAATGCTTCAGCCATTTTTGGTTACCATGTAACTTTAGAACTAAATGAATATAGAAACCTGTTCAAACAAGGCAGGATCAATAAACAAATCCTGGAAAAAACAATCATTGAGTATAAGGGAAATGCCAATATACAGGAATGGACAGATAAATTATTGACTGGCACATATGATGAGCACAAAGAAGCCAGAATAGGCATATTCAGGGCCTATTGGAAAAAATGCTACAACATAGATCTGAATAATAAAGTGCAGCCACTTTTATTCAGGGTATTGTGTGCTTACCTGGACCAGGGTATTGCAGTAAGTAATTTTCCCGTTTCAGAGAAAGGTTTTTTGGCTACGCTTCGATTGATGGAGAAAAATAGCTTTACCAGTTTTTTCAAGTCAACAAGGGTTAAAGAATTATTTTTTAATGAAGCGATTCAATTAAAAGATCTCTTAAGCTTATTGGTAGGCAAGGAAGAACTTTTTGAACGATACTTGTTTGATCAGCAATTTTCGCATCGTGGCTGGTCGGGAATGGTAGCAACTTTGGAAACTCGCCCTGATTCTCTTTTTGAAAGAAGGGCAATTAATTTAAGAGACCTGATTCATTTCGAATTATTACTTGAGATGGATGCCTTGGACCGTCAATTTGGTCAAAAATGGGAACCATTGGGTGAAAGGTCTCTGCCAGCATTTGAAGAAATTTTCAGCGAAGTTAAAAGATCGGAATTACAGGAAGTACTGATGTTATTTCAGGATGCTTTTGAATGGAGTTATTATGATGAAGTATTAGGCGCTCTTCTGGCTGAATACAAAACAGCAAATGATGAAAGACCTAACCCTAGCTTTCAAGCAGTTTTTTGTATTGACGAACGGGAATGTTCCCTGCGCAGGCATTTGGAAAGCACAGATAAACATTGTGAAACATTTGGTGCACCTGGTTTTTTTGGTGTAGAATTCTTCTTCCAACCTGAAAATGGACAATTTTATGAAAAGCTTTGTCCGGCACCGGTTACTCCTGGATATCTCATAAAAGAAACTAATAAAAAAGAAAAACGCAAGCATGATCTATTATATGAAAAACATGCCCATACTTTATTAGGAGGATTAGTCTATTCATTATTAGCAGGATGGTTTTCACTGGTTCAGTTGGTATTGAATTTATTCAGACCAAAAATGAGTCCGGCTATTTCTGATGCATTTGCTCATATGGGTCCTGCATCAGTATTGTCTATCGAGAATACGGGTGCAGATCAAAGAGAAAATGGTTTGCAAATTGGCTTTACAATAGAAGAGATGGCCCAAAGAGTAGAAGCGCAATTACGGAATATTGGACTGATCAAAAATTTTGCACCATTAGTTTATATGGTGGCGCATGGTTCAAGTAGCGCGAATAATCCACATCATGGCGCGCATGATTGCGGTGCCTGCAGTGGCCGGCCAGGCTCTGTAAATGCAAAAGTATTTGCTTTCATGGCCAACCATAAATCGGTTCGTGAAATTTTAGCAACTAAGGGGATCGATATTCCCGAAAGTAGTTTTTTTGTTGGCGCCTTACATGATACAGCCGCAGATGAGATAGGTTTTTTTGGATTAGAATCCTTGCCAGAATCGTTACTGTTGCAACACAAGCAAAACCATATTCATTTTGAGGAAGCTTTAGATTTGAATGCGCAGGAAAGATCTAGAAGGTTTGCTTCCATAGATTCAAAAGCACCCATTAAAAAAATCAGGAATGAGATCAGGAAGAGATCGGTATCTCTTTTTGAGCCCAGGCCTGAACTCGGTCATGGTTCAAATGCCATGTGCATCATAGGGCGAAGGGATATTTCTAAAAACCTTTTTTTAGACAGGCGTGCATTTTTGAATTCCTATGATTATGCAACCGACCCAACAGGACAATTACTAACCAATGTGATCAGGCCAATAGGACCTGTTTGCGGAGGTATTAATTTGGAATATTATTTTTCGCGCATAGATAACCATAAACTGGGTGCAGGAACTAAACTGCCACACAATGTTATGGGGTTGATTGGTGTTTCCAATAGCAGTGATGGTGATCTTAGGCCAGGGCTTCCTGTTCAGATGATCGAAGTGCATGATCCAGTTAGGTTATTGGTAATTGTAGAACAGGATCCTGCAATAGTTCTCCAAACCATACAAACTTCAGCGGATATGTATCAATGGTATATCAATGAATGGGTACACCTGATGGTATTGAACCCTGCCGATAATCATTTGTACCGGTTTTTAAAAGGGGCGTTTACAAGATTTAACCCATTAAGCGGTAAAGCACCTTTACTAGGGAATGCGGATGAATTGATTCATCTCGGAAAGGAAATGCAATCATT
This sequence comes from Chitinophaga pinensis, assembly GCA_943371675.1. Classification (GTDB taxonomy): domain Bacteria; phylum Bacteroidota; class Bacteroidia; order Chitinophagales; family Chitinophagaceae; genus Sediminibacterium; species Sediminibacterium pinensis_I. The sequence goes on along the minus strand of CALRVT010000021.1, from coordinate 21,330 downwards.
TACTATTGAAGATGCTACCCAGGAAAACCTTCCTGTTTATGCGCTAAAATAATCAAAACATTATGGAACAATTTCTGCAATACTTTATCTATATCCCATTGGCCGGCTTTCTGATCAGCGTTGTACAAAATAAAAAGCACGAAAAAACACTTTCAGCTATAGCCATCGCCACAGCCGGATTTCAACTGGTATATCTTGTTTGGTTTTTGTACCAATGGTTTTTGATTGATTTTAAAATACTGGATATTAAGCAGTTCACTATTTTAAAAACACCGCAGTTCGATTTCTATGTAGATTTTTACTTTGATATCACAGCAGCCGTTTTTTTAACCGTAGGAACCATATTGAAGTTTCTGGTATCTGTTTTTAGCAAGTTTTACATTCATCGAGAAGAAGGGTTTAAAAGGTATTTCAATAATATTCAGCTATTCTTTTTTGGGTATACACTTGTGGTGGTAGCTGGAAATTTCGAAACCTTATTTGTTGGTTGGGAATTGGTAGGGATAACTTCCTTTTTACTTATTTCATTTTATCGCGACAGGTATCTCCCTGTAAAAAATGCGATGAAAGTAGTTTCGATGTACAGACTGGGAGATATCTTCCTAATTCTTGCCATGTGGCTTTGTCACCATTTATGGCACGCCAATATTTCTTTTTTTCAAATGCATGAAACCAAGGAGTATCTGGTTGTAAATGAACACCATATTGTACTGGCTACTTTTATTGGATGTATGATTTTTTTATCTGCTTCTATCAAATCTGCGATGTTCCCTTTCTCATCCTGGGTTTCAAGGGCTATGGAAGGACCTTCCAGTTCCAGTGCCATTTTTTACGGATCACTTTCCATTAATCTGGGTGTGTTTTTATTATTGCGCACCTATCCTTTTTGGGAGCATTTGAATGTTGTGAGGGTACTTATAGCTTTGAGTGGCATCTTAACGAGCCTTATATGTAATAGTATCGCGAAAGCGCAACCTACCGCCAAAACGCAGATTGCTTATTCTTCTATCACCCAAATCGGATTGATTTTTATAGAAATTGCCTTGGGCTTTCATACCCTGGCGTTGATTCATTTTGCCGGAAATGCTTTTTTGAGAGCCTATCAAATTCTTGTTTCGCCATCTGTGCTAAGCTATCTGATACACCATCAATTATTTAAAGCACCAGTATTGAAGAAAATCGTTTCCAATAAATGGGTTAACTCCTTGTATATATTGTCTATCAAAGAGTTTGACATGGATATCACACACTACCGATATTTATGGAAGCCCTTTAAACTGATAGGAACATTTACCACTAAAATTGATACGCCATTTGTGAGGGTAATTTTCTGGCTTTTATTCATACTTGGTATTTATGTAGATATTAATGAAGAAAGCATGAATGAAGTGCTGATTGATAGTTTGGTGAGTATTTTTTCTATACTATCCCTACTGCTTATTTTACGTTCTTTTACAGAAAGAGCATCCGGAAAGAAGGCCTGGAACAGGGTTGTGGCCAGTCACCTCTTTATTATTCTGAGTATTTCACTAGACAACCATATACCCATTAAATATTTATTGATGTACTCCGGAGGTATCTTCTTTTTTGGTCTGTTGGGTTATTATGCGCTCTATCGATTATCAAAATTAGAAGATGATATTTCCTTAGATCAATACCATGGTAATGGATACGAACACCCAAAAATTGCGATCATGTTTCTGATAGCCTGTTTGGGATTGATTGGGTTTCCCATATCTCCCTTGTATATAGGTATCGATTTGATGCTTACCTATATTGAAAGCCATCAATATTTTCTCATCGTCGTGATCGCCTTAAGCCTGCTATTTATTGAACTATCACTTTTACGTATTTATATCAGACTGTTCTGCGGACAACATAAAAAAGCATACCATCCTATTGCGTTCAAGTCTTCCTGATGGTTTAATAGTTTAATAAATCTGATCAAGTTTACAAGTCGTCGTATTCATACAATGGGTTGATCCGGGTTCCAGCAACCATTTCAAATACAGGATGGATGATGCCATCTTCCAAACCATATACCCATCCATGTAAATCCGGACGTTGTTCGTTTTTCCATGCTCTTTGGATGATGGAAGTTTTGGCAAGATGCATTACCTGTTCCTGCACATTCAATTCAATTAAACGGTTTAGTTTTTTTTCCTCATTGGTAAAAAAATCGAGTTCCTCTCTGTGTAAGCGATAGACATCTTTTATATTTCTAAGCCACATATTTAGAACTTGTTTATAGTCGTGGTTGGTTAGTGCCGCTTTTACACCACCGCATCCATAATGGCCACATACTATTACATGCTTTACTTTAAGATGCGTTACTGCATAATCCAATACACTCAATAAATTAACATCTGTGTGCACAACCATGTTGGCAATATTTCGGTGAACAAAAATTTCACCGGGTTCTGTATTGGTGATCTGGTTGGCTGGAACCCTGCTATCACTGCAGCCGATCCATAAGAATTCCGGTGTTTGAATTTTTGATAAACGATCAAAAAAGCCGGGATCGTCTTCAACTTTTTCCTGAGCCCAGGCTTTATTTTCTAACAATAGTTTTTCGTATGTTTTCATTTTGTGGGGTTTTGGGGTTCATTAAATAAATGGTCTTTCGGATTGCTGGCACTCTTTTTTATTTCAATTTTAATATTTTTCAGGTGAGCATGTAACATAAAATCATTCACTTCTTCAATTATGTCCTTATCTATAAAATCAGCCCTTGTTGGATCAAATAACAGGTATGCATTTTTAGGAATGCTTTCCAGTTTCTTTTTTACAATAGGTTTGTTTAGAAATGACACATCCTTTTTAAATCTTATCAGGTAATGGTTTTTATCTTCTACAAATAATATGGCAGACCTAAAATTGCTTCTCACCATAAAAAATAAGCCAATAATAATACCTGTAATAATACCAATCAGTAAGTCAGTAAGCAGAATAGCAATAATTGTTCCAACGAAAGGAACAAACTGGTCCCACCCTTTATTATAAAAATCTTTGAACATGGAAACCCTGGCTAGTTTAAAACCCGTATAAATTAAGATAGCTGCTAATGCACTTAAAGGAATGAGGTTTAAGATGCTAGGTATCAGTAACACACATATTAAAAGCAGGCATCCATGAATGATTGTTGATACTTTGGTTTTAGCGCCTGCTGTAATGTTTGCAGAACTTCTTACAACAACAGATGTTAGTGGAATACCGCCTATCAAACCGGATAATATATTACCTATGCCCTGTGCTTTTAATTCTCTATTGGGAGGCGTAACACGTTTTAAAGGGTCTAATTTATCAATTGCTTCAATGCCGATCAATGTTTCCAAACTAGCAATCAATGCAATGGTAATGGCAGCAAACCAAACATTTGGTTGAAAAAGATAACTTGCTTTTGGAAATGTAAACAAGGCTGCAAGACCTTCGGAATTGTTTATGACAGGTAAAAGCACCAAGTGTTTTGATTCTAATGCGAATCCAGGTTGAAACATTTTAAAATAGCCATTGATTAAAACGCCTGTAATAACTGCTAGCAATGGTCCGGGAATTTTGTGAAGATTTATTTGCGCTTTAATAAGTTTGGATTCCCAAAACCATAAAATAAATAGTGACGAAACTCCGATGATTAATGCGGAAGGTGTAATAAATTCAAACGATTGTAAAATTTCTGTAAACGTGTTTTTATTGTCGCTTTGGCTAAATGTTTCATCTCCGATAAAATCTGCGTCGTACCCAATCAAATGCGGAACCTGTTTTAGAATTAAAATGAACCCGATGGCAGCCAGCATTCCTTTGATCACTGAATTGGGAACATAATCACCAATGATACCTGCATTGAGTGAGCCTAATATCCATTGAAAGGTCCCTGCCAACACTACTGCCAGTAAAAATGCCTCATATGCCTGTAATTTTATTATGGAAGCTGCCACTATAAAACTTAAACCTGCAGCCGGACCGCTTACACTTAACTGCGAACCGCTCAGAAAACCCACTACGATGCCACCAATGATGCCTGCAATTAATCCAGAAAACAAGGGTGCCCCTGAACCAAGAGCGATACCCAAGCATAGGGGTAAAGCCACTAAGAAGATTACGATAGATGCCGAAAAATCATCGCCGGCATTCTGAAAATATTTTTTCATGCTGCAGATAAATAAATGGTAAATGAAAATTAATCAATTGTTTTAGAGAAAACAATTTGGTGGAGGTACATCTATGGTTGCTGAATGATTTTTTGGAATTACATCTGATGTTAGTAGGTATAAAAATTGAGAATCAGCATAGAAGTTTAAATCTGCATCTAATGGGTTGCTAAGAAAATCATTTTTTAAAGTGGTTTTCTTAATGCCGTCTTTTTCCAGATCGGAATTATGAGGAATTTCTTCCGAAAGCAGCTCACTAAAGAAAATATTGCCCATTTGTTGAATAGGCAATACCTGCGTTGAAAGGATCAGTAATAAGAAAAAAGTAATGATATTCTTTTTCATGGTATCGCTGAAAATTACATTAAGCTATCTAGCTTAATTGTTAAAGCAATCATAACACCTGAATAAGTTAAATATTTAATCCACCGCAGGCACTTAAAACCTGACCGGTAATATAAGAACTCATGTCACTGGCAAGGAATAAGGTGGTATTGGCAATTTCTTCTGCTTTGCCAAATCGCCCTAATGGGATCTTTTTTAGAAATTCTGTTGCACCATCACCGTCTTTCAGATAATGTGTCATATCTGTTTCAATAAATCCGGGGGCAATGGCATTGCATCGGATATTACGACTACCCAGTTCCAAAGCAACAGATTTAGTGAAACCAATAATACCGGCTTTACTGGCTGCATAGCTACTTTGACCCGCATTGCCTCTGACGCCAACGATGGAGCTCATATTAATAATACTTCCGCTTTTAGCTTTCATCATTGGGCGGATTACCTGTTTGGTCATGTTAAAAACACTCTTCAAATTAATATCCATCACATCATCCCACTGTTCGGGTGTCATACGAAGGAGTAAATTGTCTTTAGAGATTCCTGCATTATTTACACAAATGTCAATTTTGCCAAATTCTTTCAAAACATCGTTTACAAATACTTCGGACGCAGCAAAATCACCGGCGTTAGATTTATAGGCTTTGGCTTTAATACCCATAGCGGTTAACTCGCTTTCCAGTTGGGCTGCTTTTTCTGCACTGCTATCACTTACATACGTAAATGCAATATCACTGCCGTGTTCAGCCAGTTTTAAAGCAATGGCAGCACCAATTCCACGGGCTGCTCCGGTAACGATGGATACCTTTCCTTCCAATAACTTCATGGTCTAATATTTTTTGAGAATAGTAAAAGTAAAAAATCATCAATTAAAATGGTTAGATCAATGCAAGTATCTCGTCCACATATTTCCTGTCATTACTCAAACGCGGAACCTTATGCTGCCCTCCCAATTTGCCTTTACTCTTTAGCCAGTCATGAAAAGTACCTCTTTTCAAAGCTTTTAATAAGGGTAAGGTTAGCGCCATATCCTTGTATCTTTTCGCTTCATAATCACTATTCAGTGATTTGAGTGCACAATCCAATTCATAGGCAAATTGCTGGGTATTTTCTGGTGCTGTTTCAAATTCTACCAGCCATTCATGCGCACCCCTTGAGTTGTCATTAAAATATACGGGGGCAGCTGTATAATCCAGAACCACCAATCCTGTTTTATTGGAAGCAATACAAATGGCTTTATCTGCATTATCTGCGATCAATTCCTCACCAAAAGCATTGATATACTGTTTCAAACGCCCACTCACCTTGATCCGGAATGGAAAAGTAGTTGTAAACTGAATGGTATCACCCACCAGGTAACGCCATAACCCTCCATTGGTACTAATAACCAATGCGTAATTAGTGCCAATTGCTACATCTGTTAAACCAATGGTTTTAGGATTCGCTTTTCCATATTCTTCAACAGGCATGAATTCGTAAAAGACACCATGGTTTAAAAAAAGTAACATGCCCTCTTCATCCGGGTTATCCTGTGCTGCAAAAAATCCTTCACTGGCATTATACATTTCCAGATAAGTACATCCTTCCCCCATAATTTTTCGGAATTGCTCCCTATAGGGTAAAAAAGATACGCCTCCATGTATATATAATTCCATTTGAGGCCATACTTCTTTGATGGTTGATTTACCGGTTATTTCCAGAATTCTTTTCAATAGAATCAGGGTCCAGGTGGGTACCCCTGCAATTGAGCTTACTTGTTCAGGGATGGTTGTCTGTGCCAGCATTTCTATCTTCCCTTCCCATTCATCCATCAGTGCAATAGATAATTCCGGGGTCCTGATCCAATTGGCCCACATGGGTGTGTTTTGTAGTAATACCGCACTCAGATCGCCGTATTGGATGTCTTCATTGATCTGACTGATCTGGTGACTGCCACCAATTACAAGCCCTTTACCAGTAAGCAGATCGCTTTCGTTTTTATAGTTATAATAAAGCGTGAGTACATCTTTGGCTGATTGAAAATGACAATCTTCTAAACTTTCCTGTGTAATGGGGATGAACTTACTTTTATCATTGGTAGTTCCACTGCTTTTTGCAAACCAATTCACAGGGGTATTCCATAAAACATTTTCTTCACCCTGCATCAGCCTGTCTATATAGGGTTTCAGGTCTTCATATTCATGGATCGGCACACATTCCTTGAATTTCCGGATAGTAAAAATTTCTTCAAATCCGTATTTGCGGCCAAATTCTGTGTACTGACCGTGGGTTACAAGGTCTTGTAATACTTCACGTTGTGCATCAATTGGGTCATTGATCCATTGTTCTATACGCCAATGCCGGAACCTGGCCAAACGGGATATTGCGGGACTAAGCAGTTTCATGTGCAGTAGTCAGCAAAATAAGGAATGATAATGACAAAAGCGAACGCAAAGAGGAATCAATACCATTATTTTAAACAAAATTCTGGCAGATTATAATGCAGAAGGGCCATCCTTTCCCATTTCGATGATCCAATCTTTACGTTTCAATTCAAAATTGGTACCCAGGTAAAGTCTTCTTACTTTTTCGTCTTCTGCCAGTTCTTCTGCGGTTCCATGTTTAAAGATCTTGCCTTCGATGAGTAAATAGGCACGATCGCAGATGGAAAGGGTTTCATTTACATTGTGGTCTGTGATCAGTATGCCGATATTCTTGTATTTAAGCTTGGCTACAACACTTTGTATGTCTTCCACAGCAATGGGGTCTACGCCGGCAAAAGGTTCATCCAGCAAAATAAATTTTGGATCAACTGCAAGTGCCCTGGCAATCTCAGTTCTTCTTCTTTCACCACCGCTTAAACTGTCGCCATTATTTTTACGAACATGGTGAAGGTTAAATTCATCCAATAAAGATTCCAGTTTGTGGTGCCTTTCCTGATGGGATAATTTGGTCATTTCAAGCACAGAAAGAATATTATCCTCTACACTCAACTTTCTAAAAACGCTGGCTTCTTGGGGAAGGTATCCAATACCCATTTGGGCCCTTTTATACATGGGCAGATTGGTAATATTCAGGTCATTCAAAAAAACACTGCCTTCATCTGGTTTTATCAAACCAACCACCATGTAAAAAGTGGTGGTTTTGCCGGCACCATTGGGCCCTAATAAACCAACTATCTCTCCCTGTTGAACTTGAACAGAAACGTCTTTAACTACTGTACGGCCCTTATAGCTTTTTACCAGGTCTTTGGTATGTATGGTCAGGTTCAAATGAAGAGGTTTTGGCAAAAATAGTGCTAAAGCTTATGAAATATCAGCAAAGCCTTTATCTTAACAGTTGTTTTTCTAAAGCCCACATCATTGTATATTGCACCCGTTTAAGATAAAATTGCCCCCTGAGGCATGATTTTGCAGCATAACTGATAGATAGATGAAAATTACAGAACACATTCAACAAGCTAAAGACACGCTTGTTTCTTTTGAAGTATTGCCTCCATTAAAGGGCAAAACCATTACTACTTTATATGATCACCTTGATCCCTTGATGGAATTTAAGCCCTCATGGATCAATGTTACCTACCATCGTAGTGAAACCATGTTCAAGAAAAAAGCCGACGGAACATTTGAAAAAGTAGAAGTGCGCAAACGTCCGGGAACAGTGGGAATTTGTGCTGCCATCATGAATCACTACCAGGTAGATGCAGTTCCCCATATTATTTGCGGTGGATTTACCAAAAGAGAAACAGAAGATGCCCTGATAGACCTTGACTTTTTAGGAATCGACAATGTGCTGGTTTTAAGAGGAGATGCCGCCAAGAACGAAGCTGCTTTTGAGCCTGAAAAAGATGGAAACCATTATGCATTAGACTTATTGCAACAGGTAAACCACATGAATAATGGTTTATACCTTGACGAGGATATCAAAAACGGCGGCAAAACCAATTTTTGTGCTGGCGTTGCCGGTTACCCCGAAAAACATTTTGAAGCCCCAAATCTGGAAATAGATCTGTTGAAACTGAAACAAAAAGTAGATGCAGGCGCAGCATACATCATGACGCAGATGTTTTTCGACAACCAGAAATTTTTTGAATTTGCAAAATCTTGTAAGGATATGGGCATCAATGTTCCCATCATTCCAGGACTAAAACCAATTACCACCAAGAAACAGTTATCTGTATTGCCAAGAATTTTCCACGTAGATATTCCTACTGAATTATCTAATGAAATTATGAAATGCAAAACAGACCAGGATTGTGAGCAGGTTGGTGCCGAATGGCTGATTCAACAAAGTAAGGAACTGAAAAAGTTTGGTGTGCCGGTATTACATTATTATACACTGGGCAAACCTAAGGTTATCTGGAATGTGGTGAAAGAAATAATATAACTGAAAGAAGGCCTAACAAAAAAGCGGTAGAAAATTTTCTACCGCTTTTTTGTTGCTGTAAAACCTTAGATTTTTAAAAATCAAACATCTCAAAGCATCAAAAAATACAAACAGTTTCTTGCTTTATTGTTTTTTCCGCTTGGTTTCAATCAGGTCATCAAATTGTTCCAAGCTCAATTGTTTGGCAATGATATGTTTATCCTTGTCTAACAAATAAGTTGTAGGTGTTTTAAAAATATCGAATAGCTGCCTGAAATTGGGTTGCCCAGCTTTTTCTCCTGCTGATTTTGCCTCCTTGGTTTCATATGCATGTATCCATTCTTTGGGTAGCTTTTTTTCCTTTATAAATTTTTTCCAGGCAGGAATCTCGTTTTCATAAATATTCACGGAATACACCGAAACACCATATTTTTTCCATTTTGCCTGGTAAAAAGAATCCAGTCGGGGAATTTCCTCCTTACAATGTCCGCAATTAGGATCCCAGAAAGTAACAATTGTAAAAGGTGCAGCAACATTATAAAGTGGAATAATTTTACCCGTTGTATCTGTTAGGTTTAATTGAGGTGATGCCTGTCCAATTTGATTGGCCATCAAACTGTAAGCCCTTTCCGTAATCGTTTTTCTGGATGCCGGATTCAATAAAACAGTGTCACCCTTGGCATAAAAATTTTCGAATAGGTAAACAAATACTTTGTCCTGACCCATAAATTCAGGATTCATGTATTTATTAGTGAACTTGGTTAATAGGTAAGGATACATTTCTTTACCTGTTCTGGCAGAAAGCAATATATATTTTACTTCATTAATGATAGAATCAGGATCCTGCGGAACCATGGTCTTGAAATAATCGTCCAGTTTGGGTTCAAAGAAAGGAGTTCTTAATAATCGGTCATCATTAAAACTTACATCATCCCAATAATGTTCTTTCACAAAGCGATAGGGATACAAGGAATCGGGCTTTCCTTTTACTATTGGAATAGCTGGAGCTGTTGGCCTTTTCATGGCATTCAGCAACATGGTTAGCAATGAATTTGGGTATTTGTTTGAAATATTATCACGGTAATCTTGCGCCTCTTTTTCCGTATTGATGATCTCATTCCTGATCCTGATAGAATCCGCTGGTGATTTGGGTTGACGAAACTCAGTTTGTAATTGACTTAAATACCTACCCTTGATCACTGAGAAATCTGAATAGGTTTTGAAAAGATCATTATCCTGGGATCCTGTGATCACTGCTTTTTCTTTCTGTGCCGTATCTGCTACAATGCTGAATTGCTGCAGGTTATCCATTAAAAATTCAAACTGAACGGTAAGTTGTGGTGAAACAACGAAGTATATACCTCCTGTGAGTTTATTGGGGCCTTTAAAAACACCCTGACTTTTTTCATTTAGTATGGTTGAATCCACCAAAGCGCGTCCTTTGCCATAATAACTTCCCAGGTATACCTTACAGTTTTTTAAGGGTGTTAAAGTGATGGAAATATTTTTCCCCTTTGTAACAGTTGGTTTTGCCGAAATGTTGCTGACGGGCTTTGTTGTTTGTGCAGATAAATAGCCACAAAAGGCAATCAGGAAGAATCCAATCAGGAAACGATGCATAGTTTTCATATTGAGCGTAAATTTAGCTAAATACCGTTTGCGGCACGTTAATCTGTTGTCAAAAAAAGGGAAAATCTTAATCCGTTTCCACACAACAACTTTCATAGTTACATTTGCCACTGTGAGAAAGTTAAAAAACCCCGTTATCATAGAACAATTAGAAGTGCTGGATTATGCAGCAGAAGGTAAATCATTGGCCAAATTAGACGGTAAGGTCATTTTTATAGAAGGCGCTGTACCAGGGGATGTGGTAGACGTGATGCTTTCTAAAAATAAATCCGATTGGGCTGAAGGAAGGGTAATCAAGATCCATTCATTTTCTATAGATAGGGTAAATCCTTTTTGTGCCCATTTTGGGGTTTGTGGTGGTTGTCAATGGCAAATGCTGCCTTACGAAAAACAGTTGTTTTACAAACAGAAACAAGTAAATGATAATCTTTCCAGAATAGGAAAAATTGGGTTACCCGCCATTTCTCCCATCATAGGAGCGGAGAAAACGAAGCAATACCGTAATAAGCTGGAATACACTTTTGCTACCGGTAAATTCATGCCCGCTGAAGAATTCAGGAAAATGAAGGCTGAAGGTATTTCGGCTGCCGACATGCCCGGTGCTGCCGGATTTCATGCTAAGGGATTTTTCGACAAAGTAGTTGAAATAGACACCTGTCATTTACAAAGTGAGCCCACCAATCTGATCAGAAAAATGGTAGCGCAATTTGCCATTGAACATAAAATGCCCTTTTATGATACTAGACAGCATGTAGGTTGGCTAAGAAATATGTTTGTGAGAAATACCAGTACCGGCGAATGGATGATCAATATCGTATTTGGTTATGAGGCCAAGGAAATGCGCGAAGAATTGCTCAACCAGTTATTGGCCGCTTTTCCGGAAATAACAACGCTTCTCTTTACCATTAATACCAAAAAGAACGACAGTTTATTTGGACTGGATCCGCAGGTTTATTTTGGTAATGGCTACATCACGGAAAAACTGGAAGATTTTTCATTTATGATCAGTCCGAAATCTTTCTTTCAAACCAATACTGGTCAGGCTGAGAAATTATATAGTATAACACGCGATTTTGCCGAACTTAATGGCGATCAGATTGTTTATGACCTATACTGCGGTACAGGAAGTATTGGTATTTTTGTAAGTAAACTGGCAAAAAAGATCATAGGTGTTGAAGTTGTGGAGGATGCCATTATTGATGCACAAAAAAATGCCCTGCTTAACGGTATTAACCATGCCAGCTTTTTTACAGGAGATGTGATCGATATTTGTGATGATAGCTTTTTTGAAAAACATGGCAGACCAGATACCATCATCACAGATCCACCAAGGGCTGGGATGCATGAGAAACTAGTAAAAAAACTCTTGGATATTGCAGCGCCAATAGTAGTTTATGTGAGTTGCAATCCGGCTACGCAAGCAAGAGATCTTTCTATGCTGGGTGAAAAATACAGTGTTGAAAAAATACAACCGGTAGATATGTTTCCGCATACTTTACATATCGAAAACGTGGTACAACTAAAATTGAAATCTTAAAATAAGCTGTAACATTAAATAAGCAACTTATTTATTAAATAATTAATCGGATGAAGCATATTTTTATCGTTGCAAATAATTTGATAGCTATTGAAAGCTGCCAACCGGAAAAAGGAGGCGTTATCATATGACAGAATTCAGACCTAGTAGATTTGAGATCCTTCCTTCAGTAGTAAAAAACCTGCTGATCATAAACGGACTTTTCTTTCTTGCGCAGACTACTTTTTCCGGTCCAACCATTTCCTTTTCATTTGAAGACAATTTTGCCCTTCATGCCTGGCAAAGCAGTTTATTCAAGCCCTGGCAGCTGATCACGCACATGTTTCTTCACGGAGATTTTGGGCATATTCTCGGAAATATGTTCGCTCTTTGGATGTTTGGGTCGGTGCTAGAAAACCTTTGGGGCTCTAAAAGATTTCTAACTTTTTATATGATGTGTGGATTGGGTGCTGCATTCATTCACCTGATCTTTTTAAGTTGGGAATTAATGCCCATGATGAATGATTATGATATCATCTTCCAAGCGCATGCAGAAGGTAGTGTGGCACAATCTAAAGCCATGATAAACTTTATCAACAATCACAATTTGAGCTTTCTGAATACTAAAAATCTAATCAGTTATTTAGTTGCGAATCCTGAAGACAAACAGCTATTGAATAGGTTGTACACAGAAATTACTGCTTATTACCAAACCAATTTAAATACGGCCACAATTGGTGCAAGTGGTGCAGTATTTGGGATATTAGCTGCATTTGTTTACCTATTTCCTAATACGTATCTCTACATTTATTTTCTTATTCCGGTTAAAGCCAAATGGATAGGGTTCCTATATTTTGGATATGAATTATTTTATGCACTTCGTAATTCAGCGGGTGATAATGTAGCCAGATGGGCTCATATTGGAGGAGCCATTGTAGGTCTATTAATCGTTATAAGCTGGAATAAAACGAACAAGAAAACACTTTATTAGTTAGTACAATTTATAAACAGCGCATTACATGTCTTCATCTTCTTTTAAATCCAATCGCAAGATCCTGTTAGGTCAGGATAACAATGCACTGGTATTTTTATTTGCGGTAAATGCGTTGATGTTTGTGCTGATCAATTTTACCAAGATCATTTTTTATCTATCAGATATTCCCCTTGAATCATTTTATACGCAGATCTTAAACTGGCTAACCCTGCCGGCTTCTGCAAGTTCTGTGTTAGGTAAACCATGGACCATTCTTAGCTATATGTTTACGCATCATGGTATCTGGCATCTCATCAGCAGTATGCTTTGGTTATGGTGTTTCGGTTATATTTTGCAAGACCTTACTGGTAATAATAAACTTATCCCTATTTATATATATGGTGGTTTTGCTGGTGCTGTATTTTTTCTATTAGCCAATAATCTGTTACCATCCTTACAAAATCAACTGGGTGTTGCACAACCCTTATTGGGTGCGGGCCCGGCAATAATGGCTGTAGCGATCGCTACCACTACAATTGCCCCAAATTACCGGATGTTTCCACTTATAGGTGGAGGGATTCCTTTGTGGGTACTTACACTGGTATATGTGGCTATAAACTTTGCAACATTGGCAAATGGTAATATGGGAAATTCCTTAGGTCATTTGATGGCAGGACTGGTTGGCTTTGCTTATATACATCAATTACAAAGAGGCAATGACTGGGGTGCATGGATGATCAGTTTGGTAAACTGGCTGGATGACCTGTTTAGTCCGGAAAAAAAACATCCAAAAAAACCAGGTAAAGACAAATTATTTTATCGTGCTGATAAAAAGCCTTTTGAAAAGGTTTCCAACTTGACCCAACAAAGATTAGATGCTATCCTGGATAAAATAAACCAGGAAGGCTATCAATTTCTATCAGACGAAGAAAAGGAGTTTCTAAAAAAAGCTAGCACAGAAGAATTTTAACCAGCGCCATGAAATACCAACTTAGTAATAAATGGAAATGGATTTATTTACTTGGTGTTATTTTATATGCAGCCATTTTTTTATTTTCCTGCTTATCACCTTATCTCAGTCCATGTGATTATCATTGGGTAACATTTGCTGCATTATTATTTCCTTTTTTATTGTTAGGATGGGTTTTACTAATAATACCTTTAACCATTTTCTTTTTCAGAAAATCAGGATGGCTTTTGATTCTTTTCTTAATTCCTGCATGGAAAAACGCTTCCATGGTTTTGGGAACAAATCCGGCGCAAAATTTTCAGGTTCAAAAGGAGAAAGGTCAGATCAGAATCCTCTCATGGAATGTGGATGCATTTCTTTACCGGCCTTATCTGGGGCCAATTTCTCCCGAAAAACAGCAGGCCATGATTCAGTTTATCAGGGAAATGGATGCTGATATTCTTTGTTTCCAGGATTTTGCACAAACACCACCTGAATTTGGAAAAGTGAATATTCGTTTTCTATCAGATTCATTACGTTATCCCTATTATTATTTTAGTGATGATGGCGGTAATTATGGCACCATTATTTTTTCACGGTTTCCAGTGATAGATAGCGGCAGAACAAAATACAAGGAAAAAGTATTTCCAGAAAGTATCGCATTTGTAGATGTGCAAGCTGGTAAAGACACGATGCGGATCTATAATACCCATCTGCGTTCTATGAATCTGCACAAGGAGATCATCACGCGGGATAATATCGGTTACATTGAATTTGTGAAAGAAGATACGGCAGTGCTCTTTCATTCTAACAGGATGGAGCGAATGATGTATTTTGATTGTATACACACAAGTCAGGCAAAATTGATCAGGGAAAAGCTGGATGAAACAAAAAAACCATTTGTTTTCTGTGCCGATCTGAATTCGGTTCCATCTAGTTATGTGTACAACACGATACAAGAAGGGTTAACCGATGCTTTTTTGGCAAGAGGCTTTGGATGGGGCGCCACTTATCATAAATTTTCACCCAGTTTGCGAATTGATGTGATGCTGATGAGCAAACAATGGAGCACTGTACAATATTATGCTCCCAAGCTTCCTTTATCCGATCATTTTCCAATTGTAACAGATATGCAATTACACAACTGATTTTTTGTAATTTAGGGTATGGCAAAAAGTGTTTTTAGAAAGTTTACCAAAACTGTACTGATCTTCATCAATGTTGTCATCTCATTATTTTTTCTGCTTGCCTGTTTAACACCTTATGTAAATCCCAACAACTGGTGGATTGTGGGATTTTTAGGCCTGATTGTTCCTTACCTGGTATTAGCACTTATTTTTTTCATTATCATTTGGTTAATGGCCAAACCCTTCATGGCACTCATACCCCTCTTTACACTGATCATTGGGTGGCAACAGATCTCTGCTATGTTTGCATTGCATCCGGGTAATGGATTTGGTAAACGAAGACATGACAATATTGTAAGAATTGTTGATTGGAATGTGCAAAGTTTTAACGGACTTAGTATGCACAAGGATAATAGGAAGATCATACAGGAAGAGCTGGCTGAGAGTATTTTAAAATTACATCCTGATGTGATCTGTTTGCAGGAATTCAATACTGCAAAGAGTATGAATAATATAGCCATTTTCTCCAGGCAATACCGTTACCACTATTTTTCAAAAGATTACCAGCGTGCAGGCGGCAGTTACCAATCGGGTTGTATCATTTTTTCTAAATTTCCCATTGTAGATTCAGGTAAGATTAATTATCCTGATGCTGAAAGTCTGATATATGCCGATATTAAAAAGGATGATGATACGATTCGTGTTTTTAACACCCATCTGCAGTCTTTCAAGTTTCAGAAAGAAGATTACACAGATATAGAAAAAATACGCGATCAGGCAGATGAAGACCTTACTGCTTCAAAAAGTATTTTTCGTAAAATGAAATTGGCATTTCGCAGAAGAGGGGTGCAGGCTAATATGGTGCGTGAGGCTCTGGACAAGAGTCCATTCCCATCTGTGATCTGTGGCGATTTTAATGATGTACCCAATTCTTATGCCTATTTTCAGATCAGGGGAGATTACCAAGATGCATTTTTACAAAAAGGGTTTGCCATCGGCAGAACCTTTATTTCTCTTGCCCCAACCTTACGCATAGATTATATTTTGCCCTCTAAACAGTTCCGGGTTAACCAATTTGATATGATTGATGAGGGTTTGAGCGACCATATTATGCTGGTTTCTGATATTGTTTTAAAAAAATGAAATATCTTTACAGCATCATGAAATACCCGCACATATATTCTTGTTGTTGCTGTTGCTGTTAATTCAGCCAGATCCTATTCGGCAATCAGCCTCAAAAAATCTTCGACTTTCAAATTAAAACGTATCATTTCCAACCATGTCACTTAAAATATATAATTCCTTAACCCGCCAGAAAGAAATATTTACACCTATCCACGCACCCTATGTAGGCATGTATGTCTGTGGTCCTACTGTTAGCGGCGAAAGTCACCTGGGTCATGCCAGACCCTATGTTACTTTTGATATCTTATTTCGTTACCTCAGCTTTCTGGGTTACAAAGTTCGCTATGTTAGAAACCTAACAGATGCGGGACATTTTGAAGAAGAAGGTAGAGAAGCTGAAGATAAGATCAGTAAAAAAGCCATGCTGGAAAAACTAGAACCGATGGAACTGGTGCAGAAATACACCAACCTGTTTCATTGGGCTATGGGCTTGTTGAATAACCTGCCTCCTAGTATAGAGCCAACAGCTACCGGGCATATTATTGAACAGATCGAAATGATCAAGACCATCATCAAAGATGGGTATGCTTATGAATCGAATGGTTCTGTTTATTTTGATGTTGAAAAATACAACAGGGATTATACGCTAAAAGGACAACCCTATGGGATACTGAGCGGAAGGGTATTGGAAGACCAGATAGAGAGTACACGCGACCTGGATAACCAGGAAGAGAAAAGAAATAAAAGTGATTTTGCTCTGTGGAAACAGGCACCACCTGAACACATCATGCGCTGGCAAAGCCCATGGGGAGAGGGTTTCCCGGGATGGCATATTGAGTGTTCTGCTATGAGTACCAAATACCTGGGGGAAGAATTTGATATACATGGCGGTGGAATGGATCTTCAGTTTCCCCACCATGAATGTGAAATTGCCCAGAGCACTGTTTGCAACCATAAAATGCCTGCACGTTATTGGATGCATAATAACATGATTACCATTAACGGCAGAAAGATGGGGAAGAGTTATAATAATGTGATCAAGCTAAGTGAATTATTCAGCGGGTCACATGAAATACTGGAGCAGGCATACCATCCTATGACCATTCGCTTCTTCATCCTGCAAAGTCAATATAGAGGTACACTCGATTTTAGCAATGAAGCTTTACAGGGTTCTGAAAAAGCTTTGAAACGTTTATGGGAAGCCTATGAATGGATCATCAGTCAGTCTGGAGTAGGAAGTTTGGAGTCTGGGGTGGATAAAGAGCTCGATGCAAGGGTTATTAAACTTGTAAATGAGTTTGCTGAATTCATGGATGATGATTTAAACACCGCAAAAGTGATCGCGAATATGTTTGAATTGGTCTCCGTGATCAATTCTATCAAAGACAAACATATACCTGCAGATGCTTTGAGTGTTTCAACGGTAACGCATCTTCAGAAGCAACTGAAATTGTTTGTTGAAGATATATTTGGACTTAAAAGCGAACGTAATGACAATGGCGGCAAATTGGATGGTGTACTTCAATTACTGATAGAAATTCGTAAAGAAGCGAAAAAAAGAAAGGACTTTGTTACTAGCGATAAGATTCGCAATGAACTAGCCGAATTGGGTGTTCAAGTGAAGGATGAGAAAGATGGAGGGATGAGCTATACCATCGGGTAGGGAAATGAATGTCGAATAACGAATATCGAATTATGAATTTCGAAGTGTTTTATGGAATCGGCTATATTAATATGCTTCAAATGATACTTCTACATTTGTAATTCGACATTCGAAATTCTTTTGTCCCTCAATGGTCACAATCATCTTTATGGGCATGGTTGTGTTGCCTGCACAAGCGAAAGTTTACAATATGGGCAGATACGATACAAATTACGGCAGGCACCAGGAAGACATTTCTCCAATCATGCCAATACATTTTAGCTAAAAGGCAGGCAATACCAAATGAAAAAAGCAGGAGTGGAATGCTGCTGTGGTGGTGTTTTTGGTGGCCATGGTAGAGTGATTTTGCCCCCACCGCAAATGCCAATGCGATCATACCATATTCAAAAGCCCGGTTTTCAATGATGTTAATGCCAAATAGCGGAAGGCTGCTCAGGAATAGCGGCAAAAGTGCACAGTGAATAGCACAGGCCAAAGAAGCGGTAATTCCCAGTGCATCCCAATTGATTTTTATACGCATCAGTCTGCAAATCTAAGACATTGCAACGATGTTGCAAAATAAGAATCGCCCCAATCCACAAATCCGTAAATCAGCCTTCCGCAAATCCACAATCCCTAACTTTGCATTTCAATTACATCCATGAGTAAAAAACTAATCTGGTATATCGGCTTTTTTGTGATCCTGGTTCTGTCTTTTTATTATTTTCTTTTCAGGGGCACTGATTTCTGGAAAACGAAATTGTCTGTTATCAGTTATGTGAAACCATTTCAGTTTACCAACCAGGATGGTATCGTTTTTACCGACAAGGATATGCTGGGTAAGATTACAGTGGTGGAATATTTCTTTACTACCTGCAAAGGCATCTGTCCAAAAATGAACACCAATATGAAAAAGGTGTACGAAGTTTTTAAAAACGAGCAGGATTTCCTCATCGTATCGCATACCTGTAACCCGGGTACAGATTCTGTTCCTGTGCTTAAACATTATGCAGATTCTTTAAAAGTAGATACTAAAAAATGGGTATTTCTAACTGGCAGAAAAGACAGTCTTTATCAGCAAGCCAGAAGTTCTTATCTGTTGGATGATCCTAAGAACAGTGTTGAAAAAATTGAAGACCAGTTTATTCATACACAGTTTTTTGCCTTAGTTGACAGGGATGGGAAGGTTCGTGGTCAAGTATACGATGGTCTGAAAATGGAAGAGATGGAACGTCTGCAAAATGATATCCGCAGATTGTTAAAAGAGAATTCTGGTAAGGGTAATTTTATGAATAGCATCTTTAATAATAATCCATAATACAAGGGAATGAAATTTGGCATAAATGAAACATTGAAAAAAAGCCAGTTAAGTATAACGGATAGTCGCAAAAAAATTCTGGAAATGTTTGTAAGATCAAATGGTGCATTGGCCCATGCAGACATCGAAAGCCAGAGTGGTGTTGAATTTGACCGCGTTACTATCTACCGTACTTTACAAACCTTTGTGGAGAAAGGGATCATTCACACCATTCCTACGGCAGACAATGCTGTTAGGTATGCATTATGTAAAGATGCATGTTCTGCCGGCCACCACCATGATGACCATGTGCATTTTCTTTGTGATGGTTGTGGTACAACCTATTGTCTCGATCAGGTTACTGCTCCTCAGGTAATGCTACCTAAGGGTTTTACTTCAACACGCACAGATGTTGTAGTTAGCGGCATTTGCAATAAATGTGTGTAAGAAGATCTTTTGTTATTGATTGACATAATATGACAGGTGGCTTCTGTCATTTTTTTTGTAACGTATCTTCGTTAAAACGGATAATATGATTTTAGTTACCGGAGCAAGTGGCTTGGTTGGTTCTCACCTGATCAGGCATTTAGTGAAAGAGGGCAGGCCGGTAAGGGCTTTGTATCGATCCAACATACCCGTGATAGAAGGTGCGGAATCCGTAGAATGGTTTAAGGCAGATATTTTAGATGTGGTTTCATTAGAAGAAGCCATGACAGGTATACAGCAGGTTTATCATTGTGCTGCAATGGTTAAATTTAGTGCCAGCCATAAAAAAAACTTACACCATACCAATATTGATGGCACTGCGAATGTGGTAAATGCCTGTATAAATGCCGGTGTATCCAAATTACTATTTGTGAGTTCTGTAGCTGCCCTAGGTAGAATACGCGAAGACAAGCCCATCAATGAAACCATGAATTGGTCGGAAGAAACCAGTAATAGCGAATATGGCAAGAGCAAATATTTTGCAGAAATGGAAGTATGGAGAGGTATAGGAGAGGGATTAAATGCTGTTATTGTAAATCCGGTAATTATACTTGGTGCCGGAGACTGGACGAAAGGCTCTTCAGAAATTTTTAAATCCGCTTATGATGAATTTCCCTGGTATACCGAAGGAACCAGTGGATTTGTAGATGTAATGGATGTAGTTAATGCTATGGTACTATTGATGGATAGTACCGTAACTGCCGAAAGATTTATTATCAGTGCAGAAAACCTCCCATTTAGGAGTGTATTTAGCATGATAGCAGAAAACTTTGGTAAAAAGCCGGCTTCAAAAAAAGTAACACCCCTTATTGCCGGAATTGTATGGCGATTAGAAGCCATTAAATCAAAGTTCACCGGAAAGGATCCCATGCTAACCAGAGAAACGGCCAAAACAGCAGCAGCAAAAGTTACATTTGACAACAGTAAATTATTAAAAGAATTTCCTGCATTCAACTATTCTCCTGTTTCGGTATCCATAAAACGTATTTGTACTGAGTTAAAGAAAATGCATACATTGTTAGTACAAAACAAAACCAGCTGAAAAAAGCGGTTACCATATTATTAGTCATTTCCTTGTATGCACCTCAGATTGCCAAAATATTGGCTTATGCTGATTGTACCATTATTCTGCTTACCAATACTGATCCTAGATTTTGTGATTGTAATAGAATAATAGATGTGGAAGCCATTCCGGTAGGAGAAGACAGACCCAACAAACAAAAAGAACTCTCGCTAAAAGCAGATTGGAAATACCTTGGTGAAACAGTGTATAATTTTTCAGAAAGTTTATCAATGATCAATCATCCGAAAAACGGTAAATATTTTTCTTGGAACCCTCTTGCTTACGCAGGAGCCATTTTTCACCCTCCACAGTTAGACATTCTCTATTGTTGACATTTTACATTTCCTATGTTTCCTGAGTAGCACTTAGGGCATGGGCTGTATCCGTTTATTTACTATTTAATTAAAAAAAATGAAAAATATTTTCATGGGCGTTGCCATGCTGGTCATGGTAGCATCCTGCCACCAAGCTATTATCCCTATTGAAACACCTTTTGTAAATCCTGCATACATCAATGAATCGGGACAGGAAATCCTGGCTGGTCATGCAGCCTATCAAACCTTAGAGCAACCATTGGCAAAATCCTGGTTTACCCCATCTTACAATAACTATGTATATGACCAAACAGTAGTTACTGAGTTAAAGCCACTTTTGAAAGGTAAATCCATAGAAATATTTTTAGGATCCTG
>CALRVT010000020.1:0-69308 GCA_943371675.1 Chitinophaga pinensis | reverse complement strand
GAAACTGAAGCCATAGAGGGTTGGTAAAATACAAGTTTGCCTTTTGCAATGCATGCTTACCATCATCCAGCTTTTCTGCAAATTTCTTAGAAGCGATAAAATACCTGGCTGGCGCAAAATAAGGGTATTGATCCACTAGCTGTTCCAGTGAATCTATGCTGGACTGCGAAAGGCTCAACTTGCCGGCTAAATGAAACAATGCTTTTTCCTGTGTAAGACTCATTGGTTTCGAAAGTTACTAATTACCAGTTAGAAAAGATACGGTTAAAAATATCGTCAGTAATGCTTCGCACTATTTCATCCAGCAATGCTCCTTCGGCCTGTTGCAGGGAAAGGGATGCTGCATAATCAAAGCTGCGACTTACATCAAATTCTTCAGATTTATTTTCGAGGTTCTTTTTCAGGGTCATGTGTAAGGTAACCGTTAATCGGTTGGTACTCGCTTGTTGTGCACTTACACCCACTGTTTGTGACGGGTCGTAAGTTGTAATAACGCCATTGATCACATAATGCGCATCGTCACTATTGGTTCTGGTTAGTTTGGTATTGCCTACTATCTTCTGTAAGATCTTATCAGTAAATTTTTGCGCCAATTGGGGATTGATATACCGCGCTTTATTTTCGATATAACCGATCTTAACGGTTTTTACATCTTCTGGTATGGTAGCCTCATTAAATTTATAAATACCGCATGACTGCAATGCCAATAAAAGCAAACCCAGACTACCATATTTGCAAACAGGCAATACAGCCAAATGTTTCATATAATCAAAAAAATAAAGCATCGATTTTTTCATACTAATCTCCCACATTTAAAATCAAGTAACAAGCTTCAAGAAACAAGTATCAAGAAACAAGTATCAAGAAACAAGATACAAGCTTCAAGAAACAAGATACAAGAATCCGTAATTGGAATTCAAAATTCAAAATTCAAAACCCGAAATCCTCACTCATCTATATCATATTCCTTCAATTTTCTATACAAAGTTCTTTCACTAATGCCCAAATCAAGAGAAGCATCCTTCCTTTTGCCCTTATGTTTTTTTAATGCTTTGATGATGAGCTCTTTTTCTTTGTCAACTATATTCAGTGATTCTTCGATCTCTTCATGCTGGTGTATGCCATCATCATGTAATAAAACAGGCTGCGATGGATGGCTGTTTGCTGGAAGAAAAGAAGCCGGCATATTACTTTGATGCGTATTGCTTACCGCCGCAATAGCCGAACCGGTATCTCCATTTGCATGGAAATCATTCACCAAAGATTCTCTGGTGAAATTGGCTGCAGTGCCTGCCAGTGAAGGGTTTTGCAGTATTTCCAGAAACATCTTTTTCAGTTCGGTTACATCCTTCTTCATATCGAAGAATAGTTTGTAAAGAATTTCGCGCTCATTAGAAAAGTCGCCGGCATTGCCCGGTTGTCCGGTTAACATAGGTAACCTATTGCCACTAAGGTTTTCAGGAAGAAACCTGCGCATTTCGTTACCACTTATTTGGTTGGTGGTACTGAGTACGGAAATTTGTTCTGCTATATTTTTTAATTCACGCACATTGCCCTGCCATCTATGGTTGATCAGTAAATTTTTAGCTTCTTCATCTAACTGAACAGGGGCCGTTTTATATCGCTCAGCAAAATCAACAACAAATTTTCTGAATAATAATAAAACATCTTCTTTTCTGTCTCTCAGTGAAGGCACTCTAATAGGTACTGTACTCAAGCGATAGTAAAGGTCTTCTCTAAACCTGCCTTTTTGGGCAAATTCCAATAATTCACGGTTGGTGGCAGCAATTACCCTTACATCCGTTTTTTGTACCTTAGAAGAACCTACCCTGATAAATTCACCGGTTTCTAATACACGCAGTAACCTGGCTTGTGTGCCCAGTGGCATTTCGCCGATCTCATCCATGAAAATGGTACCACCACTTACGGTTTCAAAATAGCCTTTGCGACTGTCAACGGCACCAGTAAAAGCGCCTTTCTCATGACCGAATAATTCCGAATCGATCGTTCCCTCCGGAATAGCACCACAGTTAACGGCTATAAATGGGTTATGCTTACGTGCAGAAAGTGCATGGATAATTTGAGAGAATACTTCTTTACCCACGCCACTTTCTCCAACAATTAATACGGTAAGGTCTGTAGCTGCTACCTGCACAGCCGTGCTTAACGCATAATTTAATGCCGGAGAATTTCCTATAATGCCAAACCTGTTTTTAATACTTTGTAAATCCATTACATCAAATAAAAAATCAAAAAAAATATACCCAACAAAATCAAATACTTACAGCCTTACTTTACAATGGTTCCCAATAAAGTACCTGCAGTGCAGGCAAGAACCAGAACATTTACATAGTCGCCCTTTTTCAAACCATAATTTTCTTTTGGAAAGATCACCACTTTATTGTGGTCTGTTCTTCCATGCCAATCATCCGCACTTTTTTTAGAATCTGCTTCTATTAAAACAGTGAAGGTTTTTGATACATCTCTTTGCATACTTTCCAAAGAATGGATCCTGTGTAAGGCGATGATCTCCTGTAACCTGCTTTTCTTAATATCTTCCGGAACATCATCTTCATATCTTTTTTCTGCCAGTGTTCCCGGTCTTTCGCTGTAGAAGTACATATAAGCCAGATCGTACTTACAATACTCCATCAATGTATAAGAGGCCCTGTGGTCTTCTTCAGTTTCCGTACAAAATCCTGAGATCATATCTGTGCTAATGCCGCAGCCAGGTATGATTTCCCTGATCCTGTTCACTTTGGCGATATACCATTCTCGGGTATAGGTTCTGTTCATCAATTGTAAGATCCTGTTGCTGCCACTTTGCACTGGCAGATGGATATAATTACAGATATTATCATATTTGGCAATGGTAAATAAAACCTCATCGGTAATATCTTTCGGATGTGAGGTACTGAATCTTACGCGCAATAGGGGAGATACCAAAGCCACTTTTTCTAATAACATGGCAAAGGTTACCGTTTCTTCTTTTTGTTCATCAATCCAGTAATAACTATCAACGTTTTGACCTAATAATGTTACTTCTCTATAACCGGTTTCAAATAAGCTAACAACTTCCTGCAAAATAGAATGGGCATCCCTGCTTCTTTCTCTTCCCCTTGTAAAAGGCACCACACAAAAACTACACATATTATTACAACCCCGCATGATAGAAACAAAAGCACATACCCCATTACTATCTAATCTAATAGGGGCAATATCGCCATAGGTTTCATCTCTGCTCAATAAAACATTGACTGCTTTCTGGCCGGTCTCGGCTTCCAAAATAAGGGAAGGCAAACTACGGTAGGCGTCGGGCCCTACCACCAGATCAACCAGTCTTTCTTCTTCCAATAGTTTCGACTTCAGCCTTTCTGCCATACAGCCCAACATACCTATCAATAAACCCGGTTTTTTCTTTTTTAGGGAACGGAATTCTGTTAATCTTTTTCTAACAGTTAATTCAGCTTTTTCTCTAATAGAGCAGGTATTCAGTAAAATCAGATCCGCTTCTTCCTCATTGCGGGTAGCACCATAACCCTCCTGGTTCAGGATGGAAGCCACTACCTCACTATCGGCAAAGTTCATGGCACAACCATAACTTTCTATATAGAATCGCTTGGAAACTAAGTTCAGATCAATATTAGCAGGACGGTAGGCTTCACCTTGTCGGCTCTCATCATGCACTTTGCCTGCTAATTCCAATATTTCCATACTCGCTGCTGTTTAGCTTGCGAAAGTACTAAAATCTAGGTGTTTTGTGCCAGATTGGCAGCGGTTGTTTCTGTTAATTTACAGAGATACCTTAGTTTTACATGCAAAAAATTGATTTTAATGCGCTTAAGCATACTTGTCATTCTTACATTTTTGATTGCTGGTGCAAGTTTCTCCCAAAATTTGGTCATAGGAACTTTCAGAAACGAAACATCCAGAAATATCAAAAAAGAACAGGATACTTCAACCTGGAATTGGAAAAGAGGGGGATTGATTAACTTCAATTTGGCCCAGGGTTCTTTGAGCAATTGGGCAGCTGGAGGCGATAATTTTACGCTTTCTGTAAATGCCTATTTTAATTATTATTTCTTTTTTAAAAAAGGAAGACATAACTGGGATAATAATGTGGACGTGAACCTGGGTTTTATGCAGTCTACCAGTATCGGTACCCGAAAAAACGACGACCGTTTCGATTACCTCAGTAAATACGGTTACAAAATGGATACTTTAGGCAAGTGGTTCCTGACAGGGCTGTTTAATTTTCGATCCCAGTTTTTTGATGGTTATACTTACAGTAATAATGTGGGGGATTTCTCTTCTACTTTTCTTTCTCCTGCATACCTGATCATTTCGGCGGGTTTTGATTATAAACCATCCTCTAATTTTTCTGTGTTTCTATCCCCTTTAACATCAAGGTCTACCATTGTTACCAATGCTACTTTGTCCAATAAAGGAGTGTATGGTGTGCCGAAAGGTTCGAACATATATAATGAAATAGGAACTTTTGCCACAATCAATTTCAATAACACCATTGCAAAAAATATCAATTACAAAGGAAGGCTAGACCTTTTCTCCAATTATCAAAACAAGCCCCATAACGTGGATCTGTTTATGACCAATCTGGTATCCTTTAAGATCAACAGGAATTTTTCGGCAACCTATGGACTGGATTTTATTTATGATGATGACATTAAATTATTTGGGCCACTTAATCAGTCACCAGCATTGCAGATTAAAAGTCTGATAGGAATTGGGTTTCTCAAACCCCTAAACGTTGTGAAGATCATACAATCACCTAAGACCTAACTTTCAGTAAATGCTTGATTTTATTGGCTTTGTAGGTTAGGTCGGAATAGTCTTTGTGTAGAATGGTCACATGTCCCATTTTTCTGCCCGGCTTGGTTTTTGTTTTGCCATAAAGGTGTACAAAAACATTGTCCATTTTCATTACTTCATCCAGTCCATCATATTTTGCACTGCCATCAAAACCATCAGCACCCAATATGTTTACAATAGCAGAAGGTAAAATGGCTTCAGGATTTCCTAAAGGATAATCTAGCATGATACGCCATAACATATCGTATTGACTGGAATAGTTCGCTTCAATGGTATGGTGTCCGCTATTATGCACCCTGGGCGCTGTTTCATTTACGAGTACTTCATCCTTATCATCAATAAATAATTCAATCGCAAATAGTCCGGGACTGCCCAATTCTCTTACAACCCTGGCTGCAATGGCTTCTGCTTTCCAGATTATTTTGTCGGGTATGATGGCAGGACTTAACTGGTAATCCAGCAGGTTCCATACAGGATCGAAGATCATTTCAGCAGGCGGATAAATGATGGTTTCGCCGGCAAGATTCATGGCAACGATGATGGCTATTTCTTTTTTGATAGTAACTTTTTTCTCCAATACAGAAGGCGCATCAAAAGCTTTTTCTAAGTCTAATTCATTGTTTAAAACCTGCACCCCTTTTCCATCATAGCCACCCATACTGATCTTTTGAACAGCGGGTAAAAAAGTCAGATTTTCTTTTACGGCTTTTTTATCAGCAGTGATAATAAAAGGAGAACTGGGTATTTGGTGTGTTTGGTAGAACTGCTTTTGAATTATTTTATTTTTGATGGTATTAATGGCAGCAGGTTTTGGAAAGATACGCACACCTTCTGCCTCTAATTTTTCCAGCGCAGCCACATTAACTGATTCGATCTCTATGGTAAGTGCATCCAGACCTTTCCCAAAAGCATAAACTGTATCAAAATCAGTGATATCCCCTTTGGTAAAATGATGGCAAAGTTGCGCTGCCGGACAATTTGCATCATTTTCCAACACATAAGTATCAACTGTATAGTTAGCAGCAGCCTGCAATAACATTCTACCCAATTGCCCGCCACCAAGGATGCCCACTTTCATTAACCTGATTTTTAATTACGAAGATAAGGGTTTGAAGTTTTGAGTTTTGAGTCTAAAGTCTAGAGTTGATATTAAATATAAAACTAACCCCCCAACTCTAAACCCAAAACTCCAAACTCCAAACTTTCCTCTATTTTTGCCCCATGCTACCCGATTATCCGCATAAACTATTTGGCGATAAACGTTTTTGTTATTGTTTACTCATGGCCACCCTAGCCATGGATGCATGGAAAAGCTAGTGTTTTTACGGTACTTGTTTTTTTCATCACGCAAATAATTTTATGGGATCAATTTCAAATACAGCTTCTGCTATTGCACAACAAACAGATTTTCTTCCTTTATTAGGTACTGATTATGTTGAATTTTATGTAGGAAATGCCAAGCAGGCAGCACATTTTTATAAAACGGCTTTTGGATTTCAGAGTCTTGCTTATTCCGGTCCGGAAACTGGTTCTAAAGACAAAGTGAGCTATGCGGTAAGACAAAACAAACTCACTTTTGTGTTTACAACACCTTTAAGAAGTCAAAATGCCATTGCAGATCATATATACAAACATGGGGATGGCGTTAAGTTTCTGGCATTAATGGTGGATAATGCCAAAGAAGCCTGGTTGGAAACTACCAAAAGAGGGGGGAAGTCCTATTTGGAACCCCAGGTTTTAACCGATGCAAATGGTGATGTAGTAATCAGTGGCATACATACATATGGCGAAACAGTTCACTTATTTATAGAGCGAAAAAATTATGATGGTGTATTTCTTCCGGGTTTTCGTAAATGGGAATCGTTTTACAATCCAGCTGATACCGGACTTTTGTATGTAGACCATTGTGTGGGTAATGTTGGTTGGAACCAGATGAACCCCTGGGTGAAATTTTATGAAGAGGTAATGGGATTCAGAAATATCCTCACGTTTGACGATGCTGATATCTCTACAGAATATTCTGCTTTGATGAGCAAAGTGATGAGTAATGGCAATGGCTATGTTAAATTTCCGATCAATGAACCTGCAGAAGGCAAAAAGAAATCGCAGGTAGAAGAATACCTCGATTATTATGACGGAGAAGGGTGTCAGCATGTGGCATTGGCAACAAATGATATTGTGAAAACAGTTACAGATCTGCAAAGCCGCGGTATTGAATTTTTACAGGTGCCTACATCTTATTACGATGAACTGATCGAAAGGGTTGGACAAATTGATGAAGACATCACACCCCTTAAAAAACTAGGAATACTGGTAGATAGGGATGAGGAAGGATATTTGTTGCAAATTTTCACAAAACCCGTAGAAGACAGACCCACCCTTTTCTTCGAGATCATACAGCGTAAAGGAGCCAAAAGTTTTGGCAAAGGCAATTTTAAAGCCTTGTTTGAAGCCATTGAAAGAGAGCAGGAGCTAAGGGGGAATTTGTAAGATAGGGGTGTTTAAAACCAGGCATCAATTCAAGAAATAACAATTTTCTGCACTTCATTTTCGTTAATGAACTGTAAATCCATTTTTTCAAGGATTCTGTATCCCTTATTTTTAACACATGAAGTACCTGTTTCTGTTATGTTTTATACTGTTAGGCCATGCAAAACTGGGTGCGCAATTGTCTATTAAGAATGTTGCTAAGCAAAACGCCAAACAGGCTGCTGTATTGATGCAAAAAGCAGATACGCTCAAAAAACAATTGGCTGCCATGCAAATGGAATGGCCTGTTAAGCAGATCTATGTAAGAAGTTTTAAATATGATAGCCAACTGGAAGTATGGGTTCGTAACAAAAGCAATGAACCTTACAAACTATTCAAAACTTATAAGGTTTGTGCATTATCCGGGGCATTAGGTCCCAAAAGGATAGAAGGGGATTACCAGGTTCCTGAAGGCTTTTATTATATCAATCAGTTCAACCCAAGAAGTACCTATAATATGTCGCTGGGTTTAAATTATCCCAATGAATCAGACAGGTTATTGAGTGATTCTATAAAACCCGGTAATGATATTTTCATTCACGGCAGTTGTGTTACCGTAGGATGTATCCCTATTAATACACAGATCGAAGAACTTTATTTGATGGCTGCTTATGCTTACGAGCAGGGTGAAGATTTTATTCCTGTGCATATTTTTCCTATCAGGTTTGATGTACAAAAAAGTAAGGAGTTTCTGCATAAATCTACCAAGGATGATCCGGAATACCATCGTTTCACAGGTAGATTAAAAGAAGTGTATGACTATTTTGAACAGAATAAAAAACTACCTGTCATCTCCATCAACAATAAAGGCGAATACCTTCCTTTATTATAGATTTTCTGCGTAAAGCAATTGAATGGTTTCTTTTGTACGCTGTGTGAGCAGTATGTTTTTGCCTGCTGTTAGCTTTTCAACAATGTCTGCCTTATAATGTCTGATCGTTAGCAAACTGAGGTCCTTTTCAACTTGCATATCAAATGCATCTGCTGTTTCTGTTGCCAGCATTTCCAGTTTCTCAGGTTTGTAATCCATACATACCTGTACATTAATGGCACCAGTTTGGATAAGATTAGGACTGATTTTTAATTTAGCAAAAATGCGATAAAGCTTGCTCATGGGCTCTTCGCCTACAAATGAAAAATCGAGACTATTAAGATGCAGGATTACCTGGTTCTTTTTTACAACAATAATCGGCGGAAGGTTTTTGCCATTTTGCTGATGTATCAAAGTGCCGGGCAAACTGGGATTGAGAAAACACTTCACCCATAATGGGATCTGTTTGTTTTGCAGTGGCTTGATGGTTTTAGGATGGATAACCTGTGCACCATAAAATGCCATTTCTATCACTTCCGTAAAACTAAGTTCGCCAATCAAGCTTGCATCAGGAAATAGTTTGGGGTCTGCGCTCATTACGCCTTCCACATCTTTCCAGATAGTTAGATCTTCAGCATTAAGAATATTGGCAAAGATGGCTGCAGAATAATCACTTCCTTCTCTTCCCAAAGTGGTGCTCTCATTGTCATCTGTACAACCTATAAATCCTTGTGTGAGAAAAATAGTGGGCGTACTGTTTGCAGAAATGACGGTCTGAATTCTTTCGCTGGTTATTTCCCAATCAATACCCGCATCCCTGAAATTATTATCAGTACGGATCAGGTCTCTTACATCAAGCCATTGATTACTGATACCCGACTCATTTAAATAATGACTGATGATACAGGTGCTCAATAATTCGCCTATACATACGATTTGATCATAGTAATAATCATATTCCCGCACTGGTTTATCATGCAATAACCATTCGATCTCGGTAAAGAAATCTGTAAGCTGACTAAGGCAATCATTAAACCGGGTAACCAGTAAATATTTAGAAGTGGTGATATGGTTTTGTTTCACGGCATGGAACAAATGCAGGGCTTCTTCTGTGTTTCCTTCAAAAAAGGAATCTGCTACTTTTTCCAATGCATTGGTGGTTTTGCCCATGGCAGAAATGATGATCACCAAAGGGCTTTCCTGGTGCATCTTTACAATAGATGCGAGGTTTTGAATTCTTTCTACATTGTTAACACTGGCGCCTCCAAATTTGAATACTTTCATTTTATATACTAGGGTTTCCTTTTCCTTTTTTTTCGATTGTTAATGGCTTCTGGCAAATTGGGACTTATACTCCCAAAAACAGTTATTTATGGAATGAACTGGCCAGAATGTTGCAAAAATAATGAATACTCAGCAGCCTCAGCATATGAATGAATGGCATAAACACATACATTCTAATGGTTTAACCTTATAAGATTGCTTCATTTAAACATTTCGGGCTTTCTTGGTATAGTTGTTGACTCACCAGCTATAAATAATGCGCATGAAAAAAAGCTTGTTTTTGAAAGTGATGGTGGTATGCACTTATATCAATATTGCCTATGCTTGCAGTCCAAAGATGCAACCTGCTCTTGAACCCAATATATATGAAGAAACAAATGCAAGGGAAGATTGGGAAAATGATATTTTACAAAATATCAACCAATACCGAAGGTCAAAAGGCTTATCCCCATTGCGATTGGTAAGGATAGCTTCTCAAAAAGCTATGCAGCATAGCAGAAATATGGCTGCAAGAAATACAGGGTTTGGACATGAAGGTTTTGATAACAGAATAACAGACATCAGGCAAAATTTAGGCAGTGTTGCTGCTGCCGCCGAAAATGTGGCTTATGGGAAGATCAATGCAGATGCTGTGGTGAAAGGCTGGATCAAAAGCGCCGGACACCGAAAAAATATTGTGGGCAATTATCAGTTAACAGGGATTGGCGTTGCAAAAGATGCAAAAGGAATCCGCTTCTTTACCCAGATATTCCTTCGTCAATAAAACTTAGCGGACGTGTATTTTATACATGTGATTATTCCAAAATTTATCTTCCGGATAAGAGCTCAGTTACTAACTTTATCCAAATGTTCTGAAGCATGAATATCAACAGGAATATCCTCACATTGGATGAGTTTACACTAACACAATTAAGGCAGTTTCCTACAGCTACTGGCGAATTAAGCAGGCTACTGCGAGATCTGGCATTGGCGGCCAAAAGAGTGAATGTAGAAGTGAACAAAGCAGGACTGGTTGATATCCTTGGTGATGCAGGATCTGTGAATGTGCAGGGAGAAGATGTGAAAAAACTAGACATCTTTGCCAATAATCAATTCATGGGTGTACTCAAACACGGTATCAGCTGTGCAGGTATTGGCAGTGAAGAAATGGACGATTTTGTGGTATTTGATGATGAGGTAAGTAACCAAAGTAAATACGTGGTTTTGTTCGACCCACTAGATGGTAGTGGTAATATTGATGTAAATGTTTCCATCGGCACCATTTTCAGTGTTTACAGACGCGTGAGTGAACTGGGCAAACCCTGTACAGAAGCAGACTTTTTACAACAAGGCATTAAGCAGGTTGCCGCTGGTTATGTGGTTTACGGTTCCAGCACGATGCTGGTATATGCTACCAGAAGAGGTGTAAACGGTTTCACCCTGGATCCTTCCATCGGTGAATTTTCATTAAGTCACCCCAATATTCAATGTCCGCCTTCAGGAAAATTTTATTCTGTCAATCATGGAAATTTTTTCCAGTACGACGAATCTGTTAGAAAATACATTGATGCCTGTCAGCGTAAAACAAAACAAGACGGCGGTCCATATACCCAAAGATATATTGGCAGCATGGTGGCAGATGTTCACCGTAACCTCATTAAGGGCGGTATCTTTATGTATCCATCCACACATGATAAACCAAAAGGTAAATTGCGCTTATTATATGAAGCCAATCCCTTTGCATTTATTGTGGAAGTAGCAGGCGGTTTGGCAACCAATGGCAAACAAAGGATATTGGATATTCAGCCAACAGAACTACACCAAAGAACATCCTTATTTATTGGCAGTAAACATATGATGGAAGAATATGAATCATTTTGCATCAAAGATTAAAGAAAGTATGAAAGTATTATTAATTGGAATAGTAGCTTGCCTTTGGGTTTGTTCTTCGGTTTCTGCTCAACAAAAAATGGAACATGGAGGAATGAGTTATATTATCAATCCCAAACCCAATATGATTTTGTATAGAGATACATTGTATCGTGGCAGAAGAGAATTTGAGGGTTTATTTTACAGAACGCGCAATCCGGAATTAATCAGGTTATTAGAAAAACACCAGGCAAATAAAGTAGCTGGTCAGTTTTTGGCCGTAACAGGAACCATTACTACTTTTCTGGGTCTTGGGATGCTAACCAATTCGAACAGTAATAAGGGTATGGGCTGGGCAATGCTTGGTGGTGGTTTTGCTGTTACGATAACAGGGGGGTATCTTACCGTAATGGGACAGAGGAACTTACTTACTGCAGTAACTTTATTTAATCAAAAATATAATAAAACCTCATTGGGTATTGGTGTTACAGATAAACGAGCCGGTTTGGTTTTTAATTTTTAATATGAACAGGATAATCATCAGTGTAAAAGAACTCTATAAATCTTATGGCGATTTTGAAGCTGTAAAAGGGATCAGCTTTGATGTATATGAAGGTGAAATATTTGGTTTGCTCGGACCCAATGGAGCCGGTAAATCTACTACGCTGGAGATTATTGAAACGCTCAGAACCAAATCGAGTGGGGTAGTGATGGTGGATGGATTTGATCTGGACAAATCACCCAATGACATCAAAAAAATCATCGGCGTTCAATTGCAGACCTCAGGGTTTTATCCAAGTTTAAACCTGGTTGAGCTCATAGATTTGTTTGCCGGATTATATAACCAGGAGGTGGATCCGATGGAATTGCTGCAGAAAGTGAACCTGCGCGATAAAGCAAAAGCAAAATATAAGGAAATGAGCGGTGGACAAAAGCAAAGGTTCTCCATAGCCACAACACTGATCAATAAACCCAAGATCATTTTTCTGGATGAACCTACAACCGGCTTAGATCCACAGGCTAGAAGAAATTTATGGGAATTGATTCGTTCTATTCGAGATCAGGGAACAACCGTTATTATCACTACGCATTATATGGATGAAGCTGAAGTATTGTGCGATAGGGTAGCTATTATTGATAGCGGGAAAATCATTGCCCTTAATTCGCCCGACAAGCTAATTGATGAATTGGTAGCTTCCGGTTTTGAAAAACCCAAGGAAGTAAAACAGGCCAACCTGGAAGATGTTTTTATCAATTTAACAGGGCACCTCCTGCGAGAAGAATCCGTTTAATTTTACAAATAATCCATATTTTATGAAAATAGATCCAAGTTATCCCATAGGAAAGTATGAACCACAACCATTTTCAAAAAACCAAAAAGATAAGTGGTTATTGGATATTGAGTTTCTGCCACAGGAACTTGAAAATTCCCTGCTAAACCTTGATGCTGCTCAATTGCATACACCTTACAGAGATGGTGGATGGACAGTTAGGCAATTGGTACACCATGTGGCCGACAGCCATATGAATGCTTATATCCGCTTTAAATTGGGCTTAACAGAAGACAACCCTACCATTAAACCTTACCTCGAAAAAGAATGGGCCAAAACCCCCGATAATGAAGCCGTTCCCATTAATGTATCTGTTACACTTTTACATGCATTGCACCAAAGATGGTTTGCAACGATCAAAGGGATTTCGGATGCTGACTGGAACAGAACAGTATTTCATCCAGAGTCAAAAAGAGAAATGACCCTTTGGTTTTTATTGGGACTCTATGCATGGCATGGTAAACACCATACAGCCCATATCAAAGTGTTGCGCGAAAAAATGGGATGGTAATAAGTTTCAATATACACAGTTCCATGTTCCAAGCTGAGCAACGCTAAATAAACAGACAGATGAGAAATTTGCAATGGGAAATGCTTTCCAGTAAATACGTTTACAAAGACAAGTGGTTGCAATTGCGTGCAGACAGTTGCAAGTTTCCGGATGGCCGAATCATTGAACCCTATTATATAGTTGAATTGCCCGATTGGTGCAATACAATTGTTGTTACCAAAGAGGAGAAAATCATTCTGGTAAGGCAATATCGTTATCCTTTAGGAGCGGACACTTATGAGTTGCCGGGCGGTGTAAAAGAAAAAGGTGAATTGCCGATTGAAGCAGCTAAAAGAGAAATGGAAGAGGAAACAGGCTATACTTCTGATGATATGGAACTATTAATGCAGCTATCTCCCAATCCTGCCATCAATAACAATACGGCCTATTTTTTCTTAGCGAGGAATGCTGTTCCTACACAGGTTACCAACAACGATTTTTATGAAGACATAGATGTGGTGGCCTTTTCAAAAGAAGAGATATGGAAAATGTTAAGCGAAAATAAATTACAGCATGGCGTGCAGGTTGGTCCTTTATATGCTGCTTTTGTAAAGTTGGGCTGGCTGCATTATCAACCCTGATGTATTATAGGTAATACCACTTCACCTACTAAAAAAACACTTCCACAAACCAGGATCAGGTCATTTTTATCTGCGTGCGCCAAAGCCTCTGTCAATGCATGATTCACATGGGCATATGTTTTCCCTTTCAAGCCTATCAATGATCCTTTTAATTGCAGCGTTTCTGCATCCAGTGCACGCGGAATTTGGGCCTGCGTAAAATAATATTGGGCATGGGTTGGCAACAATGCCAGCACAGGATCTATGTCTTTATCTTTTACCATGCCTATGATGAT
This sequence comes from Chitinophaga pinensis, assembly GCA_943371675.1. Lineage (GTDB taxonomy): Bacteria > Bacteroidota > Bacteroidia > Chitinophagales > Chitinophagaceae > Sediminibacterium > Sediminibacterium pinensis_I. Next base: position 55,269 of record CALRVT010000020.1, on the reverse strand, counting down.
ATGTAATTGATGGTAGGTAGAAAACGCTAATTGCTCCTTTATTTGTGCCATGCCATCCTGGTTATGACCAACATCCAATATTATATTCGGATGGGCATGTATTTGCTCCCACCTGCCATGCAATCCTGTTAGTTTTTTAACTTCTTTTAATGCTTTGTGTACATGCATTGGCTGAATATCCCATCCTTTCAAAACCAGCTGCTCTGCGGTTTCCAGCACAGTAAGCAAATTTTTGGTTTGATAAATGCCAGGTAAGTCTAGGAGGTATTTGTTATGTGCATCTGTATGGCTATCTACTACTTCAACCTGTAAAAAAGGACCTTCCATCAACCATTCTGTTACATATTTTTTTTCAGAAACAAAATGAATGGGAGAGTTGATGGCTGCTTTTACAAATACAGGTTTTGTTTCGGGTAAGGTTTCACCAATCACTACGGGTATGCCGCTTTTGATGATGCCTGCTTTTTCAAAAGCAATTTTTTCCAAACTATCGCCCAGCATATTCATATGGTCCCAACCGATATTAGTGATCACTGAAATTTCCGGCTGAATGATATTGGTACTATCGAGCCTGCCGCCCAAACCTACTTCTATCACGGCTATATCCACTTGCTCTTTTACAAAATAATCAAATGCCATCGCAACGGTGATCTCAAAAAAAGAAGGTTCATACTTGTCTATCAATGGTTGAATCCGTTCTGCAAAATCAATTACAAAAGCCTCCTCACACATTTGCCCATTCACCTTTATTCTTTCCCTAAAATCTTTCAAGTGCGGAGAAGTATACAAACCTGTTTTATAGCCGGCAGTTTGCAGAATGGCGGCCAGCATATGACTGGTAGAACCCTTTCCATTGGTGCCTGCAACATGTATGGTTTTTAGTTTGTGCTGTGGATCGCCAATGGCTTTACAAATGGCCAGCGTATTGGTGAGGTCTTTTTTAAAAGCGGCTGCACCAATGCGACTGAACATGGGCAGTTTATGGTAGAGATAATCTAAGGTTTCCTGGTAATTCATAGCCATTGCAAAGATGCAACATTATTTAACCCCTGAGCTTGAAATTGAAAACCAAGGTGCCGGTTTGCTGGTCGGTATTGCTACTGTTGAGTTTGAGACCTCTGGCTTTTTTCAAGGCAATATTCCTGATACCCTGGTTGGTGGTGGTAGTTCCCCTTTGGTTAACGATGGCCATGATCACATTGCCTGTTTTATCTACGGTGATGTCTACGGCTACTTTGGCATTCTCATTAAAGTCGTCTTCGAAAGAAGGTAATTGGGTAATTCTTCTGCCATCCAAACCACTCCTGATAGAAACACCACTATTGCCTCCGCTGCCACCATTGCCACTGGCTGCATTGCCTTTATAACTATCTGAATTAGGGTTCCCGTTTGGATTACCCTGGTCACCTTTACCACCTGCTATACCTTGGTTTTTTATGCCATTGTAACTATCTGCCCTGTTGCCACTGGTGGTGGTACTGGTGCCTCCTTTAAATACTGCTTTGGGTTTTGGTGGGGCAGGTATTGGATTAGTAATTGTTGTTTCGGTAGCTTTTTTAACGGGAACAGGTGGCTTAACAATTGCTTTTACAACAGGTTTTGCTTTGGCAGGATTCACTGCGGGTGCTTCACCGTCTGCATACTCATCTGCATTGATCTTTGGTTGTTCAGTTGGTTGTTGTGCAGTAGGAGGAACACTTGTTTTGTTATCTTCTGTTACGGAAGGATCTCCCGGAATCAATGGGGCTACATCACCAATGCCTGTTTCACTATTACCCAAATTAACTTCAATACCTTCTCCAAAATCTGGTGGTGGAATTTGGGGAAGTGTCCACTGTAAAAAAAAGAATAGCACCAATAACAAGGCACATAGCAAGGATGTATAGATGGCGGCCTTGATATTTTTTTCTCTCTCAAATGCTGCTGACATGGACAATAGGTTATGCATATCAAATGTACTGGTATACGGGATGGAATGATTGAATGTTGAAAATTACACTCAATGGTGGTGGGTAATCCACTTTAGGGTATAAATAAAGGTTAAAAAGGCTTTTCTGTATATTGATCTGTTACAATTCAGTTAATTGAGCGCTAAAAATTTTACAACAAATGACAAGAATAAAAATGAACAGAACTGTTTTCAATTGAGAAAACCCATACGCGGGACTAAAGTCCCTATATGGATTTATTTTACAATTTAATCCATGCTCTAAAGAGCATAGCTAAGTTTTAAAAATCAGGAAATCAGATCATTTAGTACTAATAGCATATATCTTCGAAACTATCACTAGTCTTTGCAGTCCGCCTAGGCTGATTGGGTGCGGTGCCCAGGGAAGCGTAGGATGTAAAAATGATGCGCAGCACATTTTTACAGAAGCCAAAGCAGCGTCGGCGAAAAGACGAGGACATGCGGCCTGAGCAAAATGGGTCATGCGTCTGAGGAGTTATGGTAATGTAGAAATGCTAATTGAGATTTCTACCAGTCACAAAGGTTATTTTACAAATACATCATATCCAAACCTGATTAAGGTAGCTGTGATGATGAGTAAGAAAAAGATTCGGATGAAGCGATTGCCATGTTTGATGGCTAGTTTGGAACCAATAATGCCGCCAATACCATTGCATACGGCCATAGGTATGGCGATACCCCAAAGGATACTTCCTTTTAATAAAAACAAAACGATAGAACCCATATTGGTACTGAGATTGATGAGCTTTGCATGGGTGCTGGCATGTAAAAAGTCCAGTCCCAGTATGGTAATAAATGATAGCACCAGAAAACTCCCCGCACCCGGACCAATAAAGCCGTCATAAAAACCAATCACCACACTAATGATGATGCCATAGATCCATTCTTTTGTAGGGGATATTTTTTTATGTGATTGCTGACCAAAATTCTTTTTGCTATAGGTGTAAATAGCAACGCCTATCAAAACAAAAAAGATTACGGGTTTCATGTATCGGTTACTCACCAGCGTAAGTACCTCAGAGCCTGCAAATGCCGAAATAAAAGCGATCGTACACATCACCAGGATCATCTTCCATTGAACCCTTACTTTTTTCAGGTATTGTACAGAAGCAAATGCTGTACCCGTAAAAGCCGGAATTTTCAAGGTTCCTATTACGGTTGACACGGGTAATTGGGGCACCAAAATCAATGCTGCCGGTGTTTGTATCAGTCCGCCGCCACCCGCAATAGCATCTACCAAACCAGCCATGAATGCGAAAAGACATAATAAAATAAGCGTTAAAGTATCCATCGATTAATAATGCTTAGGGATGTGCTATCTTTTTTTGTAAGTTGCTATTGGCAATGATTAATCCGGTGATCACCATAACCCCACTGATCAAATGAATACTATTCATTTTTTCACCCAGTAACCAAACAGCTTCCAGTGTGCTAAAGATAGGGATCAGGTTGCCAAACAAAACAGTACGGGAGGCACCCAAGTATTGCAGTGATTTATTCCAGCAAAGAAAGGCAACTACAGAAGTTCCTGCTCCCAAATAAAGGATGGATCCGATCAATGTAAAATTCCATGCTACTGATTTTCCATTGATCAATTCGTACAAATAAAAAGGGAATAACATAGAAGTGCCTAAAACAAAAGCAAGAAAGAGAAAATTTAAAGCGGAGATCCCCATCGGTTTTTTTCTTACCAGAATATTATAACAGGCAAATGCCAGTGCACCTGCTAACACCCAAAGATCACCTGTTGAAAAGTGAAAGGATGCCAATGTTTGCAAACTTCCCTTTGATAAAAGCACCAGAATACCTGCAATACATACCAGTAGCCCGAAAATTCGTAAACCCTGTAGTTTTTCTTTTAAAAAAATTACGGCAAGTATGGTGGCAAAAATAGGAGAGGATGTAGTGCCTATTAATGCCATGTTAATAGCAGTGGTATAATGCCCCGCTATATAAACAAATGTGTTGAACAGGGCAATGCCTGAAAGTGCCACCCAGCATAGATATGCGAAGTTTTCTTTCGCTAGTTTTATTTCATTTTTGCATTTCTGCCAGGCAAAGGGAGCTATGAGAAGGGTTGCTGTGAACCAACGGTAAAAAGCAAGACTAAAAGGACCAATTTCGTTATGAACTCCACGGGAAATAATAAAATTTCCCGACCACAAAATGGTGGCAAACACAGCATAAGCTATTCCTGCATATATTTCTTTTTGGGTAGGGTGTGCACTCATAATTGCAATGGTCAGGAAGCAGTAAAAGTCAACTGGAAAATATTACAAAATTGGTAAGGCCTTATTTACCGCCAGCGAAATCATGTTCAAAATCACCTTTGATTCTTTCCATGGAAGGGTTGAAATAGCCAAATTTTAATGCAGGGAATTCTTCCTGTAAAAGCTGCATCATTTGCTTGATGCCCATCATTTCACCTGTTTCATTAACACCTATCTTACCCATATACCAGTCAGGATCAATATTAAAATTCCGCCATTGGATCATTTTCAGATTTGTTTCTTTGATAAGCTTACGCAATGCTTCATATTCTTCCACACTATCCGTCATGCCGGGAAAAACAAAATAGTTGATGCTTGTCCAGCCACCAAACGAATTCATCACTTTCAAACTCTCAACAATATCTTCAAACTGGTAATTATTAGGCCGGTAATAAGGCTCATAAATATGTTTGCGTGCCGAGTTGGTACTTACCCGGATACTGTTCAAACCCGCTTCACACAAGGCTTTTACGGCAATTGGGTTAGAGCCGTTGGTGTTGATATTGATATTGCCTTTGTCGGTATGTTTACGAATTTCCAGTATCGCTTCGCGGATGGTTTCCCACATTAATAAGGGCTCGCCCTCACAGCCTTGACCAAAACTTACAATAGGAAAAGGGGCATTCATCAAATGCGGCACCGTAAATTCTACGATCTCTTCTGCAGTTGGTTTAAATGTTAATCGGTCTTGCGTGGATACTATGGTTTCTTCTTCCGGTTGAAAGGAAATACATCCAATACAATTGGCATTACAAGCAGGGGAAGTGGGTACCGGACATTCCCATCTTGCCAAAGAGAAATTTCTAGCAGCAGGACAATGATAGGTCATACAACATTTCTCCATCAAATGTTTAACCAGTCTGTTCTCAGGATAATTCTTCAACAAAATATCGGTGCCCGTTTTTATTTGTACGTCATCATAACCCGCACATTCCTGCCTGATATCTTTCTCAATTCTTACTGCAGGTACATAATTTTTATTATCCTGCCAGCCAACAGCTGTATAACAAAATAAGGGGAGGGTAGGTGCTTCGGGTAAGGTTTCAAAGGCTGCAATATATAAGCCGGTATGCGCAGGCGGAATAAAGGCGGCAACGGCCCAGCCTTTCTCGCACAAACGCATTTCGCCGCTTTGAACATCAATGCCTATACCTCTTCTGCCGGGTAATTCATAGAGGTTGCCTCCATCGGGTAGTTCTATCCATTCATCAACGGGAACAGGAAAAGCATCCCAGCCCGCACGTCCAACTGAATAAAGGGTATTGTCTTCATAAATATTTCCATTGCCATCAGAATATAGCAGGAAGGGAGATTGTGTTAATACCATGGGTGATTTGTAAAAAATAATGACAGTGACTTTGGTGCTGCACTAAGTTGTTAATCTTTCTTTGCAAAACTCGTTAAATTCCTGCTCAATTGCTACCGATGCCAAAGATTCAATGGGTTTCTGTATCAGTTTGTTACTTTTAAAATCAATGGTTAGAATTCCGTCTTTCAGTACTGCATTGTTCAGTTCCTTCCAGCTAAAACTTTGTTTGGGAAAAGAATTGATCACGAGTCCATCATCATCAAAAGCCATTTCCTGCGGAAATTTTACCTGTTTTTCAATTAAAACAGCAATGATATAAGGAGCAATAATCCATACTGGAGCTTTTAAAAGGATCCATCCAATCGCAGCCAGTAATAAACCCAATCGATAAAAAGCAATACCACCATTCTTTGCTTTCCGGTAGCTGATGAACCACCAGGCAGCTTCTCCCAGAACCAAAGCCAGGAAGGCGATTCCATACCAATTCTTTACGCCACCTGCCGATAGGGAATAAACCAAAACGGCAATAGAAAACATCAGCATCAACCTGCTTACCAGATCAACCCAAATATAGTTTGGCCTTTTTAAAACAATGATATAGTCGTAGGTTTTCATAGAATAATCAGCCGTGATTTTTAACCATCAAATTACACAAACGCCACAGTGCACGTGCACCCACATTGGCATCCCAATCTGTTTGTCCCACCCCAATTTCTACTAGATCAAATCCAATCAGTTCTCTGCCGCTTTCACTGATCATTTTAAATAAATAACAGATCTCTTCTATTTCAAATCCGCCGGGTACGGGTGTGCCGGTATTGGGACAAAGTTTCCTATCAAGTCCATCAATATCAAAACTGAGGTAAACTTTTTCTGGTAGGTGCTGAATGATTTCTGTTGAGATCTGTTTCCAGGTCTGCCCTTCGTAGCTTCTTTCTTTGATTGATTTATCGAAATAGGTAACTACCCTGTGATCACTATTGCATACATAATCCCATTCCTCATCAGAAAAATCCCTAACACCCACTTGAACCAATTTGGTGATTTCTTTTATATCAGCAAGAGCATTGTACATGATTGACGCATGCGAAAAATTAAAGTGTTCGTATCCTTTTCTCAGATCACAATGCGCATCTACCTGCAGTATGCCAAAATTGCCATGCTTTTCTGCCAGTGCTTTCATAAAACCATAGGGTGTGCTGTGGTCGCCACCTAGCAGTCCCACCATTTTGCCCTTATCCAACAATGTTTTCGTTTGATCATAAACCCAGTTATTCAACATCACACTGCCTTCATTGATCTCCTTAAGGCTCTTGCACATGAATTTATTCTTATCAACATCTTCTCCTTTAGAAATATAATCTATATAGAGTTCTGCTTCCTTTCGGAGATAATCGCTTTTCATGAGGATTTTCCTATCCAGTTCCTTCATAAAAAATCCCTTACGCCAACCATGATCACCTTCTACATCCAATATGTCTACCTGCTTGCTGGATTTGAATACGTGTTCAGCAGCCCTTGATGTGCCTGCACCATAACTCACGGTAACTTCCCAGGGCACAGGAAGTATCACCAAACTGGCTTCTTCTTCTGTAAAAGGGAGGCCAAAAATATTGTTGTTGGGGTTGCCTACGGCATTGTGATCGAAGAGCGATAAGTCGGACATAAAAATTGCTTGAAAATTGCAGCGGACGCAAAATTAGCGGAAAGTTGGGAGTTTCAACATGCATGCTGTAAAATCCTGCAATAACAAGTTAAAACTTCCGCTTAGCACTTGTTTTTGGGCTACTTTTGCATTCAAATTAAGCCTGATGAAGAAGTCACATATTATCATTCTCGTATGTATTGCCGCAGCCATCGTAGTATTGATCAGTTATACCGGTGATCTAACCACTTACGAAACCATCGCCTCAGCCCGTGAAAAAGAAGGGAAATTCGTGAATCTGATCGTGAAAATGGATAAACAGCATCCGCTGGAATATGATGCCGTTAAAAATCCCAACTATGTAAGTTTTACAGCCATTGATTCGCTGGGCAACAATATAAAAGTGGTGTATCACAATAATAAACCCACTGATATGGAAAAAAGCGAAAGACTGGTTTTAAAAGGCAGGGTTCAGGGCGATCATTTTGAATGCAAGGATATATTGTTGAAATGTCCTTCTAAATACAAGGATGATCCCAAGGCAAAAAAGAATTTTCAAAATTCCTGATTGACGCAAACAGAAGCCCGCTTCTCTATGTTATCGTATTAACTCATCGAACCAAGTTTACATGAATTATATTGGTGAACACCTATTACCCGGACAGATTGGACATTTCTTTGCGATCCTTTCATTGATCGCTTCCTTAGTGGCTACACTCGCCTATGTTAAAGCAGGTTCTATTCAGCCAATAGCTGAAAAACAATCCTGGATCAAATTGGCACGTATCGCTTTTTTACTGGAAAGTATCAGTGTATTGGCCATGTTCTTCGCATTGTATTTTATTATTTCGAACCATTATTTTGAATACAAGTATGCCTTCACACACAGTGATAAAAGTTTACAGATGGAATACCTGCTGGCCTGCTTCTGGGAAGGACAGGAAGGCAGTTTCATGTTGTGGAGTTTCTGGCATTGTGTGTTGGGATGGGTACTGATCTGGAAATCGAAGGATTGGGAAGCAGGGGTGATGTCGGTGCTTAGTTTTGCTCAGTTCTGTTTGGCTACCATGGTTGTGGGTCTTTATTTCTTTGGAACAAAAATTGGCAGCAGTCCCTTTGTACTTTCCAGAAATGAAGGGTTCTTTGATCAGGCACCAATATTCAAAGACCTTACCACGGGCAGTTTACGGCCAGATTACCTCACACTTTTAAAGGACGGAACAGGCTTAAATACTTTACTTCAGAATTACTGGATGGTGATACACCCTCCTGTATTATTTCTTGGCTTCGCTTCTACCATTGTTCCCTTTGCATTTGCCATTGCGGGCTTATGGAAGAAAGACCATAGCTGGACCAAACAAGCTTTACCATGGGCATCTTTTTCTGCAGCCGTTCTGGGTTTAGGGGTGATGATGGGTGCTGCCTGGGCTTATGAGAGTTTATCTTTTGGAGGTTATTGGGCATGGGATCCTGTAGAGAATGCATCGCTGGTGCCCTGGTTAACACTGGTAGCGGGTTTGCATACCAACCTGATATATAAAAACTCAGGCTATTCACTTAAAACCACTTACTTTTTTTATATCATCAGTTTTACACTGATCCTCTATTCTACTTTTTTAACAAGGAGTGGGATCCTGGGTGATACATCCGTACATGCTTTTACCGATTTGGGTATGAATGTGCAGTTATTACTTTTTCTATTGGTATTTTTTCTGCCAGCTATGTTCCTTTATTTTCAAAGGTTTCGTTCACTGCCAACTATCACGAAAGAGGAAAACACCTACAGTCGCGAGTTCTGGCTCTTTATCGGTTCCCTGGTTTTATTTCTGGCAGGTATCGTGATCATTGCCAAAACATCTACACCCGTATTCAATAAATTATTCGGCACCAAGATAGCACCACCTGAAGATGTAGAGTTCTCTTATAACCAGATTCAAATATTTGTGGTGGTGGTGATTGGAATCTTATCTGCCGTAACGCAGTACCTAAAATATAAAGACACCCCCAAAGAATTTTTCGGCAAGAAAATATGGATACCCACTTTTATTGCAGTTATCATCAGTGTGAGCATTAGTATTTTTGGACATGTCAATTATGATGCAAAAGGCCCCGGCTTTCTTTTTGCCATTCACCTGGCCATCTTTGCTGCGGTTTATTCTGTGGTTGCCAATGCCTCCTATATTTGGTTGGGATTAAAGGGAAAGGTAAAAGCGGCAGGTGCTTCTGTAGCGCATATCGGATTTGGTTTGTTATTGGTGGGGATCCTGATTTCATCCAGCAAAAAAGCGGTGCTCAGTTGGAATACAACCGGCATCTCTCCCTTACAAGGTGATCCCAATTCAAAAGGCAATCCTGCAGGCAATCCGGCAGAAAATATCACTTTATTCAAAGCTGTTGCAACAGATATGGGCAGGTATATGGTTACCTATACCAAAGACACACTGAATCCTTTAGACAGGAAAAGATATTTTGAAATAGATTTTAAAGCAAAACAGGGGGGAGAAACCTTCAAACTCTATCCCGATGTGATCAAGCAAAACAAAGGCGGAGAGGGCTTTTCGGCCAATCCGGCTGCCAAACATTATTGGCATAAAGACATTTTTGTATACATCACATCCTTCCAGGAAAATAACAGAGAAGACACAGCAGGCTTCCGTAACCGCGAAGTGAAAGTGGGTGACACCCTTTTTTATGGCAATGGACTGATGGTATTGAATAAGGTTTTGGTGAACCCCGAAAACCTGAAAAGCAAATACCTTCCGGAAGAAACGGCCTTATTTCTGGAAATGACAGTTATTTCAAAAGATGGTCGCCGTTATCCTGTTAACCCAGGCATCGCACTGAAAGGAATGGAGCTCAGAAGCCTTACCGATACGGTGCCTTCGCAGAGTTTGGTATTGAGTTTTAATAAAGTGCTCGACCAAAAAACGGGTAGACTGGAACTGGGTGTGAAAGAGAGTTCCACCATTACAGACCTGATCACTTTAAAAGTGTATGAATTTCCTTTGATCAATGTATTATGGCTGGGCGTGGTAGTGATGGTAATAGGTTTTGTGATGTCTATGATCCAAAGAATAAAAAGGGGTAGGGCTGATTTACGGGTTTCTTAACATTTTTTCTGGTTACTTTTTTAGCTCAGACAGCATTAAAGAGAAAAGAACTGTCTAAATTTAACCAACGTGAAATTTTCAATCAAACATAGCATCCTGTTTTTTGGTGGTTTGTTTTTGTTGTTGATCAACACCCAATCAAAAGCACAAACCCATGGTATCTACGATACGGTGAAAGTATTTGCTTTTGTTACCGCAGAAGGTGATACCATCCCTTCCAGCAACCTACCTCCCGTTTATGTGTATGGTAAAATGACCAAAAAATGGCGCAATTACTGGGCCGACTGGACACGTTTGCGTAATGCTGTTTATGTTACCTATCCCTATGCCAAAGCTGCATCGAGGATCATGAATGAGATCAATGTAAAGCTTACCAATGTTACCGATCGCAAACAACGCAAAGCCATCATCAGAACCCGCGAAAAGGAATTGAAGAAAGAGTTTACTGATAAATTGACCCAGTTATCTATTTACCAGGGAAAGGTATTAATGAAGCTCATCAACCGCGAAACAGGTAATAACTGTTACGAGATCATTGATGAATACAAAGGCTTTATCAGTGCTGCATTCTGGCAAACAGTGGCTGTTGTTTTTGGTAGTAACCTCAAGCAATCATACGATCCATCATCCAAGGATTCAGAAATGGAGAAGATCGTAAAGGATGTAGAAAAAATGTACGGTTACAGCAAGGGTTAAATCATTTCCTGTAAAATTTCCTTGAATAATTTGCGCGAGATCATCCTGGCACCCAAACTTTCCAAATGAGCCGTGTGTACCTGACAATCGATCAGATCAATACCTTCTTTCTGTAGTTTTTGTACAAATTGAATAAAAGCAAATTTGCTGGCATTGGGTTCGATGCTAAACATGCTTTCGCCAAAAAATAATTTACCCATTTTGATGCCGTAAAGTCCGCCCACCAGTTTGCCATCCAGCCAGGCTTCCGCACTATGGGCGTATCCCAATTGGTGTAATTCTAACAAGGAAATTTCCAGTGCATCAGTGATCCATGTGCCATCTTGGCCCTTTCTTTGGAGGTTTTTGCAATGTTGTATAACAGCAGGAAAAGCATGATTAACTTTAAAAGTAAAGACCCCCTTTCGAATAATACTTAGCATACTCTTACTCACTTTCAACTCAGATGGATACAATACAAACCGTGGATCGGGGCACCACCAGAGAGGTGTATCGCCGTCGTACCATGGGAATATGCCTTGTTGGTAAGCTAAGATCAAACGTTCAACAGATACATCGCCACCCATGGCTAATAAACCATCTTCCATTGCTTCTTCAACAGGCGGAAACCAGATGGATTGATCGAGTGCGTAGAGGGGCATGGTGTTAGAGTGAATTTTATTAGAGCGAAATTTTTACCGCAGAGAAAAGAGGGCGGGGAGGTAACGCAGAGAGTTTATGATTTGAACAATTTTTTTAGTCACTCATTCGATAGTGGCACCAATGCCTCTGTCGGTGATCGCATCGCACATGGGCTTCAATGTTTCGTAGTCGCCATTTTTAACGGCATATTTACCCTTTGTATGAATAAACATGGCACATTGTTCTGCCTGCTCCGGACTATGTTTACAAACTTTGATCAGTGTTTCTATCACCCATTCAAAAGTGTTCACTTCATCATTCCATACCACGAGTTGGTGGGAGGATATATCTTCTGTGATCACATCCAATTCCTCCTCTTTCCAGGGCTTCACTGCTTCATTTATAATATTCCACGCCATACGGCAAAGTTAAGGAATGGTCTCATTTACCCTAAAAAAAGCCTGCTTTTCTCTGTGAAACTCCTTTGTGTTTGTATCTCTGTGTTAAAAATTTTATTCTTCGTTTGATGGGTGTTTTTTTTCAACACAGAGGAACAGAGATGTGCTTAGTTCGTTTATGTTTGGCTTGTTAGGAGTTACACAGAGATTCTCTGTGTAACTCCTCGCCCGCTAAGCTTTGGCGAGCGAGGTGTCTCCTCTGTGCTCTCTGAGTTGAAAAAAAATTTGCATTCTCATAAAGATGCAATTTTTAATACTTGATGAAATAGGTAATGATTATAACCGATTCAATTAAAAGCAGATGTACAATAAAAACAAAAAATTATATAATAGTCAAGCACTAAATATTGGCGAACTTTACGCTGAATACTCATTTCCCAACCTTCCATCCCCATGCATCATCACCAATTATCCATCCATGAAACAGAAGCCTTGCATAAAACCGGCAAGGATGGATTAACGTCATCAGAAGCAGCAGCAAGATTAGAAAAGTATGGTAAAAATGAGTTAACGAAAAAAAAGAAAAAATCCCTTTGGCTGCTTTTTTTCTACCAGTTCAAAGACATCATGATATTGATTTTGCTGGCATCGGCTATTATTTCCATTGCTTTTGGCGATATGAATGATGCAATAGTGATACTCATTATCGTATTATTAAATGCCGTCATTGGTTTTGTTCAGGCCTATCGTGCAGAGAATGCAATGGAAGCCTTGCAAAAAATGACAGCCCTGACAGCTAATGTAAAAAGGGAGGGCAAGAACCAGCAAATAGCCGCGTCAGATCTTGTTTTGGGCGATCTTGTTTTACTGTCAGTTGGTAATATAGTTCCCGCAGATCTGCGAATTATTGAGGCTTTTTCTTTAAAAATTGAAGAGTCATCACTCACAGGTGAATCCACGTCAACAGATAAAATAACAGAACCCATTACTGCCGAAGAGGTACCAATCGGCGACAGGAAAAACATGGCTTACAAAAGCACGATCGTATCTTATGGAAGGGGTGCGGGTATTGTAGTGGCAACGGCCATGGATACAGAAATCGGGCGCATAGCTCGTTTATTAACGGATGAGGTTGGCACAACTCCTTTACAAAAAAGGCTAGCAGATTTTAGTAAAAAATTATCCTTCGTAGTGGTAGGCATCTGTGTGGTATTGTATGTAGCGGGTTTACTAAGGGGCGAAGAACCGCTCAAAATGCTCATGACGGCCATTTCAGTGGCTGTAGCTGCCATCCCGGAAGCCTTACCGGCAGTGATTACTATCGCTCTGGCAATAGGTGCCAAAAGAATGGTGGGCATCAATGCACTTATAAGGCAATTGCCATCAGTGGAGACATTGGGTTCTATTACCTATATCTGTTCCGATAAAACCGGTACCATCACCGAAAACAAAATGACGGTAACCGATACCTGGCAGCCTGAAAACTTGCAAAAGTTCAACAACTTTCAAGCAGAAGAATTATTGCTACTGTGCATGGAATTAAACCATGATGTAACAATAAATGAAGCAAAAGAATTAAACGGTGACCCAACAGAAGTTGCCATTGTAACTTATGCAAGAACAAATGGTTTGTATAAAAAAGAATGGTTGGCATACAAGCGTATCACTGAATTGCCATTTGATGCAGATAGAAAGCGCATGACCACCATTTACCAGATAGATGATTCGTACCTCACGATCACCAAAGGTGCGTTGGAATCTGTTTTACAATGCTGCTCTAAACTAGATACTTCAATCATTGTAGCAAAAGAAACGGCATTTGCAGAGGAAGGAAAAAGAGTATTGGGTTATGCCATACATATACTAAACACCATTCCTGAAACATTCACCCTGGAAAACATAGAAAAAGATTTATCCTTTATTGGCATGGTTGCCATGATGGACCCGCCCAGAAAAGAAGCCAAAGAAGCAATTGAAAGTTGCCATACAGCAGGCATAGTACCGGTGATGATCACCGGCGATCATCCCATTACAGCCAAAGCAGTTGCAATGGAAACGGGTATCATACAAAATGAAGGGGATCGGATCATTTCCGGAATGGAACTGGCGAAATTATCTGAAACTGATTTTGAGAAAGAAGTAGAATCCATCAAAGTATATGCCCGTGTTTCGCCGGAACAGAAATTACAGATCGTGAAGATGTTGCAACAGAAAAAGCATTTTGTTGCCATGACAGGCGATGGTGTGAATGATGCGCCTGCTTTGCGCACTGCTGATATTGGTGTTGCCATGGGCATTACGGGAACAGATGTAAGCAAAGAAGCTGCACAGATGATTTTATTGGACGATAATTTTACTACAATCATCAAAGCAGTGGGAGAGGGACGTAGAATTTATGATAATATCGTAAAGTTTATCAAGTACACCCTGGCAAGTAATGGCGGCGAAATTTGGACCATTTTTCTGGCACCCCTATTTGGCCTGCCAATTCCGCTGATACCCATTCATATATTATGGATCAATTTGGTAACAGATGGTTTACCCGGATTGGCTTTTGCAGCTGAACCTGCCGATAAAAATATTTTACAAAGGCCACCTAGAAAAACCTCGGAAAGTATTTTTTCTAATGGGGTAGGCGTTCACATTCTTTGGGTGGGCTTACTCATGGGGTTGGTATGTTTGGCTACACAGGCATGGGCCACAAAAGAAGATAGTGACAGATGGCAAACAATGGTTTTTACGGTTTTGTGTTTCAGTCAGATGGGTCATGCTTTGGCAGTCAGGAGTGAGATACAATCTTTGTTTCAACAAGGCATTTTTAGTAACAAACAACTGGTAGGTGCGGTACTGCTCACTTTTGGCTTGCAGCTAGCAGTGATCTACATTCCTTTTTTACAAAATATCTTTCACACAAAAACTTTAACCTTAGAAGAATTTTTGTTTTGTGTGGCAGTGTCCAGCATAGTGTTCTGGGCGGTGGAGATTGAGAAATTGGTGAAGAGGATTATTAGGAAAAAAAAGAATCTAGAATCCTAATATCAAATTAATGAACAGGAAGTAGATGCGCACTAGCAATTTTTATTTATCAATTAGTCGTCTATGATAATTGATTTGCCCAAGATGATAAGCTAAATGCGTAGTTAAATGAACCAATAAAAATTCGGTGGTGGTTGGTTCTGAAAACACCAGTATGGGATACGCAGTTTTTAAATCTTCATTTGATAAACTGGGAAGTGCGCTTTTAATAACTTTTAGGGTATTATTTAGTTGCTCAATTAAATCATTTCTCGAAACATTTTTATCTGAAAATTCTAGTTCTCTATTTCTAATGTAGCTTGTTTTTCCAATTTCTTTTCCAATATAAGTATTTAGGTTTCCAATTAAATGCAATGTTAGATTGCCCGCTGAGTTTGAAATATTATTTTCTATTCGCCAAATATTCTCTTCATTTTTATAGAGTTCAATTTCGACAATCAGTTTTTTGATGTCTCTTTCAAAAATTGATAGGAGTGTTTCTGTAAGCATGTTGGCTTTGTTATTTTATCTTAAGTAAATAAATCCTTCTATTAAGAATATTAGCGGGTTGATCGTTCAAATACAATCAGTATAATAATAACAGAAATAGAAAGCAGTAAAAAGAAAATATCAACTTTTATTTTTTCTTTGTTTCCTTTTTTAATTGAAGCTACCACTACTCTTACATTTTTGGTAAGAGTTAAGGAGCCTATTAATAGCAGGATAATATATACTGTAGACATAAGGTTGTAATTAAAACTTTCAACTACAAAGCATATAAAAAAAATAACCCCTAAGTTTTATCTTGGGGGTTATTCTGTGGGAGCACACGGGTTCGAACCGCGGACCCTCTGCTTGTAAGGCAGATGCTCTAAACCAGCTGAGCTATGCTCCCTTATTTATTGGGAGTGCAAAAATAGGGTCTGAGCGGTAACCTCCAAAAAAAAGTTTGAAAAAAGAGAAATTAATTGAATTGCAAGGCCGGTAAACGGTAATGCTGACTGTCATACACAAACAATTCCTCAATATGGTAGGTCCAATATTTGTATAAGGGCGATTTGGCTATATAATTGTCGGCTTCAGCCTTATCCTCGGTATTTAGGGTGATCCAGCAGGTTTGGCTCTCCATACTTACCGCATAGCTGTCAATTAAGCCCTTATTGATCAAATAGTTGATATAAGTACGGTGTGGAGGCACCAGCGACATAAAGTCCTCGTCCATAGTGAACTTGATAATTGCCTGAAATTTTTTCATACTGCTTGATTTACGTGTCAATACATACAATTTCCGTGCAAACCTTTCATAAATGGCAATCTGGCAATCTTTGGGCAAAATGCTGCTTTTTTAACAGGAATTAACCCTAATAAATATAGTATTAAGTTATATCAAAACAATTAAAATCCTCTGCGTAAGCTCAGCATCTCCTTTCTCTGCGGTTTAAAGAACTCCATATTTTAAACTTTAAGCTATTGTGAGGCTTTTTTTACCGCAGAGGCGCAAAGAAACAGAGTTTACGCAGAGATAGGTATACTTGCAATTTTAGCGATCAAATAATCTGCGTAATCTGTGTAACCTGCCTGCCGGCAGGCAGGTCTGCGGCAAAAAACTATAGTACCAACTTCGCAATCCTTCCATTTCCCCCCGCCAAAAAAACAGCTTTTCCTTTTTTGGCTTTCTGACAAACATGGAAACTTTCTTTAGAGATCAATTCCCAGTTTTTGCCGCCATCTTTTGAAATGTCAATACCGGATGTGCCGCAAGTGAGAAGTTGTTTTTTATTCAAATAAATTACACAGGATCTATACCCATGAGGAAATGTATTAGGTTTCTTAAGCGTAACTTTAAACGGCGGGTAACTATTCATTTGGAAAAGCACACAATTATCACTACTTATGGTATCTTTTGTAAAATCTCCGCCAACAATGACACCTCTCCAATTTTTATAAACTGCAATAGAGTTTGCTCCTGTAGATTCTTTTCCTTGCATCATTGGTAACGAATCATTAGACATCAATCCGAAAAAACGAGACGACTTTCCGCCTGAAGCATAGACATAATGATTATAACCGAAGTCCATCATTTTAATGTTCGTTCCACTGGACGCGAAAAAAGCTTCTCCGGGTTTGGAAGCTAAAAACTTTAAAGGTGTGTTTACATCAAATGCTTTCCAACTATCGCCATGGTTAAGTGTCTGGGCAATATATATTTGATTGTTGATAGGATCGCCAATTAGAATTCCATATTGTTTATTAGAAAAATCCATTGCATCAAAAAAAGCACCTTTTATAGTATCCTCAAACACTTTTTTCCAACTCTTTCCGCCATCCACCGTTTTTAATATAACAGCGGGTTCTGTAATACCCATTATAATTGCTGTGTTTTTATCAAAAGCCTCAATGTCTCTGAAATCATTTTTTTCATAACCCGGTACAGTTATCCAGGTAAAAGTTTTGCCGCCATCTATCGACCTTGCCACAGAACCCTTGCTGCCACTGGCCCAGATGATATTGTCATTCACCACACTTAACCCACGAATACTGATCTTTTTACCCGATTCGAGGATTTGAATGGTAGGTTGTTGTGCCTGCAATGAATTTGTGGTAAAAGCAGTTAGGGTGAGCAGTAATTGTATCTTTTTGATCATGCAAATGATATTTAATGTGAAATGTAGTTTTTTTTTTCAACACAGAGACCACTGAGGGAACAGAGATTCACAGAGAGTTATAAAGCTCTGTGAATCTCTGTATATCTCTGTTACTCTGTGTTGAAAAAAATTATCCATATAAAAGAAAAGGCTCTATTTCTTCTACCCAATCTCTACATTGGGTAATCTTAGTTACTTCTGCCATGAACTTTGGAAAGGGCAACTCGAACAATTGTTCAGATCCGGGGATGCCCATTAATTTATCCAAGTGCTGCCTGCCACTAGGGTTCACCATCGTAACATAAGGCTTCCACTCAAATTGCGTTGGATACATCTGCTTCAACAACCTGATCAATACCAACCCAAAAAATACCGGCTGAAAATAAGCAGGTTCCATTACTTCCATTTGAATTCCCGAACAAGCAATCCCTTTAAATTTAGCATTCGCATCTGTAGGTGTAAAATTTACCGGTTTAATTTTTACATCATCAAAGCCCATTTCATTCAGCATTTTTGCCACTGCATGACCATCTATCCAGGGAGCTCCGGCAGTCGTGAAAGAATAAGCAGTGCCTCGTCCTTCAGAGATATTCGTTGCTTCTAGCAAACATAGTCCCGGATACATCAGCATGCTCTGAAAACTAGTAATGGCGGGCGATGTAGGCACAAATGGAACACCCCAATCTGATTGCATTTGGTTTCTTTCCCATCCTTTGCATCTGATTACTTCAATATCGCAATGAATCTTTTTTACATCCTTAAAATAAAAAGCCAGTTCTCCCAGTGTACAACTATGCCTGATGGGGATTTCCCATCTTCCAATAAAAGATGCTTCTGTTGCTTCCAATATTGGCCCTTCGGCCAATTCCAATCTTCCCGAAATGGGATTGGGCCTGTCGAGGATCACCAGTTTTTTATGATTAGCAGCACAGGATTCCATTACATAGGTGAGCGTCCACAAATAGGTATAAAACCTGCTGCCCACATCAGGGATATCAAAAAGCAGGATGTCTAATTTGTCTAAATCTTCAGCTGATGGGGCTAGTTTTCTATCATACAAACTAACAACTGGCAATCCCGTTAATGCGTCAAAGCCATCATGTATGGCATGTCCATCTGCACCTGTAATATCTAAGCCATGCTCGGGCGAAAAAAGTGTTTGAAGTTGATAACCCGCTTTTTGTAAAGCCAAACGGGTAGGGGTTAAATCATTGGTAGTAGCTGCATGATTGGTTACCAGACCTATTTTTTGGTCTTTCCATTGAGGGTTTGATTGCAATAAAATATCGATGCCAAATTGGATCATGGTTCGGGTTAAGAGGGTATAGGAATTAGGAGGAAGGTTCCTTTTCAAAACCCATCACTGTTTTCAATTGTTCTACTACATTAAAAATGATGGGGCATCTTTCATAATGCATATAGGTAGTAAATAACCTGTCCTTAAAACCCGGTAAGTGTAAGGCCGGAAATTCTTTGCAACCCGCAAAACGGTGTTCATAAACAGTGCAGGCATTATTGGATAGAAAAGGACAGGGCATTCTGTTCATGATCATGAGTCCATTACTGCCTTTCTCCAAATAATTTGCATCAAATTCAGCTCGGGACTGACCCAAATGTGCTGAAAGATGATCCGATTCATCCTCCGAAATCAACACCATCAGGCTCTTACAGCAGTTTCCACAATCGGTACAGTTGATGCGTGGTGCGATCTTTTCATTTAGCTGAAACACTGCTTTGTCAATGGCTTCCCCGTTTCTTTCCTTCACAAAGTCCTTAAAACGGTCATTTTCTGCCTGTTTTTTCAGGGAGATGCCGGCTATGCGCGCTAAATCAATTTCCAGGTATGTGGGTTCTTTTTCGATGCGGTAAAACTATCATTTAAATGAGTTTTGCACAGGTTTCTCTGTTGGTTTCTAAAGGGTTATCCACATTTAAGCGGCATTTGTAGAAAAGTAAAATTGGGCTGCGGTGTGGGGTGGTTAGATTTGCGGGTTAAGCAGAAGACCCTTAACGATTGAACATGGCAGAAGAGAAACAACTATACGACTATAATGAAGACTCGATAAAATCACTTGACTGGAAAGAACATATCCGCCTCAGGCCCGGCATGTATATCGGAAAATTAGGTGATGGAACGGCACCTGATGATGGAGTATATGTATTAGTGAAGGAAGTGATCGATAACTGTATCGATGAATATACCATGGGCTATGGTAAGCAGGTAGAACTAAACATTGAAGGCAAAAAAGTTACGGTTCGCGATTTTGGTCGTGGCATCCCCCTGGGTAAAGTGGTAGATGTAGTTAGTAAAATAAATACCGGTGCCAAATACGATAGCAAGGCCTTTCAAAAAAGTGTGGGATTGAATGGGGTAGGTACCAAAGCGGTAAATGCACTGAGCCAGTATTTTAAAGTTACTGCATACAGAGATGGTAAAGAGAAAACTGCTGAGTTTGAAAAAGGCGTGCTCATCAAAGACCACAAAGAAACCAAGACCAATGAGGCCAATGGAACCTATGTAGAGTTTATTCCGGACGAAACCGTTTTCCGCAACTTTCATTACATACACGAATACCTGGATAACCAACTCTGGAACTATTGTTACCTGAATGCCGGACTAGCCATGCATTTCAACGGTAAGAAATATGTGAGCAAAAATGGGTTGTTAGATTTATTACAACGCAAAACCAATCCGGATGAATTGCGTTATCCCATCATTCACTTGAAAGGGGATGATATAGAAGTGGCATTGTCGCATAACAACGATTATGGAGAAGATATTTTTTCCTTTGTTAACGGTCAGTATACCACACAGGGCGGAACCCACCAACAGGCTTTTAGGGAAGCCTATGTAAAAGTGATCCGCGATTTTTACAAAAAAGACTACGAAGCATCCGATATCCGCACCAGTATTGTAGCAGCTGTTTCTGTACGTGTGCAGGAACCTGTATTTGAAAGTCAGACCAAAACCAAACTGGGCTCACAGAATGTATATGAAGGCGGACCCAGCATGAAAAATTTCATACTGGATTTTCTGGCCAAGGAACTGGATAATTTTCTGCACCGTAATCCAACAGTTGCAGATGCCTTAAAGAAAAGGATCGAACAGAATGAGCGTGAGCGTAAAGAACTGGCAGGTATTAAAAAACTGGCCAATGAAAGGGCCAAAAAAGCCAACCTGCACAACAAAAAATTGCGTGATTGCCGGGTGCATTTCAATGATGAACCACCTGCAAAGAACAAGGGTGAATTTATTACACAACAAAATAATTCCACAATTTTTATTACGGAAGGAGATAGTGCAAGTGGTAGTATCACAAAGTCCAGAAGTGTTGATTCACAGGCTGTTTTCAGCTTAAGGGGTAAACCACTCAATTGCTTTGGGCTAACCAAAAAAGTGGTGTATGAAAATGAAGAATTCAACCTGCTACAACATGCTTTGAATATTGAAGATGGCTTGGAAGGATTGCGTTACAACAATATCGTGATCGCTACTGATGCCGATGTGGATGGTTTGCATATCCGTTTGTTGATGATGACTTTCTTCCTGCAATTCTTTCCCGACCTGGTAAAAAAAGGGCATGTCTACATTTTAGAAACCCCTTTATTCCGTGTAAGAAACAAGCAGGAAACCATTTACTGCTATGATGAAACAGAAAAGCAGGCTGCTGTAAATAAATTAGGCAGTAAGCCAGAGATCACCCGATTCAAGGGTTTGGGCGAAATTTCTCCCGAAGAATTCGGCAGGTTTATCGGCAGGGATATCCGCCTACAACCCGTGATTCTGGAACAGGGCGACCATATCCAAAACCTCCTGGAATACTATATGGGCAAGAACACCATGGAAAGACAAGAATTCATCATCAATAACCTAAAAGTTGAACTCGACCTCATTCTAAACTAACCAAAAACAAAAACAAAAACTCCAAACCCCAAACTCCAAACCCCAAACTGATACATATGTTGCATATCGTTTTTGAACAAGCCAATGTTGCTGCTTTGGAAAAAGCAATTGAATTGGATGAAAGTTTACAGGGAGATATTATTGAGATCAAAGATGATTTTGCAGTAGGACCCATAGAAGGCATTTATGAAACCGAAGGTTACCAGCAAAGAAGGGATTGGCAGAAAAATGTGCTGGAATATTCTCCTTATATGGATCAGTTAGATATTGTGGATGACAAATTAGCGGTGCACCATTTGATCAAAAGACTGGAAGAGGAACCCGAAACCATTGTTTGGATCTGGATGGGACAAAATGTACATGATGTATGCAGTTATTATTGGCTGATGAGTCAGTTGAAATCCTTTCAGAGTAGGATAGAGGTATTGTATTTGAATAATCTGCCCTTTATCAATGAGAAGGGTAATATTTTTTATCCCACCAGCCTATTTGAAATACTACCGAAAGAATTTATCAAAGCTAAAAGATTGGCCAGACCAATTACCCTTAGCGAGTTTGAAGTAGATCCGGATGAGTGGAAAAAATTATGTTCAGAGAATGCCATGGTGCGCTTTTTAGAAGGCGGCAAGAAGATCATAGGTAAGGAAGTGGATTTTTATGATAAGGAACTAATGAACATCGTTCATTTTGGACCGCAAAAATTGATCAAACTGATCAGCTCGGCCCTGAATAAAATGAAAGTGAAAACGGGGGATGCTTTTTTGGTTTGGCGCATTCGTGAAATGGCTGCAACTGGTAAACTGGAAATAATGGGCGATTGGGCAAAGGGTTGGAAAGACATCACAGTAAAATTACCCGGAGCAACGGCATTAGTTGACGATAGCACAGAAAACGAAAGCTGATGTTAAACATTGAATCCATACACCATATCGCTTTGATGACAGATAATTATTTGTATGAAGATTGTAAAAGATTTTATACAGAATTATTGGGCTTTTCCATTGTTGCAGAACATTTCAGGGCAGAAAGAAAATCCTACAAACTGGATCTGGCTATCAAGGGTCATTATCAGATAGAATTATTTTCTTTTCCTGATTCAAGTGAAAGAGCTTCCTTCCCCGAAGCCAAAGGATTGCGTCACCTGGCTTTTGCGGTAAAGGATATTAACGCATCTCATGCATTTTTGAAAGAACAGAAAGTGCATGTGGAAGAAATACGTACAGATGAATTTACCGGCAAACAATTTTTGTTTTTTTACGATCCCAATAACCAACCCTTAGAATTATATCAGTTATAACATACAACCATGGTAACAGTAGAACCCATCACCAAATTGGCAGAAGATGAACGCGGAGCCACACATTTTTTTCATACCGATCGTACCGGAGAATTTGTGATCGGCTACCGAAAAGCGGGATCTAAAAATGCACGTCACTACCATAAAGGTTTATCTGCAGGTAAGAACCCCGAAAAAATAATTATCATGAAGGGTGATGTAACCATTCATTGGTTTGACGTTAGGGAAAAAGAAAAGAAAGGAACATTACAGGCATCTGCGCCGGCCTTAGTTACTGTAGATGCATGGGCCTGGCATGAAGTGATAGCAGACACGGACATCGTAGTCTTCGAATTGAATGCATTAGCAGATGGAAAGGAAGATACATTTTGGCTGGAAGAAATGAAATAAATTAATTGGATTGAATAAAGCAGTTAGTAATTACCATGGCGAAAGAAAAACAAGAGAACAAGTCATTTGAAAGTGAAAGCGGACTGGGCGGGCAATACCGGAACTGGTTTCTCGATTATGCATCTTATGTAATATTAGAGCGAGCGGTGCCGGCTATTGAAGACGGACTAAAACCCGTTCAAAGGCGCATTCTGCATGCTATGAAAGAAATGGATGATGGTCGCTTTAACAAAGTGGCCAATATCATCGGACAAAGCATGCAATACCATCCGCATGGCGATGCGAGTATTGGTGATGCATTGGTTAACCTTGGTCAAAAAGATTTGCTGATAGAAACCCAGGGTAACTGGGGCGATGTAAGAACCGGCGATGAAGCAGCAGCTCCCCGATACATTGAAGCTCGATTATCCAAATTTGCCTTAGAAGTTGCATTCAACCATAAAACCACAGAATGGCAGTTAAGTTATGATGGCCGGAAAAATGAGCCCGTAACATTGCCCATGAAATTCCCATTACTTCTGGCACAGGGAGCAGATGGAATTGCAGTGGGTTTGTCCACTAAAATCTTACCCCATAATTTTTGTGAACTGGTAGAAGCTTCCATAAAATACTTACGCGGTAAGAAATTTGAATTGTATCCCGATTTTCAAACAGGCGGGATGATTGATATTGCCAATTACAATGATGGTAAAAGAGGCGGTAAGGTTAGGGTTCGGGCACATGTAGAAGAACTTGATAAAAAGACATTGGTCATCAGAGATGTGCCTTATGGTGTAACCACCACACAATTGATGGAAAGCATCACCAAAGCCAATGACCAGGGTAAAATTAAAATCAGAAAGGTAACGGATGTTACGGCTGCTGAAGTGGAAATACAGATAGACCTGGCAGCAGGTATTTCAACAGATATTACCATTGATGCTTTGTATGCTTTTACAGATTGTGAAGTAAGTATCTCACCCAATGCCTGCGTGATCATTGATAATAAGCCTATCTTCTTAACGGCCCATGAATTACTCTCTGTATCTGCAGAGAATACCAAAGCCTTGTTGAAAAAGGAATTGGAAATTAAATTACGCGAACTGGAAGATAAATGGCACTATACCTCTTTGGAGAAAATTTTCTTTGAAGAGAAGATCTACAAAGAACTGGAACAAAAGCACGAAAACTGGGATAAAGTAATAGAAGCGATCGATAAGGCCTTTAATCCATTCAAGAAAAAATTAAAGAGAGCTATTGAAAGAGAAGACATTCTCAAATTAACAGAAAAACCGGTTAGAAGAATTTACCGACTTGATATCAACGAACTGATAGATCAGATCAAAGCCATAGAAGCAGATATCAAACAAGTAAACTTTGACCTGGAAAACCTTACAGATTTTGCCGTAGCTTATTTTGAAAATCTGCTAAAAAAATATGGAAAAGGCAGGGAAAGAAAAACAGAGATCAAAGAGTTTGATACCATACAGGTAAAGCACGTAGCTATTGCCAATACTAAAATTTACATGAACCGTGCGGAAGGCTTTATTGGTACGGGTTTGAAGAAGGATGAATTCTTGTGCGAATGTTCCGACTATGATGATATCATTGCGTTTACCAAAACCGGTATCATGAAAGTGGTAAAGGTTTCTGATAAGATCTTTATAGGGAAAGACATTATTTATGCTGCCATTTTCCAAAAGAACGATGAACGTACCACTTACAATATGGTGTACCTGGATGGTAAAACAGGCGTGAGCTATGGTAAACGTTTTAATGTTACCGGTGTTACCAGAGACAAAGAATATGATCTTACCAAAGGTTCTGAAAAAAGTAGGGTACATTATTTTACCGCCAACCCCAATGGTGAAGCGGAGTCTGTGAAAATTGTATTGAGTCCCAATTGTACTGCCCGCATCAAAGAACTGGATTATTATTTTGAAGAACTGGAGATCAAGGGAAGAAGTAGTATGGGTAACCAGGTAACCAAGTATCCAATTAAAACGGTGAAGTTGAAGGAAGCGGGTAAGAGCACATTGGCTGGTAGAAAGTTATGGTTTGATGATAAGTTTGGCCGACTGAACGCTGAAGAAAAAGGACAGTTCCTGGGAAGTTTCGAGGATGAGAAAATCATTGTGTTTTATTATGATGGCACTTATGAATTAACGGATACGGAGATGTCGCAGCGTTTTGAACCCGAAAAAATTATCCGAATCGAAAAATTTGATCCGGAAAAAGTGATCACAGCCGTTTATCTTGATAATGATAAGCAGCAATACAATATCAAGCGCTTTAAAATAGAAACAACCACTTTAAAATCGCAGTTCCTCTTTATCAAAGATGGCGAGGGAAATAAATTACAAGCAGTAACCACCGAATCGGAACCAATTTTGGTAGTACAAACCGGAAGGGGACAGCAGGTTAGAAAAGCGAAATTTAAAGTTGCCAAAATGGTAGAGATCATGGGCTGGAAAGCAGTGGGAGCAAAGCTTACAGACTTTAGCAAAACCATTGAAATGGAATGGGAACAAAAGCCTAAGGAAGATAATGCGCAACCAGAATTGTTTGGGTAAACCAGATCAGTTCTTTTTACGTATATGGGTAAAAAATCAGTATGGCAGAAAAATATAGTTTCATCACCAGGTGGCAATTCAGATCACCCCTGCAACCTGTTTGGGATGCTATTTATACATCTTTGGAATGGCCAGAGTGGTGGAAGGGTGTTTTACAAGTACGTGAGTTAGATAAAGGAGATGAAAAGGGAATAGGTGGCGTGCGTGAATATACCTGGAAAAGTATATTACCTTATAAGCTAGCCTTTAATATGCGTTTAAAGGAAATTGAACCTTTCCAAAAATTAAAAGGAGAGGCATTTGGCGAATTGGAAGGAATGGGTGAATGGTTTTTTGAAGAAAAAGAAGGTATCACCTATGTAGAATATCATTGGACGGTGATCACCAATAAAGCCTGGATGAATTATCTTTCTTTTCTATTAAAACCAGCATTCGATTATAACCATGATGTAGTAATGAGCTGGGGTGCCAAAGGACTTGCCAAAAAAATTGGCGCAGAACTAATCAGCTATTGATAAAAAAAATCTCTGTGTAACCTCTGTCCCTCTGTGACTCTGTGTTTAAATAATCTCTGTGTATCTCTGTAAACTCTGTCCCTCTGTGTTAAAAAAATTGACAAGTAAATAGTCGTACTAATTTATTTTTTCTGCGCGTGTCTCCGTAAGTGATTCTTCGCAGAGCATGAAAAATAATCTGCTCCAATTATTTTTTAACCCGAATTCTCAAAGTGGCACTTTTGTTTAGATCGCTTGTCAGGATGATCTCATGTCTTTTCTTATCATCATACAAAATCAATGCGGCAGTATTAGGAGGTATCATACCCAGGTTATTGGCAAACATGCTTAAGTCGTTATAATCAAGTGTTTCATCCAGTTGAATATTTATTTTAACAGCCCGATGGTTGATGATGGTTTTAGGCAGGATCTCTTTTTTATTTAAGTATAGGGTAACTGAATCATAATCGATCTCGCCATTATCATACAATTCAATGCGCAATTTGGTATTCACCACTTCAATTTCTTTCACCACTGTTTTATCCCTTAGTTCTATCAAAGCAATGGGTGCAACTGCAGCAACAACGGCCGGTTCACTTGATATTGTGCTAGGAACAGCAGTTTCTTTGATAAGCTCTTCCGGTTCATCCACCATCACCAGGGTTGCCGTATCATTTGATTTGGTGAGTTTAAGCTGAATAGGCGGAACTGTATATTGGTGGTCGGCATCTGCGAAAAGTTTACCATTCAATACAGAACTGGTTTTCGAAGAAAGTAAGGTAAAATTGCCGGAGAGCATACAGTCGATGCTGTTCTTTGCATTGGGTGATAAAAAATAGATCATCGGAAAGGGAAGCAGCGTTAGTCTGTTATTAGTGGCATCATAATTCCCTTTAATAGAAACCTTAACCAGACTATCCCTGAAATAATAATTCAAAAAGCCGGTTACTGATTTTCCTTTTTGTTCCAGAACCAGCTCTGATAAATAGTTCTGGTATTCTTTGGTAGTTTGTAACATGCCAATACCATACCAATGACCACTAACTTTTTGTGCTTTTACAGACAAAAAGTTTAATGTAAAACAAACTATTAGAATGGTCTTTACCAACTGTTTCATATATAGGGCGCAAAATATCAAAAAGGGTTTTATAGAAGGCGGAGAACTTGCTAACATATCAACATTAATCCCTTTCAGACGCTTTGATATACAATCTTTTAGCATCTTTTGATTTTGGATAAAAGGCGGTAAAAAACTGCTCTATAGGAATAATCGTAGCTTTGCAGCATAAATAGTAGCAGGTATTCATGGAAAAAGTTCAGGTAGGTCAATACAACACATTAAAAGTTAGCCGTAAAGTTGACTTTGGTTTTTATATGGAAGATGGGGAGGAAGGGATCTTATTGCCCAAAAGATTTGCACCGCCCAGGTTAAGGGTGGGTGACGAATTAAGTGTATTTGTTTACCATGATTCTGATAACAGGTTAATAGCCACCACACAAAAAGCCAATGCATGTGTGGGTGATATAGTTAAAATGAAAGTGGTTTCTGTAACCGGCTTAGGTGCATTCTTAGATTGGGGTTTGATGAAGGATCTTTTTGTTCCCAAGTCCAAGCAACTGGTTGGTATGCGCGAAGGTGCAGAATACCTGGTAAAATTATATATCGACGAACAAACGGGAAGGGTAGCCGCTACTGAGAAAATTGAATCTTTGTTAAGCAATGAAGAACTTACCGTAAAGGAATTGGATATGGTAGATCTATTGGTTTACCGCGAATCGGAATTGGGTTATGTACTCATCATCAATAACCTGCATACCGGTATTTTACATAGTAATGAAATATTTGCCAATATAAAAGTGGGTGATCGAATGAAGGGCTTTGTAAAAAAGATCCGACCCGATCATAAAATTGATCTTGTATTGGGTAAACCCGGATTTCAGAAAGTAGAAGATGAAGCTGGTAAAATTCTTCGCTTGCTCGATGAAAATCATGGATACCTCCCATACCATGATAAATCTGACCCCAAAGAGATCTATGATTTTTTTGGTATGAGTAAAAAGACCTTTAAAATGACTACAGGCACCTTATACAAGCAACATAAAATCGCCTTCACCAAAACCGGTATTCAATTAACCGAAACAGACTGATTTCCCATTATCTTTGGTTTGATAAAACATTTTTCCTCGCGAAACTTTGCGTCTTTGCGCCTTTGCGGTAAATCCTCTAACTGCTGAATCATGCGAATCATAAAAGCGATTCTTCTTTTCCTCCCCATTTACAGTATTGCACAAACGCAATCAATAAAGCAGCAAGTAAATTCAAGCAAGAAAATCGATTGGCTAATTCAGCCAGTTGCAGAAAAAGCCGAAGTGCAGGTTAACAATCTTACCAACACCATCCAATTACGCAATGGTCTCACACAAAGAACTTTCCAGTTTACGCCCGATCTTGCCTGCATAGATTATTTGAATACCAGCAACGGACAGCAATTGATCAGGTCTGTAAAACCGGAAGCAATTATCACTATTAATGGTATGGCATATCCGGTGGGTGGTTTATATGGACAAAAAGAACATGCTTATATACTTCCCGAATGGGTCAAAGGGTTTAAAAAAGGTGATAGCAGTTTTCATTACCAGTCATATCAGGTCACCGAACTCAAACCATTCTTACAATGGCAAACCAATATGTGGGCATCTAGTAAACAGATGCCCAAAGGGAAGGAATTGCGTTTGCTTTTTTCTTCCGCATTGCCCCAATTGAAGGGTTTGGAAATAACCATACACTATGCTATCTATGATGGCATACCCCTGATTGCAAAATGGCTTACAGTAGAAAATAAAAGCGATCAAAGATTTTTTATAGACAGGGTGGTGAATGAAGTTTTGGGCATGGTGGAAGAAGAAAGTGCAGTGGTGGGTAGTCCCGAACAAATGAAAAAGCCCGCAGGTATTTATTTTGAAACCAATTACGCTTTCAACAATGCCATGCGTTATGATATCAGTGACCAGACCATACATTGGAAAACAGACCCTGCCTATACATCGCAGGTGAACTATAATTTTCAAACGCCCTGCCTCTTAGAAATTTATCCTGATAAAGCGCCTGGCATTGACTTGAAACCTGCAGAACAATTTGAATCGGTAAGAACCTACGAGTTGTTGATGGATAGTTACGATAGGGAAAGAAGAGGTTTGGCCGTTCGTAAAATGTACCGCACCATAGCCCCCTGGACAAATACCAACCCCATCTTCATGCATCTGGTAAGTAAAAATGATGCAGAAGTGATAGCGGCCATCGAGCAATGTGTAGCAACAGGCTATGAAGCTTTGATCTTAAGTTTTGGCAGTCATTGTAATATGGAAGATACGGCTGCTGCCTATATTGCCAAATGGAAAAAATTGGCAGACTATGCACACAGCAAAAAAATATTTATAGGTAGTTACTCGCTATTTAGTTCGAGGAAGATCAGTGATGCGGATGATGTGATCAGTCCTGTAACAGGCAAACCTGGTGGCGCATTTTTTGGTAATGCTCCTTGTATGGGAAGTAAATGGGGCTTGGCTTACCTGAATAAGTTGAAAATATTTATGACTGCAACCGGCTTCGATCTTTTTGAGAATGATGGTCCTTATCCCGGTGATGTATGTGCTTCTACCACACATCCGGGGCATACAGGATTGAAGGATTCGCAATGGAAACAAATGCTACTGCAAAAAGAACTATACCATTGGTGCAATGAAAGAGGCATCTATGTAAATGCGCCCGATTGGTATTTTTTGGATGGCACCCATAAAATTGCCATTGGCTATCGCGAAGTAAATTTTTCATTACCCAGGGAACAACAGATGATCCTTAACCGACAAAATATTTATGACGGTACCTGGGAAAAAACACCTTCCATGGGTTGGGGTTTTGTGCCCTTAACAAAATACCAGGGCGGTGGTCCGGAAGCAGTATTAGAGCCCTTAAGCGAGCATTTAAAAGATTATGAACAACTGATGGTGCAGTATTATGGTGCAGGTGTTCAGGCATGTTACCGTGGCCCCAGGTTGTATGATACGGAAGCCACCAAACAAACAGTGATAAAAGTGATCGACTGGTATAAAAAAAACCGGATGATCCTTAATTCAGATATCATTCACCTACGAAGAGCCGATGGCAGGGACTGGGATGGCATCTTGCATGTAAACCCAACATTGGATACAAAGGGGATGATCTTATTGTACAATCCCTTAAAGGAAAAAATAAAAAGGAATCTGCAAATACCGCTTTATTACACAGGATTAACAGATCAGGTTTTTGTGCAGGATAGTCATGGAAAAAAAACTGGGTATAAGCTGGACAGAAAATTTCAGATGGAATTAACGGTAGAGATGGATGCGGAATCTTATTCCTGGTTTACTTTGAGCAGCAAATAATTGAATGTTTAGTTTTATGATCAATCTTGTAATGAAAAAATACCTGGTATGTCTTTTTTTGATAAGCTGTTTTGCATCCAATGCACAACAACAAACGGCTTATGAAATGGAGATGGAAAAATGGCATCAGTCGCGACTTGATTTTTTATTATCACCCAATGGATGGGTTAACCTAGAAGGATTGTTTTGGTTAAAGCCGGGGGTCAATCAGTTTGGATCAGCAAAGAACAATGACTTGGTTTATGATCATCCTCTTTTCCCAAAAAAAGTAGGTTATTTTGAATGGAGCAATGGACTTGTCAATTGGGTAAGTAATAAGGGTGTGAAAACTTTGGTTAATGATTCCTTGTTTCAATCCGGAGTGGTATATGAAGAAGGTGCTAACGTACCATTAATGTCATTAGGGACTTTTAGATGGAATATCATTAAGCGGGAAGATAAGATGGGCGTGCGTTTCCGTGATCTGGCTTCTAAAGCACTTACAAATTTCAAACCCATACTGCATTACCCCATCCATCCAAAATGGCGGATAGAGGCGAGATTGGAAAAATCGAATAGTAATGCTTTAATGATCACCAATATTTTGGGACAAACCATTGCAGAGAACACACCTGGAAAATTGGTATTCACTATTGAAGGAGTAACTTATCGTTTGGATGCTATGGAAGAAGGAGAGGAGTTGTTCATTATTTTTGGCGATGCAACCAGTGGCAAGGAAACCTATGCGGCAGGAAGGTTTGTGTATGCCAATAAACCGGATGCTTCTGGTGTAACGGTTCTAGATTTTAATAAATCCTTTAACCCGCCCTGTGCATTTTCTGTGTATGCCACCTGCCCCTTACCTCCTAAACAAAATTTTTTACCTATTGCTATTACAGCTGGTGAAAAGGATTATGAGGCTCATGCTGGAAAGAAATAGCTATTAATTTAATTTTTCATCCAAAAATCGCCAACCGGTTTCAACCCTTCTGAATTTATGATCTGGTTGAGTGATGGCAAAAATGGCCACACAAATAATGGAAAAAATACCATCTAATTTTTGTGAAGACGCATTGTGTTCGGTTGCAAATTTTACAGAAAGAATGATCGCCAGTAACCCAAAAACATAATGCGATAAAGTGAGAATTAGAAAAGACCAGCTAATTCCTTTTTTATTTGCTTGTGTGGAGGCAGGTTTCTTCGTTTTCATAAAAAAAGTTGAAAATGGTTATTACAAATGGCAGATTTTGATTAATTAATCTTCCAAATGATTTACAAATGTATTTTGGTTTTAATCCGATAACAACGGGTAATTTCCCGTTTTTAAATAGGTAGAATATTGGAGGCTAACAAACGTTAGTCTAAATTATTATCTTTACCGTTCAAAATCAAGAAATGAGTAAAAAAATTGTGTACATCGTAGCAGCTGTTAGAACACCGATTGGAAGTTTTGGTGGGTCTTTGAAAGATTTTACGGCCCCGCAATTGGGTGCTATTGCAATAAAAGGAGCCGTGGCTAAGGCTGGTATTTTACCTGAGCAGGTAGACGAGTTATTGATGGGCTGTGTGATACAAGCCAATACTGGTCAGGCACCTGCCAGACAAGCAGGTAAATTTGCAGGTTTACCCGATTCTGTTATCTGTACAACGGTTAACAAGGTTTGTGCTAGCGGTATGAAAGCCATTGCACAAGGCGCACAATCCATCTTATTAGGTGATGCAGATATTGTAGTGGCGGGAGGTATGGAAAGCATGAGTAATGTGCCTTTTTACAGTGCCAATATGCGCTGGGGAAATAAATATGGGGATGTAACATTAGTTGACGGATTATCTAAGGATGGTTTAACAGACGTTTACCATAATTATGCCATGGGTAATGCCGCCGACCTTTGTGCCAGGGAATGTAATGTCAGCAGAGAAGAACAAGATGCTTTTGCAATAGAAAGTTACCAGCGCAGTCAGTATGCTTGGAAAGAAGGTCTCTTCGACTCAGAAATAGTACCTATTGAAATCCCGCAACGTAAAGGAGATCCTATCTTATTTACAAAGGATGAAGAACCTTTCAATGTAAAGTTTGATAAGATCCCCGGATTAAAGCCGGCATTCAGCAAGGAAGGAACCGTAACTGCTGCCAATGCTTCCACCATGAATGATGGAGCTGCCGCTTTGGTTTTGATGAGTAAGGAAAAAGCAGATGCTTTGGGTATCAAACCTATGGCTATCATCAGAAGTTATGCGGATGCAGCACAAGCCCCTGAATGGTTTACAACAACTCCTTCCCTGGCAGTGCCCAAAGCAATTGCCAAAGCAGGTTTGAATATGAGCGATATTGACTTCACAGAACTCAATGAAGCTTTCTCTGTTGTTGGTATTGTAAATTCCCAAAAAATGAACCTGGATCCTGCAACGGTAAATGCCTTTGGCGGGGCTGTTTCTATAGGTCATCCATTAGGTTGTAGTGGGGCTAGAATTGTGGTTACATTGATCAATGTTCTCAAAAAGAAAGGAGGCAAAATAGGTGCTGCCGGTATTTGTAATGGTGGTGGTGGCGCCAGTGCAATGGTTATTGAGAATGTTAATTAATTAATAAATAGATTCGTAATCGCTTTTGTTTTTTAATATTTTCAAATGATTCATCTCAGGCCCGCTGAATTAGAGGATGCAGAGATCTTGCACCAGATCAGTTGCGAAACATTTTATGATACCTATGCTGCCTTTAATACAGAGGAGGATATGGCTAAATTTCTTTCCGAAGATTTTAGCATGGATAAAATAAAAGCCTGTATTTCTGGTGCCGGCAATAAAATTATATTCGCTTTTGTAGATGAGGAACCGGCGGGTTATGTTTTTCTCAAAAATAAAGGGCATGAAAAATTAGACCATACAGAAAGTATGGAGATCGCCAGGATCTATGCCCGCAAATCCTTTATAGGCAAGGGTATTGGCTTAGCCTTACTTAATGCTTCCATCGCACATGCCCGGCAATCATATAAAAAATGGCTCTGGCTGGGTGTTTGGAAAGAAAATCCTCGGGCTATCTTATTTTATCAGAAAAATGGGTTTGAAATATTTGGGGAACAGGTATTCGTGCTGGGTACGGATCCGCAGAGCGACTGGATCATGAAATTAGCTATAGACTAATCTTTTATTTTCCGCTGTTCCAGGGCCCATACTTATGTTGCTTTTCAGATAAACTATCCGCGTAGGGGCCGAAAGGATGGTCAAAATTTTTCTTGCTGATATTGGGCCAATCCTTACTGATATTCATATTAGGACGTGGTTGGGAATTTACAAACGCTGCAACATCCCATGCTGCTTCTACAGAAATTTGTGGTTGGTGATAATTAGTGGGATGGGGCATATTATTTCTTACAAACCCTGCAAAACGGGAAAGTCGAAAAAGTCCGGCACCGGTATTATAACTTTTACTACCCCATAAAGGTGGATAATAGCTATTGCCTTCTGCCTGATTGGGCAAGCCTTCTCCATTTTTACCATGACATTTTTCGCAGTTTTGTATGTACACGATTTTTCCTTTGGCAGGGTCTGCAGCCCTGGCCAATTTGGGTAGATCCATGATGCCGGAACCCTTTGGTTTAACACCTTTGGGAACATCGCTACCCAGCCATTTTATATAATTAACCATGGCTTTCATCTCCTGGCTATTAGAATCCAACGGTTTTCCATTCAAACTTCTTTGGATGCAATCATTGATCCTTTTTTGAATGGTTTCAATAGTGCCAGATCTGTCTCTGTATTTTGGATAGGTAGATGCAACGGCACCATAATTATTGCCCCAAGGTTTAGTGCCTGCTTCCAGGTGACAGTTCTGACAATTCATACCATTACTGATTTTAGCTACTTTGCCATTTGGTCCCAGGTAATACGCCGTATTCGCAATCAATTCTCTGCCATACCTAATTTCATCTCCATCCTTATCGGGCGAGATCTGATTCAATCCTGCGCCCGTCCAGCAATCACTTTCAGATGGTAATACCTGCTCTACAGGCATCTCGCAGGCAGCTATCAAAAGCAGCAAGCATATACAAAAAAAGGAATTCAGTATTTTCATTCCATGAAATTAATGGGGCAGTTTTTCCCGGATCATACCATAAACCCATGTGCCAACAATGGCACTGAATAAGGTAACAATTACAACAGAAGCTCCGGTGCCGATCTGTGCAAATAATGGGCCCGGACAAGCACCAGTCATGGCCCAGCCCATTCCAAATAATAGTCCGCCAAAGATCTGGCCCTTATTAAAATCTTTTTGCGGCAGTTCTATCGATTCACCATGTATGGTTTTGATCTTCCATTTTTTGATGATGAAAACGGAAAGGGCTCCGGTAACTATGGCAGAACCTATTACGCCAAACATGTGAAAACTTTGTAAGCGAAACATCTCCTGTATTCTAAACCAAGAAATCACTTCCGCTTTGGTTAATATGATGCCAAATAGGATACCCATTGCCAAGTATTTTATATTATACCACCAGGGATGTTGTAGTTCACTAGTATTGATACACTGCGCATCAAGGGAACGTACTTCAAAATCATGGTTCTTTTCCATTGATTATAATTTTAAGATAAAAGGTAAAATAAGGTTAGCCATTAAAAAGCCACCGGCCATAAAACAGCAGGTTGCAATTAAAGAAGAAAGCTGGAGGTTGCTGATGCCCATGATAGAATGTCCTGATGTGCATCCGCCCGCATACCGTGTACCAAAGCCAACCAAGAAACCGCCAACTATCATTAAAATAAAACCCTTAATAGTTAATAATGCAGGCCAGTTGAAAAGCTGTTCAGGTAAGAGATGCGCATAGTTATTAATACCATATTGATCTAATTCAACAACAAGTTTTTCATTCACTACTATTGGTGCACCATTGGATAAGTAAGTAACTGCCAGTATGCCTCCTAATAGCACACCTGCCACAAAAAAAAGATTCCAGATCTCTCTTTTCCAGTTATAGGTGAAAAATGGGATTTTACTGGGTAGGCAAATCGCACAGATATGTCTGAGTGAGGAAGAGATGCCCAAACTTTTATTGCCCAATAATAATAGAGCAGGCACCATCAAACCAATCATAGGTCCTGCCACATACCATGGCCATGGTTGCATTAACCATTCTTTCATAAATAATCTTTTTATGGTTGAAATTAAGTAAGAATGCTGGTTTAACATAAAGGAACCAACAGAAATCAATTTATTTTACCAGCAGTTCATGGATGATGATGTACATACCCATGATCATGACAAACCATCCAAATCCTTTTTTTAATTTTTCTCCTGGAAGGTCCTGACCAATTCTTCTGCCAATAAATGTGCCCGTAATAGCAATAGCAGTTATAGGCAAGATGAGCGCCCAGTCAACCGTTTGGTGCAAGAGATCGCCGGCAAACCCAAACAAAGAATTCATGGCAATGATCAATAGAGAACTACCAATGGCATCCTTCATCGATAAATGAAATGAAAAGACCAATACGGGAATGATGATAAAACCGCCGCCAGCCCCCAGGAAACCAGTAAGGATACCCACTTCAATGCCCCTGATCAGTGCCTTGGGTACGTGTATATGTTGATCATTCTCATCCTTAGGAACAGCAATTGGTTTTTGCAACATGTTGATGGATGCGATGATCATCACAATTGCAAAAAGCAACATGGTCATTAGCGATTTGTTTACTTCGAATGACCCCAGGTTGAAAAGATGATAGGGTATCATAGGGAGTAAAAACTTTCTGATTAGTAAAACAGTGATGATAGACGTAATACCAAAATAAAGTGCTGCGCGGAAATTGATATTGCCCTTTCGGTAATGTTTATAAGCTCCTGCCAAACTGCTGCAACCAACAATAAATAAGGAATAACCTGTTGCCTGATTGGGTTCTATGCTAAACAAATACACCAATACCGGGATGGTTAAAATAGAGCCTCCACCACCAATCAAGCCTAGTGAAATGCCAATTAACAGGGAAGCAAAATAGCCAAGAACAATCATGCGGGATAAAATAGACTGTAAAGATGCTGAATTCTAAGGATTGAAAAGGATGCAATATGTTAATCGGCTAATGTTTCCCGATTATTATTAAAATGAGGTAAGTCAATATGCTTGATTAATTAGCAGTTTGTGCCTCAGCTATGATTTCTTCCATGGTAATGCCCAGATGACTCTCATCATAGGTACAAACCCCATCTTTAATCAAGATGATCTGTGGAGATTCATGGTATACGGATAGTTTATCAGCAATTGAATTTGAAACTTCGCGATAAGCCAAAAGGTCAAGGAAGTTGAAATCAACAAAATCAGGAGCTTCTGTACGTTCTAACCTGTTCAGGGCTAAAGAGCTGGTATGACAGCGTGTACTATGTTTGAAAATTACCTGTGGCTTTTGAAAAGAGTTGTCGAGAATTTGATCAAGCTGTTGCAGCGAAGTAAGGGGAATCCAGTTCATGAATCGTTTTATAATAAAACAGCACAAAAAATATTTTGTTCAATAACTATTGGCGAAAATATTTCGGATTGGTTGTTGGGCAACCTTTTTTGGTTGCAGCACAAGAAAATAATAAGGCAGATGCCAGTGTTATGGATAATAATATCAGTGTGATCTTTTTCATATTCTTGTCAATATAAGCGATTAGGCTGTATTTTGTGTTGATTCAAAGATAATGTTTCAAATGTAAACGTTGCCTCTGTTGCGCACAGATTTTGTTAATTTGTTCTGTTAAACATAACTATAAACGTATGCGGGTTCATTTTATTTCAATAGGCGGCAGTGTAATGCACCAATTGGCTATTGCTTTACATCTAAAAGGCTATCAGGTAACTGGTACGGATGATGAGATCTTTGAGCCTGCCAGAACTAATTTGGCCGAAAATGGCCTCCTGCCTGCAAAAATTGGCTGGCAACCTGAATTGATAACCAATGCAATAGACGCCATTATACTGGGAATGCATGCAAAGAACGATAACCCGGAATTGGTTAAAGCACAAAGCCTGGGTTTGAAAATATATTCCTTCCCGGAATATATCTACCAGGAAAGTTTGACCAAAAAAAGGGTAGTAGTGGGGGGAAGTCATGGCAAAACCACCACCACCGCCATGATCATGCATGTACTAAAAGTACTGGGGAAAGATTTTGACTACATGGTAGGTGCCCGCCTGGAAGGCTTTGATCAGTCGGTAAATATTACAGACGCACCGGTAATTATCTGCGAAGGCGATGAATATCCGGCAAGTGCTATTGAGAAAAAGCCCAAGTTCCATTTTTTGTTTCCCCATGTGGCCATCCTTACGGGGATAGCCTGGGACCATATCAATGTTTTTCCCACTTTTGAATTTTACCTGGAACAGTTTGTGATTTTTATCCATAAAATTGAAAAAGGGGGCTTATTAATTTATAATGAATCAGACCCCATATTAAAGAAACTGGTTACCGATAACAAGCGAAATGATTTGCGTTACCAGCCCTATGGTGTACCTACACATACTATTGTTGATGGTAATACCACTGTTAGTATAGAAGGCTTTTCTGGTAGTTTATCTGTTTTTGGAAACCATAACCTGATGAATATGTATGCTGCTTTTTATGCTTGTAAAGAATTAGGGATACAAGCAGATGCTTTTGTTGCAGCCATTGCCAGTTTTACCGGGGCTTCTAAACGATTGGAATTATTGGCTTCAAATGATACGACCAGGATTTACCGCGACTTTGCGCATGCGCCCAGTAAGGTTAAAGCTTCCATTGAGGCAGTAAAGCAACAATTCCCTGAAAGAAAATTATACGCCATTTTGGAACTGCATACTTTCAGCAGTTTGAATGAAGCTTTTATGCTGGAATACAAAGGAGCTATGGACCCGGCAGATGTTGCGGTTGTATTCTATTCCAACCATGCATTGGCATTAAAGAGAATGTCCGAATTACCAGCGGATAAGGTAAAAGCCGGATTTCAAAAAGATGGTTTACAGGTGATCAATGATGCAAAAACATTGGATGATTTTTTACAAAAACAATCATTTCAGCAATCCATCCTATTGCTTATGAGCAGTGGCAATTATGATGGATGGGATATGCTTACATTTGCAAACCAAATTACGGGTTAAGAAAAGCTATTTATTGCAGAAACCATGAAACTACAACTTACACGCCCCATTGCTTTTATCGACCTGGAAACTACCGGTGTTAATATTAGTGCAGACCGCATTGTTGAAATTGCGATTGTGAAAATTTCGCCCGATGGCAGTAGCCAGCCCAAACGCAAACTCATTAACCCGCTCATGCCCATCCCTAAAGGTTCCAGTGATATTCATGGGATAACGGATGAAATGGTAAAAGATGCGCCTAGTTTTAAGCAGGCAGCAAATGAACTCAAACAGTTTATGGAGAATTGTGATCTGGGTGGTTATAATAGCAACCGTTTTGATATCCCAATGTTGATAGAAGAATTTTTAAGAGCTGGTATAGAATTCTCTATTGAAGGAAGAAAACTGGTGGACGTACAAAAGGTTTTTCACATGATGGAACAGCGCACATTGAGTGCTGCCTATAAATTTTATTGTAATAAAGTATTGGAAGGAGCACATGGTGCAGAAGTAGATGCCACGGCAACCTGGGAAGTTTTGGAAGCACAGGTGGAACGCTATCCGCAAATGGGTGATACGGTAGAAAGTATTGTTAAGTTTACGGGTGAAGATGATATTGTTGACTTTGCGCGGAGGTTTATAAAAGACAAGGGAATTGAAATATTCAATTTCGGGAAACATAAAGGTAAACCCGTTACACAGGTATTAAAAGAAGAGCCCCAATATTATGATTGGATGATGAAAGGAGATTTTCCAATGAATACAAAGCAGAAACTAACTGAAATGCTGAATCGTACACTTTTAAAAAAGAGTTAATATTAAATTAGCAGTTTATTAGTTATTTATTTCATATTTACAAACATTCTAAGTTGTAACTTAGAGAATATTTAATATTATCAGCCAATCATTGGAGAAAATAGTTATCATACCTACTTATAATGAAAAGGAAAATATTTCTGCCATTATCCAAGCTGTTTTTAATTTACAACTTGGCTATCATATTTTGGTGATAGATGATGGTTCTCCAGACGGTACCGCTGAAATTGTGAAAGGCTTAATGCAAAAATTTTCTGGTGAATTATTTCTGGAAGAGCGCAAAGGTAAATTAGGCCTGGGAACGGCATATATTCATGGATTCAAATGGAGTCTTGCGCAGGGTTACCGCTTTATATTTGAAATGGATGCCGATTTTTCTCATAACCCTCAAGACCTGGAAAGATTATACATGGCTTGCAAAAACGATGGTGCTGATGTGGCCATTGGTAGCAGGTATGTACCGGGAGGTAAAACAGAAAACTGGCCTTTCGATAGGCAACTGTATTCCAAGGGTGGCGCATTTTATACCAAGTTGATCACGCATATGCCGGTTAACGATCCTACTGCAGGTTTTATCTGCTACCAAAGAAAAGTATTGGAAGCCATCAACTTTAATATGATCCAGTTTGTAGGATATGCTTTCCAGATTGAAATGAAATTTTCTGCCTGGAAACTTGGATTTAAAATTGTAGAAGTACCCATTACTTTTGTGGACAGAAAAATTGGTTTGAGTAAAATGAGTAAGGGTATCATCAAAGAAGGAGTACTGGGTGTTATCAGAATACAATGGAAAAGTATGTTTAAGGATTATCGCACAAACTTGACCAATACTGCCAATAGTACTTCTCCATAGCTTTGATTCATTAATGTTAGGGGTTCAGTCTAATTTCAGACCTTTATTTATTGCAGGATTTTATTTTTACAGTCGATGAAACAGGCACTGATCAAACTGCATATATCTGTTTTTCTTGCCGGCTTTACTGGCGTTCTGGGCGTATTGATTACCTTAAATGAAGGGTTACTGGTATGGTATCGTATCCTGATTACCGTTGTAACCTTATATGTCTGGCTATCTTTTAAAAAGTCAATCGGAAAAATTTCACCTGTTTCAGTCTGGAAGCTACTGGGAATAGGTAGTTTGATAGGATTGCATTGGGTGTTTTTTTATGGAAGTATCAAAATGGCCAATGTGTCTATAGGGTTGATTTGCTTTTCTTCTGTTGGGCTTTTTACATCCATTCTGGAGCCCTTGTTCATGCGCAAAAAAATCAGTCTTTCAGAACTCTTTTTAGGCTTTATCAGTTTGGTAGGGATCTACCTGATATTTCATTTCGACAGTAGGTACCGAAACGGTATTTTGATGGGACTGGTTTCTGCTTTATTAGCAGCATTTTTTAGTGTGTTGAATAAGAAAAATGTGGCGATAGCTGCACCGCAAACAATTATGTTGTATGAACTTAGTGGTGGGTTGCTTTTATTGACCTTATTGATGCCAGTCTACCTTTATTTTTTTCCTACTAATTATTTATTTCCGGCTTGGTCGGATTGGGGATGGTTATTCGTGTTGAGTTGGTTATGTACGATTGTTGCCATGGATCTGATGCTGCAATCATTAAAAAAAGTTTCGGCCTTTACACAAAACCTGAGTTTGAACCTGGAGCCGGTTTATGGTATTATACTGGCTTTCCTGCTTTTTAAAGACCATGAAAATTTGAACAATAGTTTCTATATTGGTTTGGGATTCATCCTCTTATCCGTTTTCTTGCAGATGTATCGGATCATGGTAATGAAGCGAACATAAAATAAGACGGCATCTTATTTTAGGGTATACGCCACCACTTTATTGCCAAAAAATGTAGGCACATAGACTATTCTATTTTTGGCATCATAAGCAATATCTGCTGTGTTTAATTTTTGTGAACGGCTGTCTAATAAAGTTTCTTTATTGCCTTTAGCGTCTACATAATAAATAATCCCATTCCAGCAACTTATCAGGTATTCATTAGGAATCACCATTTCAATACCATCGGTACTTGGATCCATTCCTTCTGTAACATTGGCAATATTGCCATTCTCTAGCATTTTTAATAAATACCCTTTATCTAGCACCAACAAATCGTTTCCAATAGCTAAAAGTCCATTAGGTCCTTTTAAATTTTGTAATTGAGCCACTACAAATCCTTTTTCTATTCGATAAACCTTATTGATACGTGAGTCGCTTACATAAACAGCACCTTTTTTATCAATGGTGATGTCATTTAAAAAAACAGAACCTTCAATTGGGATATGTTGTAAGATGGACCCATTATCCATATCTATCACCAATACTTCTGTAAGGTCTGACACGTACAACTTTTTCTTGTAGATGCCCATGCCCTTTGGCGCATTTAAGCCTGTTACCCAATTGGCATTAATAATACTGCCATCGAGAGCCAGTTTTGCTATGGAGCCCTTCCCATCTTTTTCGGCAGGCATACCATCAATATTGGATATGTATAAGATCTTTCCTTTGGCGTCGTATAAAACAGATTCTGGTGTTTTTAATAAGGTGTCAGTCTCCCACAGTTTCACTAATTGATGTGTTTGTGCCTGCGATTGAAAATTAGTCAATAACAATAGGGTAATGAGCGGTATGGATAATTTTTTCAATTTTTAAATTTTGTTTAAAATTATCTACTTTTTATGAAATGGTATCTTTTGTATTTAAAGAGAATAGGTTGTTAGCTTTCAACCAGATAGCAAGGTAAATGGTTTCAACAGATTTGCAATTTATTAGTGTTTTTATACTAATTTGTAAGCGTATAGGCTTGCAAATTAGTATTTTTAGAAACCAACCGAAACAACCATGCAGTTTGAGAAAGTACAGTCGTTCATTCTTGCCAAATTAGAGAAGGAGATCCCTAAATCACTTACCTACCACAATGTGCACCATACCAAAGCTGTATTGCACAATGCGAAAGTAATTGCAGATGCAGAAGGCATTACGGGAGATGAATTAACGCTGTTATTGACTGCTGCTTTATTTCATGACACGGGTTTTTTGGAAGCCTATAAAAATCATGAGGATATTTCCTGTGATTATGCCAGAAAGATTCTTCCCGAATACCAATACAATGAAGCCCAGATAGACCATATCTGCCAGATGATACTAACCACCAAGATCCCGCAGAATGCAACCGAAAAACTGGAGCAGGCATTGTGTGATGCGGATTTAATGTACTTGGGAACCGACCAGTATTTCAAGCAATCAAAAAAATTGTACAAGGAACTGAAGAACCTGGTAATTATAAAAACCTATGAGGAATGGGTTGACTTTCAGGTTGATTTTATTTCTAAGCATGAATATTATACCACTTTCACCAAAACGATCTACAGTTTAAAAAAAGGGCAGAACCTTCATATCATCAAAACAAGGGCGCACGACGAGAAAAAGCGAAAGCATGTGCGTTTTGATATGGGTTTTATCCAGGATCTTATTTTCATTATAATCGGCGTACTTACCGCAGCATTTGCATTGAATGGCTTTCTGGTACCCAACCAGTTTTTTGATGGCGGGGTAACAGGTATATCGCTTTTGATTCATGAATTGTACCATGTGAACCTAGCATGGGTAATATTACTAGCCAACCTGCCTTTTATCATTCTATCCATTTATGGTATCAATTATAGTTTTGCCATAAAGACAATGGTATGTATCATTTTGCTGGGCTTGTGTTTGCATTATATCCATTTTCCTTTTATCACCAACGATAAATTACTTGTATCTATTTTCGGTGGTTTCTTCTTAGGTGTAGGCATTGGTCTTACGATGCGTGCAGGATGTGCCGTAGATGGCATTGAAGTGCTGGCATTGTATGCATGGAGAAGATCCAGTTTTACCATCAGTGAAATTATCCTGGCATTGAATATCATCATCTTTAGTATTGCCGCTTTTCAATTTGGTATTTCTACAGCACTGTATTCTATGCTTACTTATTTTACTGCATCTAAAACGGTAGATTATGTGGTAGAAGGTATTGAAGCATATACGGGTGTGACCATCATTTCATCCAACAGTGAGATCATCAAATACAGGCTGGTAAACGAATTGGGAAGAGGGATCACTATTTACAAAGGAGAGCGTGGTTACTTGCCCGGCAAGTTTGAAGTGCATGATGATTGTGATATCATCTTTACCGTAATCACCAGACTGGAATTAAGAAAACTGCGCGACCTGGTTGCAGAGATCGATCCCAAAGCCTTTGTATTTGCAAGTACCATCAAAGAAGCTTCCGGTGGTATCATCAAGCGTAGGCATATGCATTAATCATGTTTACATTACCAACTTAATTATCTGTTTAGATACCCAAATTTATGGGTCATAAATAGGTATTTAATGTATTCTATTAAAAATTGATCCTAAAGACATAAAAAAATATATAATGAAAATTGTCAGTTTCTTATTGGCTTGTTTATTTACCATCTGCGCTTTCTCACAGAAAAAAGCCTTAGACCACTCAGTTTATGATGCTTGGGAAAGCATTGCAGATAAAGCTATCAGCAACAACGGTAAGTTTGTTGTGTACACCATTAATCCACAGGAGGGAGATGGTAAATTAGTTA
This sequence comes from Chitinophaga pinensis, assembly GCA_943371675.1. Taxonomy (GTDB): domain Bacteria; phylum Bacteroidota; class Bacteroidia; order Chitinophagales; family Chitinophagaceae; genus Sediminibacterium; species Sediminibacterium pinensis_I. Next base: position 11,051 of record CALRVT010000020.1, on the reverse strand, counting down.
TACAAGAAGTGAATGGAACGTACAAAAAAGAAATCGCAAGAGCTTATGTTCCCGTTATTACGGAAGATAGTAAATACCTTATTTGCAGGATCAAACCATCCTTTAAAGAATCCAGGGATGCACGTTTAAAAAAGAAAAGGCCTGATGATATGCCCAAAGATAGTTTGGTGATTATGGAATTGGGCAAAGAAAACTTGACTAAAATTGCACGCCTAAAAAGTTTTAAAGTGCCTGATCATTCCGGTAATTGGCTTGCTTATCTTTTGGACAAACCATTGCCAGAAATCAACAGGCAGGAACCTGATTCTGCTTCCCGAATGAATGCTATGCTGGGATATGCTGATAGTTTGATGCATGTTGCGGATAGTATCCGTAATAAAGCAACTGAGATAAAGGAAAAAGGTTTTGCTGCAACCAGGCGTCCGGCCAGACAAGCACCACCTGCTGCACCCAGAACTCCTGAAGAGCCTTTTGAAGAAGGTACAGAGCTCGTGTTAAAAAACTTAGTAACTGGGGAAGAACAAAAATATAAATGGGTAAGTGAATTCTTTTTCAATATCAATGGAACATCTTTGGTAATGGAAACAACCCGAAAAATAGGTGATCCATCTATCAGGGCATCTGTAGTGAAGATTGATTTAGCTTCTAAAAAATCAACCACTGTTCTCAAAAACTTTAATGATGCCAGAGGGTATCGCATGGATGAAAATGGGCAGCAATTGGCATTTGTAGCAGAACGTGATAGCAGCAGTAAATCATTACAAAAATTTTATAAATTATATTATTATAAAGATGGTGCAGATAGTGCTGTTTTAATTGCTGATAAATTTGTGAAAGGATTACCTGCTAATTGGACCATCAGTGAAAATGCACAGATGAGCTTTAGTAAGTCTGGTAAAAGATTGTTTGCCGGTACGGCACCCATATTACCCGTAAAAGATACCCTAACACCAGAATTCGATAGGGTGAGTGTTGATATCTGGCATTATAACGATGACCGTATTCAACCAGTACAATTAAAGAATCTGGAAATTGATCTGCGAAGGAATTATCTGGCAAATGTGCAAACGGGAACAAAACAGATGGTACAAATAGGTAATGAATCATTCAGAAATATTTTGTTGACGAATGAAGGTGATGGCGCTATTTTTTATGCAGCTTCGGATGCCGGCAAAAGAATTGCTTCACAATGGCAGGGATATACCATGAATGATCTCTATGCTATAGATGCTGAAACCGGACTTTCTTCTATCATTCAAAAAGATATAAAAGGCAATCTGATGAATGCATCTTATACAGGGAAGTATTTGCTTTATTTTAATGAAAAACTAAGCAAGTATTTTGTGTATGATGCTGATTTGAAGACCACCAATCCTATTGCAAAAGACATTTCATTTGCATTGGCTGATGAGCTCAATGATGTGCCAGATGATCCCAATCCCTATGGTGCGTACAAATGGATAGAAAAAGACCGTTATGTGCTGATCTACGACAGGTATGATGTTTGGAAGGTTGATCCCAAAGGCTTAGAGAAATCTATTTGTTTAACCAATGGCAGAAAAGATAAAATTCAGTATCGAATAGTCAATACAGACAGGGATGAAAAATTTATCAAAGCCGATCAAAATCTATTATGCAGGTTGTTTGACGAAAAAGATAAATCTGCAGGTTTGGCTTCCTTGAATGTATCAAATAATAATGGTGTAAATATTATTTTTAAAGAAGCCATAAGTTTAGGCGCTGCTAGTTCAATAGATAAGGCAAAAAATGCTGAAGTATTCTTGTACACGAAAGAAAGTTATGTTAAGTCGCCAGATCTTTTTGTACATGCAACTGGTAATGCAGCGGTTCAATTGTCATCTATCAATCCACAACAAGCAGCATTCAATTGGGGTACAGCTGAAATATTTAAATGGAAAGCTTATACTGGAAAAGAAACGGAAGGTCTGCTTTATAAGCCGGAAGATTTTGATCCGAAGAAAAAGTATCCCATGATCGTTTATTTCTATGAGCGTTATAACCAAACCCTGCACAACTATATTGCACCCGCGCCCACCAGATCCAATTTGAATATTAGTTTTTTTGTAAGCCGCGGTTACATTGTATTTGTTCCGGATATCTGGTATAAGATTGGTTATCCCGGACAGAGTGCGTATAACTATATCCTCAGTGGCACCCGAGCAGTAGTAAGTAAAGGATATGTAGATAGCACTAAAATTGGTTTGCAGGGTCAGAGTTGGGGTGGCTATCAGATCGCCTATTTGATCAATAAAACAAATTTATACGCTGCAGCTTGGGCAGGTGCGCCAGTAGTAAATATGTTTAGCGCTTATGGTGGAATACGATGGGAGAGTGGCGTAAACAGGCAGTTTCAGTACGAGCATACCCAAAGTAGAATTGGTGGATCATTATGGGAGAAGACCGATCTGTACAAAGAAAATTCACCATTATTTTCTTTACCTGCAGTTAAAACGCCACTGCTAATTATGAATAATGATGCAGATGGAGCTGTGCCATGGTACCAGGGTATTGAATACTATACAGCCATGCGCCGTTTGAATAAAAAGATCTGGTTGTTGAATTATAATGGGGAAGGGCATGGATTGGTAGAGCGGAAAAACAAAAATGACATTTCGATCAGAGAACAGCAATTCTTCGATTATTTATTAAAAGGAGAGAAGCCTGCAAAATGGATCAGTGAAGGATTGCCTGCTGTGTTGAAGGGTAGGGATATGGGGTTGGGGTATTAGAGTTTGGAGTTAGGAGTTTGGAGTCTGGAGTTACATTATTTTAGATGAGGTCTGCTTATTATTGGGCAGACCTTTTTTTGTAGTTTATTTAGCCGCAAGGGTGCTAGAACGTGATGTGTACGCAAGGGACAAATGACAGTAACCCTCTTTTTTTGAACAATTTTTCAGAGAAAAGTATCGGCTTCGAGCATTTAAATATTAAATTAATTAGTTATATAATTGATTATATTTTACAAGTAACCATATCATAATAATAGAATATCTGATTTTTCTGTTATTATTGTGTACCAACCTGTAAAAAACTGTTTTGATTTGTAGTACCCCCAACTGCTTATATCCAAAACGAGTGCATGCTATGCATTCTGTAAGCCTGTATACCTATCTCATTCTCTTTTTTACCATTATTATTTTTTTCGGAAATTATTATTTGCAATTAAATCAATTGTATGCGTAAATTTTTTACCCCCATTTACATTGTATTGACATGTTTACTGTTGAACAGTTATGCTGTACAATCGCAATCAAACCCTGCACCACAAGGATTACCTTTTACCCAAAACTTCAGTGGCTTTACGGGTACCAGTACCCTTTACCCTGCAGGCTTTCAGGGTTGGGGTATCTCAGGTTCTTTAAGTACTAGTTTTAGTGTTGCAGCACCTGCAACAGACCAGGCACTTTTAGCCAATCAAACCAATGCCTCAACATCTGGTTATGTTGCAGATTTTGTTGGTAAAATGGGTGTGTTTAGTACGGGTAGTAATTTAAAATCTATCGGTCTGTCTATTAACACCACAGATAAAACAACGATTACTGTTGCTTATTTGGCTGCAACACAAAGACAGCAATTAGGTAATAGGATCAATGAACTTGGATTACAATACAGGATTGGCACTTCAGGCACTTTTACAAATGTAATTGGTAGCAATTACCAAAATGTATTAACTGCAGATAACGTTGTGGGTACTGGTTCTGTAAATCCATCTTCTTTTAATGTCACTTTGCCTGCGGCATGTGACAATCAACCTATAGTTCAATTACGTTGGTTAATTAGAGATGTTAGTGGTGGAGGTAACCGTGCAAGTTTTTCTATTGATGATATCGCAATAAATGGGGTAAGTGCTGCACCACAAACACCTGTGATCAGTTCGTTGTTACCAACATCGGTTTCAGCAGGAACGGGTAATTTTACCTTAACAGTTAATGGATCTAATTTTGTAAATGGCTTATCAACTGTTACCTGGAATGGTTCTGCAAGACCTACTACTTTTATCAGTAGCAATCAGTTAAATGCACAGATCAGTAGTGCAGATATTGCAACACAAGGAACCGCATTGGTAGGTGTAACTACTATTGGAGCACCTGCAGATGCCAGCCCTTTTAATTTTCAGATCAATGCACCAGCAACACCAATCCTAAACATTACCATTCCACTTGCCAGTTTTGGCAATCTATGTATCAATAATAGTAATATCAATTCATTTACGGTAAATGGAAACGACCTCAATGGGTCTGTAATTAATATTTCTGCACTAACCGGATTTAGTTATTCTTTAAATGCTGGTGGACCATTTACCAGTACCTTAAGCATACCTTATAGTGGCACAGGGTTAGCAGCTACACAAGTTTATGTTCAATTTTCAGCTGTAGCGGTTCAGGCATACGATGGAACTATTCAAATTAGTGGAGGCGGTATAACGCCTATTTCTTTTACTGCATCTGCTTCAGGTATCAATACCCCGGCATCAGTAAATACCGGTACAAGTGTGGTAGGAGGAACAACCGCCACTTTAAATGCAACAGCAGTAATTGCTGGCTGTTCGCCCATTACTGCTTATGGATTTGAATATAGCACTACCGCTGGTTTTGCCAATGGAACAGGTACCCAGGTGAGCGCTGTTAACCTAAATGCTGGTGCATTCAGCTTATCAGTTACGGGATTGAATGGTGCTACTACCTATTATTATAAAGCTTTTGTTACTGATGGTACCAGCACCTATTATGGATCACAAAGCAGTTTCGCAACTTCTTCAGTAGTACCTGTGATCATGTCGGCACAACCACTTTTCCGTTATGCTGAAAACTTTTCAGATATCACAAACTGGCAGGCAAATTTTACGGGTGGCATAGGTGCCAATCGCTTTTCATCTGTAGCCGTAAATGCAACCGGTACTATCCCTAGTGCTACCAGAATTTCTACGGCAACTGCCAGTTTTGCTTCCGGATCCAGTGGTGGTGTTCAGAAAGGATCAGGAAATATACTCTTACTTACAACTGGTGCAACAGATAATACAAGCGCCGCTGCCATTGAGTTTTACATGGATTTTAGCGGAATGAATGCCGGTACCCTGAGTTTCGATTGGGCTTCTGTAAATAATTCTACCGGTAATAGAAATGGTTCCTTACGTGTGTATGGCACGGTTGATGGTGTGAGTTATACAGAACTGGTTGCTGCCAATGTGTTGAATTTTACCAATAATGTACCTTCAACAGGTGTAGTGAATAATATCGCACTTCCTGCTATTTTTAATAATAGTTCTACAGCAAGGTTGCGTTTCTATTACCATAATGGAACAGGGGGTACTACCGGCTCAAGGCCAAAGATCAGCATTGATAATTTAACAGTAACGGGTGTTCCTGCCATCCCATGTGTGGCGCCCACTGCTAATCCCAGCTCTTTAACCTTCCCGTCAAAAACAGAAACCACTATTCAGGGAAGTTTTCTGGCTGCCAACCCTGCCGTAAACGAATATTTGGTGATCATGAGTACGGCCAGTACATTAACTTCCAATCCGTTAAATGGTCAAACCTATTCCATTGGTGACAATGTAGGCGATGGAACGGTGATAGCAAAAGGTTCTGACCTAACATTTAATGCAAGTGGTTTAACAGGTTCTACTACCTATTATTTCTTTGTGTTCCCAGTAAACAGTGTATGTACGGGTGGACCTTTATATTTAACCACCAATGTGCTTACGGATGATGAAACCACAGCTGCAGGATTGCCATCTTGTATCGCACCAGTTACTCAACCATCTAATTTAACGGCATCTGCAACCATCAATACCGTCGCAGGTAATTTTACTACAGTAGCTGCCGATGAATATTTGGTTTTGCAAAGCACAGATGCCTCTCTTACCAACCTTCCTGTAGATGGGATAGTATATAGTTCCGGCACTGTTCTAGGCAATGCGGTGGTTATACAAAAAAATAACAGTAATGGATTTGTGGCAGCCAATCTGAATCCCGCCACTACTTACTACTATTATATTTTCAGCATCAATTCGCTGGCCTGTGTAAACGGACCGGTTTACCAAACAGTTGATCCTCTTACAGGATCCTTTACCACATTGCCTTTGCCGGCTTGTGTTACTCCGGCTTCACAGGCTACCAATTTATCTTTCCAGTCATCAAATAATAGTATTGCCGGTACTTTTAATTTATCTGGCAGTGGTTTACATTACCTAGTTGTTAGAAGTAGTTCTGCAAACCTGAATGCCTTACCACAGGATAATGTTGATTATGGTCCAGGTGCATCATTAGGTGGAGGAACTGTGGTGTCAAATAACCAATCCGGTAGTTTTAGTGCCAATAGTTTGTTGAGTGCCACTACTTATTATTTCTTTGTTTTCTCTGCTAATAAAAACTGTACAGGAGGAACAAAATACCTAATACAAGACCCTCTAACAGGCAATGCAACTACCACCAATGCACCGGTAAACAATTACTATTTTGGTACCCTGCATTCGCATTCTGATTATTCAGATGGTAATAAAGACAATCCCGGATTTACACCTGCACAAAACTATGCGTATGCGGCACAATCATTGGGTATGGACTTCCTCGGTATTTCTGAGCACAATCACTTCTCTTCATTGGATAATCCGGGTAATGAGTTGGCCAATTACCATTTAGGTGTTGCACAAGCTGCAGCATTCAATGCTTCCAATCCTAATTTCCTGGCTTTGTATGGTATGGAATGGGGAGTGATATCTGGTGGCGGTCACGTAGTAGTGTATGGTGATGGATTGTCAGAATTATTTGGATGGGAGTCGAATGTTAACGGAGGTTCCGGACCTAACTATGATGTGTATGTGCCTAAGAGTGTGTACACAGGTGCTACAGGATTATTTAAAAAGGTAAATGATTATGCAGCTAAAAATGCCTTTGCAACCTTAGCGCATCCAAATAACACTGATTTTAATAACCTTTCTAATTCACCATATGATCAGGCTGCAGATGAGGCTATTTCCGGAACAGCCGTAGAAAGTGGACCATCTACTTCAACCAATACTACCTACTCTAATCCGGGTTCTTCTATGTTCTATTTGTGGTATTATCAAAAATTATTGTCGAAGGGTTATCACCTCGGACCGGTAATTGACCATGATAACCACAATACAACTTTCGGTAGAACAACTGCCGCAAGAACAGCGGTGATTGCACCTTCTCTAACACAAACGGATCTGATCAAAGCGGTAAAGGATATGCATTTTTATGCAACAGAAGATATAGATGCAAAAGTTGATTTTACCATCAATACACGCATCATGGGTTCTATATTTTCCGACAGAAATGCGCCTGCTATCTCTGTTAATATTACCGATCCTAGCACCAATACTTCTAATGCCTTGATCCGTGTAATGTTTGGTATTCCGGGTAGTGGCATTAATCCAGTTGTGAAGGATTCTGTTTTTGGAAGCTCTTTAAATTATGTTGATAATAGTCTTGCCAATAATGCAACCGGCTATTATTATATCGATATCACCAATGGAACTACCAGAATCGTAACATCACCTATCTGGTATACCAGAACCTGCTCTGAAACCAGTGAGCTGAATATTACAGCTTGTGGTAGTTACACATGGGGAACTGATACTTATACTAGTTCTGCTACGATTACAAAATCATTTACTTCCGTATCTGGATGTGATTCTACTGTTACCTTACATTTAATCATCAATAATAGTCCGGTTAGTGCAACATTGGCACTGGATGGTTCCGATACCGGTTGTCCGGGAACGGGCGTGCCTTTAACCGCAACGATCAATGATGGCGGCAATGGCGCGATCGTTTCTTATGAATGGATAAAAGATGGTAATTCAATTGCAACAACAAATGGAATGCAATTTAATGCTCCTGTAACTGGTAACTATTCGGTAAAAGCCATCAATGCAAATAATTGCTTTGTGCTTTCCAATAGTATTTCCTTGAATGTAGTTGATATGATTGCTCCGGTTCCAATTGTTGAAACCTTACCTGTTTTAACAGGCGCATGTAGCGTTACAGTATCCGCAATTCCAACTGCTTTGGATAATTGTGCAGGTTTACTAAATGCCCAAACAACTGATCCTCTAAGCTATACACAACAAGGAACCTATACCATTACCTGGACTTATAACGATGGAAATGGGAATAGCAGTACGCAAACTCAAACCGTAATAGTACAAGACACCCAAAAACCATTGATCACAGCACCTTTTGCTTATAGTGTAGTCAATGATGCAGGTGTTTGTGGTGCAACTTTATTGAGCATTGGCACACCATTGGTACAAGACAATTGTGGTATTGCATCAGTAACCAATAACCATCCTGCAACATTTTATCCGGTAGGTACTACAGAAGTAACCTGGACAGTAACGGATGTGAATGGTAATGTTACCGATACGGCTAAACAATTGATCACCGTAATTGACAATGAAATACCAACCATCAGTGTGAACAATATCAATGCTATTGCAGATGCCGGACAGTGTTATGCAACCATCACATTAGCTTCACCTGCAACCAATGACAATTGTGGTATTGCTTCGGTAGTGAATGACCATCCAAGTACACAATTTGCAGTAGGTACAACATCCGTAACCTGGACGGTTACCGACAATACTGGATGGACGAATACTGTGATACAAACCATCAATGTAACAGACACACAAAAACCACTGATCACAGCTCCATTTGCTTATAGTGTGGTAAATGATGCGGGTGTATGTGGTGCTACCTTGTCAAGTATTGGTACTCCATTTGTACAAGACAATTGTGGTATTGCATCTGTAACCAATAACCATCCTTCGCAGTTTTATCCGGTAGGTACTACAGAAGTAACCTGGACAGTAACGGATGTGCATGGTAATGTTACCGATACGGCCAAACAACTGATCACTGTAATTGACAATGAAATACCAACCATCAGTGTGAACAATATCAATGCTATTGCAGATGCCGGACAGTGTTATGCAACCATCACATTAGCTTCACCTGCAACCAATGACAATTGTGGCATTGCTTCGGTGGTGAATGATCATCCAAGTACACAATTTGCAGTAGGTACAACATCCGTAACCTGGACGGTTACCGACAATACTGGATGGACGAAGACAGTGATACAAACCATTACCGTAACAGATACACAAAACCCAATTATCACTGCACCTTTTGCTTACAGTGTAGTAAATGATGAAGGATTGTGTGGTGCCACTTTGTTAAGTATTGGCACACCATTGGTACAAGACAATTGTGGAATTGCATCAGTAACCAATAACCATCCTTCGCAGTTTTATCCAGTAGGTACTACAGAAGTAACCTGGACAGTAACGGATGTTAATGGTAATGTTACCGATACGGCTAAACAATTGATCACCGTAATTGACAATGAAATACCAACCATCAGTGTGAACAATATCAATGCTATTGCAGATGCCGGACAATGTTATGCAACCATCACATTAGCTTCACCTGCAACCAATGACAATTGTGGCATTGCTTCGGTGGTGAATGATCATCCAAGTTCACAATATGCAGTAGGTACAACATCCGTAACCTGGACGGTTGCCGACAATACAGGATGGACGAATACAGTGATACAAACAGTTACTGTAACTGATACCCAATTACCAACCATTACAGTTACTGATATTACTGTAAATAATGCAGCAGGTCTATGCAATGCAACTGTTGTATTAGCAGCACCTGTTGTTGCAGATAATTGTGGTATTGCATCGGTTACTAATAATCATCCTTCACCCATTTACAATGTTGATACGACTGATGTGATTTGGACAGTGACAGACATACATGGGTTAACAAGTACAGCTGTGCAACATGTTATTGTGGCGGATGTGGAAGCACCAATTATCACAACTCCAGGTAATTTGAGTTTCTGTAGCAATAATCAGCAAACCTATTCGATCCCGGTAATTGCTGCAACTGATAATTGTGGAATAGCTTCCATAAATTATGTAGTTACTGGCGCTACCAATAGATCTGATTCGGGTACTGATGCCAGTGGTTTATTTAACCAAGGTTTATCTGTTATTACATATACAGCAACTGATGTACATGGAATATCACGATCAGTTTCCATAAACATTGCCATTACTGGATTACCTAACAATACATCAATTACAGTAAGTAATGCTGATGCATTTTGTAATCAATTGGTACTAACAGCCAACAGCAATGCATCTAATGCAAGCTACCAATGGTTTTCAGGGAATACGGTTTTAGCCAATACTAGAAATCTAAGCTTGGGACAAACCAATGCGGATGGTGTGTATAGTGTGGTAGTAACTTCCAATGGTTGTACAAGTGCTCCGGCAAATTATACGTATGCTAAGCAAAATCTATTGAGTGCTTATACGATAGTTGCAACCGACTTTGTTTCCTTAGGCGAGAACAATACCGTAGGTAGTGGTAGCATAGGCGTTACGGCACCATGGGGTACTGCCTGGTTCCGTAAAAATAGTTCTGTTGTAGCACAGGGTTCATTTGTTAAAGCCAGGTTTATCCAGAAGCTTGGATACAATATCAACATCAGCAATCCTATTACTGCAGCAGCAACCGGCATTGCTTTACCAACGATGTTTTTAAATACTGCCAATACCAATAATTTGCCTTCGAAAGAGGTAGCCAAAAATAGTACAAGTACTGTTAACGGCAATTACCGCAACCTTACTTTGAAGAAAGGATCTAATACAACCCTTACAGGTACTGTGTTTGGCAGCATTAAGGTAGAGCAGGGTGCGAGGGTGAAATTTACGGCAGCTACCATCAATATCGGTAAATTGGATATAGATAAAGGACCGAAACAAGGGTACAGTTATGTGCAATTTGCTTCTGACACGAAACTGTTAATTAGTGATAAAGTAGTAGTGGGTAGTCAGGTTTATATCAATCCGGATAATTACAAAGTAACTTTCTATCTGGGTGATAATAAATCAGATGAGGAACAGTTTGTAGTGAAAGGCGGAGACACCAAAATAACTGCAAATGTTTATGCACCTAAAGGCAAATTAAAAGTTACCG
>CALRVT010000019.1:0-71921 GCA_943371675.1 Chitinophaga pinensis | reverse complement strand
AGCTTTTCCTGCTCATAAAATTCATAGTCGCCGGTATAGATATGGATCTGCTGCTGATAGAGTTCCACAATTTTATTCACCATCCGGTTCAGGAAGAATTTATCGTGGCTTACAATCACCACACTGCCTTTATAGTGCAATAAATATTTCTCCAGCCATTCAATGGAAGGTAGATCCAAGTGGTTGGTTGGTTCATCCATCAGCAAAACATCCGGTTGTTGCAAGATCATCTTGGCCAGCAATACACGCATACGCCAACCTCCGCTGAATTCCTTGTAAGGCCTGATCAGGTCTTCATTGCTGAAACCCAGTCCGTGTAAAACCTCTTCTGCCTTGTGGTGAATATTATAGCCATCCAAAACATCCAGTTCATGCAGGGCGTCTGTATAACTAATTAATAAGGCTTCGTTTTCAGAATCCTTTTCCAGTTCAATACCCAGTCTTTCTATCTCTTTTTCAATCGCACGTATTTTTTCAAAAGCGCTAAGAGCCACTTCTGTGATATTGTCATTGGTATCAAAACTCAATAGGTCCTGGTGTAGGTAACCAATGGTAGTTTCCTTACTTTTTTCCACGGTTCCTTTTGCAGGTGTGTATTCTCCCACCAAAACCTTTAAAAGAGTAGATTTACCGGTTCCGTTATAGCCAACCAAGCCAATTCTGTCGCCGGGTTGTATATGCCAGGTGGCATCTTCCACAATTACCCTTGCCCCAAATTCAAATGTTACGTTTTGTAGTCCAATCAGCATGTCTTTTCAACTATTTAAGTGCGCAAATGTATCCCAATTCTATTTGCTATAATTTTGTTGTAAAATAATTTTAAATGAAAAACCTGTTTCTAATAGGGATATTAGCGTTTCTGATAGGTTGTGGATCTGAAAATGACCCCAAAGAGCAGGCGGTTTTGGCACCTCTTGCCCATATCAATATTGCAGCATCAGATACTTTCCAACAATCATTCCTTCAATTAATGGAGGGTTATTATACCTTATCCGATCATTTTTCAGCAGGGTCTGAAACTGCCATTGAAGATGCTGCAAAAGCATTTAAGATGCTGGTAGATAGCCTCCCAATTGAAAGTTTGCAAGCAGATACCAGCCTTATGTTTACCGCCAGATCCTACACAGAGGGCATTAGTGCCGAATTGGAGGGATTGCTGGGAGAGAAGGGTTTAGACAAAAAAAGAATGGCTTTACAAATGATCAGCGACCAACTTTACGAACTGATCAGAACGGTTCAATACAATGGATCTGTGATTTATCATTTTTACTGTACACAGGCTATTGATGACCAGGGAGCTTATTGGTTGGGTAAATTGTCTGCTGGAAAAAATCCTTATTTGCCTGCTGAAAGTGCTGAATGCGCGGAACTAAAGGACTCTATTGATTACCGCAATTCAAAATATTTTATAAAGTAAGGTCAACTTAATTAGTGGTTGATTGTTGGATAGGATATTATTATGTTGATTAGAGCTTTCATTCTGTCTTTTTTATTGATACCCATTTTTATCCTGGCTCAGGAAAAGATCACCTGGAATGGTTATATCAAAGATTCCCTGAGTGGGGAAAGCTTGATTGGAGCAAACATTGCTATTGTTTCAGCCGGTAAAGGCATTTCCAGCAACCAATATGGCTTCTTTTCCATCACCCTTTCAAATGGTAATTATACGGTACTGTGTTCATTTGTAGGGTATCAATCAAAAGAGTTTAGCCTTAGTTTGACCAATAACATCCAGCAAAACATTTTACTGGTTCCCAATTCACTCACGCTGGCAGATGTTACCGTTACTGGTAGCAAAAGAGCCAATAATGTTAAGAATGCCCAAATGGGCAAATTTGAACTGAGTGTGAATACCGCCAAGGCTTTACCTGCATTTTTAGGTGAAGTAGATATTTTAAAAACCTTACAATTATTACCTGGTATCAGGAATGGAGGAGAAGGGAATGCCGGTTTTTATGTAAGGGGAGGTGGTCCAGACCAAAACCTTATTTTACTGGATGATGCAGTAGTGTACAATACCGGCCATTTATTTGGTTTCTTTTCTGTATTCAATTCAGATGCTATCAAGAATGTATCCCTCATCAAAGGCGGGATGCCTGCCCAATATGGAGGCAGATTGTCTTCGGTAGTTGATGTTGCCATGAAAGATGGTAACCAAAATAAAACACAGATCGATGCGGGGATCGGACTCATCGCATCCAGGTTTTCTATACAGGGACCGATCAAAAAGAACAAAGCATCCTATATGATTTCTGCCAGAAGAACTTATGTAGATGGCTTGGTTAAACCCTTTATTAAAAAGTCAAACGAGTTTTACGGTTCGGGCTATTATTTTTATGATTTGAATGCCAAAGTAAATTATCAGTTCTCTGAAAAGGATCGTGTTTACCTGAGTGGTTATTTTGGCAGGGATAAATTTAATTTCAATAACAGCAAGCGTTCCTTTATTACCGAAATACCCTGGGGTAATTCAACAGCAACACTTAGATGGAACCACATCTTCAATAAAAAACTCTTTGCCAACACAACTTTGGTGTTTAACGATTACCAGTTTGCCTTATCGGGCAAACAGAATGATTTTAGTTTATACCTTTCTTCCGGTATCAAAGACCTAACAGCAAAAACAGATATCGATTTTTATCCAACACCAGAACACAAATTAAAATTCGGCGCACAGTATACCTTTCATACATTTTTGCCCAATGTTTTAAGCGGCAGCCAGGATAGTGTGGTATTCGAACCCAATAATGCCACTAAAAAGTATGCAAATGAATATGCGATCTATTTGCAGGACGACTGGGAGATCAACGACCAAGTAAAACTTAACCTGGGATTACGTTACAGTTTATTTCAGCAGGTAGGCAAATACACTTTATTCCAGCGTGATGCAAATGGCAATAAAGTTGACAGTGTTTTTTATGGCAATGGTAAAACGGTAAAAGCTTATGGTGGACTAGAACCCAGAGCCACATTGCGTTATAGCCTAAGTGAAAAAGCATCTTTGAAGGCATCTGTAACAAGGAATATCCAATACATACACCTGGTTACCAATGCCGGTACAACTTTACCAACAGACCTTTGGGTGCCAAGTACCATTCGGGTAAAACCACAATTGAGCTGGCAATATGCGGCTGGGTATTTCAGAAATAGTAAGGACGGCATGTTTGAAACTTCCCTGGAGCTTTATTATAAAACCATGGAAAACCAGATCGAATACAGAGAAGGATACACACCTTCTTTAAAAGATCCGGAAGAAGAATTTGTATTTGGAAAAGGATGGGGGTATGGTGCCGAGATCTTTGTAAATAAAGTAAAAGGCAGGTTTACCGGATGGATTGGCTATACTGCCAGCTGGACCTGGCGCCAGTTTGCTGCTTTAAATGATGGGTTGAAGTATCCCAGCAGGTACGACAGAAGACATGATATGTCGGTAGTTGGCAGTTATGAATTGACCAAAAAATGGAAGCTTTCTTCTGTGTTTATTTTCAGTACAGGAAATGCCACTTCTCTGCCTGAAAGATTCTATTTCGTAAGTGGGGTGCTTACGCAGGAATATAGCCGTATCAATGCTTACAGAATGAAGGATTACCATCGGCTTGATATTTCTGCAACCTATACACCTACACCAAAAAAGATAAGAAAATATACCAGTAACTGGGTATTCAGTATTTACAATCTGTATAGCAGAATGAATCCTTATTTTATTTATTACGACCAGGAAGGAACAGCTACTGCTGGTAACCTGAAAGTTACTGCCAGACAGGTTTCATTGTTTCCAATTATACCTTCTGTAACATGGAATATTCGTTTGTGATCTTAGTCTTTGGGAACATAATTAATGATCACTTTTGCATTGCGTTGTTCGGTTGAAGCAAGAAATACTTCATAACGCTCTTTGCCACCGGCTTTAATAACCATCAATGCTGTGTTAGGGGGGATGTCGCCCAAATTTTCTGCAACAACAATCAGTTCATGCCTGCTATCATTTACACTGCATTTGATTTTAAAACTGATCGGACTAAAGCTAAGTCGTCCATTGCTGATCACTAATTGGTTATTATGGTAAACAGTAATACTGTCATTATCAATGGTGCCATTATCATACAATTCAACCTGAATGTTTTCTTCAGATGTAGTAATGGTTCTAACCAGGTTATTTTCCCTTTCTACCAACACCTTAGGAAGGGGTATATTTCTATTGGGAGTTTCTGTTTTTTGAGTCTCTTCAATTTTATTTTTTGGCGCATTTACAGGTGTTTCCGGAATTCTTTCTACTGCTTTTTCAGTACCAGTTGTTTTGGTATCTGGTACTTTTTTTGCATTGGGCTGTGGTTTGGCAGGCGTATTTTTTGGCGTATTGGAAACAGGAGGTTTCGCTTTTTTTTGCGCTGTTTGTCCTTTTAAATCTTGACTTTTTTTAGTATCGGATTGTTTATTTGTATTTGTGGCAGGTTTTGTAGGAGGAACAACAGTGGTTGGTTTTGGCGTTGGTTTTTGGGTTGCTTTTGCGGGTTCGTCCGTTTTCTTTTTCACAAGAAAATCTTCTTTGATAAAATCGGATACTGGAACCCTTTCCAGGTATACTTTTCCACTGCCGCAATCACCCTTGTCTTTTGCATTAATGGAAATAAAAGTGCCTTCCAGTATTTCCAGTTTACCAATTTTGGTATAATCCAGGTAACAGGTCATCAAACAAGGTTCACTGTTATCAGACACTTTCAGGTCAACCAATTTGGTTTCTTTTATGATCAAACTTTTAGAAGTAGCATTATAGATACCTGTTAATTCCGCCTTGCCATAAAATACAGTTGTTTTGTAAGAATAGGTTACCCCGCGGATAGAGTTGTTAGCAAGTTGGTCTATCTGTACTTCGTATTTATAATTTTCTGTTCTCATGGCATCACGACCAATACCTATAGATGAACTGAAGTAGCCACGCCAGATGCCTGTAATTTTCTGGGCCTGAATAAAAGAAGCACACAATAAAAGAATGAAAAGGGTAAAATTCAATCTCATGGGGCAAATCTAAGCTTGTAAATGAGTTTCTCCATATAAAAAACCGTTAAGGTTTTCACTTAAATAGTGTTAAAGGAGAACATTAGTGTGCATCGGATTCTTTAACTTTGCACACTCTTTTAAAAAGGTTGATTTAGAAAAATATGATCAATATTAGTTTTCCGGATGGCGCAGTAAGGCAGTATGAATCCGGCATCACTGCATTAGGTATTGCCAAATCCATCAGTGAAGGATTGGCAAGAAAAGTATTGGCAGCCAATATTAATGGCCAGGTTTGGGATGCTACAAGACCCATTGATACGGATGCTTCCCTTCAATTATTAACCTGGAATGAGGCAGAAGGAAAAAATACATTCTGGCATTCCTCAGCGCATTTAATGGCAGAAGCTGTTGAAGCACTCTATCCAGGCGTAAAGTTTTGGGTTGGACCTGCTTTGGACAAAGGTTTTTATTACGACATGGATCTGGGTGATAAAAAAATGACCGATGAAGACCTGGTCATCCTGGAGAAAAAGATGAATGAGCTGGCAAAAAAAGCTAGCCCTTATATCCGTAAAGAAATTTCCAAAGAAGAGGCTGTTAAATATTTTACCGAAAAAGGCGACGAATACAAGCTTGATCTTTTGAGTAATCTTACCGATGGTGAGATCACTTTTTATACACAGGGCGGTTTTACTGATTTATGCAGAGGACCACATATTCCTGAAACCGGTGCCATCAAAGCCATTAAGCTTACCAGTATTTCCGGTGCTTATTGGAAAGGGAATGAGAAAAATAAAATGCTTACCCGTGTTTACGGCGTAACCTTTCCTGCACAAAAGGAAATGGATGAATACCTGTTGATGCTGGAAGAAGCCAAAAAACGCGATCACCGCAAACTGGGGAAAGAACTTAGCATCTTTACAATGGATGAGGATATTGGGCCGGGCCTGATCTTATGGATGCCCAATGGTAGTATCATCATTGAAGAATTGGAAAAACTGGCAAAGGAAACCGAAGAAGATGCAGGCTATAAAAGAGTGGTAACACCGCATATCGCTAAGGAAAATTTATATATCACCAGCGGACATTTACCTTATTACCAGGATAGTATGTTTCCTCCCATGGAATTGGATGGAACCAAATACTACCTGAAAGCCATGAACTGTCCGCATCACCATAAAATTTTTGACGCCGAACAGAAGAGTTACAAAGACCTTCCTTACCGTTTGGCCGAGTATGGAACCTGTTACCGCTACGAACAAAGTGGCGAATTGTTTGGCTTAATGCGGGTACGTTGCCTGCATATGAATGATGCGCATATCTATTGTACCAAAGAACAGTTTGCGCAGGAATTCAGGGCAGTGAACGACATGTATTTGAAATATTTCGACATTTTCGGGATCGATAAATATGTGATGAGACTCAGTTTACATGACCCTGCAAAACTGGGACAGAAATACATCAATGAACCGGAATTGTGGCTGGAAACAGAGGAAATGGTACGTCAGGTTTTAATAGAAAGTGGAACGCCATTTGTAGAAGTGCAGGATGAAGGTGCTTTTTATGGTCCTAAAATAGATGTACAAATATGGAGTGCAATAGGCAGAGAATTTACACTGGCAACCAACCAGGTAGATTTTGCACAGGGTAGAAGGTTCAATCTTTCATTTACCAATAAGGATAATACCCCGGAAACACCTTTGATCATTCACCGTGCACCTTTGGGCACCCATGAGCGATTTATTGGATTTTTACTGGAACATTATGCAGGAAAGTTTCCTGTATGGCTGGCTCCCTTGCAGGTTAAGATTTTACCTATCAGTGATAAATTCATGGACTATGCCGAAACTGTGCGCAAGCAAATACGCAAAGTAGGCGTGAGGGTGGAGATTGATGACAGGCAGGAAAAGATCGGCAAAAAAATTCGTGATACGGAATTGCTAAGGGTTCCATATATGCTGGTAGTAGGTGAAAAAGAGATGAATGAAAACATGCTCTCAGTTCGCCGGCAGGGTAAGGGAGATCTGGGCATGATACCGGTTACTGAATTCCTGCAGAATATTACCGATGAAATTCAAAATAGGAAATCAGGCGAATAGTAGCATAATACCTATCTTTATCAATAAATCAATTATTCACTAAACAAGTTTTAATGGCATTACCACCAAGAGGGGGCGGAGGAGGTAGATTTAACCCCAGGTTTAACAGGCAACCCGAGCCTGAACATCGCATCAATGAAAGAATTCGCGTACCGCAGGTTAGACTGGTAGGCGATAACATTACAGTAGGTGTTTACCCTACAGCAGAAGCCCTGAAAATAGCGCAGGAACAGGAATTAGACCTGGTTGAGATATCACCTACCGCAGATCCGCCTGTTTGTAAAGTAATCGACTATAAGAAATTCCTTTACGAGAAAAAGAAGAAGGAAAAGGAAATGAAAGCCAATTCCAAACAGAGTGAGGTGAAGGAAATTCGCTTTACACCTGGAACGGACGATCATGACTTTGATTTCAAAGCAAAACATGCTGAAAAGTTCTTAAAAGATGGCAATAAGGTAAAAGCCTATGTACAGTTTAAAGGCCGTGCCATTATGTTCCAGGACAGGGGACAGTTATTGTTGTTGAAATTCGCGGAAAGACTGGCAGAAGCAGGTGTTCTGGAAAGTATGCCCAAACTGGAAGGCAAAAGAATGTTTGCCATATTTACGCCTAAAACAAGTAGTAAGAAAAAAGCTGCATCTTAATATTTTAGTGAGGAGTTAATAATTAATAGTTTAAAGTTACAATGTATAAGTAGCTGACTATTAACTATTAACTCTTATTTTTTAACTTACCTCCCTTCACTGTTTGTAATATACTTCCAACTCCCTACCTTTGCAGCCCATTTCCCGTATGGCTCAACAAGTGTTTCGTCTGTTCGGAACCGCCAGCAGGGTGTAATCTTTTATAGATTATTTATATGCCAAAGGTAAAAACAAACTCCAGCGCCAAAAAACGCTTTAAGGTAACTGGAACCGGAGAGATCACTTTCCAAAAAGCTTTCAAACGTCACATTCTGACGAAAAAATCCAAAAAACGCAAAAGAGCCATGAACAAAAAAGGTTTGGTGGGTGCATCAAACAAAGATTTCGTTCTACGTTTATTACGTTTAAAAGGGTAATCCGGTAACCATTATCAAAACAATTACAAACTAGTAGGCTTTGTAAAAAAAGCAGACTTCAAAAAAATATTTTATGCCACGTTCAGTAAATGCAGTAGCATCAAGGGCCAGGAGAAAAAGAATTCTTAAACAGGCTAAAGGATATTATGGTAAGCGTAAAAACGTTTATACCGTAGCCAAGAATATCGTTGAAAAAGGTATGACCTACAGCTATGTAGGCCGTAAGTTGAAAAAGCGTGAATACCGCCAATTATGGATTGCGCGTATCAATGCAGCAGTAAGGGAAGAAGGTATGACCTACAGTCAGTTTATCAATAAACTGAGTGTTAAAGGTATCGACCTGAACCGTAAAGTTTTGGCTGACCTGGCAATGAATGAGCCAGCTAGTTTTAAGGCTTTGATCAATTCTGTTAAATAGAAATTAAGCACAAAATTAATATAACCGGGAGCTGAAATTTGCTCTCGGTTTTTTTTATGCAAAGAACTGAACAAACAACTATTTTTGCTCTGCTAAATTAAAAACTAACCATCACAGCCAACACCTTTTTACACAATGAACAATACCTATACTTCCCTGGTTAACCAGACATTCCATTTTCCGCAGGAAGGGTTTGACCAGAATGATGATGGTTATCTGGAATTTAATGGATTGGATCTGAAATCATTGATTGATAAATATGGTACGCCACTAAAACTTACTTATCTGCCCAAAATTGGGATGCAGATCAAAAAAGCGAAAACAATGTTTGAAGCTGCTTTTAAAAAGCATAAGTATGAAGGCGAATATTTTTATTGCTATTGTACCAAGAGTTCCCATTTTTCTTTTATTGTGGAAGAAGCACTGAAGCATAATATACACCTGGAGACTTCCTATGCATATGATATAGAGATAGTAAATCGATTATACCAGCGCAGAAAAATAAATAAGGAAACGTACATTATTTGTAATGGGTATAAACAAAAGAATTATACATCACGTATAGCTAAGCTGATCAATACCGGCTTTAAAAATGTTATACCCATTCTGGATAATAAAGAAGAATTACAGGCTTATAAGAGAAGTGTGAAACAACCATTCCGTTTAGGTATCAGGGTTGCAGCTGAGGAAGAACCCAATTTCCCTTTTTACACTTCCCGTTTAGGTATCAGGGCCAAAGATATTCTTGAATTTTATGTAGATGAAATTGAAGGTTATGAAGATAAGTTCCAATTGAAAATGCTGCATATCTTTTTAAATAAAGGCATCAAAGATGATGTCTATTATTGGTCTGAATTAAACAAGATCATTAACCTTTATTGTCAACTTAAAAAGATCTGTCCCGAACTGGATTCCATAAATATTGGTGGCGGTTTCCCTATCAAACATTCATTGGGTTTTGAATACGATTACCAATTCATGATCAATGAAATTGTAAGGAATATCAAAAAAGCATGTATCAAGGCAAAAGTTCCCATGCCTAATATTTATACAGAATTCGGAAGTTTTACCGTGGGAGAAAGTATGGCGCATATTTATAGTGTTATCGGCCAGAAAATTCAGAACGACAGGGAGTGCTGGTATATGATAGATTCGTCCTTTATCACAACGCTTCCGGATACCTGGGGGATTGGTGAGAAATTTTTGATGTTACCGGTAAATAAATGGGACAATGAATACCAGCGTGTGGTGCTGGGTGGCATAACCTGCGACAGTCATGATTACTATGATTCTGAAGAACATATCAATGAAGTGTTTCTACCTAAACTAACTTCACCTGAAACCAAAGATGAGTTGTTGAATAAAGAGCCCTTGTATGTTGGTTTTTTTCATACTGGAGCTTACCAGGATCAGATCAGTGGTTATGGCGGCATCAAACATTGTTTGATCCCATCACCCAAACATGTGATAGTAGAAGAAGATAAAAACGGGAAACTGGTTGATTGGGTATATGCAAAGGAACAATCTGCTCAAAGTATGCTCAAGATCCTCGGCTATCTCAGATAAAGTGAAACCTGATGAATAGATTAAAGTATTTTATTCAGTTTAATGCATAACAATTGAAATCTGCACCAATACCTGATAATGAACAAGCACGCCTGAATGAATTGCTGGCTTATCAGTTACTTGATACGGAAGAAGAAGCTGACTTTAATGATATTGTAAAACTCGCTTCACAAATTTGTGAAACACCCATATCTCTTATAACCCTTATTGATGCAGATCGCCAATGGTTTAAGGCAAAGACCGGATTAGATGCTTCCGAAACGCCGAGGGACCTTGCATTTTGCGCACATGCGATACAAGATCAGGAATTGATGATCGTTCCGGATGCAACCAAAGACGAAAGGTTTGCAAACAATCCTCTGGTAACAGGTAATCCCCATGTTGGATTTTATGCAGGTATGCCTTTAATTACTGAAAATGGGTTTGCTTTAGGCACTTTGTGCGTAGTAGACCATCAGCCAAGAGAATTGAATGAAATGCAGTTAATGAGTTTGCGCATTCTCAGCAAACAAGCCGTTAAATTAATGGAACTGCGTTTGAAAGTGATCAACTTACAGAAATCGGAAGCAGAACTCAGACAAAGTGAAGAGCAGATCAATTTGATTTTTCAACACTCAATTGATGCAGTAGTATTGATTAACACGGAAGGTTTTATAACCTTATGGAATTCAAAAGCGGAATCTGTTTTTGGTTGGAATGCAGAGGAAGTAATTGGGAAAGAATTAAGCGAAATAATTATACCTGAGAGATATAGACTTGCACATAAAAAAGGGATGCGGCATTATATGGAAACTGGCGAGGGCCCTATTTTGCGCAAGACCATTGAGATACAAGCCTTAACCCGTTTAAGCAAAGAAATTGATATTGCATTGGAAGTTTCCCCCATTATGCTCAGAGGTGAAAAGCATTTT
This sequence comes from Chitinophaga pinensis, assembly GCA_943371675.1. Lineage (GTDB taxonomy): Bacteria > Bacteroidota > Bacteroidia > Chitinophagales > Chitinophagaceae > Sediminibacterium > Sediminibacterium pinensis_I. Next base: position 60,869 of record CALRVT010000019.1, on the reverse strand, counting down.
CTTGCCTTTATTAATGATATAACTGAACAGAAACTGGCTAATTCAAAACTGGATAGTCAAAAGATCTTTTACGAAACCATACTTGACCAGTTGCCCACAGACATTGCGGTTTTTGATACACAACACAGGTATTTGTTTGTTAATCCAGGTGCCATAAAGAGTGCAGAACTGAGAAAATACATTATAGGGAAAGACGACTATGAATACTGTGCTTACAGGAATAGGGATATGTCTGTAGCAGACAAAAGAAGAGAGCAATTCTTAATGGTAGAGCAGTCCAGAAGTCCCATTGAATGGGAGGATACATTAATTAATCCAGAAGGTAAAAAAATAACACATCTCCGTAAAATGTTTCCGGTATACAACAAGGAGAATGAACTTCAGATGATGATCGGCTTTGGTATAGATATCACTGAAAGGAAAGTGGCAGAAGAAGAATTACTGAAGGCGAAAAATCTGGCTGAACAATTAACAGGATCTAAAGATCAGTTCCTGGCAAATATGAGTCATGAGATCCGTACACCCATGAATGCCATTCTGGGAATGTCGCACCAAATGGGTAAAACAGAATTGGATGCCAAACAGAAATTTTATAATGATACCATAAGCAAAGCAGCTGAAAACCTGTTGATCATTATCAATGATATTCTCGACTTCTCTAAAATTGAAGCGGGTAAACTTAGCCTGGAAAATATTGGGTTCGACCTAAGTGAAGTTATTGATAAAGCCATCCAGGTGATGGTATATAAGGCAGAAGAAAAGGGGATCAGTATCGTTAAAAAAATGACTGATCACAGACTGGCGCCAGTGTTAATCGGCGACCCTTATCGGATCAACCAGGTTCTATTGAATTTGATCAGTAATGCCATAAAGTTTACGGAGAAAGGAAGTGTACAAATAGTTTGTGATCTAGTTAAAGATCATGGAGTTTCACAAACCATCAGAATTTCAGTTATTGATACCGGTATCGGTATGGACAAGGCTTTTGTAGATAAGATCTATGAAAAATTCACACAAGAAGATGTGTCTGTTACCAGAAGATATGGCGGTACAGGACTGGGCGTTAGTATTTCCAAAGAATTGATCTCTTTGATGGGAGGGGAAATAAAAGTGGAAAGCGAAAAAAATGAGGGCACGCAGATCTCATTTGAACTTACATTAAGAAAAGGAAATACCAGTGATCTGCCTGTTAAAGAGATTGCCAATTTCAATACCCTAATACTATCCGGTAAAAAGATTTTAGTAGTTGATGATAATGAAATGAATAGGGTAGTGGCAACAACTGTACTCAGTAATTATGGGGCAATTACTTTGGAAGCATTGAATGGGAAAGAATCACTTGACATTTTACATCATGATAAAATAGATCTGGTACTGATGGATATCCAGATGCCTATAATGGATGGTATAGAAGCAACCAAAAGAATCAGGCAGGAAATAAGTGAAAGTCTCCCGGTTATCGCATTAACGGCCAATGCAATGAAAGGCGACAATGAAAAATATTTTTCAGTTGGCATGAACGATTATATATCAAAACCATTTGCAGAGAATGATCTGATCAAAATGTGCGCTATCTGGTTAGGTAAACAAGTGAATTTGGATCCTAATGCCAATCCTAATACAAAGAACACTACACTATTATACGATTTGACTTATTTGGAAGAGATTAGCCGGGGCGACAATGATTTTTTAAATAAAATGGTGGAACTATTTGTTACGCAAATGCCAGTGAATATGCTACAGTTGAATGAAGCATATGAAAAGCAGGATATGGCAGCTCTAAAATCCATAGCCCATAAATCAAAATCTTCTATAGACACTTTAATGATCAACTCTCTTCAAAGTGTGATCAAGGAAATTGAATGGCTGGCGATTAAACACGAAAATGGCGATCACCTGAAAGACCTGATGATGCAAATGAATCAGGTAATTCCAGAAGTAATTGATCAACTTAAAAAGATCATCTGATCATTTTAATTATTTCCTTTTTGCCTTATCCCAGGCTCCCTGTTGCTTCCCTGATAAAAATCTTTTCAACCCGGCAAGTGCCGCATAATTCATCACACAAAAATAATAGGGTACAAACACCGGCTTAAATCGGATCTTTTTGTTTTCAAGAATATAGCCTACTAATGCAGCTAAATAGAATAAAACCTGGGCTAAGAATAACAAACTGTAAAAGGAAGGTTCTCCCAATGCTAAGGGGATATTTACAAAGAATACTAAAATGAGTAAGAAGGGTGTTACCGACCATCTTAATACCCTATGTGAAACATATTGAAAGTAGAGAACAGGCGTTTTCCAGAAAGTAAGTATGCCGGATAATCTCTTCATAGACTGCCACCCGCCTGCCGATATACGTACCTTTCGTTTTAATTCCTCTTTTACATTCGCTGAAGCTGTTTCTGCGGCATAGGCTTCGGGTTCATAAATTATTTTATAACCATCGGCAGCCATCTGCATAGATTGCATAAAGTCATCCAGTAATGTATCTTCCGGTAAGTCTTTGTAAAGAGCGGTACGAAATGCAACCAATTCACCAGCTGCACCCACTGCGCTATACAATTCCGAATCCCATTTTTTTAACAATGATTCATATTTCCAATAGATGCCTTCACCTGCTGCACTAGCGCTATCTGCTTTTTCAGTCATCACTCTTTTTTCGCCGGAAACACAGCCCACTTTATCATCAGCAAAATGCTGAACAATGTTTCTAATGGCTTCTTTATTTAATAAGGTGTTGGCATCAGAAAAAATAACAAAGGGGGTTTCTATAAATAACATGGCCCTGTTCTCGGCAGCTGTTTTTCCCGCCCTTCTGTCTTCATGTAACAATTTAATATCCGAATGCTTTGACAATACTTCTCTGAAATTATCGGTTGAGCCATCTGTTATAAAATACAGTAATAGTTTTTCTTTGGGATATTCCAGCTCCATACAATTCGCGATTTTGCCGGGCATAATATCAGCTTCATTAAAACAGGGTATAACAAGGGTAACCAGCGGTTCAAATAATGGCTGGTCTGCTACCTTATTTTTTAGGAATAAACGCTTTAGTTTGATCAAAATAAATAATAAAAGACCATACCCAATAAAGGCATAAAATATAATAGCAATTGATATCCAGAGTATTATTTCCAATAGGTTCATATAAAAATATTTGGTACGAAAACTGCTACAATTTATCGAATATTATAGTTAGTTCAGCTAAGGGATAAGGTCGTTTGCAGAAATTATCTAAAAAGGAATCTGATAAGCAGTAACTTTAGGTAAGTAAAATCTGCTTAAATTAATTGTTGTATGATGCAATTACAACTTCCTGATTGGGTATCTGCGATATTGAAAAAATCGCTCAAACTTAATGATTATAGTCTTCAGGAAATAGAAGACTTAAAGCAAAAATTAGCCATTTTCAACCACCCGGAACCTTTGGTAAGTATTGTTATTCCTGCCTGGAATGAAGAAGAAGGTATCCTGCATACATTATTTTCGCTGGCAAATACAAATACCGCATTACCGGTTGAACTGATTATTGTTGATAATAATTCAACCGATGGTACAGCCTCTATGCTGGCAAAATTGGGTGTTCAAACATTATTAGAAACGAAACAGGGCGTTGGGCATGCAAGAACAGCGGGTATGCACCATGCAAAGGGAAAATACATTCTAACTGGTGATAGCGATACTTTATATCCTCCCGGTTGGATATCTGCCATGGCTGGTGCCATGATCACCGGGGTTAATGAACCTGTTTATTGTGTACATGGTACTTATTCCTTTCTGCCCGGACCGCAAACTCCCAGGTGGCAATATGCTATCTATGAATGGATGAGTAGTTTTGTGATCAAGAAAAAGGAAAGGGAACAACCTTTCTTGAATGTACTGGGCTTCAATTGTGGCTTTGTTAGGGATAAAGGAATCGAATTGAATGGCTATGATATAGAAACACAGCGTACTTTTCGCGGTGCTGCTGGCGTAGTGGAAAACAACGCTACTGAAGATGGCATGATGGCTTTGCGTTTGATGCAGGCAGGAGGAAAAATTAAGGCTGTTGATGGACCAGACGGTTGTGTATGGACTAGCGACCGTAGAATTCAACTGGATGGAGGTTTAAGAAAAGCACTTACCATGCGTATAAATAAACACTTGTTTAAAAAGTAAAACATGTCGGTTGTTCAAGTAATTAAATCCAACCCGGCACTTAAAAAATTTGTGCATTGGTGCCTGATACCCACAAATCAGGCCAGACCAAGGTTATGGGTACAATGGTTCGTGAATCCATTTTACCATAAAAAAGGAAAGGGCGTAACTATTTGCAGAAGAACCAGAATGGATGTTCTGCCATTCCAGCCATTTACAATGGGCGACTATAGTACCGTTGAAGATTTTGCCACCGTTAATAATGGCGTAGGCCCCGTTCATATTGGCCACCATACAAGAATAGGTATCGGCAATGTGGTTATTGGTCCGGTTACCATTGGGAACAATGTTATTCTAGCGCAGAATATCGTTATGAGTGGCTTGAACCATGTTTATACAGATATTAACTCGCCAATTTCTTTACAGCCTGTAACTACGGCAACTATTACCATTGAAGATGATTGCTGGATTGCTGCCAACGCAATCATTACTGCTGGTGTTACTATTGGTAAACATAGCGTGGTGGCAGGAGGTGCGGTGGTTACTAAAAATGTGCCGCCATTTAGTGTAGTTGCAGGTAATCCTGCTAAAATCATCAAATGCTACAATGAGCATACAAAAACCTGGGAGAAGCCGGGTGTAAGTTAATGTAGCAATAGTTTTTGGTATACTTCTAACAATGAAGTAACAGAAGCCTTCCATGTAAACTTTCCGGCATTTATTTTGCCTTTTTCTATTAAAGACTCTGTTAACACAGGATTTTCCAATAATTCATTTGTTGCATCTGCCAATTGCATGGGTTGGTATGGATCAATATACAGTGCGGCATCACCTGCAATTTCAGGCATTACACTTGTATTAGATGTGATCACGGGAGTTCCACCTGCCATTGCTTCAATAATAGGCAAACCAAAACCTTCGCTAAAAGATGGGAACCATAATGCGGATGCTCCCTGGTATAAAATGGGCAGATCATTGTAGTCGATATAGCCAATACGATGAATTCTATCACTTACCGCTTCTGCACCACAAGAAATGATTTTATTTTTTAATTGCTCTGCAGATAGACCCTTAATGACTAAATGGTGTTTATGTGCCGGATATTTTTTACAGAATAAGGTGAAAGCTTTCAATACCCCATCTGAGTTTTTTCTGGGTTCTGTATTTGCTAAAAAAAAGAAATAGGGGAAGTCTTGAATTTGGTATTTAGCCAATATGGAACCGATTAACTTTTTTTCGGCAGGAACAAAGAAACGCTCATCAGCACCATTGTAAACAACCGATATTTTTTCAGGTGGTATCTGCAATCTTTTTATGATCAAATCGCGCTGATAGGCAGATACGGTAATAATGTATTTGGCTCTCCGTGCAATGATTGGTACTACAAGGCTTCTGTAAAAATTACCAAAACGCTGGTACCAACTGCCGCCATCTTTTTTAAATAAATAATTTTCTTCTAAGAAGATCAGATCATGAATGGTTACCATTAAAGGTGTGCTACCCCAAATCGGTGCTGTGTTTCCAGTGCAGTGCAATAAACTGGCAGATGAACTTTGTAAGAATCGGGGAAGTACCCACTGTTCCCAAAATGGGTAAAAAGATGGTTTCAAAGTTTTTACAGTAAATCCTTCGCCATTTTCTAAACAAGGGTCATCATCCTTTTTAACCAAAACGGTGAAATCGAATGCTGATGCGGTTTTACGCAATCTTTGAAGCAATTCCCAGGCAACCACATCCATTCCATGCTTTTGCTTTCGGAATAGTCTTTGTGCTTCAATATAAATGGATGGCCTGTTTTGCATTTGTTTATCTGTGTATATTTCCCAACATGTAGCGGTCAGTAATTTTCCATCTTTTCAATAACCAGATCAATCCAATTGTTATAAATAAAACTGCTATAAAAACAATGATCGCTACAAGATTGCTGATGTTTTGCTGGTACCTGTCTTTCAATACAAAGTTGTAAATACTCAGTTGAATTAGCGGATGATAAAGGTAAATGCCTAAAGAGTTATTATTAATAAAAAGTAAGATTTTTTGCTGTAGCCAATCATTGGGTGCGATAAAGATCAAAACAAAAACAACCAATGCAATATTAAATAACATATAAGGCCAAACAATGGCTAAGCTGGTTTGGTGAAAATAAATAAGGATAGCGACCAAGCAAAATGAAACCAGTAATAGAACCAAAACCCAGTTTAAACTGAATTTTAAAGGGAGGATTTTATTGCGTAAGGTGAAACCAAAAATAAAAAAGAACAGGTAAGAGAATATTCTTTTATCACCTAACCAATATAAAGGTAGTTTTTCAACAGGCGTATTAGTGTCTCTATATAATAAATACCAGCCAATACTAATCAATGCTGTAATAGCCAATAAAAACTGGTAAGGCACATGCCATCTTAAGATGGAATAACAAAGAAAGGACCCCAGCAAAAATGAAGGGATATACCATAAATGATAATAAGGATAAACTATATCAATAAAATCTAATTGGTTTAACGATCCAAAATTCAAGCGGAAGGGAAGAAAGATTACCCAGGCTATCATCCAGGGAATGATTAACCTGCTCCACATTCTTTTTAGGTATCCTGAATACCCATCTCCAAAAGTTGAGATCTTTACCAGAAAGCCACTGATGGCCATGAAAAGCGGCATATGGAAAAAATACATGAAGTAAAGGATCATACTTTGAGGCAAACAGTGTGTTAATACCACCATTAATACCAATAAGCCTTTGGCACCATCCAGACCTGGAAATTTATGGGGCATTTCCATCTGTGCGGTTTCTTTCATTTTATTGATATACTTACGCATACAATATGGAATTTTGTACAGAATAAATTTTTGCAACACATGCTTCCCAGGTATGACTTTTAGCGAAATCTATGGAAGCCTGAATCTCTTCCTTTGGTCTATCTTTCAAAGCTTTTTCTATTGCCTTTATATATGCATTTGCTCCTATTGCCAAATGAACATGTGGTAAGAACATATGCATGGCAGGTGTATCGGTGGCAACGGTTGCTTTTCCCATGGCAAGGTATTCATCTATCTTTCTGGGATAATTACCTACTGTTAATGGATTGATCAATTGTGGATTCAAACAAACGTCCAGGTGTTGTGTGTAGGCAGGTAATTCTGAAGGTTTTTTCGATCCCAGGAAATATACATTGGGTATCGCATGTAAGCGACTATTGAGGAACCTAGATTCTTCCGGACCGATCAGTACCCAATTCCATTCTTTTTTAAGCGTTGCCAATTCTTCTAATAAGCCTATATCCAATCTTTCACCAGTTAAAAAGCCTATATAACCCAATCGGGGAAAAGGTATAGCTGCAAGATCTGCTGGAATTTCTAATTTATTTTCTGCATTGTACATATCCAGTTCACATCCCTGACCAATATCCATGCTTAATGTATGATGCTTAGCAGCATAATTAGCCAAATAGGCCGAATTGGCAAATATGGCATCTGATGATTCAATGGTTAATGGTTCTATTCTGCTACCATGAAATGCAAAATAGGGATGTTCGATCAGGTTATCCCGGATATAATAGAAATTCAACAAAGGCTGTAAATATTTTTTGGTATACAATCCTGTGAACATCTGGCTGTCATTAAAAACTACGCATTCTTCATTTTTCCAACCTAGTTCTGCTAATGCTTTTTTTAAACTGGAAAAAAAATGCTTGCCATTTATTTGGTTGCACCAATTATATATAGCCGTATTTCTCAGCCAATTGATCGATAATGCAATACTGGCAGGTGTATGTACCCAAAACTGATCTGCAACTTTGATCGTATTTTTCCCTATTCCAAAACCAATTAATAACTTTCGAAAACCTTTTTTAGTAAAAATATTTTTAATGATGGAACGCATATCTGCTGCAGGATTAACATAGATCACTGGATAATCCTTGTTAAAAGTAACAGCCAGGTTGCGCGCATTACTTCCCAGCGTTAATACCCATTCCTGTTGGGCAATTACTATATATGCCTTAACTTTTTTTGGCATGGTTGCGTTTTTTTACATTCTTTCCATTTTTAAAACCCCAGAAGAGGGCAAATAAAATAGGTAATATGATGATACTCCAGGGCATTAGTCTTGGTTTTTTTCATCTGTTTCACCATGTGGTGTATGTATGAATTGCTTTCTTGCCTTACCAATATGCAACATTGCTTTGATAATAGATAACATAGCAACAGGAATTTGCAAAAATGCCATCAACAATTGCTTGTTATACCATTTGTTAGGAATTCCCATTAACAATGAAAGCACTAATCCACTAAAAGCCAATAAACTAACTAGCAACAAATCCTGGTTCATCAATAAAACCCAAATTAACCAGATGATGAAAACACCTACCAGCATTACCCTTGGTAGTAAAAAGGTCTGAAATACTTTATTGAAAAAAGCAATATTCCCTTTAAATAATTGCGCCCACCCTTCAAAAAAATATTTTTCAAAAAACTCAACCTGCGTAGCTAACCACCTGCTCCTTTGTTTACTAAAAACATCGGTTTTTGCTACTTTCTCATCATAAACAAATTGTCCATCCAGGAAAGCAACTTTTTTCTTTTGACGAACAATCCTGAATTCGATTTCTTTATCCTCACCGGAAGTGTCACCAATATCCTGTAACAGAGATACAAAGAGATGCCAGTCAAAAGCCATGCCGCTGCCAATCAATGCCGATGGTAAACCTACGGCTACATGGCCTCTCCTGAATATATGGTTGTTGATCTCTTCTGTACAGGCATCAAGTAAAGCAAAAGGTGTTTGAAAATTCTTGGCAGTTCTGTGTCCCTGTACAACCTGGTAACCTTTGGCAAAAGCGTTATTTACGGCATTTAAAAATCCAGGTGCCATATGGTTGTCAGCATCTAGTATCAATAATATATCTGCAGGCTCCTTTTCTGTTGCTTCTATTGCTTTTTGGAGGGCTTTTCCCTTTGTGCTTTTTTCAAATTGCACTTCAACAATTGTCACATTCAATGCACGTAAGGTTGCCAAAGTTTTTTCACTAAAAGAGTCCGCAATGATCACTACTTCATATTTGTCAACAGGATAATCCTGCAATAACGCGTCTTTTGCAGTGGCAATAATCACTGCGTCTTCTTTGTAACCGGGAATAAAAATTCGAATCTTCTTTTTTATAGGTGATGCTGTAAAAAGTTCTTTAGCAGCCAATTTTCCTGCAATCGCAAAAAATAACAAATACAATACCTGAATTAGCAGGTATCCCAAAAGGATGTATTGAATGATGGAACTAATATTTTCTAACATCGTCATTTCCTTTAGTTAAGAATTAATTGGTCCAAAATACTTGCCGAATTAGGCACCGGTTCCATCTTTGAAGAATGGGTGCAATTCCACATTAAGGCTTTCCAGATCGATTTTGCATGCGCCTTTTCATTTTTCGAAATATGTTTCAGCATATGAACCGTACTGGAAATAAAAATAAAAAATAAGGCCGCAACCAACCATTTGATGCCCGTATAATTTCTTCTGATATACAATAACCTGTTTCGGTAAATATAGTAGGTTTTAAAAGCTGAGTTTTTTCCGGTAGAAACTGACTCTTTGTGGTAAATTTCTACATTGCCTACATAATTAACCGTGAAACCCTGATGTTTGAACCTGGCTGCCCAATCGAGCTCTTCATAATAGAGGAAAAACATTTCACTCATCAACCCCACTTTTTCTATGTCTTTGCGCCTTAACATCATAGCGGCACCATTGGGAAGGTCAGTTTCGCGTTGGTCATTAAATTGACCCATATCTTTTGCAAGGTAGCCAATATCTGTACTACGACTGGTTAAAGGGTGTAACCCAATAGCGCCGGCATATTGTATGGTATCTGGCTGGTAAAAATATTTGATCTTGGGGCAGGCAATGCCACAAATTGGATTTTGCTCCATAAATTCAACAAGACCTGTTGCCAGTTCTGCAGTAACTTCTGTATCGTTATTTACTAAAAAAATATAATCGCCTTTTGCAAAATGAATGCCTATATTATTACCGCCGGCAAAGCCCAGGTTAATGGGTGAGCTGATATGGGTAATAAAAGGGAACACTTTTTTTAATAATAAGGAAGATTTATCCGGAGAAGCATTATCAACAACGATCACTTCCCAATTTGGATAAGTTAGCAATGACAAGGATTGCAAAAACGCCGCGGTTACTTCGGGTGTATTATAGTTAACTGTTATGAATGATATTAATGGCTTATTCATGCTGCAATTTTTCTTATAGGTAAAGGCGTGTCCCACCTGGGGCTCAGCCATATTAATACCCAACTAATATATACAATAGCAGAAGATGGCATTTGATTCATTACTTCATTTCCATAACTACATAAGAGTATCCCTGTAGCGCCTCCGCAAAGTGCTGATAATTTATTTTTCAAAACCGGATCCCTGGTTTGCCATATAATTCCTGCACATTTTCCGGTGATATAAAACATGATCCCCATCCATAGAATTAATCCGATGATCCCATACATCACCCAAATTTTCACATAAAGACTATCAGGAGGTACCTGGGCAATAAATTTATCCTTATTATATTTTACACCCCACATACCAGAAGCACCCACACCTGCGCCGAATGGTTTGGAAGACAAATAATCTCTAATGATTTTCTGATTGGCAAGTCTTACTTGAAAGGATGCATCTTTGGGATCCAATGCTGTGCGTAATCTGGCAATTTCAGCATTAGAACTGCCAATAGAAGTGAATTTCAATACACCAAAAAAAGCCAACCCAACAATCGTACCTAATAATAGAATATTCACCTGTTTACTGAGAACGAGAAATACAAATCCACCGCCTGCAAATGCCATAAGAGCACCTCTTGTGCCGGATATAAGCATGCCGTAAAATATCAACAGGGCAATGATGAAGTAAATCACTTTTTTATAAAAACGATGTGGACCTATCGCCAAAATAAAACACATGATCGATAACTGCGCCTGCGAAGCACCAAACTGTCCTGCTTCTGTATAAAAAGAAAATATCCGCAATTTTCCAAAGAGTAGATGGGTTTTTGCAGCACCTTCTTCCAACCATCTTTTTTCTGCATCATCAATGCCTATATACAACTGTTTCATGCCATACAGAGCACCAACCAAAGAGAAAACGATGATCATTTTTAAAAACAGATCTATATCAGATTTTTTATTGAAGACCAGAAATGCAAGGGGTACCGTTAATACCCAATAAAGAGTTGCCGATCTCATTTCGTAGATCCAACCGTTAATGCTGGGTCTTTCCGGGTTGCCAATTTGTAAAATAGTTATCAAGCACCAAACCAAGGCCAGCCATACTAAATCATTGTTTAAATGCCTTCCCTTGAATTTTCCTGTTCTGTGAAAAACCACACCCAGCCAAGTTAGTAGCAATAATCCATCCTGACCCAAACCAAATTGTGGACCTTGAATATGTCTGCCTAATCCTGGTATGATAAAGCAATAAAAAATAAAAAAAATCAATCCGATTTTTGGTTTCAGAAAAACAAGCACCAAAAAAAATACAATAAATGGAAGGGTAAGCAGCAAAAAATTAAATGTCATTCCATTGGAAGCTATAAGCCACCCAAGAAATGAAGCAACCAGTAAAGAGGGTATAAGCCAGTTCCTGTTAATCAAATCACGGTTAGTATGATATAATAGATTTTCTTCCATTTTACAAGATCATCACCATTTTGCTTTTATTGTTTGAATGCCCTTCTTGATAAATTCTGTGCAATAGAGATAGGTATCTGAAAATATTTTACCTGGAGCCATCACACCAGTTTTTTCTAATAGCCACCAACCTAATAAAGCACCAGTTAAAGCATTTAATACGGAGGCAAATGCTACCCAAACCAAATTATGGGTATAATAAATGGCCAGTAAATCGCCCACAATATTTACAATTGCCATGATAAAAACTTTTTGAAAATTTTTGGAAGGCATTTGTAAGGCATCAAGACTAATACCTGTTAACCTGTCTGTTGGTAACAGTAATGCGTATAAAACAAATACCCTGAATATGTTAGCCGTATCAACATAAGAACTGCCTCCCATAATAACCACAATATATTCTGCAAAAATTAAACAAAAAATAAGGGCTGGAATGTAGAGCATATATGCCCAAGATATATATTGTATAAAGGTCTTTTTAAAACCAGAAGGATCCTTGTTATTGTGCCTTGAGGCAAGATGCGGAAAAGCGGTGGTACTTAAACTTCGGAGTGGAATATCAAATAATTCAGTGAGTTTAAGTGGAACCGCATATTTTGCTACAGCTGCAGGACCCATAAAACTGGCAATTAAAAAAGTATCCGCACTTTTTAACAAATTGGTAGTTGCCATTGTAGCCATGGCATAACGGATCAAACGCCATAAAGCCTGAACTTCTTCTTTAATTTTATGCTTAATAATTGCTGGATTGGTTTTACCTAGCAAAATAATGATCAAAGCAACACCGGCATTGAAGGCCAGGTTAACAGTTGCAAATTCTTCCAGATTGCCACCATAGATCCAGGCATAACAGGCAACCAATAATGCATTGGCACTTTGTGCAAAACGTAACCAAAACAGAAAACCTAGGTCTTGTTTGGCAACACCCGAAGCGTCTGCTATTATAATGGGTAAGGTAACAATGCCTAAGCAGGCATACCAGCCGCAAAATATTTCAATACCGGGATTATGATGAAATATGCCAGAAAAATAAACGCCTCCTAAAATGAGAGAAAGTGACAGGGAGAAAATTCCCCCAAGCCAATAAGCACTGCCGATAATTTTTTTTTGGTTTTCAGGATCATTACCTGATATACGCATTACCAATGCAGATTGTAAACCACCTGCTTTGATCATTTCGAATAAGGAAACAGCCGTGAGAAAAATCAGGTATTCGCCCAGTACAACCGGTTTAGCCACCCTTACCAATAACATAAATGAACCTACGCCAATAACAGCCGGCAATAACTGACTTGCAAAAGCCAGTGTTTGAATTTTAATTTGTTCTCTAGGTTTTATCACATCGCATCAATAAATCTCATCGAATTCTTTTTCTATTTCCAAACTGTAATTTGGCTAATCTTTTGATGGTAGCTCTTATATCCGTTCTTTTCTTAACCACTTCACCGATATAATCTTCTGCATATTCTACATCAACACCGTTTAAGATGACAATGGGTTTTATGGGCAGAACGCCTGAAAATAGAGCCAGTAGATCCCTGTCAACTTTCTTCCATACGCGATTGGCCCTTAAAACGAGGAATACATGGGTTAGTTCAGGAATCATGCCTTTGGTCATAACCATGTCTTCCACTGAAGGCAATTCAAGTAATAAAATTCCCTGGTGCTGATCAAACGAGTAGCCTTTCTTCCAACTGTCCCTTGCTACCGTATAACCTTCTTCTTGCAATTTATCAGCCCATACTTGCGCTATAGTTGATTTACCTTCTGCTTTTTCAATACTGGTGATGCCAATCACAGCTCTGTTTTCATGTTCACCAATATGTGATATAAGTTGTTGAAATATGCGGAGATTGGCTTTGGCTATAAATTGTTGTGGTGATTTTAATAAGGGATAAACTCCGGCTATGGGCAATCCAATTAATTTCTTTGCCCTAACTGGCTCCCTTAATGTTTGATTCAATAATGCATTAGCAATTAATAAGGCGAGTACTAATATAAAACCTGCAAAAGCACCTACAGCTATCAATACCAATCTTTTGGAAGCATTGGCTTTTAAAGGAAGAAAAGGTGGGTCAACAATGGTAAGCTTGGATGTTAACTCATTATTTTGCTGCGTTAATCTTGCCTGGTTTAAACCATGCAAGAGTTCCAGGTATTCCTGTTCTGAAACGGCAATCTGCCTTTCAATCTTTTTCAGGATAGCACCCAATGGTGCAAATTTTTTGTATTGTTCGCCAAACTCCGTTCTTCGCTGATCCATTACAGTTAAACGGGCTTTACTTTGTTCAGAAACAAGTGTTGCTTTCAGCCATTCATCTAAAACTGTTTTGGTAGGGATGCCATTGGGTGTATTGGCATCAGCATATAATTTATCAAGACTTGATTTAAGATTTTTCTCAAATAATACAGATACAGCTTTCAAACTGTCCAGGTATTTTTTTTGAGAAGGTGTGTTCTCCTTATTCAATACTTCTGTTAAGGCTATTTTGTTGTATATATCAGAAAGTTTTTCTCTTTCTGCCATCACTTCAGAGCCATAAAGTGTTTGATAGATCCTTCCTTTCAAATTTTCATTAACCTTTGATAATGCACTCCCAGTAGCCATTCTTTCCATTTCTAAAGTATGGTTCAATGCTTCCAGGTTTTCTTTTTCTCCAGCTACTGCTTTAGTTTGTTCATAGAAATTGATAATATTATTCTGCTTGTTAAAGTCGAGGAAAATTTGTTCTACAGAGTCTAGTTTCTTATATGAATTAAATGTCTGTTTTTCAAAATAGGCTAAAACAGAGTCTGTCTGACCTTCCCTTAATAACTTATGTTTCTTGATAAAAGTGGCTACAATAATTTCTAAAGTATGTTTACAAATGGCCGCATCATTGGTTTCGTAATTTACTTTGATCAAATCGCTGGAACTCATTCTTTCTGCCTTGATATTCTGTAAGGCATTAACGGAATAATAGGGGTTATCAGAATTTAAGAGTTTGTAGATCACATTATCATCACTCGCCTGCATGTAAATGGTCACAGCTTTAATAGTTTCCACCAAACTTGGTTTGATGATCTGTTTTTTAACAGAATCAGGAAACATTTTAGAAAGTTGGTCATATGCGCCCCATGATAATAAAGTGGGGTCATGCTTTTTTAAGATCAAGTGTGCAGACAATAACTCAATTGCCACTTCCTGTTTAGTATCCCTGGAATTGATGATCGAAAGGAGATTGTCAAAAGCATTACTTGTAGCAAAGTAATCGGCTTTATTGGTACCACTCAGGTTATAACCAGATGCTATACCAGTATAAACAACTGTTTGTGAAGAATAAACCTTTTTCTCATTTCTTGTATAATAATAAATGGTTACCCCCATTATCAATGGCACCAATATTAACCATTTAAGGTTACGAAGCAATAAATTGATAAAATGCAAAAAACTCATTTGCCGTTTTTAATTAATGAAGCAATGCCTGTGCCTGCAAAGGATTCCAGTTGCATAAAAGCAGTTTGAAACCTGTTTACATAAGTTTCATATTCAATCACTGATTTATTATAAATATCCATTACCCTAGATTCTTCTTCAACGGTGATCTGTCCCTGGTTAAATTCTTTTTCTGCCATGGAAAAATTCACTTTAGTGGCTTCCTTATTTTTACCACTAATCAATAAAAGTTTATAGGATAATTTAAATTCCTGGTAAAGTCGAATAACTTCTTGTTTTACATATAATATAGCATTATCCTTATCTGCACCGGCAATGACTATTTGAGCTTCAGCAGATTTTATCAGATGCTTTCTGCTGATAATTGATGTAAGTGGTAATTGCAAACCCAATCCTATATTATAAAAACCACTTTTTGAAATGGTGAAATTATTGATAGGGACTCCGGTATTGTTATTGATAGCAGAATAATTAGTTCCATAATTATAAGAGGAGTTTAAAGCTAAACCACTATAAATATTTTTCTTATTAATAGACAAATTCTCATCTGCAACAGAAATTGACCCAAACGTACGTTTAACCATTGGTGAATACTTGATAGCAGAATCTATCAGTTTGGGTAATAATATGTCTGCATCTAATACACGATTGAAAGTGCTGTCTAATACCGGCATTTGTGCCTTTATTTGTCGTGTGCCAAGCAAACCAATAATAATAAAGGAAAAAATAAATTTCATTTTCATTTTACACATTTTCAGATTGAAAAAGCGCAGGAATTGTGCGCAATATCAGCCTGATATCATTTAAAAAGCTATGGTTCTTTGCATAGTTATTATCCAGGTTCAGTCTTTCTTCTTCCGACATTTCACCACGTCCTCTTTTTTCTACCTGCCATAAACCGGTGATGCCTGCAGGTGCCATAAATCTTAAGGCATATTTATCAGTTGTAATTTTTTCGGCTTCGTACAAGGGTAATGGGCGATTGCCTACAATTGACATATCACCAATAAATACATTCCATAATTGGGGTAATTCATCAATACTGGTGTTGCGGATGAATTTTCCGATTTTGGTAATTCTGGGGTCATCTTTGATTTTGATAAATGCCGAATCAACCTTACTGGCTAACTGTTGCTTATGCAGTTTTTCACAAATCATTTTATTATCTGCAAAGAGCGCATTTTGACAACCTGAGCCTGCTTGTTCGCAGAGGTCACAAAGTTCTTTTACAATTTCAACGGGTTCCTGTGCTGGTTTATCGGTATTGTATTGATTGAGGTGGGAAAGATCTTTCAATTTTGCATCAGCACCCGTAAACATGGAACGGAACTTATAAAATTTAAATATCTGGTAACCTGTACCAACCCTTAAGGAAAAATAAAAAACCTTGCCCTTGGATTCAGCCCTGATCAGGATGGCTATGATAAGAAATACGGGACTCAAACATATCAAAGCTAAACCCGAAAAAAAGATATCAAATAACCTTTTGATCAAAGGAAGGTGGAAAGGTTTGTTATTAGGTGTTTGCCTACTATCAGGTTTATTAAAATTATTGACCAGATAGGGTATTCTGATGCTAACGGCTTTTACAGCAGATTCGTGTGTTAAAAGATCCGCAACCCCAGCCTGCATGGCTAATTTGCGTTGTTCTTCATCAATTTGCTTTACGATGGAAACAAAAGGGATCTTGCTGTATCCCAATGAGATCAAAGTGTTTAATAGTGGAATACCATTTGCACTTCTTAATTCTGCATCTGAAATAATAGCTAGGTATTTAATACCTTTTTCCATGGAGTAATGCAATGACAATCCATTTTCATACACTTTCACCTGGTAAATGCCAGCTAGTGCATTACTTATGTTTTCTGCAACCGAAGACTGTGTGGTTATAATGGCTATTAAACCGGATTTTGTCTGTGGGTTCATGTTCTAATATTTTAACTATTTCCCTTGTCTGCGTAAAATGCCGGTAATTCTGGCGGCTAGTTCTCTTGGATTAAAAGGTTTTAAAACATAATCATCGGCACCTGCTTCCAAACACCTGATCCTGTTTTCTGAACTATCGTTACCCGACAACATAATGAGTGGAATATGGCTTAAAAAACCACTGGATCTTACCTGGTCAATAAATTCATAACCATCCATTACAGGCATTTGAATATCCGCTATGATAACGTCTGGAATATGACCTTCCTGCATCCAATTCAAGGCGTCTTTTCCATTGCCTTTGGTTACTACAGTAAAGCTGTCTTTGAAATAATGTTCCAGAATTTGCTGGATAGAAATTTCATCATCAATGGCTAGTAAGGTTAGGCTGTCTGTTGATAAGCTCATAAATGCTAACTTAAATAATGTTACAATCGGGTATATAGGCTGACTATCAATTTCTTGAAGCAGCTTTTGACGCAGTAAGTTAATTAATAATCTGTTACTTACAAAGCTAACAATTTTGAACACCATTTCAGGGGTTTCATAGTCTGAACCGTAAATGAATTAGTTTATTATGAGGCATAATTTGACATGACCTTAAATTGTCTGTGAATTTGCTCTGATAATTACTTACCCCGTTTATCAAATAATATCCCTGCTTGGTTGCTATTTTGATATTCTAGCTTATTTTTAAGCAAAACCTACGTATGAAGCCAATCGTCCTTTTTTTTGCGATTTTATTCTTTTGTGCCATGGATGTAAAAGCACAATCTTCTATGGATTCTGTAAAAACTACCATATCTAACATGTTTTCTGCCATGAAGAATTCTGATAGCCAGGCATTATTGGCATGTTTTACGGATTCAGCCATATTACAAACAATTGCACGCGATAGAAATGGCGAAACGGTGATCAAAAGTGAAAGGTTGCATAATTTTGCAACTGTTATTGGTTCTATGCCAAGAGAAATGGCTGATGAAAGAATCAGTTTCGATCTGGTTAAGGTAGATGGACCAATGGCTTCAGTTTGGACTCCCTATAAATTTTACCTAAGCGGACAATTCAGTCACTGTGGGGTTAATTCTTTTCAATTGGTTAGGGTAAAAGGGAACTGGAAAATACAGTACCTGATCGATACCAGACGTAAACAAGGATGTGAATAAGTGGCAATCCTATGATGTTCTACCATTAAATAATTCCTGCCTAATTCTCCCTTAATTCTAAGATACATTCTTTTAGTTGCTCGGTATACCTTCCATAAAGCTTGCGTAGGTACCATTTGGTAAAATAATAAATCCCCACGCTTAACAGTCCGAGGTAAACTATCATAAAGGTGATAATTTGCCATTTTGCAGAGAAAACGGATATAGAAACATCATCTAAAAAGTCAACTTTCTCTTTTTCAGTATAACCCAGAATAAAAGCAAAAGTGAAACAGATAGGTATCAGTGCCATTGTAAACTGGAAATACCTTTTCATGAATTCCTCAATAATATTTACAATTGTTTGTAGATTATTTTTAACAGGTAGGGGGGTAGAAGTTAACTGTTGGGTTCTTTTTAATAGATAGATAACGAAAACCAGAAAAATGATAGATACTACTCCAAAAAAAGAGAAGTAAATCCTTAATGATTGGAATTTACTGGCTATTCCGATATAGCCAAAAAGTAAAATAAAAATTATACAAAATATAATTTCCATCCAGAGGCTTTTCTTGATCTTATCCGTGATGGAGCCTGTTTTCCTAGTTAGTATTTCCGCAAGATCATTGGCAGACCTTCCGTTATGGTCGGTAGACAATTTGTGATTGATCAGGGATTTTAGTTCATCTAATTCCATAATTGCTTACGTTAATTAGTGTTTAATTTTTTATTGGATTCTTCTTTCAATTTCAATTTTATCCTACTCATTTTTACCGCTACATTATTGGCGGTAATACCCATCATTTCACCAATTTCCATGTAACTATAATCTTCCAGATACAGCATCACGATGGCTTTGTCTATCTTTGATAATTCACCAATAGATGCATACATGGCTTTTACCTGTTCTTCAATAGGGTTGTGGCTTTCATCCTGCTGATCCGGAAAAATATCGGTTGAAAATATGTCCGGTTTTTTCTTTTCTTTTCTAAAATAAGTGATGGCTGTATTCAATGCCACCCGATATAACCAGGTTGAAAATTTTGCCTCCCCTCTAAAATGCCCAAATGCTTTCCAGGCCTGTAAAGTAATTTCCTGAAAAAGATCTTCTCGTTCCGACTGTCGGTCCATATACAGGTTGCAGACCTTGTACACTATTTTCTGGTGCTGATTTAATAATGATATGAATTCCTTTTCTGAAGGCATGCAGACTATTAATAGTTGATAGGTGTTACAAGATAGCCCCGTTTTCGAAGTAGTTCAAGAATTCCTTCCTGTCCACCCAAATGTCCTGCTCCAACAGCAAAAAAACTGGGTTTTTCCTGTATTGCTTTTTCTATTTTAGGCACCCAGTTATTATTTCTGTTGATGAGCAAAACCTTTTCAAAATCGCCATTGGCGCCCGTTTTTTTCATAAAGGAATATAACTCGTCAACATTCCTTTTTTGGTAAACAGCTAATAAATCCTGCATCATATTTTTTACACTATCAAAGTTCAGTAACATACTTCTTAGGTCTTTGATCTGTTCATCTAAAGGTTGTTTTTCTATAGCAGCAAGTTGATCTTCTATCGTTTCTAACCCCAGGATCGGCATATTTTGCGCTTTGGCTAATGCCACAAATTCTGTTTCTGGTTGTACCTTGTCTGAACATGCAACGCTATTTATGGCCAACATGCTTAAACAAATAAAAGGCTTGAAATTATTGAAAGCCATCAGGGGTAACCCGGCTATTTTTTGGAATGAATTACTTAATGAGTCAAATGCCTCTGCAGACATTTTTGATTGTAGGGTAGTTTCCGACATGAGTTTACGCATCATGGTTGCCTGCATATCTGGATCATCCATCTTTAACTCGCCATAAAATTGCGCAGTTTTACTTAGTCTGTTTTTGAGTTCAGGGGAAATAGCAAAATCCTTTCTGCACATGATATGAAATGTGCCAAATAAATAAGAGGATGTTTTTAACCCATTACCGGATACCTCCCATAAAAGGGAGTTTGAAGGCTTTTGTGCTTGTGAAAAATTTACAAGCAATAAACCCAATAAAAAGTAGCAAAATTTACGGAACATAGCTGTTTTTTATATTGGTAGCTTTTTTAGCAGAATTATTACCGTTGCTTAAAAATTTTCACAAAAAAGCCCTGTATAAAAATACAGGGCCTACCAAAACCAACGGATATAAAGCAGTTTAATGAGATCAATTAACAGCAATTTGCTGCGGTACTACTTGAATTTGTTCTTTTTTGGGTAGAAGAATTTTTAAAATGCCTTCTTCATAACGGGCTTGTATAGCTCCTGAATTTATTTTTTCATCCAGGCTGAAACTGCGCTTAAAACCCTGTACTTGAAATTCTTTACGAATGGTTTTGTAATCTTTTACCTCTACTTCAGCTTTTTTCTCAAAGCTGATGGTCAGTAACCCATTCTCCACATTGATTTTAAAATCTTCTTTCTTTCTGCCAGGAGCATTCAACTCAAGATGGTAGGCATCTGTTGTTTCGTGGATATTTACGGCAACAGTTGCGAATAAATTTTTCCCTTCTTTGTTCCAATTCCTAGGAAACTGGTCAAATAAATCTTCAAATAAGTAACCTAATGTGTTTGGGTTGTTTTTTAAAATGTTCATAGTTTATTGTTTGAATGAGTAAATTTTTTACAGAAAAAAATATTCAAATCTTATACCAAGGCTTTTTTTTGCATTGATTCTGGAATTCTGACAGAAGATTAGACCTATAAAGCGACACAATGACGTTTAAATATATTTTAACTGCCATTATGTCCTTTTTGATTATTTAAAATGAGTCAACTTTTGACCTATTTTTGCGTTACAATAAAAACTATAGATATGTATCCAGAAGAAATAGTAATACCCATGAAAGCAGAGTTAACTGATGGGGGTTTTGAAGAGATGGTTTCAGCCAAAGAGGTTAACGACACTTTGCAAAAATCAGGTACCACTTTGGTAGTGATCAATTCCGTATGTGGTTGTGCAGCAGGTAGTTGCAGACCAGGTGTATTAATGGCCGTAAACAATGCTGCCAAGAAACCAGATTATTTGGCAACTAGTTTTGCTGGCTTCGATATTGAAGCGGTAAACCAGGTTAGGGCTCATTTATTACCTTACCCGCCATCATCACCTGCCATTGCGCTTTTTAAGGATGGACAGTTGGTTAGTATTGTTGAAAGACACCAGATCGAAGGTCGTCCTGCGCAGGTTATTGCCCAGCACCTGATTTCTGTTTTTGATGAATTCTGTAATTAGATTTTACCTTAGTTTTGTTCATAGATGGGTTAGTAAGTACAGGCTCCACTTTTAGTGGGGCCTTATTTTTTTAACAAGTTCGTACTTTTGCTTCTTTCCGATCTTTCGTGTTTTCTGAGTAACATTGCAGAATTCAATACACTCACTTAGACATTCTTACATGTATCCTAATTTATACTACGCAGTTAAAGATATTTTTGGACTTGAATTATCCGGGTTGAAGCTGGTGAATTCATTTGGTTTTTTTGTTGCCATTTCATTTATCATCAGTGCTTGGGTGTTAACCTTAGAATTAAGGCGCAAACAACAACAAGGATTATTTGTACCGATAGATGAAACCATAACCATTGGAGCGCCTGCATCCTTTATGGAATTGCTAACAAATTTTTTGTTGGGATTTGTTTTCGGATTTAAAATCATAGGTGCATTTACGATAGATGATGCATTGAATGATCCGCAAAGTTTTATCTTGTCATCCAGAGGTAACCTTCCGCTGGGAATATTGGTAGGACTAGTTTTCGCCGTTTTGAAATGGTGGGAAAAGAACAAACAAAAATTGCCAAAACCAGAAAATAGAACGGTTCGAATTTGGCCGCATGACAGGGTAGGAGATATTGTTATTTTGGCTGCATTATTTGGATTCCTAGGTGCCAAAATTTTTCATAACCTTGAAAACTGGAAAGAGTTTACAAAGGATCCCATTGGTTCATTGATATCATTTAGCGGGTTAACTTTTTATGGTGGATTAATATGTGCCGGTATTGCCATCATTCTTTATACTAGGAGCAAAAAAATAAAAGTTGTTCATTTATTAGACGCCATGGCCACTACCATGATGTTAGCTTATGCATTGGGTAGGGTAGGCTGTCAGATAAGTGGTGATGGTGATTGGGGAATCGTGAACCAGCATCCAAAACCTTTTAGTTGGTTACCAGATTGGATCTGGGCTTACCAATATCCCCATAATGTAGTTGGTGAAGGGGTGCCGATACCTGGATGTGTTGGCCCCTATTGTAACCAATTACCGCTTCCTGTTTATCCAACTGCCTTGTATGAGATCATATTTTGCCTGCTCTTATTTTTGGTATTATGGTCAATCCGCAAAAAGATAAAAATACCGGGTCAACTATTTGGTATTTACCTGTTTTTTAATGGCTTGGAAAGGTTTCTGATAGAGAAAATACGAGTCAATACACAATACGAAGGGCTGCCTTTTCAACCAACACAGGCCGAAATTGTTTCTTTGGGCCTGATATTAGCTGGGATTTCATTGATTATTTTTTCTAAAAAATGGTTCGGCTCTTCGGGTAAAACTAGTTAACAATTCTCCTTTTTTTGATAAAGATCTGCAAGTCCGATGTTAGTCGGACTTTTTTATGTTGAATATCAGTCATTTGTAACATTTTTATTCCACCTCCGTTTAAAACTGAAAATAAAACCAATTTTTACTGGTTGCCATTTATCAGTTTTTTTAGCCGTTTACTGATAAAACTATGTACTATGTTTTACACAGTACATAGTTTCGTCCTGTAATTAGCAAGAACAAGAACTAAATAAAAATTTTAAAATTACTCAAATGAAAAAAATAATTGCCTTATTCGCCTTTTTAGGAGCATTGGGAACTGCTTCAACAAGTCAGGCACAAACAATTGCCAACGCCAAAGTAAGGGGGGGCATTTCTGGTACCGATAAACCTATTGAATCTGCTTCTGTTGGTTTAATTAGGTTTAAAGACTCTTCCGTTGTTAAACTTGCCGTTTCTGATAAAATGGGTCAGTTTGAAATGGATAAAATTAAAGAAGGTAAATACCTTTTAGCTGTTCAGGCTATTGGCTATCTTAAATATTATTCTGAAGCAATTGAAATTTCCCAGCCAAACCAGGAATACACTGTAAAAACAATTGCCTTAAAAGCTATAAGTAAGGACCTGGCTGCAGTAACAGTGGTTTCTCAAAAACCATTGATCGAGCAAAAAATTGACAGAACTGTTTTGAATGTAGATGCTGCTGTTACCAACTCCGGAACCACCGCTTTGGATGTATTGGAAAAATCACCTGGCATATCAGTTGATAAGGATGGTAATATCAGCCTGAAAGGAAAAGCGGGTGTGCAGGTATTCATTGATGGCAGACCTACATATTTATCCGGACAGGATCTGGCCAATGTATTGCGTAATATGCAAAGCAACCAAATGGACCAGGTAGAGATCATGACCAACCCACCCGCTAAATATGATGCAGCAGGTAATGCAGGGATCATTAATATCAAAACAAAAAAGAACAAGCAGATTGGTTATAACGGTACTGTAACGGCTGGTTATGGTCAGGGAGTTTACTCAAAAACCAATGGTAGCGCCAATTTGAATTATCGCAATGGTAAAGTAAACATGTTTGGAAATATCAATTACGCTAACCGTTTGCGTTTTCAGGAGCTGTCTATCCAGCGTAAGTTTATAGAAGCTTCAACCAAAATACTCAAATCAAATTTTGAACAAACCAACCACCTGCGCAATAATGATGAATCCTTAAGTGGCAAAATAGGGATGGATTATTTTGCTTCAAAAAAGACCACTATTGGCTTTGTGTTGAATGGTAGTAATTCTGATAATGAATTCACCAGCAGGGGAAACATTAATATTTCAGACCCCAATCAACAATTACTTAGCCAAACCAGAGCTGCTTCGGATAATATGATGAAATGGAAAAACTTTAACAGCAATATCAATTTGCGTCAGTTGATGGATACTTCCGGTTCAGAAATCACAGTGGATCTAGATTATATGAAGTACCGGTCAACCAATGATCAAACAGTTACCAACCAGTATTTTAATGCTGCCGGAGGACCTTTATTTGGTGCATTACCAGATACTTTATATGGTAAGTTACCACAAGACATTACTATTTACAGTGCGAAAATTGACTATGTAAAGCCTTTGAAAAATAATGCAAAATTTGAAGCTGGTTTAAAATACAGTTATGTGTTAACTGATAACAATGCCAACTACGATAGTCTGATCAATAACAAACTTGTACCTGATGTTAATAGAAGTAATTATTTCATATACAAAGAAAATGTGAATGCGGCTTATGTGAATTATAGCAGGCCGATCAGCAAAAAAATCAGCGCCCAGCTTGGATTGCGTGTAGAACATACGCATTCAATAGGCAATCAGGTAACCACCAATGTTCAGTTTGAGAAAGACTATGTACAGCTCTTCCCTACATTTTTCTTTCAATACCAGGCCAATCAAAAAAATACTTATGTAGTTAATTATGGTAAAAGAATCACCAGGCCAGATTATGAGAGCATGAATCCATTTGTTACCTTTTTAGATAGGTATACTTATGAGCAGGGCAATCCTAATTTGCAACCACAGTTTAGCCATAATGTTGAATTAACCCATACGTATAATAATTTCCTTACTACTACTTTAAATTATACCCACACCACAGATATCATACAGGATGTACTGGAACAGAATACGGTTAAGAATGAAAGCTATATCAAGAAATCAAATATCGCATCCCAGCGTCAATATGGTATATCTGTCAATGCGTTTTTTCCTGTCAACAAATGGTGGACCAGCAATATTTATGTAAATGTTTTTAACAACGAGTTCAAAGGCATTGTGAATGGAGATCCTGTTACCATGGGTGCTACAACAGGTATGTTCAATATCATGGAGCAGTTCAAATTTAAGAATGGTTGGGGTGCTGAGATCAGTGGATTTGGCAGGTCAGAAGGAGTAGAAGGGATATTCCGCATCAAAGCTTTTGGAACCATGAATTTGGGTGTAAGCAAACAGATGATGAAGAACAAAGGTTCACTTCGTTTAAGTGTGAGAGATGTTCTATGGAGCCAGCGTATCAGCGGCGAAAGTAAATACAGCAATATAGACGCTAAGTTTCAGCAGTATGGTGAATCAAGGGTAGTGAATATTGCCTTTACCTATAGGTTTAGCAAGGGTAAAGTGGGCAATACCCAACGCAACAGAGGCGGTGCCAGTGATGAGGCCAGTCGTGTGAAAGCAGCCAGCAATTAAAACGCCTTCATTATCGGTGTTGTTCAACGCAACAGCTTTAATGTATACTTTTTCTCATGTGCATTATATA
Source organism: Chitinophaga pinensis (assembly GCA_943371675.1). Taxonomy (GTDB): domain Bacteria; phylum Bacteroidota; class Bacteroidia; order Chitinophagales; family Chitinophagaceae; genus Sediminibacterium; species Sediminibacterium pinensis_I. The sequence continues at coordinate 35,161 of CALRVT010000019.1, read as the reverse complement.
TCCGGCCCCGATTTCTATCGGGGCTTTTTATGCTGAATCCTTTTTATCTTTGTACAAAATCCCTTTTATGCCATCATTTGATATTGCCAGCGAAGTAGATATACAGGTATTAGATAATGCCGTTAATACAGTAAAAAAAGAAATCAGTACCCGTTTTGATTTTCGAGGGTCACCTGTTTCCATTGAATTGAATAAAAAAGATTACCAGATCTTACTGGAAGTGGAAAGTGATATGAAGATGAAGCAACTGATAGATGTTTTGATCAGCAGATCCATGAAACAGGGAATCGATGCCGGTGCTTTTGATTTTTCAAAAGATGCTTATCCTAGCGGTAAAGTGGTTAAGAAGGAAATAGGCGTTAGAAATGGTTTAAAGCAAGACGACGCCAAAAAATTAGTGAAGATGATAAAAGATGGGGGATTTAAAGTACAGGTAGCCATCATGGATGATATTATTAGGGTAACTGGCAAAAAAATTGATGATTTACAGGAAGTTATAGCAAAATGCAGAACAGATAATTTTGGTATTCCCCTTCAGTTTGTGAATATGAAAGGCTAAAAAAATGCATTTTCAGGTTGATTTCTGCCTAAAACCAATGGATTTTTTGGATTTTAAGCTTGTTTAAGCTAATTTTGCAACTCTTTTAATAATCGTACGGCCAAATCCGTACCACCTAAATCTAAAAAAATGAAACAAGGTATCCATCCAGAAAGCTACCGTTTTGTAGTGTTTAAGGATATGAGTAATGGCACTTCTTTTTTAAGTCGTTCTACAGCTAACACCAAAGAAACCATCCAATGGGAAGACGGTAAAGAATACCCGGTTGTAAAACTGGAGATCTCTAATACTTCTCACCCCTTTTATACTGGTAAGAATATGTTGGTTGATACAGCTGGTCGTATCGACAAGTTTAAAAAGCGTTACGCAAAGAAAGATTAAGCAAATTTTTCAGATATGGAATCCCGGAGTACTTTACTCCGGGATTTTTTTTGCATCAACTATCCTTATAACACTTGCCAATGAATCACTTAGAGTTTGCCATCATGTATTACCTTTGTGTTTGATAAATCTATTGTATGAAATTGGATATACTTGCTTTTGGTGTTCATCCGGATGATGTGGAACTGAGTTGTGCTGGAACATTAATGGCCGCATTAGCAGAAGGGAAGAAAGTAGGGATCGTAGATCTTACCAGAGGAGAATTGGGAACCAGGGGCACACCTGCAACCAGGAATACAGAAGCGATGAATGCCGCCGCGATCATGGGTATCGATATCAGGGAAAACCTGGGAATGCCAGATGGTTTTTTTCAGAATGAAGAGAAAAATCAACGCCTGGTTATTGAAATGATACGCAAATACAAGCCATCCATCATTTTTGCTAATGCCTTTGAAGACAGACATCCCGATCATGGTAGAAGTGCCAGAATGGTTGCTGATGCTGCTTTTTTATCTGGTTTAAGAAAGATCGAAACACACCATAACGGCCTTTTACAGGAAGTATGGAAGCCTTCCTATGTTTTTCATTATATCCAAGACAGGTATATCGAGCCTGATTTTGTATACGATATATCTGCTTTTATTGGTAAAAAAATGGAAGCTATTCAGGCATTCACTACCCAGTTTTATAACCCAGAATTGAATGAGCCGGAAACCTATATTTCCTCTTCTCAATTTTTAGAAACTATCAGGGCTAGGAATATACAGTTTGGCAAACGTGTGGGTGTTGCTTTTGCGGAAGGTTTTTGCACAGAAAAAACCATTGGGATAAATAGCTTTAACCATATCATTCAACAGATTACCTGATAGTTAATTTTCCGCTCTCTATTGTATTTTTATCGTCATTTACAGACCTTAATGTAAAATTCAGCAAATGTCAAAAGTTAAAGTAGGATTGGTACAGATGTCCTGTACTTCAGATAAAGAAGAAAACCTGCAAAAAGCTATTCAACAAATTAAAAAACTAGCAGCAGATGGCGCACAGATCATCTGTTTGCAGGAACTTTTTACTTCCCTGTATTTTTGTGATACAGAAGATTACGAAAATTTCAAATTAGCTGAATCCATACCCGGTGCAACAACACATACTTTAACCAGTATTGCTGCTGAACTGCAGGTGGTGATCATCGCTTCTCTTTTTGAGAAAAGAACACAGGGAATTTATCATAACACAACCGCTGTGATAGACGCAGACGGAACTTACCTGGGTAAATACCGTAAGATGCATATACCTGATGATCCTGCTTTTTACGAAAAATTTTATTTCACACCAGGTGACCTTGGTTACAAAGTATTCGAAACGAAATTTGCCAAAATAGGCATTCTCATTTGCTGGGATCAATGGTACCCGGAAGCAGCCAGAATAACCGCATTGATGGGCGCTGAGATCCTGTTTTATCCTACTGCTATTGGTTGGGCCACATCGCAGGATGAAGCTACCAATACAGAACAATACAATGCCTGGCAAACCATTCAGAGAAGCCATGCAGTTGCCAACGGCGTTCACGTAGTGAGTGTTAATAGGGTAGGGTTTGAGCAGGATGGTGCCATGAAATTCTGGGGTGGTTCTTTTGTAAGCAATCCATTAGGTACATTATTGTATAAAGCTTCTCATGATCAGGAAGAAAATGCAGTAGTTGAAATTGACACTGATAAAACCGATAGTTATCGCACACACTGGCCTTTTTTGCGTGATAGAAGAATTGATTCCTATCAACCCATAACCAAAAGATTTATTGATAACGATTAATCCCATTAGTCCAGTACTATGCAAGAAATCACTACGCCTAAACAATTGGGTTATTATTTTCCGGCAGAATTTGCCAAACATGAAGCTACCTGGTTGAGCTGGCCTCATAAAGAAGCAAGTTGGCCTGGTAAAATTGACAGTATTTATCCTAACTACGCCCGCTTTATAAAATACCTTAGTATCAGTGAAAAAGTAAGGATCAATATCGTTGATGAAGCGATGAGATCATTTGCAATTAAACATTTGGAAAATGCAGGCGTTGATCTTTCCAGGGTTGAGTTTTATATGCATCCTACCAACGATGCCTGGTGCCGCGACCATGGTCCTGCATTTTTGATCAATCCCAATGCTGCCATCAAAAAAGTAATTGTTGATTGGGGCTATAATGCCTGGGGCAATAAATATCCGCCTTATGAACTGGATGACATCATACCAACCCTTATAGGTAAGCATTTTCAGTTGCCAGTTTACCATCCTGGTATTGTAATGGAAGGTGGGTCTGTTGAATTTAATGGAGCAGGAACAGTGATCACTTCAACTGCCTGTTTATTGAATGAAAATCGAAATCCACTTCTTAACCAACAACAGATCGAGCAATACTTGTACGACTATTATGGTATGGAACAAGTTTTATGGGTAGATGAAGGAATTATTGGGGATGATACAGACGGACATATAGATGATACAGTTCGCTTTGTTAATGAAGACACGGTTATTACTGTGGTAGAAGAAAACAAACTTGACGATAATTACGACCTGCTTCAAACAAACTTGAAGCAACTGCATAAAATGCGTTTATTAAACGGCAAACAGCTCAATATCATTGAGCTGCCCATGCCTGATGAAATAATATTTGAAGACCAGCGACTACCTGCTTCCTATGCTAATTTTTATATTAGTAATCAATTTGTAATTGTACCTGTTTTTGGATCAAACAAAGACCAGAAAGCTATAGATACTATTGCTTCCTGCTTTCCTGACAGAGAAACAATTGGTATCGACTCCACAGATATCATCTGGGGATTAGGAAGCTTTCATTGCCTAAGCCAACAGGAACCTTTAGTTTAATGCTAGTCAAGGATTAACCAGTAACAGTCATAGTGGTACCACTGATATTAATGGCATACACTTTCAAACTCCTGCCTGCAGGACCTTGGGTAACGCCACCTGATGTATTGAATGTAGAACCATGATTGGGACAAACAAACTGGTTAGCTGAAGCATTGAAATTGATCGCAGTGCCTTCATGTGTACAAGCCACCTGAACGGCAGTAAAAGAAGCAGGTGTATTTCCTGTAGCCAATCTTACCACAATTACACCACTGTCTACCAAAGAGGAACCAACAGTAAGTAAACTAGTGGATAGGTTAATGGTAATATTTGCTGTACCGCCACCAGTACCAGGGGTATTGGGCTGAGTGGGAGAATCGCTTCCTTTACTACATGCACCCATACAAACGGCACAGGCTACAAATACCGGAGCTGACAAACTTTCTAAAAAGGCTCTTCTTTCCATAAAAATTAATTTAAGTGGGTTTTACTAATTTATTTTTTCAAAAATCAGGAACAGTTCAGATCCTGCCCTTGCGGGAATTGAATTGTAACATGTTTCCAGCACCTTTGTACGAAATGCTTTTGCAAACAGTTGCCTGTATTCATTAATCTCCCCGCCAAAAGGTGGATTATTGTCGAATTTCTTCTGAAAGAGCAGTCCTGCCAGTTTACCGTTGTCTGATAACAAATTTTTAATCTGTAGAACATAGTTGGGTCTTAATGCTGGAACAATTGCACAGAAAAAAGTTTGTTCTAATATCAGGTCGTAACTACCTGTAAGCTGAAAGAAATCACTGTGAATGATCTTGATGGCAGGATATTTAAGGCCGATAGTAGCTTGCAATTGATTCACTAAAAAACCTGAAATATCTACCAGGGTGACATCGGTGAAGCCTTTTTCTGCCAGGTAAACGGCCTCATGTCCATTACCTGCTCCGGGTATCAAAATCCGTAAGTTTTTAGTAGAAAGCTGGTCGATATAATTTTTTAGTGGCGTTGAAACACTTCCAATATCCCACCCTGTTTCTGCATTTTGGTATCGTTGATCCCAATAAAATTCATCCAGCATTTTTCATTTTTTTTGTTATAAACATTGTTGCTAATTAGCAATCGTTTTTCCTTGCTTGGGTATCAGTAATAATTCTTTTTGTCTGCCACTAATAAACCTGAAACCATTTGCGGTATATACACCATCTTCTTCCAGCATTATTCTAATGGGCTTTTTCCATTCAGGAATAAATGTTTCTGTATTTAATTCAATCGAGTAAGCCGTATTTAAATGAACAGGAAAATCTCCTGATCCCGGTACGCCATTTTGCTGATCCCACATGCCGATAGTTGGTCCGGCTGCATGGCCATGAAACCCAATAGGGTGGGTATATATGGAGGATTTGATATTCTCTGTTTTGGCTTGTTGCAATGCATTTGACAATACTTGGTTGCCCGTTTTACCTGTTTTAAATTGAGCCGTTAATATATCCTGTAACCTATTGGAGTTTTTAAATGCCTCTGAAAGTGAAGCAGGCGCTGCTTTTTCACCGGGAAGTAAAACATAGGCATGTTCCTGAATATCGGTATTCAATCTGAGATAGGTTATGCCAATATCTACATGAAGCAGATCGCCTGGTCTGATGATTTCTTCTTTGGGTCTGTTGGAAAAAGCACGTAAATGTTCAAAATTTTCTGCATCATTTCTCTGAACTGCTACAGATGGATGAAACCATGTGTCTAAACCCAGGTTACGAATTTTCTGGCGAAACCACCAAACCAGGTCATCAGTTGTAGTTACGCCCGGCATCACCACTTTCTCTGAAAATCCTTCTTCAATGATAGCATGCGTTATTTGTATGAGTTGTGGATATAACTGAAGTTCTCTATCAGTTCTGGTTTCTAACCAGGAAACAGCCAGGTTTTCAGCACTAACCATTCTTTGCCTGAATGAAGCAGGTAACTTATCTGCCAATAGTTTCTGTTCTGTATAAGTAAGTCCGTCAGCATGGGCATAAGAATCAGAATAGTTCAGGGCAATTTTTTTGGGATTTCTTTGCAGGATGATATCCTTTAAAGCATCCCACTGGTCAGGGAATTTCTCCATATCCCAGGAAGCTTTGATCTGATCGCCTACATTGTACCGGGCTATAGCCAGTTTTTCAAATAAATTATTGCTTTGATCTCTGTAAAATACCAGTATGGTTCTTCTTCTTGCCGATAGCCAGGTTGCAGGTACCATAGTTTTTAAAACGGGGTCTTCATTATATTCTCTGGAAATGATCACCCACATGTCTGTTTTATCTGCATCCATCAATTTGGGCAAAAGCAGATTCAAACGTTCTGCCAGTATTTCATCTATTACCCTTGATTGATCTTTAACCGATAATATATTTTGCGCATTTGCCCATAATGCTATTAAGCAAATGAACATAAGCAGGTTGAATCTTTTCATGATTAGAGATTGATGGTTGAAGAAATAAAAGCCTGCCTGGGAATGATAAAGCCAACCAATTCTTCTAAGGAAATAGTAGCCCTGGTGCAGGCGTCATGAATGTCTTCTCTGGAAACATTGGCTGCAAAAGACTTTTCTTTCAATCTTTTATTGACACCTTTCAAGTCCATTCCTTCATAACCTGTAGGACGCATTAATGAATAGGCGTGAATCAGACCAGATAATTCATCAAATGCGTACAACATCTTATCCATCTGTGTTTCAGGCTCAACACCAAAATGTAGATGGCCATGTGAAGCGATAGCATGAATAATTTCAGGGTCTATATTTCTTTGTTCCAGCTCTTCTATAATTTTTTTACAATGCAAATCAGGCCATTGATCCCAGTCTGCATCATGTAATAAGCCGGCCATTTCCCATTTCCATTGCCCCATTTCATCCAAAGCTTCTTTTTCTGCTGCCCAACACTTCATCAGGTATGCTACCTGTAGCATATGAACTTTTAATTTGGGATTGATGACCCAATTGTGAAAAATGGTTTCTGCATCTTCACGGGATAATATTGTATCCTTATTTGCCGGGTCTCCAAAAACGGTTCTACCTAAGTGTAAAGACATAATGGACTGTTTTATTTCAAAGATAGGCGTCAGATAGTAAATTGGTGCCACTCTATTAATATCTTTAACCCTAATTACAAAATGGGATAATGGCTACAGAAAAAACGAAAAAGGAGAAAATATTTACTCCCTACCAGGTATTTGTTATTGCCATTCTTTCATTTTTGCAATTTACAGTGGTACTGGACTTTATGGTATTATCGCCTCTGGGTGCCATTTTGATGGATACACTTAAGGTAACTACCTCACAATTTGGACTGGTTGTTTCAGCCTATGCTTTTAGTGCGGGCGCTTCCGGTTTATTAACAGCTGGATTTGCCGATAAATTTGACAGGAAGAAACTATTGTTATTCTTTTATACAGGATTTATTGCAGGCACTATTTTGTGTGCCATTGCGCCAAACTACCCGTTTTTACTGGGAGCCAGAATTATTACCGGAATCTTTGGTGGCGTAATTGGTTCTGTAAGTTTTGCCATCATTACTGATATTTTTAAAGTAGAAGTTAGGGGTAGGGTTATGGGATTTGTGCAGATGTCGTTTGCTGCCAGTCAGGTGTTGGGCTTACCCATAGGACTAATGCTGGCCAATAAATTTGGGTGGCATGCTCCTTTTTGGATGATTGCTGCTGTTGGTATTTGTATGGGTATCATCATGTTTATTAAATTAAAACCTATTGATAAACACCTCCAAATACAACAAGATAAATCTGCCTTATTGCATTTATGGCATACCATGACAAGACCCGATTATGCTAAGGCTTTTTTTGCCACAACCTTATTGGCAACTGGCGGATTTATGCTGATGCCATTTGGAAGTGCTTTCAGTATCCATAATCTGGGCATTACCTTGCAACAGCTGCCATTGATTTACCTAATTACAGGAATAGCTTCTATTTTATTCGGACCTTTAATCGGAAAACTCAGCGACCAAATTGGCAAGTTCAAAGTTTTCTTTTTAGGTTCCCTGCTTTCTTTAACACTGGTAGGGGTTTACACGCATTTGGGCGTAACCCCCTTATGGCAATTGATTGCCTTAAATACGGTATTATTCATTGGCATCACTTCAAGGATGATATCTTCATCGGCATTATTAACAGCAATTCCGGATGCAAAAGACAGGGGGGCTTTTATGAGTATCAATTCATCCACCCAGCAAATCTCTGGAGGCTTTGCTTCCATATTGGCTGGGTTCATTGTAGTACAAACCACATCTGGTAAATTGGAACGTTATGATATTTTGGGTTATGTGGTAATGGCATCAATGGTATTGGCTATTTTGATGTTATATTTTCTTAATAAAAGAGTGATGCGCAAATTACAGACAACTAAATCAGTATAAAATTAACAGTAAATACAATCGCATAACAATGGATCAATTAACCAAAAGAACTAGTTATTTATTTCTTTTTTGTTTGTTAATAGCTTGTACGGCCAGGCAATACCAACAAACCAACAAGTCATATCGCCAACAAGTGAAAGCCTATACCAAACAGTTGCGGGAAGAGCCTTTGGTAAATATTAACGATACCATAAAAGCACCCACATATTGGGTAGGCACTACCAATTTTGGTATCCGTAAACCCAATTTTGTTATCATTCACCATACAGCACAAAACTCCTGCAACCAAACATTACAAACTTTTACAACGCCAAAAACTGCTGTAAGTGCACATTACGTTATTTGTAAAGAAGGGACTATTCATCATATGTTAAACGATTATTTCAGGGCACAACATGCAGGCGTAAGCAGGTGGGGTAATTTGATCGACATTAATTCTTCATCCATTGGAATTGAATTGGATAATACAGGATTTGAATCTTTTGATAGTTTACAAATCAATAGTCTGCTAAGTTTGTTGAATAAATTGAAAAAAGATTATAATATACCAGCAGCAAATTTTATCGGTCATGGTGATATCGCACCCACCCGCAAAAATGATCCAAATTTCCGATTCCCCTGGCGTCAATTGTCTGAAAAGGGTTTCGGATTATGGTTTGATGAGCTTAGAGATGAGATTCCACAAGGATTTAATCCCATCATGGCACTTAGGATCATTGGTTATGATGTGAAAGATACCACAGCAGCAATACGTTCCTTTAAAAGACATTTTTTGCAGGATACAACGAGGCAATTGAATGAAACAGACAAAAGTGTGCTTTATAACCTGCAAAAAAAATACATGTAGTCAATAATTTTTGTACCAAGAATTTACCAATACATTCCTGGTACATTAACCCATTATTTATTGCTCAATCAATTCGTGGCTAAATAAATCTTTTGAATCTTTCAAAACATGCTTTCGTTAAGTCTTCTCTGTCATCTGGGTGGGCAATGTCAATAAGCGCTTTAGCACGCTGACGCAGGTTTTTTCCATACAGATAAGCTATACCATATTCTGTAACCACATAATGGATATGTCCGCGGGTTGTTACAACACCCGCAAATTCTTTCAAACAAGGAACAATTCTTGGAACACCTTTATGTGTGCGGCTGGTTAAGGCAATAATGGGTTTACCGCCATCGCTCAGTGCAGATCCCCTCATGAAATCCATCTGACCGCCAATACCACTGAACTGTGTAGAGCCAATACTATCGGCACATACCTGGCCTGTTAGATCAACTTCAATAGCACTATTAATGGCCACCATATTGGGATTTCTCCTGATAACGTGTGGATCGTTTACATAATCAATATCCAGGAAATGAATAGATGGATTATCGTTTACATAATCGTACAATCTTCTTGTACCAATTGCAAAACCAGTCACTGCCTTATTGGGGTGTATCTTTTTTTTGCGGTTATTGATGACACCTTTTTCAAAAAGGTCAATGATCCCGTCGCTCAGCATTTCAGTATGTATGCCCAGGTCCTTATGGGATCCCAGTGATTTTAATACAGCATCCGGAATAGTGCCAATACCCATTTGAAGCGTACTGCCATCTTCGATCATGCCGGCTATATGTTTACCTATGGCCATTTCACTTTCTGTGGTATTCAATCCATAATTTACTTCCGGTAAGGCTTCCTCATGATATACCATATGTGAAAACCTGGAAACATGGATTAGTCCATCCCCATGCGTACGAGGCATTTGCGGGTTAACCAATGCTATGATAATGGCGGAAGTGTTAACAGCTGATCGTGCAATATCAACGGATACGCCCAATGAGCAATATCCATGAATATCTGGAGGTGAAACGTGCACAATTGCTACATCAATTGGCAAAATTTTCTTGTTAAATAGATCTGGTATATCACTCAGAAAAACAGGAATAAAATCTGCTCTGCCACTACTCACTGCTTCCCTTATAGGAGCAGATACGAACATGGAATTAATATGAAAATTATCCTGGTATTCTGGCTTTTGCACAACTATATCTCCAAGAACAGTAATGAATACGAGTTCAACATCTCTGAGTCTATCGGCTTGTTCTGCCAGCTTTCTCATCAGAAAAAGGGGGGTACAGGCACTTCCATGAATAAATAGTCGCTGTGCACTTTGAACTACACTTAATGCTTCTTCAGCGGTTGAATAATGAATAGGTATTGTCATTGCTTGAATTTGAATACAAAATTGAAGGTGCTTAGCTTGTAAAAAAATGATTTTTGTAAGGTTTTGTCATTTTCTTTTCTAAATAGTTAAAAAATGACAGGATTATTTAGAAAGTTAATTTTTATATTGAGGTTTAAAAATTGGTTATGAAACAATCAAATATCGTTCTTAGCTTTTTAATAATGCTGTTATCGTTTCCGTTATTGATCCCGGCACAGGTAATCAGCTCAAAACAGATCGATTCTGTTTCAGAACTGGTATTGAAAACCTTTGATGTTCCGGGTATTGCCGTGGCAGTGATCAAAGATGGTAAAATTGTACATGCAAAAGGTTATGGGATAAGGTCTTTACAAACGATGGCAAAGGTTGATGAAAATACCTTGTTCGGAATAGCTTCTAACAGTAAAGCCTTTACTGCTGCAGCATTGGGCATGCTGGTGGATGAAGGCAAAATGAAATGGGATGATAAAGTAATTGACTATATTCCAGAATTCAGACTCTACAATCCATATGTAACAGAGGATTTTACCATCAAGGATCTTCTCACGCATAGAAGTGGTTTGGGATTAGGTGCCGGTGATCTGATGATGTTCCCGGATGGTAGTGACTTCACTAAAAAAGATATCATTCACAATCTTCGTTATTTAAAACAAGTATCTCCATTTAGAACCAAATATGATTATGATAACCTTTTATACATTGTAGCTGGTGAAATTATTGCCAAAATTTCCGGAATCAGTTGGGAGGAATTTATTGAGAAGAGAATCATGCAACCCTTGCAAATGAACAATAGCGCTGCATCACTTTCCCGATTAAAGAGCAGAGAAAATGCGATCAGTCCACATGCACCTGTAAATGGGAAAGTGGAAGCTATCAAAATAGACTGGAGTGAAACAGCCAATGCTGCAGGAGGTATCTGGAGTAATCTTACAGATTTTAGCAAATGGCTGATACTGCAAATGAATAGCGGAAAATATGGGGAGAATCTTTCTAAAACCCTTTATAGCAAACAGGTTCAGCAGGAGTTATGGACACCGCAAACCATTACCCCGGTTAATACAACGGCTCCCTATAACACACATTTTAGTGCTTATGGATTGGGATTTGGACTTAGTGATGTGAAAGGATTTAAGCAAGTTACTCATACAGGTGGACTGGCAGGTATTGTAACACAGGAAACCATGTTTCCCGAACTCAATTTGGGAATTATCGTATTAACGAATCAACAGGTGGGTGCCGCTTTTGTGGCTATAACTAATACAATCAAAGATAGTTACCTCGGTATTACTGGAATGAATTGGGTGAAATTGATGCATGATAGGGTAGAAGCAGGAAATGTGAATGCTAAAAAAATAACAGACAATATCAATAAGGATATTGCTGAACAACAAAAGGCCTATGCCATAAAAAGTTCTGATGACCCATTTCTGGGTACTTTTAAAGATATTTGGTTTGGAGAAGTCGTAATCAGTAAAAAAAGTGATAAAATCAGGTTTGATTCAAAAAGATCTCCCAAATTAACAGGTGAAATGATTGCCTATAAAGGGAATACCTATATTGTAAAATGGGATGATAGAAGTATGGATGCAGATGCTTATGTGATGTTTAGTATGGACAAAGATGGCAAACTGGATAGCATGAAGATGAATACCATTTCGCCACTTACTGATTTTAGTTTTGATTTTCAGGATCTTGATTTCAAAAGAGTAAAATAAAGCCGTCTGTTAAGCAAGGAAAATTAATTAATAGCTTTACTAGTATTTAATTTTTCTGTATTACAAAATGATTCTTTAATTGGCATCCTGTTATAAATTACATCAACTGCACATGGTACAATTTATTAACAATTTAATGGAGGTGTTCTCAATATTCTTTTCAAGGATGCATAGTATCATTTGAAAAATACAATTCGATAATTTCATATCTTTCAGCATATATTAATTATTAATTTATCCATTCTTCAATGAACTTGATGCTCATGATCAAAAGGACGATTTTTTTGAGCCTAATGCTTTTATTAACTTATGAAGCATCAGCCCAAAGGACTTTGAATTTCGGGAAAAAGAAAGCCAAGGTTCAACAAGAATCAGACACGGTAATGGTGGTTAGTATGGATACTGCAACCAGTTCTATACTTTCAAATATTGAAGAACTATCCGTTTCAATTGGTAAGCTTCAGAATAAGATGAGAAGGGGATTTCAGGTACAGGGTTATAAAAAAGACCTTGGATCTATAGAAAACACTTTGCAGTTCATGGACTCTGTTTTAAGTTCAGGTTCCACCATAGCTGAGGTAAATCTCAGAAATATCAGCTCTTTTAAAGTGATTGCATTGCAATTTGATAAGAGTTTGAATAACTGGAAATCGGAATTTGAAAATTATAATGAACAGATAAATGCTAGTTTTTCTGAGATCAAAGAAAAACGTAACCTGCCACTATTTCAGAAAGTATTAAAGGATTCCATTTTACAAGTAGAATATATTGCCCAAATCAGCCACTTAGATAGCAATGTTCAATTGCTGAAAACAAAGCGAGATTCCACTTACAGAAATATTGCAACTTTTGAATCAAGGGTAGCTAAAGCATTTATTCAAAATAGGGAGCTAACAGAAGAAATTCAATATCGAATATTTCTGTATTCCAAAACATTATTTGGCAAAACGCACAATTATTTATGGGATGACTCTGAGATACTTTATGACACCCCCTTATTTTATGATGCAATTACTGCATTAGTAAGAGCCATTCGTTTTTTTGAATTTTTTATTGATAACAATATTCCCATTTTGTTGCTCACCTTTGGAATGAGTTGGTTATTCCTTTTTTGGGTGTTGAGTTCTATTAAAACGCTTAAAAAAAAGAAACTGGATTCTGTATTGAGTCCGCTAAAATTTCTTGCTAAATTTCCAATAGCAGCCTGCTTCTTATTGCTGTTTATTATTTACCCATTTGTTTTTACCATGCCACCCGCTGTTTTTGTAGAAGTAATGTGGCTTATAGCAGCTTTGATTTCTACTATTTTTATTTGGATTCATGAAAAAAGGTTCTTGCGAACCATTTGGCTGATGATCTTATTTCTTTATATCTATTTTGGGATCGATAATCTGCTTTATGCTTATTCTATTGAAGAAAGATATTTGCTTTTATTGGGTAACCTGATTGCGTTAGTAGTTGGCTGGTTTATTATTCGGGATAGATCAATTGAAGCATACAAAAGGAACTGGATTTTCCGCTGGTCATTTATGATCTTTATTTTGGCCAATTTTCTGGCATTAATTTTAAATATTATTGGTCATTTCGCTCTTTCAAAATTACTATCAAATACATCCGTTTTGCAATTGGTTTTGGCCGTCTGTTTAAATCAATTATCCGAAATATTTACAGAAATCATTTTTATCCAATTAGAAAAAAATAAAGACAGTGCATTTGCAGTGTATATGGAGTTTGATAATATTCGAAAAAAATTCAAAAGCTTTCTTAACCTGGCAGCCATCGTTGTTTGGTTGATGGGTTTTTTATGGAGTCTGAGCTTTTTGAGTACGATACAACAATTACTAGGCGAATTTCTGAGTACCCAAATTAGTTTTGGTAATTTCTCTTTTACACCTGGTTCCGCATTAATATTTTGTATCACTTTATGGATCTCGGTTTTGGCTTCCAATTTTATTTCTATCCTTTTTGGTTCTTCTGAACAACAATTTGCAAGTACAAAGAAATCAAAGGTTGGAAGTTGGATGATGTTGGTGCGATTAGGCGTTATTTCAATTGGTTTTTTAATTGCTGTTGCAGCAGCCGGTATTCCTGTTGATAAACTGGCAATCGTTTTTGGGGCATTGAGTGTGGGTATTGGTTTTGGTTTGCAAAATGTTGTGGGAAATCTTGTATCAGGAATTATTCTTGCTTTTGAAAAGCCGATGCAGATCGGGGACGTTATTGAAATTGGCAACCAGAATGGAACAGTTAAGCAGATAGGCATACGAAGTAGTAAGATCACCACTTTTGATGGAGCTGAAATTATTGTACCTAATGGTGATTTTATTTCGCAGAAACTTACCAACTGGACACATACCAATCAATTCCGCAGAATTGAATTAATGATTGGCGTTGCATATGGGTCTTCGGTAGAGAAGGTAACTGAACTGATCATGGCGATGGTGATAAAGCAGGAGAATGTAATGACCTATCCCAAACCAATGGTTTTGGTGCATGAATTTGCGGATAGTTCTGTTAATTTTCGGGTGCTTTTCTGGACAAAGGATTATGAAACCTGGATTGGTTTGAAAAGTGAAACCTTAAAAGACATCTACAATAGTTTTGCTGAAAATGGTATTACTATTCCATTCCCACAGCAGGATGTATATATCAAACAGGTTCCTGGTAAAGACTCCATTTAAGAATTTGAACTTTTCTGAAAACATTTAAATTTTAAAGAAAATATTTTTCTTATACAGAAAATAGCATAAACCCCATTCTAACGAGAATATACATAGTGAGGCTATGATATTGCTGAGCATTTCCGGGGTTGATACAAATCCTAAAAGATTGTTTACAATTATGTTGATATAACCATGGAACCAGCGATGACCCACTATTTCAAAAAACAAATAAATGAAGAGTGAATTCATTCCTACAATAGTAAAAAAATGAACATATTTCCGATGTTGTTTGATATCTATCCACCAATAGCATAAGATAAGCCCTAACATACACCATCCCAAAGAAACAAGTGTAAAGGAGCTGGTGGCAATTCTTTTGATGATCGGGGTGATACCAGTTAGATCAAGCGAATAGCCAATTCCCAAGCATATTACAGCCCATATCCCTAATTTTTTCAAATTTGGATTTCCTTCCAAAAATAACTTACCTGTTAATGCCCCTGCAATGGTATGCACAGCCGTTGGTATGCAATTTATGGCTACCCAGCCGCCTTTGTTTATTTTATGCATCAATATCAAATCCACATAATTGCCAAAATTTTGTTGGTCGGTAAAAGGCTGATCAAACCCTGGTATATGGCTGTATCTATAAAGCATTTCAGTTGCTAATAATAAAAAAGCGCACACAAATAATTGTGCAGTTACTGACCAATTAAAAATAAGATAAGCTACCAGTGTGGTAAAGGAAAGTTGGGTTAATACATCCCATAGCTCAAATGATAGATGGTCTTTTCGAACAGCATAATCAAAAACTCCCCAGAAAAAAAGCCAGCCACATCTCTTAATGATTTTTTTAAATGTCTGAAACCTTGAATAGCCATGCAATTGCTGTTTGTGCAATGAATATGCCAAAGATACACCGGCCATATACATAAAGCCTGGTTGTATCAGATCCCAAAACATTAAGCCGTTCCAGGGATGGTGGAAAAATTGCTGAAATAATAAATTAAATAAGGTGCCTTCAGAAGCCTGGAGTAAATGTTCGAATAGGCTGGTACTTTCCATTACGAGTAATACCATGATCAGACCTCGCATGAAATCGAGTGACAGTAAGCGTTTCATAGGCATGCATTGATCGAAATGTATAAAATAGTATTACAGCAACAGCTACTTAATTGCTTTCCTCTTCACCATTCACTCTTTCCCTGTTTTGCTTTAATCTGTTTTCTAATGGGGTAGTTAAGGGCACTATCCATTTGGCTTGCATGATCGGTTCGGGTTGTGAAGCAATGTCAACGGTAGAATCGATGAGTTGTTGGTAAATTCGTCCATTTAAGGAAGCTTTTACATTCGCAAACACAGCCACATCCATCCCTTTGTTGTTATAATCCTCTTTTACCCATTTGCAGAATTGCCAGATAAGATGCGGGTCGCGATTAAGTTTGCCATATTGCCTAGAACTCAAATATTCCCTGGGGTTTATGATAAATTCCTGACCTGTTTTTTTGTCTTGTGCAATATAGGATCCCTTACCTCGCTTACTACGCAGTTTCATATGCCATGCGTATAAGTGACCTTGTTCAGTCCAATGAACATTGCCTGGAATAAAAAAATGTCTCAAGGGTAAACATATTTGTATCATCACCCAGATTCCCAAAAAAAACAGGATGACATTGTTTTTATGAATGTATTCATCTGGAAAAGAAGAAGTCGTTAATTTCCATTTATCGCCGTTGATGCCATTCACTATATTTCTAAACCAGTTTGGATAAAGAAAAAGGGTAGTAGCCGTGATCATAAACCAGGGAAATATGCCAATACTGAAGAGTTGTGTGTTGAGTAAATGAAAAACGATGATCAATATAAAGCCCCATTTCCTGGTTTTGGGAAACAGTAAGGCAGGTATGATGAACAGATCCAATATAAGCCCTGAATAGCTAAGAAAATAGATCATCCAATCGTATTGTAACAATGGACCTAATATGGGAATATTGGTTTCGCCTGAAAGCCACATTCTGAGGGGTTCTCCCTTTAACCAATCTGCATTTATTTTTGCAACACCGCCATAGAAATAAGTTATGCCGATCATAAATCGCAAAAGCCATAAACACCAGGCTGGAGCTGTTTCTTTTCTAAATCCAACTTTGATCTTGCTGTCAATAGAGCCTGAGCGATTGGCTGGTATAAAGATCATCAGAAAGCTAACTATAACAACCAGGTAAAAGTGATTGAGGTAAAGGGTTTGATCCAATAAAAACATGTACGTAAAACACAGAAAGAACAAAGACATGGCTATGCGATACAAAAATCCCAGCATAATGCATACTGCCATGATACCCATACTCAGAAATAAAAGTTTCATACCATCGCCTGGTAAAGGTTTTAAAAAGTCAAAAGGCCAGTAAGCAAAGAAATGTGTGGGTTCCATCCAATAAGGACTTATCCAATTATGAGAAAAATACCGCAACACTTCAATCAATAAAATGAATCCGAAAATGATCCTAAAAAAAACAATACTTGAGATATCAACCGGGGCAAATAGTTTTTGTAATCCGTCCTTTGCAAACAATTCCCTCACTGTTGCTTTTGTTAATGGGATGGATGCTGGTTTGGGTGTTGCTGCCTTTTTACTTTCTGTTTTATGATTTCTTTTCATAAGCAAAAACTAAAATAAGTAAAAAAAACAGCTTTGCAGATTTCTAATTGAACAACCTTCAAAAACTAAAATACCTTCAATAAATATGCGATTTTAACGCAAATAGTCTTTAATGAATGCTTCTTTAGGTTTCGTAACCGTGCTATACCAGAATTCTTTATAGGCAGGTTGTAACATATGGTGTGCCCGAAATGGAACAGCATACACCTTTTTTTCACCCGCACTTTGATTGATGGCTGCGTAGATGGATTCTGATGAGCAGGTAAAATCGATTAATCCGATTTCAGTTACGATGGTTGCAGTTGAACCTTTTAATAAATGAGCCGCATCATAATAGGGAAGGGTTCGCAGCATTTTTGCCTGATCATTTTTTGTGCTAAAAGGATTGGGCCAACCACCCTTACTTGCTTGTAGAGTCCTGCCCCAATCGCACATCGCTGGTACAGATGCTACAACTGCTGTTACTCTTTTATCTAGTCCGGCTGCAGCTAAAGCTTGACCACCGCCCTGACTTTCACCAATTACCAAAATTCTTTTCCCATCCCATTCTGGCTGCTGGGTTAGAAATTCAATGGTTCGTAATAAGCGTAAGTACATGCCTCTGAAATATACCGTAGACCTATCTTCCAATCCACTTTGCGCATAATTGAATAATTCCCCTTTTTCCAAATCCTGGTAATATGCATCCGATTGAGCAGTAAGCATTCCATGGGCATTTAAGTCAAAACAAATAGCACCATTCCCCATTTTGGCATAGCGCAAAGCAATAGCAGGCTCAGATCTGCACCAATTGCCACTTACACCTGCAGCATGAACAAATAATACAATGGGTAAGGATCCCACGCGAGCATTGTTGGGTTTGGCATAATAGCCCCTAACTGGTTTTGGCCCGGTACAATTAATTTCCATATTTTCTATGGTATAGCCCTTTTCAATTTCTGCAACTGTGTTTGATTTGATTTGGATAGGCAAAGCTTTTAATTTACTTTTTTCGGATGCCCAAAAACTGTCAAAATCTGCGGGACGAAGAGTAGAAACCGTAAACTTTTCAGGTTCAGTAACCAGACCAATGGATGCAGTGTCTTTTGAGGTAGTTGCTTCAAAAATGAGTGATGATGGCCCTTTCGCGGTTTCAGAAAATACCATTAATGTGTCGCCGGTATTGGCAAAGGCCTTTTTTTCTGCTATGGGTTGGTAATTTCTTCTGATACTGATAAAAAAAGAATCAGCTAATTGTTTACGCAGATAAACTTTCAGTTGAATAGTTTCTCCATTCTTATAAATACCCGATTGATTCGTTTGTTTAAGAATGATATTTTGAGCATGTATGGGTACTGTAAAAAAAAGCAGTACCAGATTAAGCCAAACTATTCTTTTTAGTAATTGCATAATGCTATCTATTGCTGATCAAGTTAATAGCTTTCTTAGTTAAATCCAAGAACTTTTAGAACTACGGTAGTTTAAATAAAACACTCATTTATAAATGCAGGTATCGTTCTTTCTAGGTTGTTTCTAGAAGTATATATCCAATGATCTTGAACTTATTATTTTTGATATGCTTCTATCTCTTCCAGTAATTCCATTGACCTGATCAAAGGCTGCCATTCCCTTCCATTAAAGATTAAGCGAAACCATTTCTTGTCTTTATTTGTGAGATTGATATTTACAAAGAGCCAAATAGAAATTATACTGAATGCTACTACAATGATGAATGTAATAAGTAGCAATAACCAGTTCTCTTTATTGAAAATATGCAATGGGAGGTAAAAAGTTGCCCAAACTGGTAATTGCAAAAAAAGGATTCTGGCTATCAATAAAGTGGTTGATTTTATTTTTGCCAAATGATATTGGGTAACTACGATATTTTCACTGATATCTGCCTGGTGCATCAATACCAATTGATAGATATAAATACCAATGGCTATTTTGGTGAGTATTACCTGAATAACAGCTGAAATGATAAAAAATGGACTGGCAAATGAATATAGGTTTATGATCAGGGTATCTACAAATATGACCCAAATAAGTCCTACAACTATTGTAAACAGCTTTAAAGGACGCATAGAGGAAAGAAAAGAAGTTACCCTTAATTTGGTAACGGCTTCTGCCGTTTTTTTATTGAACTGGAGACTGGTTTCTAATTTGTTGTCATAAGTTTTCCAAAGAGATAAAATGTCTGTGTTTTGCATGATGCAGTGTTTATAAGGTTGAGAATTTTTCTTGTAAAATAATTTTGATCCTACCAATTTTGGTCCCAACATTAGTTTCTGAAATGCCCATGATAGCAGCAATTTCCTTGTAAGGTTTCTCTTCCAGGTATAATAATATTAAAGCTTTGTCGAGATCCTTAAGGGTATTAATGAATTCCAGCAGTTGTTTAACCTGATTAGCTTTTTCATCGGTCATTTCGTTTTCTGCCAATTCCAGAATATTGTTTGAAAGGGGGTGGGCTATTTCTTTCCTGCGATGTTCTTTTCGGTAATCGGAAATGGCAACATTCAGGGCAATTCGATAGATCCAGGTAGAATAACGGTATTGATCATTATAATTATTAAATGATTTCCATAATTGTATCACTATTTCCTGAACGAGGTCTTTACGCTGCTCATTATCAGCACAATAAGCATGTGCTACCTTATACAAAATGCCCTTATGTTTTTCTAGTATTTGTAAGAATAGCCCTTGTTTTTCTGCTGTGCTCATCTGAAATAGCTACTGTTTGTTATATTATTCGCAGCAAGGTTGGAAAAATCACAGTAAAAAAGAATTTATTTCAAAAAAAACTTAAGTGGCATCATTTATGTGTTAGGTAAACAAAAAAAATGTCGAATAATGAAGTGTATCTAACTTCATCATTCGACATTCGATATACTTCTGTTTTTTTTTATGCTTTATCCAAATTCTTGGTCATATTGTATCCAATGAGCAAACCTGCACCTGCCATAAAGAAAATGGTGGCTGGGTAAACTGCATCCGCTACCAGAGAAGTATAGGTTACCAATAGCAAAGCTACAAAAACGCCAAAACCCACACCCATCAGCAAAAGGGCCAGATTAAGGATAAATACCTTCCACATAGGAGTTGAAGGGTTAGAGCCATGCATGAAAATACTTGCATCCACACCTTTTTCAATTAGTGCGAGACGCTCTTTATTTCTGGTAGATAAATAAAGGTAAAAAATGCCGAAAATGATAAAGAATAGACTGATTGGGATTAAGACTTCCATAACCGATTTTTATTGATTAATTTAATTGTTTCAAGGTATATGACGACCACTTGGAAGGATCGGTTACAGATGCTTCAAAATAATTTATTTTTTCAGGTTGTAACCAGCTTTCATTTTCCTTCGTCTAATTGTTTGTATTATGACGCATAAGGATGAACAGGAACATATCTTATTGGTACTAAAAGGAGATGCCAATGCCTTTAAGGTGTTGGTTGACCAATATAAGGATATGGTATTTACCCTTTGCTTAAAAATGGTTAAAAACAGGGAAGAAGCGGAAGAAATAGCACAGGACAGTTTTGTAAAAGTTTATCGTTCCATGCATCAATTTAAGGGAGATTCAAAATTCTCCACCTGGATCTACAAAATAACCTACCATACCTGTCTCGACCATCTGAGGAAATTGAGAAGAACTGAAATACCCATTACACTTGAAAATTTTTCGGAAGAACAAATAGCTTCACTGCAGTCTGATTTTGAACAAATACAAGCAAAAGAAAGAAAGGAATTGGTTCAGGAATGTTTACAGTTATTACCGGAAGAAGACAGCTTTATATTGACCTTGTATTACCTGGAAGAGCAATCGATCAAGGAAATGGCTATTATTTTAGGTATTACAGAAACCAATACCAAAGTCAGGCTTTTCAGGTGCAGGAATAAACTAACAACCATTTTACAGGCAAAAAACAATGCTGAAAAAACACAACAATATGCTACAGCTTGATGATAAATCGGTAGAAAGATTAGTGGGAAAAATGATGCAGGAAGTGAAACTGGATAAGCCTTCCCCAGATTTTACATCCCACCTAATGGTGCATTTGAATGTATACAAGCCTTCAAAAGCATTTGTTTACCAACCCTTGATTACCAAAACTGGTTGGCTATTTATTGTTGGAGTGATGCTACTTTTAGTCAGTTTTGTTATCGTATTCGATGATCATGCAAGTGTTAATTGGTTTGGAACGCAGGCGATGGATCGTTTTTACGCTAATCTGTTTCAGGGATTTGCTAGTTTGAAATTTTCTGTCATAAGCACCTATGCGATTGTACTTACTGCCATCATGGTTTTTGTTCAAATTGGATTATTGGTTCATCGTAACCAAAAAAGATGGGAAACAATGCTTTAATGCATCTTCCATTATTTGTTCAAATCCTATCTGGCTAAAGAAGAACCCAGAAACCCTTTTTCAGCATCAAAAATATCCCCAACGGCACCAACCCTGCAGTTTCCCCGTTTTAAATTGGCCCATTCTCTGATCTGGTAAACAGGTTCTATACCTGTACAATGTGCGCCCATAAAATATTCTATGCCACTGGCGTTTAATTGTTCTGCCGTCCAGTGTATATTTTCATCACTAGTATTCAATAAATGAAAACCTCCAATGGCCGTATAAACAGGCTCAGGGAGTGCGTTTTTGATGTGTTGAATGGTATTGATAATACCTGAATGTCCGCAGCCAGAAACCAATACCAGCCCTTTTTCTGTTCTGATCACCAGTGACATATCATCCGGTTCATTGTCATCAACTATTTGTCCATTTTGGTCTTTCATTTTACCGGTTACTGTATAATTCTTTTCAGGGAATGGCCTGGGAACATTTCCTGTAAGGTATATGCCGGGATATATATCATGAAAAGCAGAAGAAACAATGACTTTTCCTTCAGTATTTGTGTATGCTATAGAATCCTGTTTTCTTCCATTATTTTCTGAGCCATTTTTTTCAATTCTAGGCAGAAAAAAATCCTTCGCAACATGGGTAATGCCAAGTGCCGCTGTATTCTGCTTCATTAGCTGTTTACGCAAACTAAGCCAGCCGCTTGTATGGTCATCGTGGTTATGGCTTAAGATCAAGACTGGTATATTGGATAGATCCAGTTTTAAATCCTGGCTATTTTGCCATACGGTGTTTTCATGTCCACCAGTATCAAACAAAATACGAAGTGAATCAGCCTCTATCAAAGCAGAAAACCCCCATTCACCAATACCTTTAGAAGCAAGCATGGTGCTTAGTATGGTAATTTTTAGATTTTTAACACGGTGCAAATTCTGCTGTGCAAATAGGTTTACTGATAGTAAGAACAGACTAGTAAATAAATAGTTTTTTTTCATTCGTTTATATTGCAATAAAATTGGTTTTCGAAAAATATATAGTTTTTATACCTTAATGTTTTTTTACAAGAGATAGAATTTTTCCAAAATCTACTTTCCCTTTTGTAAGCCAGGATATGCCAAAGAAGATCAATGCAATAGCTTCCATGCAAAATACAGGATGTAGATCGTCTAACCATTGCCATCTTTTTTCAAAAAATTGAAAATAAATAACCAAAATGGCCATTGACGAAAGCATACCGATACCACAAACCATATAAACCGAATGATGCTGTCCCTTTCCAAACATAGACCGGATACCGGTTCTTCTAAAATTGATCATTGACATGATGGCTAGTGAAAGAAAGAAAACACCAGCCATTGATAAATGAATATAACTAGTTAGAGAGCTACTTACAAATGTGCGCAAATTGTCGTTGATAGGGTAATCTGAGGAGGTAGGAAAGATCGCAATCCCCAAAGCTGCAAATCCTGCAAGGGTAGTTAACGCATTATCAAATAATCCTTTTTCACCAGTTCTTTTGGGATGTCCTTTATAGCAAAACATGAATAAGGCAACAGTAATCAGAATACCAGTAAATAATTCACCAACAGCTGTGTAATAATAATGACTGATAGATGATTTAAAACTATTGTCTGGCAGGTATGATTTACTAAAAGTTTTATTGAACAATAAAGGATTATTCAATAAATCAGTTTCATTAATAAAGAAATTAACCGACAATAATAGAAAAGGCAATAACATACCCAGCCAACCGATCGCTTTTCGCAAAGTGAGGTGAGAAATGAGTAAGTTGGGATCTGTTTTTGTTAAGCTTGCCATAGCAAGTGATTTCCTTACAATTTATTCAATTATGGTAAAAAAAGGGCATTAAGTCTGGTTTTATGCTTCCTATTTCTGTATTTTAGAAGTGTAATCAATCAAAAATTATGGACCCTAAGAATATCAGGAAAGAATATACCA
Source organism: Chitinophaga pinensis (assembly GCA_943371675.1). Classification (GTDB taxonomy): domain Bacteria; phylum Bacteroidota; class Bacteroidia; order Chitinophagales; family Chitinophagaceae; genus Sediminibacterium; species Sediminibacterium pinensis_I. Next base: position 11,409 of record CALRVT010000019.1, on the reverse strand, counting down.
ACGGTAGTATCACAGTTGTATGGGAATCCGGAAAATGTATCCACTCCGGTAATTGTGTTAAGAATTTATCTGCCGTATTTCAGCCTAAAATGAGTCCCTGGATCAATATGGGCAATGCCAGTTCCGAAGAAATTATAGCTGCTGTGGCAAAATGTCCATCAGGGGCTTTGCAAATTAAATAGCATTGTAACAGTTAGGCAAGGCGAATATATTATGGTACCGATGAAAGCTGCCTCAATGCGGATGGAATAGTTTTAATTACAGCTTTGTATAAGGTGCAAATGCTAAACTGTTTGACTTCAGATAAACCAGTTGATTTTTAGCGTCGATTATCCAGTTATATCTTTTCAAAAGATCTCCACCCATTACACTGTATCTCTGTCTTCCAATAGTTCCTTCAAAAAAACCTGCTGGCACATTTTTTAATTCGGTTGCATTGATATTGAAAGCCGGCAATACAGCTTGGATTGTTTTCACGGTATTGCCATAGGAGTCTTTCAGATTTTTTTCGCCAACTATTTGTAATTGTTTACTAAGCTGGCTTTTATTAGCAAAAACATCATCAAAAAGTATGGCACCGGCATAACCAGAATGAATCAGAAATTGATTGGTCAATACCTGTCCATTAAAAATACAGTGACCATCAATAAAGTATAGTCCATCTTTTATGACCAAAGGGAATGAAACGTACTCCTTTATATCTTTGGGCGTTTCTTTTGATATTTTAATATAACTTTTTTCGAAATTGATGTCAATCACCATCCCTTTGAATAGATCAATACCGAATTTACCATCAGCATGCTGAGCGGTATTGGTGTTTTCCCAAATGGGCACTTTGTCCCAAAGTAAATCGCCAATTTGTAGTGTATTGCTTTCACTAAACCGGGATACATTTGACTGACTTCCCCAACTTTTCACACTATCTTTTTCATCTTTAAATTGAATGGTTTTCAATTGTTTACTGGCTGTTTCGGTAAGTGTTAAAGAGGTGGCAGCCGTATGAAACATAAGATTAACGGTGTCTGTTCTATTTAATACGGCTTTTAGAATAATATTATTAAATTCTGTTAGTTGAAAAGGAAGGGTATAGGCTTTTTTTGCTGATAAGGTATTGGTTAAAACCTGTGAAAATGCATTTTGAAGTAACAATGAGAGTAAAAATACAATCGGTAAAAATTTCCATTTCATAGTTAAATGTAAGTACCAAACCCTTCTCTATTCTATATTTTACATAAGCGAGTTAATGGTTTCTTGAAAGCATTGGTAAAAGGTTTCAACAAAAATCAAAAAAATACTCGCTACTTACCTATCCTAACACTTGTTAGCTTAAATTTGCAGCAATAAAACCATTTACATGCAATTTGAATTAACCGAAGAACAATTAATGATCCAAAAGGCAGCTCGTGATTTTGCTAAATCTGAGTGTTTACCTGGTGTGATAGAACGTGATGAACACCAAAAATTTCCACGTGAACAGATAACCAAACTAGCCGAACTGGGCTTTATGGGCATGATGGTTGATCCTACATATGGTGGTTCAGGCATGGATACCATGAGCTATGTATTAGCCATGGAAGAGATCAGTAAGGTTGATGCAAGTACCAGTGTGTGTATGAGTGTGAATAATAGCCTGGTTTGTTGGGGTTTGGAAGCATTTGGTTCCGAAGCCCAAAAACAAAAATACCTTACGCCCTTGGCCCAAGGCAAAAAAGATGGGGAATTGTATATTGGTGCTTTTTTATTAAGTGAGCCCGAAGCTGGTAGCGACGCTACCAGTCAGCAAACCAAGGCGGAAGATATGGGCGACCATTACCTGATCAGTGGCACTAAAAATTGGATCACCAATGGTTCTTCTGCATCTGTTTACCTGGTTATTGCACAGACAGATGTAAGTAAGGGAAGCAAGGGAATCAATGCTTTTATCGTTGAAAAAAACTGGCCCGGGGTAACTGTTGCCGCTAAAGAGAACAAGCTCGGAATCAGGGGTAGTGATACACATTCCATTTTATTAACCGACGTGAAAGTACCCAAAGAGAATAGGATAGGAGAAGATGGTTTCGGTTTCAAATTTGCCATGAAAACATTGGCTGGTGGTCGAATTGGTATTGCCTCTCAGGCTTTAGGTATTGCCAGTGGTGCGTATGAACTGGCATTGGCATATAGTAAACAAAGAAAAGCTTTTGGCAAAGAGATCATGCACCACCAGGCTATACAGTTTAAACTGGCAGATATGGCAACACGTATTGAAGCTGCCAGACTATTATGTCTCAAAGCTGCCTGGGAAAAAGACAATGGTATTGATTATACCTTAAGTTCATCTATGGCCAAAGTATTTGCCTCTGAAACCGCCATGTGGGTTACTACAGAAGCTGTTCAAATTCATGGTGGCTATGGTTTTGTTAAAGAATACCATGTAGAAAGGATGATGCGTGATGCCAAGATCACACAGATTTATGAAGGTACATCGGAAGTTCAGCGGATAGTTATTTCAAGGAGTATTTTGAAATAGGATTGACGAATTATTTATAAAAAGCTAAAGATGTAACTTTAGTAGCCAATAATTTAATCCGTAATCCATCTTTTCTCTATGTTCCCACGCATTTTGTTATGGATATTTTGCATAATTACTTTTATAGACGTTTCAGCGTCTACAGATACCATACTTACTACCCAATTATTAAATAGAATTGTTCAATTGCAAGCAAAGGAGAGTTCTGTATTTCCTAAAGGGCTATTTCCTTCTTATCGAATCTATGCATTAAACAAAAGCAGGGAAAAAGCCGATGTGAATGCTTTTTTTACAGGGTTGATCTCATTTACATTGCAAGATTTAAAACCAAAATTGACAAAAAATCAACAGATAATGGTTGATAGCATCATAGCCAGATCAAACCCCACATTTGAAAAGTTTAAAAATAGAAAAGGAAGATCTACTTATAATTTTTGGCCTACAGATACAGTTAAGATATTTCCTAATTCAGGCTGGCTAAACTTATTAGATAAACAACAAAGCTTACCTGATGACCTTGATGACACCGTTATTTTTCTTCTTGCTTTAAATGCACCAGATTCAACTACAAAAAAGGTTCATGCTTTGATGCAATCCTTCACTAATAATGTTACCAATCCTGTTAAAAATACTTACGAAGAATACAGTAAAATTCAGGCATATAGTACCTGGTTTGGTGTAAAAATGGCTGTGGATTTTGACTTATGCGTATTAACCAATATATTATATTTTGTTCAACGCAATGAACTAAACTGGACTACAGCTGATTCAGCAAGTTTACATTATATAGAAAGGGTAATAAGTGATAATAGGCACATGTCAAATGCGTCTTATGTTGCACCTCATTATAATAAGACTTCGATAATATTATATCACTTATCAAGACTTATGTCTGTGAAACCTATTGCTGCTTTAGAGATTTTAAAACCTAAATTAATTGCAGACGCACAAAACTCATTATCGCATTCCTCAGATTTTATGGAGCAATGTATATTACAAACTTCCTTGCTTAGATGGGGTGTAAAGCCTCAGGGAATTGATGTAGAAACAAATTTTACTTTACAGGAATTAATAGAAAATGGTAATTTCTCTTTTTTTGTAGCCGATATGGCTTCCATGTTACCTAATCCCTGGAAAGTTATGTTGGGTTCTAGAATGGGTAAATTCAATTACGTTTGTGAGGCGTATAATAATGTATTGCTGCTAGAGAATATCCTCTTACATAAAGAATTGAATTAGATATATGTCTGTTAACAAGGAAATTTATAAAGAATTAGTATTTGCGTTTACTCCAAATAAGGTTTCACTTATTGCAGTAAGTAAAACCAAACCGAAACAAGATATCACTGATCTTTATAACCTTGGTCAAAGGGATTTTGGTGAAAATTATGTTCAAGAACTGGTAGAAAAGCAAGCACTTTTACCCACAGATATCAACTGGCATTTTATTGGGCATCTTCAAAGTAATAAAGTAAAATATATCGCCCCCTTTGTGCATTTGATTCATGGGGTTGATAGCTTAAGTTTATTGAAAGAAATAAATAAACAAGCTGCAAAATCAGGCAGGGTTATAGATTGTTTATTACAAGTACATATTGCACAGGAAGAAACAAAATTTGGTTTGGATGAAAACGAATTGACAGAAATTTTTCCAACGATTAACGGATTATCGCATGTACGGATTTGCGGATTGATGGGGATGGCTTCTTTTAATGATGATTTAGATATAGTACGTTCTGAGTTTCATCAATTGAAAAGTTTATTTGATAAGTATAAGTTGATCCCTGCTGTTCAACAATCTTTTAACATACTAAGTATGGGCATGAGTGGCGATTATCAGATTGCTATTGAAGAGGGGAGTACGATGGTTAGGATTGGAAGTTTATTGTTTGGAGCAAGGAATTAATTGGATCATTTTTTTTCAAAAGATTATTTTTTTCAACAGAGACACGGAGGTCTCAGAGTTACACAGAGGATTTGCTGCAAAACTCTGAGATCTCTCCGTTGAAAAAATACTACTTCAAAGTTTCATCCAGCCATTTATAAAACTCTCTCTGCCAAACAAGGGCATTCTGCGCACTCAATACCCAGTGATTTTCCTCTGGAATATATAGAAACCTGCTTTTTATTCCTTTGAGTTGAGCGGCCTGAAATGCTTGCTGCCCTTGTTCTATAGGAACCCGGTAATCTTTACCACCCTGAATGATAAGGATGGGGGTATTCCATTTGTCAACAAAATTACTAGGTGATTGACTGAATGATCTTTGTGCAACAGCATTGCTCTTATCCCAGTAATTGCCTCCTTTTTCCCAGTTCTCAAAGAACATTTCATCTGTGGTGCCATACATACTTCTGAAATCGAAAACACCATCATGTGAGATAAAGGTTTTAAATCTCCCTTCATGTTGACTCTCCAATGCAAACACTGAGAATCCACCAAAACTGGCACCTACACATCCCAAACGATTTTTGTCAACAAATGATTCTTTACTTACTGCATCTATGGCACTGAGGTAATCTTTAATAACTTGTCCGCCCCAATCCTTACTCACCTGTGCATTCCATTCTGTACCAAAACCGGGCATACCTCTACGACCAGGAGCAACAACAATATAACCTTGCGATGCCATTAATTGAAAATTCCAGCGGAAGGAATAGAATTGTGTTAAAGGAGATTGAGGGCCCCCTTGGCAATACAATAGAGTTGGGTATTTCTTGGAGGGGTCGAATCCTGGCGGATAAATTACCCAAACCAACATTTTTTTATAATCTGTTGTTGTTACAAATCTTCTTTCTGTTTTGACCATATTAATTTTTGCATAAGCTGCATCATTTACATGTGTCATTTGAAGCATCTTGCCATTGCTCAAATCCAATTTGTACAATTCAGTTGCATGGTTCATATCGTTTCTGGTAACGATCAATGAATTGTTTACTTCACCAACGATACTGCTAACATCATAATCACCATTACTAACCTGTGTTATAACTGCAGCAGTTTTAGTTTGCAATGGATCATTCACTTTAAACAATTGCAAAGTACCATTGATGGGTGCTATAAAGAAAAGGGTATCACCATTTTTGCTCCAGCGAAAATTTTCAACATGCAGATCATCGCGTGATCGGGTAAGGTTAATTTTAGTTTTACCATCTGTTACAATGAGGTCTTGTTTATCCGCTTCATTTCCCGGTGTTTGCATTTGCAACCATGCCAGTTGTCCTTTATGGTTATAGGATGGACTTACGTCGTATCCCTTATTGTCTTCCGTAAGATTCTTGGTAAGACCTGTTTCTATATCATATTCATATAAATCAGTGTTAGTACTTACTGCATATTCGGTACCAGATAGTTTTTTGGTCACATACAATAAATGTTTGCCATCCGGGTTCCATATAAAATCCTCATCACCACCAAAGGGTTTGGTAGGGCAATCAAAAGCTTCATTGGGCATGATATCTTTGGCTTGCTTTTCGTCATACACTCCATTGATGAGAGGCGCTATAAATACATGGTCAAATTTCCCATCCTCCCAGGTATCCCAGTGACGGTAATTAAGACTATTATACACCTGTACATTTGATTTTTTAAGATCGGGATACATTTCTGCTCCTGTCACTTTAAAAACCGGCACAGATCTTACAAAAGCTTTAAACTTTTTTGTGGGCGAAATTTTTGTTTCAACCAGAAAACTATCAGTGTTGGCAATAGGAACTGATTCACCTCCACTGGTGGCCATATACAATGTTTTTCTAGCACTTTTATTCTCATCAATATTTGGGGTACTTACCGAAAAAACTACATATTGTTCATTGGTAGAAATGCCCAAACCACTTACCCTGCTTAGTTTCCAGAGTTGTTCGGGTGAAAGGTTTGTTTGACATTCTGCAGTTACCACAAGGGCGATCAGTGTCAGGAGGAATGAAAACTGTTTCATAAAAATTATTTTACATTTTTAGCATAGTCGAAAACCAACTGACAAAAAGCTTTAACACCTACATCCAATTTACTATCGTCTAAAAGAAAATCTGGGGTATGATGTCCCGGAGCATTCGCAGCCGTAAATTTTGGATCACGGGCACCGAGGTAAAAAAAGAAAGAAGGTGCTTTGGCACTATAAAAAGAAAAATCTTCGGCACCTGTTTCCCAATGATGTAAAACCACATTGTTTTCACCTGCTGCTTTTTTGAGTGATGGTAATGAAAGTGCTACCAATTTCGGGTCATTATAGGTGACCAATGTTTTGGTATCAATAGTTACTTCTGCAGTTGCGCCATAAGCTTCCGCAATATTTTTGGCAGTGGTTCTGATCTTTTCGTGTACATCCTTCTGCATTTTACTGTCGAGGGTACGAATGGTTCCTTCCATCACCGCATCTTCCGGTATGATATTGGGACGAACACCTGCATTGATTTTACCCACAGTAATAATAACTGGTGCTACTGTGATTTCCATTTGTCTGCTTACAATCGTTTGCAGATTTTGTATTATGGAAGCACTCACAACAATTGGATCAATTCCCTGCCACGGACTGGCACCATGTGTTTGGCGTCCTTTCACCTTAATTGTGAACCAGTCTGAAGAAGCCATAAAGGCTTCGGGTTTATAATAGATCTTTCCAAGGTCAAGACCTGCTTCAATATGCATCCCGAATACTGCATCAACTTTCGGGTTATCCAATGCACCTTCCTTAACCATCAATGGCGCACCACCTTCTTCCGTTCCGGGAGGGCCTTCTTCGGCAGGTTGGAAAAGAAACACAACCGTTCCGGGTATATCAGCTTTCATTTTGGTGAGAATTTCAGCGGCACCCATTAGCATGGCAATATGTGAGTCGTGTCCACATGCATGCATGACACCTACTTTTTGCCCATTGTATTCAGTGGTAGCTTTCGACATAAATGCCAGGTTATTTCTTTCTGTAACCGGCAATCCATCAATATCTGCACGTAAAGCCACTACAGGACCAGGCTTTCCTCCTTTTAAAACGCCAACCACTCCTGTTCCGGCCATGGTTCTGGTTTCAATGCCTAATTGTTTTAGAAAAGCTTCAATTTTTTTGGCTGTATTGTATTCCCTGTTGGATAGTTCCGGGTTTTGGTGAAAATATCTTCTCCATTCAATTACTTTAGTAGATTCAGCATTCACCAATGCTTCATAATTGGCAGGAAGCACCTGTGCAGAAACATGAAAGGCATACAAAAATGGAATTAAAAGCAGTTTTCTCATGTAATTTAATTGAATAGGAAAGATACAAATTTGCACAAGGCAATACTGCAGACAATCGAATAATTAAGCACAATTCTTTAACCTAAAATAATTAGTAAGCTTAATTATTTTTATATATATTTATTTACCATTTTTATAGTAAGTGAATTATGTAAATTTTGTGAACAATGCTGTAAAGTAATCAGGTGATAAGCCCTGAACTTTACTTTGTTAAAAACATTAACAATCTATCTATAAAAACCAAAATAAAGTTTATGAAAAAAATCAGCTTATTCATTGCAGCTTCCATTCTGAGTATGGTTTCATTGCAAGCATCTGTCATTGAAACTGAACCCACCGTATCTACTGAAAACAAATCTACCACTACAACCAGTAAAGAAGCCGTTTTGGATGATGTGGTTATGATGGATGCCATGAAAGAATTCCGCAGCTTATCTCGTGTAGAAAAGAAAATGCGCATTTCTGAAGCAAAAAAAGCTATCAAAAATTACAAGGCCCAAAAAGCAGCAGGAGAAGCTAGTACCAATACTATTTTGTTGGTTATTTTGGCATTAATCCTTCCACCATTAGCCGTTTATTTACATGAAGGCACCATCAATGGTAAGTTCTGGCTTAGTTTACTACTAACTTTATTATTCTGGATACCGGGCGTGATCTATGCCTTGATCGTTGTACTGTAAGATATTTATATTAGAAAAGCATTTAGCAATGAGTAATCTATAAAGGTTACTCATTGCTTTTTTTATCCTTTATATTCCCCGAATACTTTTCTCAAAACATCAGAGATCTCTCCTAAAGTGCAATAATTTTCAACAGCTTCAATTACCGGAGGCATCAGGTTACTACTATTTGTTGCTGCCATGAATATTTTATGCAAAGATTCTTTCGCTTTTTGATCGTTCCTTTTAGCTTTTAATGCTGCGATCTTTGCAGATTGGATTAACCTGATCTGGTCGTCAATTTTAAATCCAGGTATGGGAATTTCATTTTCAACCAAAAACTTATTTACACCTACAATTACTTTTTCGCCATTTTCAATTTGCTTTTGGTATTGATAGGCACTTCGGGCAATTTCTTCCTGCATAAAACCTGATTCTATGGCACTAATACTACCACCCATGGCATCAATTTTATGAATAAGTTCCCAGGCATTACTTTCCACCTCATTTGTCAACTCCTCTATAAAATAACTGCCACCTAATGGATCTGCAGTATCACTTGCGCCACTTTCAAATGCAACGATTTGTTGGGTACGCAAAGCAATTCGGGCAGCTTCTTCTGTTGGAAGACTTAGGGCTTCATCATATCCATTGGTATGTAAACTTTGTGTACCTCCCAAAACTGCCGCTAATGTTTGTACTGTAACACGCGCAATATTATTTAATGGTTGCTGTGCTGTAAGTGTGGCACCACCGGTTTGCGTATGGAAACGAAGCATCATGGCTTTTTCATCCGTAGCACCAAGTTCTTTCATCATATTAGCCCACATTCTACGGGCTGCCCTGAACTTTGCAATTTCTTCAAATAGGTTATTGTGAGCATTAAAAAAGAAGGAGAGGCGTTTACCAAAAACATTGATATCGAGCCCCTTTGCCTTTGCTGCTTCTACATACGCTTTGCCATTACTCAAGGTAAAGGCGATCTCCTGAACGGCTGTACTACCGGCTTCTCTGATATGGTAGCCTGAAATGGAGATGGTATTCCATTTGGGTAATTCCTTACTGCACCATTCAAATATATCTGTGATAATACGCATGGATGGCTTGGGTGGATAGATATAAGTGCCTCTGGCTGCGTATTCCTTTAAGATATCATTCTGAATGGTACCTGTAATTTTATGTAAATCGGCCCCTTGCTTTTTGGCTAGTGCTACATAAAAGGCCAATAGTATGAAACCAGTAGCATTGATGGTCATGGAGGTACTTACTTCTTCCAATTGAATGTTTTGAAAAAGTATTTCCATGTCTTCCAGGCTATCAATAGCCACGCCAACTTTTCCCACTTCACCTTCGGATAGGGGATGATCACTGTCGTAACCTATCTGTGTTGGCAGATCAAAAGCCACACTTAATCCCATCACACCTTGTGATAATAAATAATGGTAACGCTTATTGCTTTCTTCCGCTGTTGAAAAACCGGCATACTGGCGCATCGTCCAAAGTTTACCCCGATACATATCTGCCTGAATGCCCCTGGTGTAAGGATATTTTCCGGGTAATTCCTGTTCATTAGCTGTAGCATCCGGATGAGCGTAATACACTTTTTTTATTTCTATGCCACTATCCGTAAGTAATGTATTGGAAGCCATTTTACTTATTTAAATTGAAACAGATTTAGAAGAAATAGAAGTTGAAATCGTTGATGCTACATTCAAATATCACATTAGTTTTTTTGCTTCAAAACTTAAAGCCTCACTAACCAATTCCGGTAAATTACTTTTGCTGTCTGTTAAAGTAAACTCCATTACAGCCCTTGAAAGTTCCAAACCACTTGCATGGATGGGTAAATTGCCGGCAACTTGGTTGATCACCAATAAATTATTTTCTTTTAGATTCCTTACAGCCTTCCAGGCTTCTGGATGAATATAAATCTGTTGGGTGATATTATAATCAAACTCATCTCTGATATTTCTGGTAAGAACTACCTGCAATTCTCTGGCTGTTAAACCATTTGCCGGTGTTCTACTTATCAGATTTGCCAAACTAATCCTGTCAACCAATAGGATCATTCGCTCGTAAGCCTGCAGCTGCAAAGAAGGGTTCTTTACAATTGTACTTACATCAGAAACAACCACTTTATTTTTGGCGTATACAAAATAATATAATCCAACTACTATAAGAACAGTTACCAGGATGATCAAAATTTCATTTGAATCGGGCATCAGATATGTTTTTACAAAAATAAGCAAACTGAACAGCTTATGGGCGAGAGACTTATTACACTAGCCATGAATGGGAAATGGTTTCTATTATAAATTGGCAAAGGTTTTAGTATAGATTTTCGGGTATCGAAAATTACTGTTCTGGATTATGCCGGTCTTTGTTTGTAATTTTGTAATAATTTGAATGATATGGAAACTTTAACCGCTAATATACCAGTAACCCTTACTCATGGTGCTATCAACGAAATAAAGCGATTGATGCAGGAAGACGGGTTTGATACCAACAAAAGATTGCGAATAGGCGTAAAAGGTGGAGGATGCAGTGGCATGACCTATGTGCTAGGTTTTGAAATTCCGGAAGAGATTGACCAGCATTTTGAAATAGCGGGTATTCCATGTATCATGAATAATAGCCACCAAATCTACCTTTTTGGTATGGAAGTTGACTGGCAGGGGGGATTAAACAGTAGGGGATTTACTTTTACCAATCCCAATGCCAGTAAAACTTGCGGCTGTGGTACTTCTTTTGCTGTATAGCTTAATTTTCGCTCTATTTATCAATACCATTAAAAAGCGATTTATATTGAGACATTGACATAAAAAAACCACCTTTTTAGGTGGTTTTTTTATGACTTTATAGGTTTGCCTCGTCCTAGAATAGGTTGACACAAAAACAATGTCACCATTATGAACAAAGGACAATTCAGAGTTACTAAGCGGACTCAAAAAGACTACACATTAGCATTTAAACTTCAGGTTGTAGAAGAAGTTGAGAGTGGGGAGCTTTCTCAA
>CALRVT010000018.1:0-78180 GCA_943371675.1 Chitinophaga pinensis | reverse complement strand
TGCTGGATGCTGGATGCTGGTTGCTGGATGCTGGATGCTGGATGCTGGATGCTGGATGCTGGATGCTGGATGCTGGATGCTGGATGCTGGATGCTGGATGCTAGATATAAGATAAAGGCATCAAGATACAAGACTTTTAGCTCAAAATTCAAAACCCAACATTCCAAACTACAAAAGTATTCCTTGCAAGAAAAAATAAGCAAAACTGAAATAGATGATCAATCCAGTTACATCTACCAATGTTGCTACAAATGGTGCTGAGGAAACTGCGGGATCGGCGCCTAGTTTTTTTAGCAATATGGGAAGCATAGAACCGGAAAGAGTTCCCCACAATACAACGCCTACCAAAGAAAAACCAACGGTTGAAGCAATCATCATCCAGTGTGGTCCGTAAACATTGGGTATGATGGAATGCCAGACGGCAACCCTTATAAAACCAATAATTCCCAATACTGCACCTAATAGTAAGCCACTGATTAATTCTCTTTTTAAAACTCGCCACCAATCGGAAATATAAATTTCACCCACAGCCATTGCCTGTATAATTAAAGTAGATGCCTGTGATCCGCTGTTGCCGCCACTTGAAATAATCAAGGGTACAAATAAAGCCAATACAATGGCTTTGGCAATTTCATCTTCAAAATATCCCATCGCAGTGGCAGTAAGCATTTCGCCCAAAAATAAAACCACCAGCCAACTGATCCTTTTGCGAAATAATTTTAAAATGGGCATATCCAGGTATGGCTCATTCAAAGCTTCTGTACCACCCATTTTTTGCATGTCTTCACTGAACTCCTCATTGGCAACCCAAAGCATGTCATCAATGGTCACGATCCCTAATAATATTTCATTATCATCCACCACAGGAAGCGCTACACGGTTATTCATTTTAAACACCTGGTTGGCATGCTCCTGGTCATCATTCACATGCAATGCCACATACCTGCCATCAATTATTTCAGATACTTTTTTATAAGGTGCTGCAAGAATCACATCTTTGATCCGGATATCATCTATGAGCTGACCTTTCTCATCAATAACATAAAGTACATCTACTGTTTCACTGTTCTTGGCAAATTTTCTGATCGTTTCAAATACTTCTGTTACAGTATCATTTTGATAGATATAGATATAGTCGGGCGTCATCAAACGTCCTACACTGTCTTCAGGATATCCCAATAAGGAAAGAGTGATTCTTCTTTCTTCGGGGTCGAGTAATTTGATCAGATCACGTATTACCGCTTTGGGAAGATCTTCCAGAAAATCTGTTCGGTCATCCGCAGGTAATTCGTTCAATAATTCGGCTGTTTTATTAGTAGGTAATTCTTTTACAATATCTCTTTGCTGACTGATATCAAGAATCTTGAACACACTGGCGGCCCTATGTATGGCCATATTGGCAATGATCTGTGCTTCATATTCCGGGAACTGGTTGATAAGTTCCGCAACATCACTAATGTTCTGATCATCCAGAAAATCACGGATCAATAGCTTGTCTTCTACCAGCAACAATTGTTCAAATTGTTCTGCTATATCTGGTGGTTCTAGTTCGAGTGACATAGGGGCAAATTAGCAAATAATAAAGATTAGAACAAACTAGAAGGTTTGCGCTCTTCAAAGCAAATCATTTTGGAAGTATGTATTAATTTTCTCTCCGCATCTTTTGTACCTTTGCTGATGATTTTACCTTTATTAGTTATCGCACCTTCTGAAATGCGCGGTCGCGGAGTGTTTGCAGCTGAAAAGATCAAAGCCAATACCATTATTGAGATATCGCCTGTACTGGTTTTAAGTGCCAAAGACCGCAAACAGGTTGAGAAAACCCGTTTATTCGATTATATTTTTGAATGGGGCGATCCGAAGAAAAAACAAGTATGTATTGCTATGGGATATTTATCGCTCTATAACCATGCTTATAACGCCAATTGCGATTATGAGATGGATTATGAAGCTGAATTAATGACCATAAAAACAATACGAACAATTAAAAGGGGCGAAGAGCTTTTTATCAATTACAATGCCATTGCAGATGATGGCACGCCTATTTGGTTTGATGCAAAATAAAAGCAAGATCCCTCAAAGAAATAACAATGGGTTAATATAAAGCCATCATTTAATTAACCATTTTTGTGTAAATCTTTCGCTTGTCCTATCACCAGCAACTTCATGCAAAATCTTTTGGCCCCAATTTTCAATGGGGGGTAGCTATTGCAGCTGCGCAAAATGAAGGAGCTTATAATGTTGATGGGCGTGGACTTTCCATCTGGGATACCTTTTCACGCAGAACAGGAAAAATAAAGGGAGGTGCCAAGCCATCAGAAGCCTGTGATTTTTATTATCGTTATAAAGATGATCTGATGCTGGTAAAAGCACTTGGATTTTCTGTTTTCCGTTTTTCCATTTCATGGAGCCGGATTTTGCCGGAAGGTATCGGCAGGGTGAACAAAGATGGTATTGCTTTTTACCACAGACTGATTGATGAATGTTTACAATTAGGCTTAACACCTTATGTAACGCTGTATCATTGGGACCTCCCACAGGAATTGCAAAAGAATGGGGGTTGGACCAGTCACCAAATGCTGAAATGGTTTACCCGTTTTGCTACATTGTGCGCAGAAGAATATGGCAGTAAGGTGAAGGACTGGATAGTACTCAATGAACCCATGGGATTTACATCACTGGGATATATGTTAGGGATGCATGCACCAGGCAAAACCGGGCTCAGTAATTTTTTATCTGCTGTGCACAATGCAGCATTGTGTCAAGCAGAAGGAGGTAGGATATTGCGTGCATTGGTACCCAAAGCACATATAGGCACCAGTTTTTCTTGCAGTGAAGTAATGCCATTTTCGCAACGGGAAGAAGATGTGCTGGCATCCAAAAGAGTAGATGCCATGTTAAACAGGTTATTTATAGAGCCGGCACTGGGCAGGGGGTATCCGCAGGTTGATAATTTCCCTTTGCTGGATAAACTTCAATTACACAATAAGGCATGGAAGTTTACAGAAAGAATGCATTTCAATTTTGATTTCATTGGCATACAAAATTATTTTGCGCTAACGGTAAAATATAATGCACTGATACCTTATCTGCATGCATCTGAAGTAAAAGCAGCCACCCGAAAAGTGCCACATACAGACATGGGTTGGGAAATAAACGCGGATAGTTTTTACTGGATGATCAAAAGGTTCTGGTTATATGGTGGTGTTAAAGAAATTATGGTAACAGAAAGTGGCGCTTTTTTTAAGGATGCTTTAGTGAATGGGGTAGTGAACGACCAGCAACGTATAGACTATTTTAAGCTGTATATCACTGCTATGCAGAAAGCTAAAAAAGAAGGAGTGAATGTAAATGGATATTTTGCCTGGACACTCACCGATAATTTTGAGTGGACGGAAGGCTATGCGGCCCGATTTGGACTGATACATATTGATTTTAAAACGCAATTGCGAACGATAAAAAACTCCGGTTACTGGTTCCGCGATTTTCTAAAAAATTCCTGAATACTTTTCTTATGTTTGGTTAACTAAAAATTCACCATGCAAAGGAAACTCTTGTTGTTTGCAACTTTATTCTTCCAAATTCATTTGTTTGCACAAACCATAAAAATCCCTGCATATACCGGATATGCCGTACCGGCAGAAAAAGACGAAGAGAGCCTGTTCACCGAGAAAAATGGCTTGACAGGTTGGACCAATGCAAAGCAGCAAATAAAATATTTCTTTTATTTACGCAAGGCCGGCAAACTTTCCATTGAATTGGAAACTAAAAATATAAGTGAAGGTACTTTGCTTAACCTGTCTATCGACGGCAAAAATTTCCCCGTAAAAGTACCCGCTTCTTCTAGTTTTAAAATGGTATCCGTAGGAAGTTTGCTAATTAAGGATTCGGGGTATTATACCATTACATTATCGGTATTAAAAAAGGTAAAGCAATCTATAGCAGATATCAGGTCTATCCAGTTATCAGGCCTTGCAACACAAAATATCCACTTTAATTCCAAACCCAGAAGAAATGCTGCTTCTGTGCATTTGCGTTATCATTTAGAAGATTCCATCAAGGCTATTGCATTTTATAATGAGATAACTGTTCCTTCCGGCTACGATCCTTTGCATAGTTATTTTATGGCAACGGGTTTTGCCCGTGGTTATTTTGGGATACAGGTAAACAGTGAAAAAGAACGTAGGGTTATTTTTTCTGTTTGGGATGCTGGCAATGAAGCTATTGATAGAAATAAAGTTGCCGATTCAAACAAAGTACAATTACTGGCAAAAGGTGCAGGAGTTTTTGCTGATGGTTTTGGAAATGAAGGTACGGGTGGTCATAGCCATTGGGTATATCCCTGGAAAACAGAGCAGACCTATCAATTTCTGGTCACTTCCCTAGCAGACAGCGCTTCTCAAACCACCATCTATAACGGTTATTTCTTTTTGCCGGAACTCAAAAAGTGGAAGCTGATAGCCAGTTTCAGAGCACCGAAAGACGGAAAAAATTTGCGCAACCTGTATTCTTTTAATGAAAATTTCTGGGGTAACAATGGGCAATTGCAACGCAAAGCGCTTTATGGAAACCAATGGGTTCAAAATAATAAAGGACAATGGATAGAACTCACCAAAAGTAAATTAACTTACGATGCAACCGGCAGGGCAGGGGATAGGATCGACTTTGGCGGTGGTACAGACGATGGAAAATTTTATTTATACAATGGTGGTTTTATACTGGATGCTACTTACTACCGTGAAAGTTTTACCAGAACAGCAACCAATCAAAAACCGGTGATAGACTTGAATAACCATGCAGACAGTGCCTACCAGGCTAAAGTAGATAAGCAAATGATCATGGATGCTATCAGTAAACATCAACTTGATACAACTGGTTCTATTGATGGTGTTTATTACCATTTATTGAAAGAAGGTTCTGGAGCTTATGTTTCAGTGAGTGATACGGTTACAGTTTTCTATAAGGGAACCCTTTTAAAAGATGGCAGCATATTCGATCAAACTAAAGAAAAACCTGCTACATTCCCTTTAAAGAGATTGATCAGAGGTTGGCAACAAGCCGTACCCATGTGTAAAGTGGGTGGTAAGATCCGTATCATCGTTCCTTCGGCCAATGGTTACACTATCAGAAGTAGAAGTAATGCCATCCCACCTAATAGTGTTTTGGTATTTGATATTGAAGTGATCAATATAAAAAAAGCATTACAATAAATAAAGACGTTTCACTCCTTTATGAGAGATATCATTTTTATTGTACCCCTTTTTTTCGTACTTTGATTATACAATACTAATTATGAGAAATGCACGTAACCTCTCGATCGCTCTGCTTATGCTATTATGTATAGCAGCCATTTTCAGTAGTTACCATATGATCACAGACCCTACAGGTAGTACTTTGGGGCTTCCTTTTTACCTGCTGAATGGTACCATCTTTTCGGATTACCTAACCATTGGTTGGACAACATTGATCGTTGTTGGGCTGTTCAGTATTTTTGTAATGATTCAAATAAAACAAAAAGCAAATCGGTATTCCTTTTTTATCATGACGCAGGGTGTATTGCTGGCATTATTTACAATTGTGCAAATGGTTTTGCTCAGTGAAACATTCTTGATCCAATATATTACATTGTTTTTAGGTGTTACTCTCATTGGCTTAGGCGCCATTCAGAATCAGCGTAAGATAGTTGTGGAAACCGACAAGAAATCAATGCCTGCTCCCAAAAGCCATCACCATAAGCATAGAAAACATAAATAAGACCTTCTTTTTATTTTGGTAACATTTTCAAGCAGGAAGGACTTGGGATATCTATTTGTTGGGATGTTTGTTGTAATAGACCAGTTACCTTATCACGTTTAAAAACCACCATATTATTACTGCGCATATTAGCCACTAATAAAAAATTTCCGGTGGGGTCTATCATAAAATTTCGTGGGTGATTACCTAATGTTGACTGATAGCCAGCTGTTGTTAGCAATCCAGTATTTGTATCAATGGAAAAAATGGCTAGGTTATTTTCTTCCCCTCTATTTGATGCATAAAGAAATTTACCATCAGGCGAAACATGAATATCTGCACTACCGGGCTGACCTTTAAAATCGGCAGCATGTGTGGCTATTGTTTGTATTGCTTTTGGTTTACCATTATTATATTGGTAAGCAGTAACAGTGCCCGTTATTTCTTCCACTACATAAAAATATTTACCGGATGGTGTAAATTCAAGGTGCCTGGGTCCACTACCTGGGTTAGCTTTTAAAAATTGGATATCTGCGGGCTTTAATGGTTTTTGTTGATTACTATTGAATTGATAAACATTCACTTTATCTGTACCCAGATCGGGCGTTAATAATAATTTTTCATCAGGCGAGAAAAATGTAGAATGCACATGTGGCTTTTCCTGTCTTTGTGGATTAGCACCCTTTCCTGTGTGCACAATATGTTGCGTAAAGGGTTGTATAGAACCATTTTCACTTAAAGGAAAAACGGCCAGACTTCCTCCGGTATAATTGGCAACTGTTAGCCACTTGCCGTCTTTTGTAAGTGATAAATGACAAGGGTTTTCTGAACCACTGGATTGCTGGTTGATCAGCTTAAGAGTACCAGTTTGTGCATCAAATGCATAGGCAGCAACTAACCCGGCTTGTGAGCGACTGATCTCATTTACAGCATATACATATTTACCATTGGCAGAGATGGCTATATAGGAAGGATTGGCAGCACTGTCTGTAAAGCTGATCAATCCTACTTCTCCATTATTAGCATTAAAATCATACACATAGATCCCTTTACTTTTACCAGTGGTATATGTGCCTGCAAAAAGGAAAAAATGCTGGGCTGAAGTACTTAAAGTAAGCAGAAGTACTGAGGCTAATAAAAGGAAGCGCATGTGTATGATTTTAGGTAACTAATTTCGAAGAATGAATGAATATTTACTGAAATTTCATGATCTACTTTCCGGCTTTTTTTACATATTTATCTAACCATTGGTTTTGTTCCCAATGTAAGTGTAATAAGTTTTCTTTTCCTCTGTAACCATGTGCTTCATAAGGCATGTAAACAAATCTAACTGTTCCTCCATTGCCTTTAATAGCAGCAAACAATCTTTCACTGTTTATTGGGTAAGTACCTGTATTATCATCTGCTTCACCATGGGTTAACAGTATGGGTGTTTTTATTTTATCAGCATAGCTAAATGGACTGATCTCATAATACAATTGTGGAGCCTGCCAATAAGTACGGTCTTCATTCTGAAAACCAAATGGGGTAAGGGTTCTGTTATAGGCACCGCTTCTGGCTATACCCGCTTTAAATAATTTGGTATGCGCCAGTAAGTGTGCTGTCATGAATGCACCATAGCTATGTCCGCCCACGGCCATTCTGTTTCTGTCGCCAACACCCATTTCTGCTAGTTTATTAACAGCTGCTTCTGCATTCAATTTCAATTGGGCAATAAAATCATCGTTGGGCTTTTTATCAGGTGAAGATGCAACTATGGGCATTTCGGCATTGTCTAAAACAGCATAACCCTGTGTAACATAAAATATAGGGGTGCCCCAGTTGAGGGTAGTAAATCTGTCCTTGCTACCCCTTATCTGCGCTGCATCTGCTGCTGAATTAAACTCGCGTGGGTAAGCCCAAATGAAGGTAGGTAATGGGCCATCTTTTTCTTTGTTATATCCTTTGGGTAAATAAAGATCACCGGTTAGATCAACACCATCTGATCTTTTATAACTGATCTTTTCTTTTGTTACACCGATCAGTTGCGGGTAGGGATTGGTGAAATTGGTTATTGGCCTGTCTGCCATGCGTAATACCAGGTTCTTGATATAGTAATTTGGTACTTCTTTTTGTGATTCTTTTCTGGTGAGTAAGATAAGTTTGCTGGCATCGATCACATCTTCTACCATTTCAAAACTGCCTTCTGAACATCTCCAGATGATCTCATTTTTTTTGGTGTTCAGGTCAAATTTTGCCAAAAAGGGAAGGTCGCCTTTGGGTGAAGATCCAGTAACATTATTCATGAGGATCTTAGTGCCATTCTCAATGGTTTGTATAACCTGCCTGCCAAAATTATTTTTTGATAAAACCGGCACACCGGGATTATTATATGCATCCGTGAGGTTGCGTTCAAATAGATTTTCCAACGATGCGGTAGAACTATTATACCTGCTAACCCTGCTCACTTGTTTACTACGTGATATTTCGCCAACCAATGCAATGGACGCATCTCCCCAGGTAACTCCAGAAAATCGCATACGTGTTTTGAAAAGTTCTTTGGCCTCTCCATTAAAGGGGGCACTCAATGCATACACTGCATCATGGTATTCCATTTGCTTTTTTATCAAGCCACTATCTAATGGCATTGCCCATGTTATGGTTGCAGCCTCATCGTCGCGCCAGTCAAATGCTCTGGCAACATTTTGGGTATTATCATAACCTGAAGGTGTGCCCTCACTGGATGGTAGCACTGCCAGTACCTTAATGGTCTTGCCAGTTAAATCGTTAATGGTAATGGTAGAAGGAAATCCAATGGCAGTAACCAAATATGAAAATGGTTTCTGAATGGTTCTTTCCATCAGGTATTTTTTATCTGGCGATAAAGCTATTGTGCTGATGATACCAGGCTTACCCATAGTTGTTTCTACACCATTCTTGTTCAATACCAATTGCGAACTTGCATAAAATTCAAATAATTGTTCATCATAAGGAGATTTGATCAGGTCCTGGAAAGTAGCACTGGGTGCAGCTTTTCCTAAACTTTGTTGAATAGTAGGTCCCTTGGGAGTAATAGGCCTTTTAGGTGCATTTGTTGCTGGTTGTAAACTGGATTTATACATTAGGGTGTTATCGTCTATCCATATAAAGGATAAGCCCAGCACTGCATTTAATGCCCTTTTATTTATTTTGACAGCTTTTTTTGTATTGAGATCAACCACATATAAATCTACCCGCGTGCTGGTTGTATTAGTAAATGCAATTTTGGTTTCAGATGGATTCCAGCTGGCATTGCCTGCCAGTAAATTAACTGGTAATCCTTCTATCTGGAACTCTTTGCCAGATTTGATATTCTTTAAACTAAAATTATTAATAAAAAACTGCCTGCTCAGGGAAAAGTTATTGGGATTTAATCGCAGTCCGGCAATACGTATTTCGGGTTGGCCCAATTCTTCAACCGTAGGATAGCTGTTTCGCTCACTCAATAACATCCATTCTGCTTTGCTGTCTATTCTTACAGCTGGTGTTGGTTTGGCTAATAGTAATTCTGCAATTTCTTTAGGAGGTAATTGATAACCTTCTGCATCCTGTGCATAAGAAATAATTCCGGAGAACAGCAGGATGATAATAACTAGTGTATGCATTAACTTTCTCATAAATAAGTATTTAAATGATTATTGTATTATTGGTAAACCCGAACATAATCGATCTCCATTTTCTGTGGAAACACACTGTCATCAATGCCTTTCTGTCCGCCCCAATCGCCGCCTACCGCAATATTCAGTAAAAGGTGAAAAGGTTTATTGAATGGCCAGGCATCATTTCCACTATGCTCATTTTTGAAAGTGAAATAGGGCTTGTTATCTATGGAAACGATTACTTTTTCGGCATCCCAGTCTAAGGAATAAACATGAAATGCTTCACTGCAATCTGGAACGGCGGTGGTAGCAGTTTTCTGTGTACCAATACTATGGTAGTATTTTTTTGAATGTGTGGACGCATGTACAACTCCCTGGTTATAGCCTACATGTTCCATAATATCTATCTCGCCATCATCAGGCCATTTAAGCGGAGTGCTTGATGCCAGCATCCAGATGGCTGGCCAGGTACCCAAACCTTTCGGAATCTTAGCCCTTACATCTACATGCCCATAAGTGAAATCATATTTGCCTTTTGTAGTAAGCCTTGCAGATGTGTAGGCATTTTTATCCATGGCTTCTTTTTTTACTTCTATAGTCAAATAACCATTGCCTACACGGGCATTTTCGGTTCTTTTCTGGGTATAATATTGTAATTCATGGTTTCCCCAACCTGCACCGCCTACATCATAACGCCATCGGGTAGAATCGGGTAATCCCTGGTAATTGAATTCATCACTCCAAACAAGTTTTCTTTTTGTTTGGGCATTTGAACAATAGAAGGAAAAAGAGAAAAACACAATGAAAGTCAAAAACCGGCTAAACTGATTCATAGGATGGGCTATTTATGTTTAGCAATATACTTAGAAAAATCCCTGTTTCGCCCGGGTTATGCCTAATCATAAAAAAATTTGCCAGTCTATCCGGATGCGTTTACTTTTGTGCCTTATTATGAAATCACTGGTTCACATACATCACCATCATTACTTACCCAAAAGGTAGGCTGTTGGTGTTTTGTGCCATTTGCAATAAAACATTAAAAGGCTTACCATTTTGGTAAGCCTTTTTTCATTCAACGCCGAACCTGTAGCGGTAAAACTGCAGGAGATCATTTGTACAAAAGTTCATTTTATGAAAGAAAAAGCAGCATCACCTATCAATGCCGGAACCATTAAGCTAAAATTGGCCATTCAAAAAAGTGGCCGTCTGCACGACGATTCCATCCGTCTATTAAAAGAGTGTGGCATTGATATCAGCAATGGAGTAAATAAGTTGAAAGCTGAAGCCAATAATTTTCCGATCGAGGTCTATTTTTTGCGCGATGACGATATCCCGCAATATGTGGAAGATGCGGTGGCTGATATCGGTTTTGTTGGCGAAAATGTGGTTTATGAAAAGAAAAAGAAAGTAGAAGTAGTAGAAAAGCTGGGCTTTGGAAAATGCCGTTTGAGTATGGCGGTTAGAAAGGGTGAAAATTACTTGGATGCCAGTTATCTGGAAGGCAAGAAAATAGCCACCAGTTATCCCGTTATACTAAACGATTATTTACAATCAAAAGGGGTAAATGCTGAGATCCATGAGATCAGTGGTAGTGTAGAAATTGCGCCTGGTATAGGTTTGGCCGATGCTATTTGTGATTTGGTGAGCAGTGGCTCTACCTTGTTCATGAATGGATTAAAAGAAACTGAGACCATTTTGCAATCGCAGGCTGTTTTAATTAAATACCAGCAACTGGATGAAGCCAAGCAGCAATTACTCAATCGTTTACTATTCAGGATCCAGTCTGTAAAAAAAGCCAAGAATAATAAATACATCCTGCTTAATGCTCCCAACAATAAGCTGCAGGAAATTATCGGACTATTACCGGGAATGAAAAGTCCTACGGTATTGCCTCTGGCAGAAGAAGGCTGGAGCAGTGTACACAGTGTTTTAAATGAAAATGATTTCTGGGATATCATAGAACAATTAAAAGCTGCAGGTGCACAGGGTATTTTGGTGGTTCCTATTGAGAAGATGATTGTTTAGTTTGAAGTAAGCCTATATTTTAAAATTTAGTTAGATGAAGCAATTTAATTATCCGGCAAGGGATAGCTGGAGCGAGATACTGAAAAGACCATCCATCGATCATTATTCTTTGGTAGAAACGGTGCAGCGTGTAATGCAACATGTAAAGCTGGAAGGGGATCAAGCAATCAGAAAGTACACCGAAGAATTTGATGGCATCAGTCTAGAATCATTTCAGGTAAAGGCTGAAGAAATAGCTGCAGCGGAAGATCTGCTAAGCTCCGATTTAAAAAATGCTATCAGGCAGGCTGCTGCCAACATTTTTTTGTTTCACCAACAGCAAATAAATGCAGAACCCATGGTGGAAACCATGCCCGGTGTTGCATGCTGGCGTAAAAGTATTGGAATTGAAAAAGTAGGTCTATATATTCCTGGCGGATCTGCACCCTTATTTTCAACCATTTTAATGTTGGGTATTCCCGCAAAAATTGCTGCATGCAAAGAAGTGGTTTTATGTTCTCCGCCAGATAAAAATGGTTTATTGCATCCGGCCATTTTATTTGCTGCCCAGGTGGTAGGCATTTCAAAAATTTATAAAATTGGTGGGGTACAAGCAATTGCTGCAATGGCTTATGGCACGGCAACCGTTCCAAAAGTGTATAAAATTTTCGGACCAGGCAATCAATACGTAACCTGTGCCAAACAATTATTGCAACAGGAAGGTGTTGCCATCGATATGCCCGCAGGGCCCAGCGAAGTTTGCGTGCTGGCAGATGAAACAGCCAATCCTGCTTTTATTGCAGCTGATCTTTTAAGTCAGGCAGAACATGGGAGTGACAGTCAGGTAATTTTAATAACTAATTCCGAAGCAATATTGGAAGAAGTTAAGAAGGAGATAGCCTTGCAGTTATCAGGGCTTTCCAGAAATGCGATAGCAGCAAAAGCCTTGGAGAACAGTTGTTTTATACTCACCCATACTTTAGAGGAAGCTATTGATATGGCTAATGCTTATGCAGCAGAACACCTTATCATCGCCTGTGAAAATGAAGATGCAATAGCAGAAAAGATCACCAATGCAGGTTCTGTTTTTTTAGGCAATTATTCTCCGGAAAGTGCAGGCGATTATGCCAGTGGCACCAACCATACCCTGCCTACCAATGGCTATGCGAGGGCTTACAGCGGTGTAAGTGTGGATAGTTTTGTAAAAAAAATAAGTTTTCAAAAAATATCCAAAGAAGGGTTGCATAATATTGGACAAACAGTAATTAGTATGGCGGAAGCGGAAGGATTGACGGCGCATGCGAATGCCGTTGCAGTTAGATTGGCATTTCTTACAGTTTAATCATAAACTTATGATCAGTTATAACTTAATCGCACCGGAAAACATGTATTCAATTATTCCTATGCTTCAAATATTGAATAATAAGTTACCTGAAGAATTGTTAAAGGAAAGGTTGAATGAAATGATGGAAAAAGGTTATGAATGCTTGGGTATATATGATGAGGAGAAATTAATCGGTATTTGTGGTTTATGGATATTGACAAAATATTATATTGGAAGGCATATAGAACCAGATAATGTGATGATCTTACCTGAATACCGTAATAAAGGTATAGGAGAACAGATGATGCAATGGGTATATAATTATGCAAAAACAAAGGGATGTGTTGCGTCTGAGTTGAATTGTTATACATTAAATGAGCAGGGACAAAAGTTCTGGAGCAATCAACAATATCAGGTGATTGCTTTCCATTATCAGAAAAAATTTATTGAATAGTTTCATCCAATTAACATTTATATGTCTTTTGATTTACAAAAAATTGTCAGAAAAAATATAGCATCCTTGGTGCCCTATTCCTCTGCGCGTGACGAGTTTACGGGTGAAGCGAAAGTGTTTCTGGACGCTAATGAAAATAGTTTAGGATCTCCCCTTACTAAATGGTATAACCGATACCCAGACCCTCACCAGAAATTAATAAAAGAGAAATTATCGGTAGTAAAAGGAATTGCAGCCGAACATATTTTTTTGGGTAATGGCAGTGATGAATGTATCGACTTGCTCTTCCGTGCTTTTTGTGAGCCAGGTAAAGATAATGTGATCATTTGTCCGCCTACCTATGGCATGTATGAAGTAAGTGCGAATATTAATGATATCAGCACAAAGAAAGCGCCATTATTAGATAATTTTCAATTAGACCTGATTCATTTAGAATCGTTGGTTGATGCAAATACCAAACTGATCTGGATCTGTTCACCCAATAATCCTACCGGTAATTGCATGAACCGGATTGACCTGGAAACCATACTGAATAATTTTAATGGTATAGTGGTCATTGATGAAGCCTATATCAATTTTGCCCAGCAAAAAACATTTATTCAGGAATTGGCAGACTATCCTAATCTGGTGGTATTACAAACCTTTAGTAAAGCTTGGGGATTAGCCGGGTTAAGACTGGGTATGGCTTTTGCTTCCACCAGTATTATTGACATACTAAATAAAGTAAAACCACCTTATAATATTAACCAGGCTTCTCAGGAATTATTGTTGAAAGCCTTAGAAGAAGTTGGCCAGGTAAATGATATGATTCGTTTATTGGTAGATATGCGTGATGCATTAGCAGATGTTTTCAGATCCATGCCAACCGTTTTGTATGTTTATCCATCCGACGCTAATTTCTTATTGGTTAAAATAAAGGATGCGAGGTTGGTATATGAATTTTTGCTGGAAAAAGGTATTGTATTACGCGACAGGAGCAATGTGCAGCTTTGTGAAGATTGTTTAAGGATCACCATCGGCACTGAGCAGGAGAATACATTTCTGGTAGATGCTATGCAGGATTGGTATCATCGTTAAACAACTTAATTTCATCTAATCAATAGTTAATACATTTTTATGCAACGAATTCTTTTTATAGATAGGGATGGGGTGATCTTACAGGAGCCACCTACAGATTATCAAGTAGATAGTATTGAGAAGACCAGTTTTGTTCCTGGTGCTATTACAACTTTGGCTAAGATTGCTGCTGATTTTGATTTTTACCAGGTAATGGTTACCAATCAGGATGGAATGGGTACGGATATTTATCCGGCAAATACTTTTTATCCTTTCCATGATCTGATGGTTAGAACACTAGCTGGTGAGGGATTTGTATTTGATGAAATGCATATCGATCATACATTTCCCGAAGAAAACAAAGCCACCAGAAAGCCTGGTATTGCTATGGTTCAGCATTTGGTTAATGATATAGCATTTGATATAGCTAACTCTTTTGTCATTGGCGACAGGTGGAGTGATATAGAATTGGCAAAGAATTTAGGTTGTAAAGCCATCTATTTCAGATCACCCGTTCAGGCACTATTGTTAACGGAAGAGCAGGAAGCTAGGTTAAGAGATACCATTGCTTTTGAAACAGATAGCTGGTCTGACATTTATTCCTTTCTGAAACTGGGTTTAAGAAAACTGTCTCATGAAAGAAATACCAATGAAACAAAAATTAATATTTCGCTGAATCTTGATGGAACCGGAAAGACGGACATTTCAACCGGATTGGGATTCTTTGACCATATGCTTGACCAGATCGCGCGCCATGGCAAGATGGACTTATCCATTACTACAAAAGGTGATCTACATATTGATGAACACCATGCAATTGAAGACACTGGGATTGCATTGGGAGAGGCTTTTGCATTGGCACTAACAGATAAACGCGGTATGGAACGTTATGGGTTTGCTTTACCCATGGATGATGCAGAAGCGAAAGTGCTGATCGATTTTGGCGGCCGTAGCTGGATAGTATGGGATGCTGAATTTAAAAGAGAAAAAATTGGTGAAATGCCCACTGAAATGTTTTTTCATTTCTTCAAATCCTTCAGTGATGCGGCCAAATGTAATTTGAATATATCATGCAAGGGCGATAATGAACACCATAAAATAGAAGCCATTTTTAAAGCATTTGCCAAAGCTATTAGAATGGCTGTCAAGAGAGATCCATTTTCAAATTATCTGCCTTCTACAAAAGGGGTACTTTAAGAAAGTTTGGAGTTTGGGGTTTGGAGTTAAAATCGATAACTAAACTCCAGACTCCAGACTCCAGTATCCAGTATCCAGTATCCAGACCCCAGTCTCCAGTCTCCAGTCTCATTTTCCTCATTTCACTCGCGTCCAGACTTCTGTTCTGCCTAACATCGAGATGCCGATATATCCCCGTACATTCAATGTTTTAGGGTCTTTCAGCTTCATGTAACATTTGTATTCTTTGCCGTTTTGTGGATCGTATATGCGGCCATTATTCCATTCACCATCATCGTAAATGAAATTGCGCAGGATCAGTGAACCTAGTATGGTTTTATTTCTTTTTTCAGGATCCGGATTATTGATGTCGAGTTTGGGATTTCCCTTAGGTCCATTGGGTTCTTTTAACCAGGAGATCTTACCGAAATATTTATCACCTTCTTTATAGATCTGTATTTGTCCTAACCCGCTAGAATTTAACCAGGTACCTACAATGTCGTCTGCTCCTGTATTTGCTTTTGCAGCATTCAAAAAAAAGATGCCCGCAATTAACAAGAAGCTATTTTTTAAAAAAGTAGTCATAATTGAATTTTGATTAAATCGAAGATAATATGCCAGTGAGGAATTTACATTTCTGTACAGAAAATGTTTTTTGCCAAAACATGATTTTATGGTTTCTCTAACAGAACAGAACCGTTTTTCATTACCATACGCAGATTTCTAATAGCAGAGATATTTTCTAGGGGATTGCCTTGCACGGCTATGATGTCTGCTAACATATTTTTTGCAATCCTTCCAATGCGATTGCCATATCCAAACACATCTGCATTTACTGATGTGGCAGATTTTAATACATCAATTGGCTTCATACCATAAGCTACCATTGCTTCTAACTCTCTTGCATTATCACCATGCGAATAAACCCCCACATCGCCACCAAAACTGATGATAACCCCTTTTTTATAAGCTAGTTGGAATGCTTTTTTCTTGGTAAGAATTCTTTCTGTTTCGGGCATTGTGCCTTTTTTCCATCCATCATATCCTGCCGTAGCTTCCGCCGCACTAAGGGTTGCACAGTAAACTACTTTTTGTTTGATCATGATATCGAAGATCTCTTCGTTACCATTGTCGCCATGTTCAATGGTGGAAACGCCCGCCAATGCTGCTCTACGCATGCCTTCTACTGAACTTGCATGTGCCACTACTTTTCTGCCACTTGATGCAGCAACAGCAACCATGGTTTTCAATTCCTCCAAAGTAAAAGTAGGCTCTGCAATTTTTTCATCAAGTCCCCAGCGATAATCTGCATACACTTTAATCAGATCGGCACCATTGCCTATCTGTTTTCTGGTCTCTTTTATCAATGCATCCAGGCCATCCGCTTCTGCTGCTCCTCTCACCGGCTCATTGTCGAGGTTTTCCATTTTTGGTCCATAACTACCTGTGGCAACAATGGCCCTTGTTGCTATGATCATTCTGGGCCCAGGGATAATACCTTTTTCAATGGCTGATTTTAAACCTACATCATCATAGCCAGCTCCTTCCGTGCCAAGGTCGCGCACGGTAGTAAATCCTGCCATTAATGTTTTTTGTGCATGTATCACAGCCCTGGCAGTTCTTTCTGCCCTGGATTCATGTAATACCTGGTTGTCCCATTTGGTTTCATTATAGGGATGCAGAAAGAGGTGCGAATGTCCTTCAATTAATCCCGGAAGTAAAGTACTGCCCTTCAATTCTATGATCTTATAGGGCATACCTGTTTGCATTTGAGCTGTAGCCCCAACCTGTATGATTTTATCGTTCAGAACAAGTACAGACCACTGTTCCCGCATAACTTCACCATCGAATACCCTATCGGGTTTTAACAAAATGGCCGTATCCTTTGGTTGCGCCTGAGATGCAATAGCAGCAAAGAGCAGGCAATAGAGTAATTGTGTAGGTTTCAGCATAATGATCAGTTACTTAAAGTTAGCAATACTTACCCCTTGCTAAAAAAAATTTGTTATTACAGATATTCTCCCGCAAATTTGTTGTAGAATGAATCAACTAACAAACAAATATTGGTGGTGGCATACAAACTCCTATCGGGGAATGTAATGGCATAGCCAGTACTTTTTGAATCATATTCAAACCCCGACAGAGATGTTGGGGTTTTTTTATACCCCATCACTTAAAGGGGATAAAGTTTTTTAGAAGCTTAATAGCCATTGGAAACATGAAAAAAATATTATTAGAAACTAGTTGTAAAAAAATGCTGGCTGATGTTTTTACGCCAGTAGGCATCTACCTGCGCCTGCGCGACAGGTTTCGTGATACCATTTTACTGGAAAGTACAGACCATCATGCTGCTGAGAACAGTTATTCCTTTATTGGTATCAATGCCATTGGGGGTATGGAGATCAGTTCACCTCAAAGTCTGGAGCGTAAATTTCCA
The DNA here is from genome assembly GCA_943371675.1 of Chitinophaga pinensis. Taxonomy (GTDB): domain Bacteria; phylum Bacteroidota; class Bacteroidia; order Chitinophagales; family Chitinophagaceae; genus Sediminibacterium; species Sediminibacterium pinensis_I. Next base: position 60,379 of record CALRVT010000018.1, on the reverse strand, counting down.
GGGCAAAAACCTGAAAGGGTTCCTATTAAAAATGCTGCAGAAGTGCCAGAATTACTTTGGCATTATATGCAAAGTTTTGAAGTGGGATCACCAGACCTTAAAGAAGGAAAATTTGCGCAGGGATTATTTGGTTATACCTGTTTTGATGCCGTTACTTTTTTTGATACCATCACCCTCTCCAAAGTAAAGGCAGAAGCGCCTATCATACCACTGATGCGCTACAGGCTTTACCAGTATGTGATTGCCTTCAATCATTTTAAAGATGAATTATTTATCTGCGAGAATAAAGTGGCAGGTCTGGAATCAGAAATAGCAATTGTAGAATCACTCATCAACAACAAAGATGTACCGGTATTTCCCTTTAAAGCTAAAGGTGTAGAAACATCTAATATGACAGATGATGATTACCGCGAAATGGTGCAAAAAGGAATTCAGCGATGTATGCGAGGCGATGTTTTTCAAATTGTATTGAGCAGGCGTTTCCAGCAACAATTTACCGGTGATGAATTCAATGTGTACCGATCATTGAGAAGTGTGAATCCATCTCCTTATTTGTTTTTCTTTGATTATGGCGATTATAAATTGATGGGCTCATCTCCCGAAGCACAATTGATCATTCAGGATGGTAAAGCCATCGTGCATCCTATAGCTGGCACATTTAAAAGAACTGGTGATCATGAAACTGATCAGGCAATGGCAGAAAAATTATTGAACGACGCCAAAGAAAATGCGGAACATGTTATGTTGGTAGACCTGGCCAGAAACGACCTGAGCAGAGCCTGCGATGAAGTAACAGTAAGTCATTACAGGCAAGTACAGTATTATAGCCATGTAATTCACCTGGTAAGTGAGGTAACAGGTAAGGTGCGCAAAAACCAAAACCCATTTGAACTTCTTGCCAAAACCTTTCCTGCCGGCACTTTGAGTGGTGCACCAAAATTCAAAGCAATGGAAATCATCGATGCGTATGAACCAACCGCGCGTAGTTATTATGGTGGCGGAATTGGCTTCATGGGCTTTGATGGCAATTGCAACCATGCCATCATGATCCGTACTTTTTTAAGCAGAAACAATACACTTACTTATCAGGCGGGTGCCGGAGTGGTTGCGGCAAGTGTACCTGAAAATGAATTGCAGGAAGTAAATAATAAATTAAATGCTTTGAAGAAAGCGATTGAAATAGCAGAAAGCATCTAAGTAACAATAACTTTCAAAACTTTCCTGGTCAATTGAATAAAAGATATGAAAATTCTAGTTTTTGATAATTATGATTCCTTCACCTATAACCTGGTTCACCTGGTGGAGAAGATCACGCATAGTAGGGTAGATGTTTTTAGAAATGATGAACTACCGCTGGAAAATGTAAAAGGCTATGATAAAATTATTTTATCTCCCGGCCCGGGCATTCCTACAGAAGCTGGTTTGTTATTGCCTCTGATCAAGGAGTATGCTGCCTCGAAATCCATACTGGGTGTATGTTTGGGGCATCAGGCCATAGGTGAAGCATTTGGAGGCACTTTAAAAAATTTATCAAATGTGTACCACGGTGTTGCCACGCCCATCATGTTAGAAAATGATAACGAATTACCTGATTCAAAAAAATCCCGCAATACCCTGTTCCATGGACTGCCCAATGAAATAGAAGTAGGACGTTACCATAGCTGGGTGATCAGTGATGACAATTTCCCGAAAGATCTCGTGATTACAGCTAGGGATGCTCAACAATATATCATGGCTTTACAACATCGTACTTATGATGTGCAGGGAGTTCAATTTCATCCGGAAAGTGTGTTAACACCCGATGGGGAAATCATCATCCGTAACTGGTTAAAAAATTAGTATGAAAAAAATATTACAATACTTGTTTGAACATAAAACTTTGCCCAGACAGCAGGCAAAGGAAATACTGCTGAACATGTCGAAAGGTTTGTACAACGAATCTGAGATGTCTGCATTTATCACTGTTTACCTGATGCGCAGCATCACCATAGATGAGCTACAGGGATTTAGGGATGCTTTGCTGGAACTATGTGTAAAAGTGGATTTACAGGATTTTAATGTCATGGATATTGTAGGAACAGGTGGAGATGGTAAGAATACATTCAATATCTCTACGCTAGCCTGTTTCATTGTTGCCGGTGCTGGTCAATCCGTTGCCAAGCATGGCAATTATGGCGCTTCCTCCATCAGTGGTTCTTCTAATGTGATGGAACAATTGGGATACCATTTTAAAAATAATAATGAGGTACTTAAGAAAGAATTAGCTGCTGCCAATATCTGTTTTTTACATGCACCTTTGTTTCATCCTGCTTTAAAAATAGTTGGACCTATTCGCAAAAATTTAGGGGTACGTACTTTTTTCAATATGCTCGGACCAATGGTAAACCCCGCCAGTCCCAACTTTCAGCTGGTTGGCGTATATAACCTGGAGATGGCAAGGATCTACAACTATTTATTGCAGCAAACCGGAAAGGCCTTTACCATTATTCATGGTCTGGATGGCTATGATGAGATATCATTAACCAATGATACCAAGGTTATCACCAATGAAGGAGAAAGAGTGATGACGCCCGAACAATTGGGCAAAAGAATGGTTATGCCGGAAGATATTTATGGAGGTAATAGCGTGGAAGAAGCTGCCAAAATATTTGTAAAGATCATCAAAGGAGAAGGCAGTTTTGCCCAGAATGCAGTAGTACTGGCTAATGCAGCCATGGCTTTGCATTGCACTGGTAAGTATGGTAACTATGAGGAGGCTTATCATGCAGCAGTAGACAGCTTGGATTCCGGGAAAGCTTACCAATCATTACAAACCTTAATCAGTCTGCAATAAGATGAACATACTGGAAACAATCGTAGCGCAAAAAAGAAAGGAACTGATCTTGCAAAAGCAAAGGGTTACCCTTGCAGATCTGGAACAGGAAAAATATTTTGCACAACAAAACCTTTCTCTAACTGCTTTTCTCCAGGATCCTGCAAAGACGGGTATTATCGCAGAATTCAAAAGAAAATCGCCCAGTAAAGGGGTTATCAATGATAAGGCACTAGTTACGGAGGTAATAACTGCATATGGGCAAAATGGTGCATCAGGTATTTCTGTATTAACAGATCAGGAATTTTTTGGAGGTTCTCTGGATGATCTTAGATCAGCCGCTACTATCAACCAAGTACCTTTGTTGCGTAAAGATTTCATGGTAGACGAGTATCAATTGTGGGAAGCCAAAGCCCATGGTGCTGCAGTAATATTATTAATTGCAGCCTGTTTAACACCTGCTGAAGTAAAAAATATGGCTAAAACAGCCAGAACACTGGGTTTGGAGGTGTTGCTGGAAATACACAATGAAGCTGAATTGGAACATATATGTGATGATGTACATATGGTAGGCGTAAATAACCGCAACCTGAAAACTTTTGAAGTTAGTATCGAAACTTCCTTACAGCTTATTAACAAGATCCCCAAAGAAATGCCGGCTATCGCGGAAAGTGGTATCAGTGAAGTAGATACTATTGTAACTTTACGCAATGCAGGCTTTAAAGGATTTCTTATTGGAGAGAATTTTATGAAGCAGGCTAACCCTTCGATTGCTTTTGCTGATTTTGTTAATCAACTAAAAGCAAGCTAATATGCGTATAAAAGTATGTGGAATGACACATGCCGATCAGGTACTGCAGTTGGATGAAATGGGCGTTGAATTTGCGGGATTTATTTTCTACCCTAAATCACCCAGATATGTGTACCGCTTCATGCCAAGGCCTGAGATCAAGAAAATAAAAGGTAAAGGAATCAATAAAGTGGGTGTTTTTGTAAATGCACCCATAGAGGAAGTACTAGACGCGGTAGATGATTGCGGATTATATATTGTACAACTTCATGGCGATGAAACACCCAAATATTGTGAGAAGATTGCCAATTATGTAACAGTAGTAAAGGCCTTCAGGTTAAGAGAAGATGACAATGTGTTGTGGAAGATCAAAGATTACCAGGATATTGCTGATATGTTTTTGTTTGATACAGAAGGAGCAGGGTTTGGGGGAACAGGAAAAAAATTCGACTGGAAATTATTAAGTGGTTTAAATATTGGCAAACCCTTTTTTCTCAGTGGCGGAATAGATTCGGATGATGTTGATAAATTAAAATCTTTTGCAAATGAGCCTGTTGCAAAAGACCTTTTTTCGATTGATGTGAATAGCAAATTTGAGATCTCACCAGGTAACAAAGACATGAAGAAACTGGAATTGTTTATTAAAAGTTTAAAGCAAGGCTGATAAAATTAAATTGAGATGGTAAAGGAAACTTTTCAAAAACCCAATGAACAAGGGTATTACGGTCAGTTTGGTGGGGCTTATATCCCTGAAATGCTTCATAGAAATGTAGAAGAACTGAAAGAAAAATATATGGAGATCATATATGAACCTTCTTTTCAAAAAGAATTTCAGTATCTGTTGAAAGATTACGTAGGAAGACCAACGCCCTTATTTCTAGCTGAAAGATTGAGTAAAGAATTCAACGCATCCATTTACCTGAAACGCGAAGACCTATGCCATACAGGCGCACACAAGATCAATAACACCATCGGTCAGATCCTCTTGGCCAGGAAGCTGGGCAAAACAAGGATCATTGCGGAAACTGGCGCTGGTCAACATGGCGTGGCCACAGCAACTGTTTGTGCTTTAAAAGGAATGGAATGTATTGTGTATATGGGCGAAAAAGATATAGAGCGACAGGCGCCCAATGTAGCAAGGATGAAAATGCTGGGTGCCAAAGTTATACCGGCAACCAGTGGTAGCAAGACACTGAAAGACGCTACCAATGAAGCTATACGTGATTGGATTAATAACCCGGTTGACACGCATTATATTATTGGTAGTGTTGTTGGCCCTCACCCTTATCCGGATATGGTTGCACGTTTTCAAAGTGTGATCAGTGAAGAAACTCGCTGGCAGTTAAAAGAACAAACAGGCAACGAATTGCCAACACATGTTGTTGCCTGCGTAGGAGGCGGTAGCAATGCTGCTGGTGCTTTTTATCATTTTCTAGACGAGTTAAGTGTACAACTGGTGGCTGTAGAAGCAGCAGGGCATGGAGTTTACAGTGGTATGAGTGCTGCTACTACACAGTTAGGCAAACCTGGTATTTTGCATGGTAGTAAGAGTTTGGTGATGCAAACGGAAGACGGTCAGGTAACAGAGCCACACAGTATTTCAGCCGGATTGGATTATCCCGGAGTTGGCCCCTTACATGCGCATCTGTTTGCAAGTGGCAGAGGTACATTTTTAAGTGCAACAGATGAAGAAGCCCTGGCATCGGCCTTCCATATCAGTAAAACCGAAGGGATCATTCCTGCATTGGAAACAGCCCATGCTTTTGCGGTACTAGGAAAACTGGGATTAAAAACCTCAGATAGAGTTGTGGTTTGTTTAAGTGGACGAGGCGATAAAGACCTATCAACCTATATGCAAGCAATGGGCATCTAATACAATAACCCCGCGAACCTTTGCGCCCTGGCGTCTTTGCGGTTAAGAATAAAATATGAGTAGAATACAATCACTCTTCGCAAGAAAAAATAAGGAAGTACTCAATGTGTACTGCACTGCCGGCTACCCACAACTGAACAGTACGAATAGCATTCTTAATGCTTTACAACAAAATGGAGCAGATCTGGTAGAATTGGGTATGCCTTATAGTGATCCATTAGCTGATGGACCGGTAATACAGGCAAGTGGCTCAAAAGCGCTTGAAAATGGTATGACTATCGCCTTATTGTTTGAACAGTTAAAAGATTGCAGAAAAGAAATAACCATTCCTATAATCTTGATGGGTTATATGAACCCTGTTTTGCAATTCGGGTTTGAAAAATTTTGTAAGGAAGCCGCTGCTGTTGGTATTGACGGACTGATCTTACCCGATCTGCCCGAATATGAATTTGAAACAGAATATGGAGCAGTGATCAAAAAATATGGACTTGATTTTATTTTTCTCATCACACCCGAAACATCAGATGAACGTATTAGAAAACTGGATGTCTTGAGTTCCGGTTTCTTGTATGCGGTAAGTTCATCGGCAACCACAGGTAAGGATAAGGATTTTAATATGGTGGAGAAATATCTGCAAAGATTGCAATCAATGCAACTCAAAAACCCCGTATTGGTAGGGTTTGGGATCAAAGACAAGGATACTTTTCAATCTGCTAACAAGTTTGCCAATGGCGCCATCATTGGATCTGCCTACATTCAAGCATTACAAAAAGGTGGCGATCTGTTTTTACTGACCAAGGATTTTTTACAAAAGATCATCAATTGATTATAGATGAAACTGGTGATTATTAAATACAATGCAGGTAATATACAATCGGTGCTTTATGCGTTGGAAAGAATTGGTATGTCGGCCATTGTTACAGACGACCATGATGCAATAAAAAATGCCGACAAAGTGATTTTCCCAGGAGTAGGAGAAGCCAGTACTGCTATGCAATACCTGAAGGAAAGGAAAATGGATAGCTTGCTTACCCAATTAAAACAACCCGTGCTGGGTATTTGTTTGGGTATGCAATTAATGTGCAGGTATAGTCAAGAAAACAACACGGAATGTTTGGGTATTTTTAATGAACAGGTAAAGAAGTTTGAGGTAAATGCAGAAACCCAATCAAGAAGGGATGTTTCAGATCAGGCATATAAAATACCACAAATTGGCTGGAATAATATCTATAACCTGCAAACACCTTTATTTAATGGCATTGCAGAGAATAGTTACTGTTATTTTGTTCATGGCTATTATGCATCATTAGGAGAACATACAATTGCAACAACTGAATATGTACAACCGTATAGTTCAGCACTTCATCGGGATAATTTTTATGGAACCCAATTCCATCCAGAGAAAAGTGCATCCATCGGAGAACAGATCCTGCATAATTTCATACACCTTATCTAAACTGTTTTATAGTAACTATTAATTTTTAACTATTAACTATTAACGCTCACTAAAGCATGCAAATCATCCCCGCCATAGATATCATAAACGGAAAATGTGTTAGACTAACGCAAGGAGATTATGGCCAGATGAAGATCTACAATGAAAACCCTTTGGAAGTTGCCAAAGAATTTGAAGCAGCTGGATTGGAAAGATTACACTTGGTTGACCTGGATGGTGCTAAAGCAGGAGCTGTAAAAAATTGGAAGGTATTGGAAGCCATTTCATCGGGAACATCAATGGTGATTGATTTTGGGGGTGGTATAAAAAAGGAAACAGACCTGAAAACCGTTTTTAATGCAGGGGCATCATTGGCTACAATTGGGAGTTTAGCAGTAAAGGATAAACCTTTGTTTACATCCTGGTTAGAAACTTATGGGGCTGCTAAATTTTTATTAGGGGCTGATGTGAAAGAAGAAATGATCGCTATCGGCGGATGGTTAGAAACTACAGAGATTAGGATCTATGACTTTATTGCCGATTATATGGCATTAGGTGTTGAACAAATCTTCTGTACCGATGTGAGTAAGGATGGAAAACTGGAAGGACCTTCTATTCAATTATATGAAAAGATCATGTTGCAGTTTCCTACCCTACAATTGATTGCCAGTGGCGGGGTAAGTGAATTAAACGATCTGATAGAATTAAAACGGATCGGATGTTCCGGTGCCATCGTTGGTAAAGCCATCTATGAAAATAGAATAACGCTAGAAGAATTAAATAATCTCTAAACCGTGCCCTTGTGCCTTTGTGAGAATTTTTTCTCTCACCAAGGCACTAAGGCACAATAAGGACAAATGTTAACCAAAAGAATCATACCCTGTTTAGATATCAAAGACGGCAGAACCGTTAAAGGCATCAATTTCGAGAATATCCGCGATGCCGGTGACCCAGTAGAACTGGGTAGATTTTATGCAGAACAGGGTGCGGATGAACTTGTTTTTTTAGATATCACTGCAACCGTAGAAAAAAGGAAAACATTAAGTGAATTGGTAAATAAAATTGCACACCATATTAATATCCCCTTTACGGTTGGGGGCGGAATTGCCAGTGTAGAAGATGTAAATGCCCTTTTGCAAAATGGAGCTGATAAAATTTCTGTGAATACGGCTGCATTTAAAAATCCCCAATTAATTACAGACCTAGCCAAAGAATTTGGTAGTCAATGCGTTGTTTTGGCCATTGACACCAAACAGGAAGCCGATGGTAATTGGTATGTGTACCTTAATGGGGGAAGACTTAAAACGGATTCGCTTTGTAAGGATTGGGCCAGAACAGCCGTCAATGCTGGTGCTGGAGAAATATTATTAACTTCCATGAACCATGATGGAACCAAACAGGGATTTGCCTTGGATATTACCGCAAGTTTGGCAAGTGAATTACCCGTTCCCGTGATCGCATCGGGTGGCGGTGGTAATATGGAGCATTTTGTGGATGTATTTACAACAGGGAGAGCCGATGCAGCATTAGCCGCCAGTATCTTCCATTTCAAAGAGATAGGGATTCCGGAATTGAAACAATATTTAAAGGAAAATAAAATAGCTATCAGAAACTGAGTGAATGTCGAATGTCGAATATCGAATGTCGAAGTAGTTTGAATCACTTCGACATTCATCTGTTCTTCTGTTCTTCTGTTCATCTGTTCTCTTTTAAAATACATATTATGAAAATTGATTTTGCTAAATACTCCGACGGTTTGGTTCCGGCCATTGTTCAGGATTATAATACACATGTAGTATTAATGCTGGGGTTTATGAATGAAGAAGCATTAACAAAAACGGAGCAAACAGGTAAAGTAACTTTCTTCAGCAGGAGTAAACAAAGGTTATGGACGAAGGGGGAGGAGAGTGGCCATTTTCTGGAGTTGAAAAGTATTGCGGCAGATTGTGATAAGGATACCTTGTTGATCAAAGCCCATCCAACGGGGCCGGTTTGTCATACCGGTGCCGACACCTGCTGGAGCGAATCCAATAGCACTGATAATTTCCTCATTTACCTGGAAGAAATCATACGATTACGCAAGAAAGTATCTCCGGAAGAATCCTATGTGGCAAGACTTTTCTCCAAGGGAATCAATAAGATAGCTCAGAAAGTTGGCGAAGAAGCGGTTGAACTGGTGATAGAAGCCAAAGACGATAATGATGAATTGTTTTTGAACGAAGCAGCCGATCTAATGTTCCATTATTTACTTTTGCTTAACGCTAAAGGCCATAACTTGCAAGCCGTTATAGATATATTACAAAAAAGACATTCAAAATAATATGCATAAAGTTATTCTCACCCTCTTATTATTCCCTCTATTGTCTATCGCACAAAGCGGGAATGGGTATACTATCAAAGGCAATATCAAAGGACTGGTAGGCCAGGTTACATTGATCTCGGCTATTGACGGGAAATCCGTTACAACGGATAATGCGGTAAATGGAAGTTTTACATTAAAGGGAGTGTTGTCAGAACCCGATCTTTTCCAGATCAGTTTGGCAGGTAGCGCAGAACCTATTGACCTGTTCATTTTTAATGATGCCGTAACCATCAATGGCGAACTGACCAATATTAAAAATGTTTCCATCACCGGGTCTTCCATAGAAAACGACTATTTACAATTTAAAAAAGAATTCATTCCTTATTTCGACCGGCTGAATGGCTTGGTGAATGCCATGAAAGCTGAACCTGATGCTGCTAAAAAGGAAATGAAAATGCGCGACTATACCTTGCTTAAGGATACTATCTTACAAGCACAGTTTCGTTATACAACAGCAAAAAACACATCACCTATCAGTGCTTTTGTAATTGCAGCTGTTATGCCGCTTTACAGTGGTATGGAAGAGCTGGAAGCTAAATATGCGGTGCTATTGCCAGCAGCAAGAAAAGGTTCTTTCGCAAAAATGATTGAGAAGAATATTGCTGATGCCAAAGCTCCTAAAGTGGGAGGTGTGGGTACACAGGCTCTGGATTTTACACAGAAGGATGTTAACGGAAAACCAGTATCGCTTTCTTCATTTAAAGGAAAGTATGTGCTGATCGATTTCTGGGCAAGTTGGTGCAGACCATGCCGTGCAGAAAATCCAAATGTTGTGAATGCTTACCAAAGTTTTAAAGACAAAAATTTTACAGTCTTAGGTGTTTCTTTGGATCAGCAAAAGCCCAATTGGCTGGAAGCTATCAAAACAGATAACCTTACCTGGACACATGTAAGTGATCTGCAATACTGGAATAATGCAGTAGCGCAATTATACCATATTCAAAGTATCCCCGCTAATATGCTGATCGATCCTACGGGTAAGATCATTGCAAAAGACCTGAGAGGAGAGGCTCTAACGCAGAAGTTACGGGAGTTGTTGAAATAGATTTGATCCAAATTTTAGCCGCAGATGCGCAGATGAAATAATCTGCGCATCTGCGGCTTATCATTTAAACAATGATTGATAGGTTATTTCCTCAAACCCAACCACCAAAACTTTTTCATCCTTTTCAACAAGTGGTCTTTTGATGGCACTGGTATTTTCCAATAAGAATTTGATGGCGTTTTTTTCAGTTTTAATGGTAGCCTGTTGTTCAGGTGTCAGCTTACGCCAGGTGGTACCCTTTTTATTCAGAATGATTTCCCATCCTACCTGTCCACACCATTGAATTAGTTTTTCCTTGCTTATTCCTTGTTTTTTATAATCATAGAACTGAAAGGGTATTTTATTTTTTTGCATCCAGGCGGTAGCTTTCTTAAGCGTATCACAATTGGGTATTCCATAAACTATATACATATTTCACCGATTCTTACTGCAATATTAAGGATTGAAACCTTTTACAGGGCTGTTTTATGCCCTCTTTACTGTTTCTTTGCAGATAGCCCTCTGAATAATGTATCGTATTTGCATTTTTTTAATTTGTGTCCATTTACAGGTATTTCTTTATGCCCAGGATAAGAATGCAGATGCACAAAAAATTAATGGAACAATTACCGGTAATTTAATCGATGGGTCATCAGGCAAAGCACTTGCATTTGCCAGCATTCAATTGAAACAAATAGCAGACAGCAGCCTCTCTTTTTCGCTGGTTGTAGATAAAAATGGATCTTTCGAATTCAAGAAAGTCCCATTGGGTTATCACCGTTTGATCATTCGTTCAATGGGCTTTAATACTACTACCATTGATAGTGTTTTTCTGTACAAAGAAAAGCTGGAGATCAATCTTGGTGAAATTGTTTGTCAAATTGCCTCATCATCACTCAATGAAGTAATAGTTTATTCGGAAAAACCTTTAATAGAAAACAAGGAGGGTAAAGTAATTTTCAATGTTTCTGAAAGTCCTTTGAGTAATGGAAGCAATGCTTCAGATATGCTGAAAACATTGCCATTAATGAATGTAAACCCAGATGGAACCCTTTTACTAAGGGGCAAGGAACCTTTGATCTTGATGGACGAAAAACCCATCAACTTATCAGGACAGCAGTTAGCAGATTTATTAGAGAGCTTACCAGCCAATGTGGTAGAAAAGGTTGAGATCATGACAAACCCTCCACCAGAATATGCCACTTACCCAGGTGGCGTGATCAATATCATTACCAAAAAGGGCAGGGTAGGTATTTATGAAAGGATCTCTGTAAACAGCGGCACAAGGGGAGAAGCGGGGATATCTGGCAATTTCAATTATCGCAGTAGCCAGCTAAACCTTAGCAGCTCATTGGGATTTGGAAAATCTATATCTACAGGTAGTTCCTATTCCCGCAGACAAAATATTTACAAAGACTCGGTTAATTATTTTTTTACCAATTCCTCCTTTCATAATAAAAATGCTTACCCCAATGCAAGGGTTCAACTGGATTATGATTTTTCTAAAAAAAGCAATGCCAGTTTTGTGTATCAGGGAAACCTAAATTATTTTAATAATAATTCAGCTATTATTACATCTAATAGGGATAGTGCACAAAATATTTACAAAGCAAGTACACGTTCCAATGAATATGATGGAAATGGCTATAGTCATGGCTTTTCGGGCTCCTGGCAATGGAAAGGAAAGAACCCTGTAGAAAAGATCCAAGTTTACAGCGGGTATAATTTCAGTAAGAATAACAATGATCGCGATTTTTATCAGCAATTCCTCTATGCCAATTTCATACCTACCGGGCTAGATTCTACACAGGTACAGATAACGGATAATTTTGTAAACTCATTTTATGTATTTGGAAATTACAATCGTCCATTGAATGATACCGGTACTACCTTTCTCACAATGGGCGGTTCTTATACCTCCAATACCTTTCATAATATTCTTTCAACAAGCTATTTGAGAAAATCTGATAGTTTGTTTATCAGTAATCAATTGTTGAGTAATAATTTTTATTTCAGGCAATCCATTTTTACGGCAAGAATGGCATTGGTAATTGGATTGCCCAAGCAATGGCGAATTATTGCCGGTGCCCAAACAGAAAACACGGTTTCTCAATTTGAGTTTATAAAAGGTAATTCGGCCAATGCCAATAATACCTATTGGCGCTTATTGCCCAATATTACACTTAACAAAGTGTTTAGTAAAAAATTGACAATGTCCTGGGTTTTCAGAGAAACGATCAGGAGGCCTGGTATCCTGGAACTCAATCCCAATATAGATTACAGCGATCCTTACAATATTCGTTTTGGTAATCCTACCATTCTTCCAGCACTAACAGACAATTTGGAATACAATCTGAGCATCGTATCGAAGAAAATAAGTGTGAATGCACACCTGGGTTATAACAGGGTTAAAAATGTATTTACTTCCTTAAGAACACTGATAGATAGTGGTAAAACACAAACCACCTATCAAAACATTTCAGACCAGCAAGAGTTCCAGGGAAGTTTTTGGACAGGCATCACAGTTACTAAAAAATTCAGGTTGAATATTAGTGGGGGATATACTTTTAACAAGTATGGAGAAAGGGAAAAATTATTATTCAGGTATATTGATGGAGGCTCTTTCTATGCCACATTAAATTATACTTATGCGCCAGACCATCTAACGGTGATAGAAGCCAATAATCGTTATAGCAGTTATGCAAACCCACAGGGCAGGGCAAGGAGTAATATTAATATGAGTATCAGTATACAACGAAAATTCTTCGAAAAGCGCATGGTTGTTGCCTTTGCAGCCATTGATCCCTTTGGATTACAAGTGTATAATGGTTATACCTCAGGCCCCAATTTTAATATAGAAAGCCATAGCGAAAGTAATACGCAGAATTTCAGGGTATCCCTTAGTTACCAGATCAGCAGAACAATGATCAAAAGTAAACTAGACACAAAGCAAAAACAGGATGCTTTGGATAAGGTATCGAATAAGAAAGTTGTTAGATAGCGATATCTTTTTTCATTTTATTGGCCAGCCAGCTATCTTTTACAGGAATCATCCATTTGTTTTCAAAGTCTTTTTTATCCAGCACTACATTATTGAAGTAAATAGTTTCCGGTGTGATAAAACCATTCTCCAACGCATAATTGAATTGGGAGAGAGGGATGGTTTGAATTTTATCTTTGATAACAAAAGCCAGATTCTGCCTGTTAAACATATCCACCTTAAAAATTTCTTCTATTTGTTTGATGAGTTTTACAGAACTATCTGTACTGCAACCACTAACACCAGCAGCCGTTTCATCTGCCATTAAGATGATGAATTGCCCAAAAAGCATATTGGCATAGCCTTTAACAGGCGTACCATGGGTATTCCATTTTTTAAGAAAATCCTGCATCAGATCTTCAATTTGTATGGCTTCACTGATAAAAAACAAGCGACTACTCTGGTAGATCCATACCCTTGATGCATCATTGAAATTTTCCGGAAGCAGGTGTTTGTATTCAAAATTCATTTGGTAAAATTTTATTTCAATGTTTACTGGTCATACATTTTTATTGCATGCTATTGGCAATAAGTTCTGCAATATCCAAAACAGCTATTTCGCTTTCTTTTTCCCTGTTTTTAATGCCGTCTGTCATCATAGTATTACAAAAAGGACAGGCAGCGGCAACTACAGATGCACCAGTTGCGATCGCTTCATCTGTTCGCTCAAAGTTGATGCGTGTATTGCCCGGCTCATCTTCTTTAAACATTTGGGCACCACCTGCACCACAACATAAACCGTTGGAGCGGCACCTCTTCATTTCAACCAATTCTGCATCCAGTGCTTCCAGCACTTTTCTGGGTGCTTCATAAATTTGGTTGGCCCTGCCCAGGTAACAACTATCGTGGTAAGAGATCTTTTTTCCTTTAAAACTTCCGCCCTCTTTCATTTTTATTTTGCCCTCATCGATCAGTTGCTGCAAAAGGGTTGTATGGTGAATCACTTCATAATGACCACCTAGTTCAGGATATTCATTCTTTAAGGTGTTAAAACAATGCGGACAGGTAGTAACAATTTTTTTAATGCCGTAACCATTTAAAACCTGGATATTCTGGTAAGCCATCATTTGAAACAGAAATTCATTGCCGGCCCTTCTTGCAGGATCGCCTGTGCAAGCTTCTTCTTTGCCCAGTATGGCATATTTGCAACCAACCTTATCGAGGATTGTTGCAAATGCTTTGGTTATTTTTTGTGCACGCTGGTCATAGCTTCCGGCGCAGCCTACCCAAAAAAGGATATCAGGTGATTCTCCATTTTGCATCAATTCAGCCATAGTAGGCACTTTCATATTGCTTCTGTTTATACGAATGTACGATGAATTGGATTAGAAGAAAAAGAAGGGTGAATGATTTACTGTAACCATTTTTAACAGTGTTTCAGGAACTTAGTTTTCTGCATTCCCACGCTTATTGTAATTTCATATATGTTGTATACCATATTCATGGGGTTTCTGGTAAGTTTTCTGGGTCAGCTACCCCTGGGCAATATGAGTTTCACAGCCACACAGATCTGTATACAGGAAGGCGTTAAAAAAGCCTGGCAATATGCCATTGGTGTTGCCATTGTAGAAATGATCTATCTCCGTTTTGCATTAACTGGAATGGATTGGGTTGTACAACATAAACAGGTTTTTATTGGCTTAGGCTGGTTAACAGTTGCCATGTTTTTAGTTTTAGGAATAATGGCATTTCACACAGCAAGAAAGTCGGGCGATGAGAAAAAAACCATCGTTCTGCAAAATAATTTACACCGTTTTTTTCTGGGCCTATCCATGAGTGCCCTCAACCCTTTACAGATCCCTTTTTGGTTTTTATGGAGCTCCACACTTATCCAGGCAAAAGCTATACCGGTTAGTTCCATTGGGTTTAATGAATTTACTTTGGGTGCAGGTACCGGCACTATTGCAGGACTGGCA
Source organism: Chitinophaga pinensis (assembly GCA_943371675.1). GTDB lineage: Bacteria > Bacteroidota > Bacteroidia > Chitinophagales > Chitinophagaceae > Sediminibacterium > Sediminibacterium pinensis_I. Next base: position 45,127 of record CALRVT010000018.1, on the reverse strand, counting down.
GTGTACATTCACGGCGGTAACTGGCTGGTGCATAAAATGAAAACCAGTAACCAAACAATGAATAAAGCGATGGGTATTGTTTTTATGGTTACTGCTTTGATACAGTTATACAGGATGATCTACCATCCTTGGTTATAATATAAGAGAATTGAAGTAGCTATTTTTTTGGAGTTAGTCCACAATAAACAACAAACAGCCATTAGAAGAATAAGTCCGGTGTTCGCCACTATTATCGCCTACTGTGTACATCATACCTTCATGAAGCATGTGTTTACTTCCATCTTCCAATTCTGTTTCCATTGATCCCTGTAAACAAAATATGATATGCCCTTTACGGCACCAATGGTCTGCTCTGTAATCTGGCGAGTAGGTAACCAATCTAATTCTTACTGCATCCCTGTATAAGGTTTTCCAACTGGCCGTGCCTGTAATTCCCTGGTAAATGGCTGGTTCGATACTTGCAAAATCTGTAATAGAAAAAGGGAATGATGAGAATTCCATAAGATTAATTTTAATACCAGGTATCGATCCTCACAGATCTAAATCTCGGACGTCCATTTGTCTCTTTCATCCGGTGAAAACTTCCAGGGTGCGAAATTATTTTCGATATTACTGAAAGTGCTGTTCCATTCCTGTGGGGCATTGCTTTCTTCCATGATCAATGAACGCCTGAGTTCTGTGATGATTTCCAAAGGTGAGATACTAACCGGACATTCCTCCACACAGGCATTGCAGGTTGTGCAGGCGCGCAATTCTTCCACCGTAATATAATCGTGCAAAAGAGATTTACCGTCGTCTGTAAATTGTTTGTGTTGGTTGATCTGTTTGCCTACTTCTTCCAAACGGTCGCGGGTTAACATCATTATCCTTCTGGGGCTCAATAATTTGCCTGTGATATTGGCAGGACAAGCAGCGGTGCACCTGCCACATTCCGTGCAGCTGTATGCGTCTAAAAGGTTCTTCCAGCTTAGATCAAACACATCTTTTGCACCAAACCTTGCGGGAGGAGCTGCATCTGTTGGTGCTGTTTCCGGTTGCATGGCATACAATACTTCATTTTGAACGGCAGGCATATTTTTCATCTTGCCTGGTGATTCTAATCGCGCATAATATGCATTGGGGAAAGCCAAAATGATATGCAGGTGTTTGGAATAAGGCAGGTAATTAAGAAATGCAAAAATACCGATGATGTGCAACCACCAGCATGACCTTTCAAGTATAACCAGACTCGATTCCGTCATGCCACTAAATATAGGAGCCAGTAAACCTGAAATGATAAATTTTTCTGATGCAGGATAGTGCTCATTCCCCAGTGATTGCAAATTCAGGTCGCAAGCATTCATGGTTAGGAATAAACTCATCAAAATTATTTCTGTTACCAGAATATAATTGGCATCGCTCTTTGGCCAACCCTTGAGATCCTTGTGGATAAACCTTTTCAGCTTGATGAGATTTCTTCTCACTAAAAAAATGATACATACCAGGATAACTCCTGCAGCCAATAGTTCAAATGTATTTAGCAGGAAACTATAAAGGGAACCCAAGAAGGGAAGGAATAACCTGTGCGAGCCTAATAATCCATCCAAAACAATCTCTAAAACTTCCAGGTTAATAATGATAAAGCCGCCATAAATAACCAAATGCAAAACAGCTACCAATGGATTTTTGAACATTTTTTTTTGTCCCAATGCCAACAGGAAAAGGTTTCTCCAGCGTAAGGCAGGCTGATCATTTAAAGCTTCTGCCTTGCCCAAGAAAATATTGCGCCTGATCTGTGCAGCTTTTTTTGCAAAAAGTCCAGTACCGGCTACACATAAAACCAGGAATAAAACCTGAGGGAGATACTGCATAGGGTAGGTTTATTACGCTAAGGTAATAGTTTTGGATTGTTGTAAACAGAATTGCAGGATGCTTTTATTGTTGTTATTTTGAGGCATCAAATGGCAAATATGGAACCCAGGAAATATATACTCAATAAAGAAGCAGCATTGCAGAAACTGCACCGAATGGTATTAGAGCTGGCAGAAGACTTACATGGAGACGATTTACCGGTGGTGATCATTGGTATTCGTAATAGCGGAACCATTGTAGCTGAAATAGTAGGCGACTTACTCAAAAAATACATTAAAAACAACATCCGTATTATTTCTGTAACCATGGATAAAGCAATGCCCACTAAAGTTGTATTGAGTGAAGCGGTTGATTTAAATGATCTGCATGTTATTGTTACAGACGATGTAACCAATAGCGGAAAAGCTTTGATGTATGCTTTGAAACCTTTGCTGGACTTTCATCCCAAAACCATACAAACCCTGGTATTGGTAGAGCGAATGCACAAAATGTATCCTGTTAAACCAGATTATGTTGGCCTCTCAGTTGCAACAACCCTGCAGAACCATATTCAGGTAGAAGTGTTAAACGGTGAGATTGTAGGTGCTTATGTTGAATAGGCGGTTAAGAACTACTATTTTAAATAGCCATTATTTAATACAAATAAATCTTTCTCCTGACCTTTTTTAAGTAGAGGATCCCGAAAATCAGGGGGCAGGAAATCAATAGACCTGACCACAATCTTTTATCAGCATCTGAGATCTGTTCGGAGGATTTTAGTTCCGAAATCGCAAATAGGGCAAAAAGCACCTGAGAACCCAAACATACCAGCAACATGGTGAGCATGTCAACAGATTGGAAACATTTAGCAGCTATGGCTACACCAAAAAAGCCTAGCATAGCAGCATATAACACAGGTATGTAAAGCTTCAAATTCATATCTCAATATATTCATTTTTTCTTGAAATGAATGTATCGCCCCTAAATTTTAAAATTGTAAACATTCCTACCTGCTCACAAAGTTTTTAAATTAATTTTAGGATGCTAATTGACAAATAGCCATGGCATTATCAACTTTTAAACGTCAGCTACCCTTCAGGATAGTTCTGTGTTTACAGATTGAAAATGCAAAAATTATGCATAAACTTGTCAAACAAAAGATTCAGGAAATTTAAAAAAAAATTTATGGACGCTTCAATTCAGGAAAAAGTAAATGTTTGGCTAAACGGCAATTATGATCAGGCAACAAAAGATGCGATCATAAAATTAGGGAAGGAAGCTCCGGAAGAGCTAGCTGATGCGTTTTACAGGAATCTCGAGTTTGGCACCGGAGGGTTACGCGGGTTGATGGGTGTAGGCACCAACCGTATCAATAAATATACCATTGGTATGGCCACACAGGGCTTTGCCAATTACCTCAAGAAAACCTACAAAGGCGAGGCAATTTCTGTAGCCATTGCGCATGATAGCAGGAACAATAGTCGCTTTTATGCCGAAACAACAGCGCATGTTTTTGCAGCTAATAACATACAAGTTTATTTGTTTGAAGCACTGCGTCCCACACCTGAATTAAGTTTTGCCATCCGTAAGCTGCAATGCAAGGCAGGCGTGGTTTGTACAGCTTCCCATAATCCTAAAGAGTATAACGGTTATAAAGCCTATTGGAATGATGGAGGACAATTGGTGCCTCCGCATGATGGCAATGTGATCAAAGAAGTAGAAGCCATTACCAGTGTGGATGAAGTGAAATGGGAAGGTGGTTCATCCCTCATTTCATTGATGGGTGCTTCCATGGATAATGATTATATGAATATGGTGAAAGGATTGAGTGTTTATCCTGATGTGATAGCCAAGCAACATGATTTGAAGATTGTGTATACCCCAATTCATGGAACAGGAATTACCCTGGTGCCAGAAGTATTAAAACGTTTTGGTTTTACGCAGGTAACCATTGTGGAAGAACAGGCAACACCTGATGGAGATTTTCCAACCGTTATTTATCCCAATCCGGAAGAGAGCGAAACCATGAGTATTGGGTTGAAGAAGGCCAAAGAGCTGGATGCTGACATCCTTTTAGGAACCGATCCCGATGCAGACAGGGTGGGTATTGGTGTGAAAAACCATAAAGGTGAATGGGTGCTGATGAATGGCAATCAAACGGCTGTATTGGCATTTAATTATATGATGGAAGCCCGGAAAGCCAAAGGCATTGCACAACCCAATGATATGGTTATTTCTACTATAGTTACCACCGAAATGATCAATGAAGTGGCCAGGGAATATGATGTTGCCTGCTATAATGTTTTAACGGGATTTAAATGGATCGCAGAAAAGATCAAGGAACTGGATGGACAAAAAAATTATGTAATAGGTGGAGAGGAAAGTTTTGGTTTGATGATTGGTAATCAAATCAGGGATAAGGATGCAGTAAGTGCGGTTGCATTAATGTGTGAGATGGCAGCTTATGAAAAGGAAAATGGCAGAACCCTTTTTGATAAAATGATCGACATGTACATCCGTTATGGGTTTTATTATGAAAACCTGATCAGCATAACCAAGAAGGGCATGAACGGACAAAAAGAAATTGCTGAAATGATGGAAGGTTATCGTAGCCATCCTCCTGCTATCATCAATGGTGCTAAAGTGCATACTTTGTTGGATTATCAATTGCAGAAGGGTACCAACCTGTTAACAGGGGAGAGCTGGAAAATAGAATTGCCTAAAAGCAATGTATTGCAGTTTGTAACAGAAGATGGATCTAAAATTTCTGCAAGACCATCCGGAACAGAACCCAAGATCAAATTTTATTTCAGCGTACAAACCAAGCTGGCCAATAAGGAATCATTTGACGCTACTTTCGCTTTGCTGGAAAACAAAATCAAAGGCATTATTGCAGATATGCATTTGAAATAGGCTTACCTATTGAAGGGTTTCAAAATCAATGCGTCATTGCATTTTTTGAAACCCTTTGTTATTTATCTTAATAACTTCTAACTGATCTTTTCTTTATGCACCTCCCTATTCGTGTATTTAGTGCTTCATTCTAAGATGTATATTCGCTAAGCAATGAGAATATACGAGGATACATACCAGCACAAAGGTTTACGCAAAAAACTAATTGATCTGCTTCGTGAAAAAGGTATTACCGATGAAACGGTTTTAGCTTCCATCAATACCATTCCCCGTCATTTTTTTCTTGATTCTGCCTTTGATAAGATCGCATACGAAGACCGGGCCTTTCCTATTGGTGAATCACAAACCATTTCTCAGCCCTATACTGTAGCTTATCAAACCCAATTATTACAAATCAAACGTTCAGAAAAAGTATTGGAAATTGGCACAGGCAGTATCTACCAAACTACCATATTAGCTGAATTGGGTACCCGTGTCTTTACTATTGAAAGGCAGAAAAAATTATTCGACCTGCAAAAGGATTATTTTTTCAAAAAAAAATACCCCAATATTAAATTCTTCTTTGGCGACGGCTTTGAAGGTTTACCTACTTATGCCCCATTCGATAAGATCATTATAACGGCCGCAGCACCTTTTATACCCCCTAAATTAATTCAGCAATTGAAACCCGGCGGAATGATGGTGATTCCCGTAGATGAAGGTAATGTTCAACGCATGCTCCGCATCACCAAAATGCCCGATGGCACTACTACCGAAGAATCCTTCGAACAGTTTTCTTTTGTACCGATGTTAACAGGAAAGAACAGATAGGAGACAGTTTTGAATTTTGGGTTTTGAGTTTGTGGTTAAAAGAATTACTAAGGATCTTTCTTTAATAAAATAGCCGCTAGAGATTTCTAGCGGCTATTTTTAATTATTAACTTTTAACTCTTAATCCAAAACTCAAAACCCAAAACTCAAAACCATCCTACTGCTGCATCATATCCATTCCGCCTCCACCACCGTCTGATTTGGTGTTCTTACGTTTGAAGAGGGTAGCATCAAATTTACCAAAACGGTAATTGAAATTGATACGTAATACCTGCTGGTCACGAGTTCTTTCGCTATTCTGTGTAAAGTAAGTACTTTCTGAATATGACCTGAATACTTGCGTACGAAATACATCATTCATGCTAAAAGTAAGTGAGCCACTTTGGCCATTCTTCCAGGTCCAGTCTTTTCTTAACGCCATATCTATGCCATAACGTGGCAGGTTATATCCCTGAGAGCTTGGCTGAGGTCCGCCAAACATACCACCGCCACCTCCGCCACCACGTCCGCCACCACCAGAGTTTGGAGGTAACACTGTTTTGGCCTGGTAATCGCCACTAAACTGTAAGCTCCAGCCTTTGGCAATTTTAAAATTGTTGTTCATTTTGGCAAACCAGCTAACTTGTGAATTGCTCAGATCCTGTCCGGGTATGGTTGCATTGATCTTAGAATTGAAGAGATTGAAACTTACCGTAAGATCCCACCATTTGTTCACTGGAATTTTATTGGTTAATTCAACACCATAAGTGTAACTGTAATCAGCGTTGATATACGTATTAAAATAAGCACTATCGCCTGTTCCTAAACCATTTTTATCTCTGAACACATAACGTGTAATCAGGTCGGTAGTATGTTTGAAGAATACGGTTGCCAGAAAATTAGAACCTTTCTTGTAAGCATTATTATAAGATACTTCAAATGAATTGGTGAACTCTGGTCTAAGGCCCGGATTACCTACATTGATATTTTGTGGATCAGTATAATCAGGGAAAGGCATTAACTGAAAGAAATTAGGTCTATTGATCCTTCTGGAATAGTTCAGTTGGAAATCCTGCTTTTCATCCATTTTGTAGGTTACAAAAGCACTAGGGAAAAGACTTAAAGGATAGTTTACCTCAAAAGTTGCTGAATCAGTTCCTTTATTATTCAATAAAGTACCGGTATAGCTGGAACTTTCGGCTCTTAAACCTAACTGGTAATTCCAATTCTTAACTTTAAAAGTATAGGTAGCATAACCTGCTGATACTACATCATGAAATTTATATTTGTTACTGATTCTTGGAACTAGAATATAATCACTTGTAGTATAATCGTAAACATACTGATCGCTTAAATTAGAAAAATCCCTGATTGCTGTTCTAACACCTGCTTCAATCTTATTGTCTTCTGTAATAGGGTTTTCATAATCAAGCTGCATGGTATAGTTCTTAGAACTACCACCACCCAAAGTTTTTTGTTGTAATGCTTTTCCTTTAAAACTATTATCTGGATAATAAGTCTGTGTATTAATAAAAGATGCATTGTCGTTTTTACTGGAATTATAGTTGAAATCTGCAGATATGTCGTGGCCGCTTTTAGCAAAATTGTGCTTATAACTCAACTGCGTTCCGACATTTTCAAACATCATATCACTATTCGTCTTGATGATATTATAAGATGAAAAAATTGATTTTACAGTAGAATCAACTTTCTGTGTTTGCTCACTTTCAAACTTTCCTTTCACAAAATTTCCTGCTACTGAAATGGTGTTTCTATTATCAATAAAAAAATCCAGACCAGCTCTTAAAAACCGGAAATAACCATTGTTTTCACTGTTACTAGTATTATAAACCTTGCTGGGGATGGTTAATAAATTATCTCTGTCAGTAATACCTGTACCTAATGACTTACGTTGGTTATAATTACCACTCAAAGAGAAATTGAATTTCTCCTGACGGAGATTCAAATCACCACCCAGGTTAAATTTGTATCGGGAATCTATACCTGTTCTTAATCCACCATTATAACCACTTTTTTTGTTTTTCTTCAAAACGATATTCAGGATACCTGCATTACCGCCTGATGCATCATATTTAGCGGAAGGATTGGTGATCAATTCTACTTTATCAATGATGTCTGCAGGAATCTGGTCCAGGGTTAAGGTTGTTGGTCTGCCGTCGATGAAAATGGTAGGACTGGCATTTCTTAAAGTAACATTACCATCAATATCCACATTTAAAGAAGGGATATTTTTCATGATCTCTGTAGCAGTTTGTCCGGTACTCACCAGGTTTTTATCAACATTGAAAATTTTCCTGTCGATACCCATCTCAAATTGTGGCTTTGAAGTAGAGGTAACTGTAACATTACCCAAATCTGTTGCGTCAACTTCCATTTTAATATTTCCCAGGTCCTTATCAACCATTGCCAGCATTTGTTGCATATTTCCACCTCCAGCACCGCCAGCAGGCATTTTCAATCCAAAACTGATGGTCTTAACCTGCGCCTTATAACCTAATGCGCTGATTTTCAATTTAAAATTACCGAAAACAGGCAGGTTGTCAAAACTGAAATTACCGTTGGATTTGGTAATCATCGTATTGAGAATTACCTCTTTCATTTTCTTGGTAACAGTATCAAACTTATTGCCTGTTAACTGTACGGTTACAGATTCAATGGCTTTGTTGGTTTTACTGTCAACGAGTTTTCCATAAAAATGCCCCATATTCATGTTCTGGGAAGCAGCACCGCCTGGTCTCATACCTCCTGGCATTTGTGCTGTAACAGTCAGGCTTAAAAAACTCAATGTAATAATGGTAAAAATGTTTCTCATGATAATTTTTCGTATTATATAATGCAAAGTTGCGATGTAAGCGGATGAACCACCCTTTTCATTACATCAACGGTAATAAGACAATTTTGAGTGGGTAAAGTTGAAAGAGGGGGGGTAGAAAAGGCCGATTATTCGGTGACCACCCTATATTATCGGTCATTACAGTAACCAGGCAATTAAAACTTGGATAAAACCGATGCATAAACCCAATATGGCGGCTAATAAACTTGCCTTATTGATGGCAGGTAGCAGGGTTTGCATCAGCACTCTTTCCAGGTTTTCGGGTGAAATCTGCTTAATTTTTTCTTTGATCATAACCGAAATTTCTTTTCCCGAACCAAGATTTCCAGCATAATGCTTCATAATTACCGGAAACAGATCTTTCAATTCATTCAAAAAAAGCGTTTTCAACTCATGAATGGTTTTTTCGCCAATGAACATACTCACTACAGGCATCTGTTTAGGTAGTTTTTCCTTTAGAAAATGGTCAATATGTTCTTCAATTATTGGTAAAAGCTTTTCCAGGTGAGCAGGATCTGCCATTTTTTGTTCCATATTAAGAGAAGCAGCAAAATTTTCTCCAATGGTTTGTCCCAGTTTTTCGGCAATAGTATCCTGATGCGCTGGAAAATAGCCTTGTATGCGAAATCCTAAGAAAGTAATCCTTTCTATTGGTCTGAAAATCAAATAGATGGCAAATTTTATGCTAAACCAACCTATAAAAGCAGAAAGAAGAGGAATTAAGAATAAACCAAAATGCATGTACTATAATTTAAAAAACCTATAAGGAACCCCTTATAGGTTTTATCTGGGAGAGCGAGGGGTCTCGAACCCCCGGCCTTCAGTGCCACAAACTGACGCTCTAACCAACTGAGCTACGCCCTCCGTTTTTAATGGACGGCAAAAATAAGGCAAAACAACTTCATGGAGTACTGATTTTATACCTTTTTGTAAAAGTTCCAAGAAAACCTTTGTTAATTGGGATGAACGGATGATGTGCAAAACCTGTTTTTAAGTTATTTTTGGTACTTATCATGCAAAAATTCAAGCAATTTATGAAGAGTAGAAAAGGAATATTGTTGCTGGCCATCGTTTTATTTGGCGGATTATTTTTCGCTTTCAAGAATTCAGGGCTGGGCGGATCTGATATTGTAATAACGCAAAGGCAGCGATTGCTTACCAGTGTAGGGTCAATTTTGGAAGAATTGCATTACAGTCCGAAAATGATCAATGATGATTTTTCGAAACAGGTATTTAAAAAGTTCCTGGAAGAACTGGATGGTGATAAATCTCTGTTTACTCAAGCGGATATTGCTTCTTTGAAAAAATATGAAACCACTATTGATGATGAGATCCATGGAGGTCCTATTGAATTCGTGCCTGCCATCAATACTTTATATGATAGACGTATTGCTGAAGTTACTGCTTTGTACAAAGAGATACTTTCCAAACCATTTGAGTTTACCAAAGAAGAGTCTGCTGAACTAGATGGAGATAAATTAGCTTATCCTACAGATCTGGAAGAAAGAAAAGACCGCTGGAGAAAAAAACTAAAGTATTATAGTCTGGAAAGATATGTTGACCTGCAGGATACCCGTGAGAAGAACAAGGGGCAGAAAGACTTTGTGGTAAAAGCAGACTCTACATTAGAAAGAGAAGCAAGAGGTAGGGTTTTAAAGATCATGAATGATAACTACGACAGGATCAGAAGTACCTATAAAGATGATGAGCGATTCAATTCCTTTGTTAATGTGATCACCAATTTCATGGATCCACACAGTGATTATTTCCCGCCACAGGAAAAAAGAGCTTTTGATGAAAGAATGAGTGGTGAATTTTACGGCATAGGTGCGCAATTAACCAAAGATGATTATGGTATCAAGATCGCGAGTGTTGTTACAGGTGGTGCAGCCTGGAAATCGGGTGATATTGTTGTGAATGATGTGATCATAAAAGTAGCACAGGGTAAGGATGAACCAGTTGATGTTGCAGGTTTTGATACCCAGGATGCTGTTAAACTAATACGTGGGAATAAAGGAACAGAAGTAAGACTTACCATTAAGAAGCAGGATGGCTCTATCAAAGTAGTAGCCATGGTAAGGGAAAAAGTTGTGCAGGACGAAGGCTATGCGAAAAGTGTGGTTGTTCAAAACGGAAATGACAAAATTGGCTATATTTCTTTACCTGATTTCTATGCCAATTTTGAAGATATCAATGGGCATCATTGTTCTGATGATGTAGCCAAAGAAGTAGAAAAACTGAAAGCCGAAAATGTAAAGGGCATTGTTATCGACTTAAGAAACAATGGTGGGGGCTCTCTTTATGAAGTAGTTAAAATGGTGGGTCTCTTTATTAAAAGTGGTCCGGTGGTTCAGGTAAAAGAAAGAAGTGGTAAGGTTGATAAAGATACCTGGCGCGATAATGATGAATCTGTTTTATACGATGGCCCATTGGCCGTAATGGTGAATGAATTCAGTGCTTCTGCAAGTGAAATTTTTGCAGGTGCTATACAGGATTATAAAAGAGGTGTGATCATCGGTAGCACGTCTACTTATGGCAAAGGAACAGTGCAAAGAACCATTCCCTTTGGTAATCGCAATGATCTGTATAGTGGTAGAACTGATTTAGGAGCAATGACTTTAACCTTTCAAAAGTTTTACCGTGTAAACGGCGGTTCTACGCAATTGAAAGGGATAGTTCCGGATATTATTTTACCAGATGCATTGGAATATTATAAAGGCCGCGAAAAAGATAATCCCGGCTCATTGCCTTATGATGAAATTCCAAAGATTGCTATCAAACAATGGGATGGCAGTGCACCTTTTGATCAGGTGATCAGTAAAGAAAATGAGAAAATAAAAAGCAATGCATCGCTTAACTTATTAAATAGTAACCTGCAATGGCTCGCTAAGAATGCAGAGATGCCGGTTAGTTTGCATATCGATAAGTTTCGTGCAAGGCAAAAACAGATCATTTCTACCGTTAACCAAAACAATACCCTGCTGAAAAGCAAAGCAGAAATGGATGTAAAAGCATTGGAAGCCGACAAGGATAAGTTCTACAATAATCCTGATGTACAGAAAGGAGAGCGCTACCAGGCCTGGCTAAAATCTTTGAAATCGGATATGCATATCAATGAAACTGTAAACCTGGTAAGTGAATTGGTGCATATTCAAGTTCAAACTGTGCTGAAGTAACGGTACCTTTGATATTATTTTCTTGTTTTAAATACGGTAGTGGATGCAGCCAGTTAAGAAGAAATGGTATGCGGTATATACAAAACCGCGTTGGGAAAAAAAGATCGATGCTTCATTGAAGAAGAAAGGAATTGATAGCTGGTGTCCCTTGCAAAAAGTAGAAAGACAATGGAGCGATAGGAAAAAAGTGATTGATGACCCTCTTTTCAAATCTTATGTTTTCGTAAATATTGAGGAAACAGAAAAGTCAAGGGTATTGATGACGGATGGCGTATTGAATTTTGTTTACTATCTCGGAAAGCCAGCCGTTATCAAAGATGCGGAAGTTGAATCCATCAAAAACTATCTTGCCGAAAAAGATGCCAGCATTTATATTTTATCACAAGAAGGGTTTAAAGAAGAAACCAGGATCCTGGTAAATCACGGTGTATTTATGGGTAATGAAGGCACTGTTTTACGCGGTGGGAAAAAGAAGGTCTATGTAAAACTGGAAAGCCTCGGACAGATCATGGTAGTAGAATTCCCTGCCGAATATTTATCCCCTATCTAATTCTTGAAATTCTATCATACTATCATTCTATCACTCAATCATTCATTCCATCATAAATCCCAATCTACAATTGCATTCACCCACTCTTTTCTAAACAGTGTAGAAACCCTGATATAATTATCTGTATAGCCTTCCATCATCCCATTCTTTTCAAATCCTTCAAATAATACCTTTCTTTTTTGTCCGTTATGGGCTGCTGTAAAGTATTGCAACTTTTTGTAAGAAAGGTTACGGAGAATTTTATTTCTTTCATTTCTAATCGCTATCGGAATAACTGGTTTGATCTCCAATGCTTTGGTTGCATCCCTTTCGGAATATGTAAATACATGGAGATAGGATATGTCCAACGAATGAAGAAAATCCTGTGTCTCAGAAAAATGCGTTGCTGTTTCACCCGGAAAACCTACAATCACATCTACGCCAATGGCACAATGGGGCATCAGTTTTTTGATGAGTGCAATTCGCTCTGCATATAGTTCTTTTCTGTAGCGTCTTCTCATCAAAGCCAGGATCTCATTACTGCCACTTTGCAGGGGGATATGAAAATGCGGCATAAACTTATTGCTGTTGGCTACATATTCGATGATCTCATTGGTAAGCAGATTGGGCTCAATAGAAGAGATTCGGTAGCGTTCAATTCCTGAAACCTTATCCAATGCTTTTACAAGTCCAAAAAAATCTTCTCCATCTTTTGCGTTACCATCTGCACCCTTGCCAAAATCGCCTAAATTAACACCGGTAAGCACAATTTCCTTTACACCATCAGCAGCCAATTTATGGGCATGCACAAGCACATTATCAATACTATCACTCCTGCTTTTACCCCTGGCCATAGGAATGGTACAGAATGAACAATTATAATCACATCCATCCTGCACTTTTAAAAAAGTGCGTGTACGGTCATTTTGAGAATAGGAGGCATTAAAACCGCTCAGTTCCTCAATATCGCAACTGCAAATTTTTGCAGTTTCTCCTTTGGTCAAATCGCTGAGGTGTTGCACAATATTGAACTTCTCTGAAGCACCTAAAACTAGGTCTACACCCGGTATTTCAGAAATTTCTTTGGGTTTTAACTGGGCATAACAGCCTGTTATCACTACAAAACTATCCGGTGCTTTTCGCTGAATCCTTCTAACCAGTTGCCGGCATTCTTTGTCTGCGTTATCTGTAACGGAGCAGGTATTGATCACATACACATCTGCCAACCCTTCAAAATCCTTCTTTTCAAACCCTTCTAATTCCAGCATCCTGGAAATAGTAGAAGTTTCCGAAAAATTGAGTTTACAACCCAATGTATGAAAGGCAACAGAACGTTTATTTGTCATGGGAGGCAAAGATAGGAACTCGGTTTGTAGTTTGTGGTCTGTAGTCTGTGGTTTCTCGTCTTTGATAACCTTAAACAACCACAAACCACAGACTTCAAACCACAAACAGATATAAGGTTTTCTTAAATTCTATAAATCCCACATCCTCATTTTCCATTTTACAATTATTAAGGTATGTTTGCCAGTCTTAAAAAACCAAAACCAATGCAGTTTACGAAGATCAATAACCTTATTGGATGGGTAGTTTGCCTGATTGCCTGCACCGTGTACATTATGACCTCCGAGGCTGGGGGAAGTTTCTGGGATTGCGGTGAGTTTGTTAGTAGTTGTTTTAAATTACAAATTCCTCACCCGCCAGGTGCCCCGCTTTTTGTGATGATGGGAAGGGTTTTCATCGTTATGTTTGGGGATAATCCCTTAACCGCTGCCAAAGCAGTGAACGTAATGAGTGCGCTGGCTAGTGGTTTTACCATACTTTTCCTTTTTTGGACAATTACCCATTTTGCCCGTAAAATAATGCTGGTGAAGACCACTGATTTGATCAGTACTTCCCAGATCTGGTCTATCATGGGTGCTGGTGCCGTTGGTGCGCTAGCTTATACTTTCAGTGATTCTTTCTGGTACAGTGCCGTAGAAGGTGAAGTTTATGCGATGTCTTCCTTCTTTACTGCTATTGTTTTCTGGGCCATTTTGAAATGGGAAAACCATGCCGATGAGCCAGGAGCTGATCGCTGGATCGTTTTTATATTCTTTCTGATGGGATTGTCCATAGGTGTTCACTTATTGAACTTATTAACCATTCCGGCTATTGTGATGGTTTACTATTTCCGCAGAAGAGCAAGTTTTAATTATACAATTTTACGTAAATGGTTCATCCGCCTCGCAGCAATAGGTGGTGGATTGGCCTTTATTGGTGCATTGGTAGCAGCTTCTTCCGAAGCCAATGAAAATATTCCTATGGATGGTACGGTTGCCGGACTGGTATTTTTGGGTACCATTCTAGCTATTACCTTCCTTTTCCTGATTGAAAAATTAAGTAAGGGAGATAAGGCAGTTCATGGAGGTACTTATATATTTTTCGCTATTGGTTGTATCATCGTTGGTATCGTACAAGTGGGTGTTATTCAGTATACCGTGAAACTGGCGGGTACTTTCGACCGATATTTTGTAAATGGCTTTGGTTTACCATTTTTCTCAGGCTTTACATTCTTCTTTGTTTTAGTAGCCGCCATTCTTTGGTATGCCTTAAAAATTGCAGCCAAAAAATCATGGGCTTATCTCCGCTTAGGTGTATGGTGCATTGTTTTTATGTTAGTGGGTTATAGTACCTATGTTACAACTATGATTCGCAGTAATGCCAATCCATCTGTTGACATGTACAATGTAGATAATCCCATTAGTTTGGTTGGTTATCTTGGTCGTGACCAATACGGAGATTTTCCTCTTTTTTATGGTCAGAAATTTACTTCCGATCCGGTAGATCTTAAAAGTACCGGTATGCGTTACCAGAAGGCGAGAGATAAGTATATTGAAATTGGACCCGACAGAAAATATGTTTACATGGCGGAAGACAAGATGGCTTTCCCCCGTGTATGGGATCCTAGCAATGATCAAAACCATGCCGATTATTATGCTTACTACTTAGGTATTAATAAAACCAGAGATGGCAAATATGAGCGCGCCCCAACTCAGGCTGATAATATTAAATTCTTCATGGGCTATCAAATCTATTGGATGTATTTCCGCTATTTCATGTGGAATTTCGCCGGAAAACAAAATGATAACCAGGGTTTGTTTGCAGGTAATGTTCGTGATGGTAACTGGATAACCGGTTTGCCTATCGACAACCTGATATATGGCGATCAAAGCGCAATGCCTGATAGCCTGAAAAACAATAAAGCACATAACAAGCTTTTTGCATTGCCTTTTATACTCGGACTACTCGGACTCTTTTTCCATTTCAAAAAAAGTAGGGAAGATGGAGCTATCAATATGTTATTATTCTTCTTTACAGGATTTGCAATCATCTTATACCTTAACCAGGCCGGTTACCAGCCACGTGAAAGGGACTATGCCTATGTTGGAAGTTTTTATGCTTTTGCCGTATGGATTGGACTCGGGGTTTTGAAAGTGAAAGAATGGTTTGGGTCTATTAAATTAGCGCAAACCACAGCCGCTGTTTTGGCTACATTCATTTGCTTATTGGCAGTACCTGTTTTAATGGCACAGCAGGAATGGGATGACCACGATAGAAGCAAAAAAGAATTACCCAGAGACCTTGCCAGAAATTACCTGGAAAGTTGTGCACCCAATGCTATTCTGTTTAGTTATGGCGATAACGATACTTATCCGCTCTGGTATGCCCAAGAAGTGGAAGGTATTCGTCAGGATGTGCGTGTCGTAAATTTTAGTTTATTAGGGATCGACTGGTATATTAATGAACTCCGTTATAAAGTAAACCAGAGCGACCCAATTGATGTGATCTGGACACCCGAACAAATTGAAGGCGGTAAACGTGATTATATCTTATACAAACCCAGACCAGAAATTCCGGAAGACAGGTATTATGATCTGTATGATTTGATGAAGAATTATGTAGGTAGTGATGATCCAACTAAAGTTGATGATTCCAGAGGTGGTGATCCTTTGAATACCTATCCTGTTAAAAGGGTTTCTGTACCTGTTGACAAGGCTTTTGTATTAAAGAATGGTACCGTAAATGCCAATGATAGTGTTGTGAACGAAATGCGTTTTGATATTCCTAAGGGCGCATTGGTTAAAAATGACTTAGCCTTATTAAATATCATCGCTGCTAACAAATGGAATCGACCAATTTATTTTACCAATCCTAGTGCAGAACTTGGGTTTGATAAATATATCCGCAGAGATGGTTTAAGTTATCGTTTAGTGCCTGTTGAAAACAGTCAGGTAAATACCAATTGGATGCTTGATAAGGCCATGAATAAGTTTACGTTTGGTAATGCCAATGTAAAAGGTGTATACTTTGATGAAGAAAACCGCAGACACCTGAATACCATTCGTTCTTCTTATGCTGAACTGGCTATGGACCTGGTTTCTAAAGGAAGAAAAGAAGAAGCGAGAAAAGTGTTGGAGAAAGCTGATAAAATGATCGATCAATCCAATTTTGGATACGGAATGGTTAGTCGTGGAAATTTTCATAACAGGAATTCTCTCTTATTCCTCGAAGCCTGTTATATGGCTGAGGCAAAAGAACTTTCTGATAAGGTAAGCAAGTCAGTTCAGACCGATCTGCAACAACAGGTACTTTATTATAATAGTTTAAGTGGCGATAAGGCAGAAAATATGTCCGACGAGAAACGAGCTGCCGAAAACTATCTGCAGGGTATGAAGCAGATGGAAACCATGTATAATCCGCGTATACAAATACCTGGTAAATTAATGACACCTGCTGATACCGGCAAAGCTGCTTCAGAGGGTGTTAAAAAATAAATATTCTTAGTTAGATAATAGGAGAGCCGGGTAGATTACCCGGCTTTCTTTTTATACCTATACAACCTTTCTGTTATTAGTTGGTTATTAGTATAGATACTTGATTTATCCATTCTATTTTTTTAGTAGTTTACACAAATGATCGGACACCGATTCGCAAATTTTGACCCCAATGCCGATGGCAAAAGCAAATTTGAACAGTTGCTGGATATTTTCATGCAATTACTCACCTATACCAATGGTGATGCCAGTGAGGCTTTAAATTGGTTGAATGAACTTGACAGGCAATACATGTTAACCAATGATGCTTATGGCATGGGCGATTTTATTGAAGACCTGACGCAAAACGGCTACATGCAGGAAAACCCGCAGGATGGCAGTTTTAAAATAACCGGCAAATCAGAACAAACCATCCGTAAAAAAAGTCTGGAAGAGATTTTCGGTAAATTAAAAAAATCAAAACAAGGTAATCACCAGACCTTCAAGCCAGGGCAAGGAGATGAAATAAACCCGGATACCAGGCCATTTCAGTTTGGTGATATGCTGGAGCAAATAGATTTTACCGAAAGTATCCGAAATGCCCAGATCAATCATGGGGTAGATAGTTTTTTTATGCAGGAGGATGACCTGCAGATAAGGGAAAGTGATTTTAAAACACAGACGTCTACCGTTTTGATGATCGATATTTCTCATTCTATGATTCTCTATGGAGAAGACAGGATTACCCCTGCCAAAAAAGTGGCCATGGCATTGAGCGAGCTCATCACCACCAAATATCCCAAAGACACTATTGATATTGTTGTTTTCGGTAATGATGCCTGGAGTATAGAGATCAAAGACCTTCCTTATTTACAGGTAGGGCCATATCATACTAATACAGTTGCAGGATTGGAGTTAGCAATGGATTTATTGCGTAGAAGAAAAAATCCTAACAAACAGATTTTCATGATCACGGATGGTAAACCTACTTGTTTAAAGATCGGCAAGAAATATTATAAGAACAGTTTTGGTCTCGACAGAAAAGTGGTAAACCGCTGTATCAACCTGGCTGCCCAATGCAAGAAATTGAAAATTCCTATTACAACTTTCATGATCGCTTCAGATCCTTATTTACAAAATTTTGTACAGGAGTTTACTGAAATGAATAATGGCAAAGCCTATTTTGCGTCGCTTGATAAATTGGGTTCCTTCATTTTCAAAGACTTTGAAAGCGGTAAAAGAAAGACTGTGTATTGAGAAAGTTTTGGGTTTAGGGTCTTGAGTTTTGGGTTGGTGTATGTGGAAAAAAATTATTTCAACAGTATTTGCGTTTAATATTATTATCATTTCAATATGGACATAAGAAAAGTAAAAACCTTAGGGCAATTAAAAAAGGCAGGATATATTACTAAAACTGTTAAGGAGGAAATCAGGCAAAACCTTATTCAAACTATACGTAATAAAGAAAATCCATTTGAGGGAATTCTTGGGTATGAGGACACAGTAATTCCTGATACGGAAAGGGCGCTATTAAGCAGACATAATATTCTTTTTCTGGGATTAAGGGGACAGGCAAAAACCAGGATGGCAAGACAGATGATTGAATTGTTGGATGAATATATTCCAATCGTTGCCGGTAGTGAAGTGAATGATGATCCATTAAATCCGCTGAGTAAATTTGCAAAAGACCAGATAGCAGAACATGCAGATGATACACCCATTCAATGGGTTCATCGTTCTGAGCGCTATGGCGAAAAACTGGCAACACCAGATGTAAGTGTTGCAGATTTAATTGGGGATATCGACCCTATTAAAGCGGCAAATATGAAACTTAGTTTTGCCGATGAAAAAGTGATACACTACGGTATCATCCCCAGAAGTAACAGGGGTATTTTTGTGATCAATGAATTACCCGATTTGCAGGCAAGAATTCAGGTAGCTTTATTCAATATCCTGCAGGAAGGTGATATCCAGATTCGAGGATTTAAATTAAGAATGCCCCTGGATATTTTATTTGTCTTTACAGCCAATCCGGAAGACTATACCAATCGTGGAAGTATTGTTACGCCTTTAAAAGACCGTATTGAAAGCCAGATATTAACCCATTACCCAAAGGATATTGAAACCTCACTGGCAATTACAGAACAAGAAGCAAACATATTGCCGGTTCAGAAAGAAATGGTCTTAGTAAGTGATCTTATCAAACGATTGATTGAGCAGGTATCATTTGAAGCAAGGTCAAATGAATATGTTGACAAAAAAAGCGGGGTTAGTGCCCGTTTAACAATTGCTGCTTTTGAAAATGCAATAAGTAGTGCAGAAAGAAGAGCCATTATACATAACGAAAAGCAAACACAGGTTTGGGTGAGCGATTTGTCAGGCATCATTCCATCTATTACCGGTAAGATAGAATTGGTATACGAAGGTGAACAGGAAGGGCCTTATCAGGTTGCTGTAAACCTTTTAGACAAATCCATTCGTACACAGTTTGTTCAATATTTCCCCAATCCAGAGCAGGTTAAGAAGAAAAGAGTAACGGGTAAGAAATCTGCTGATGAAAAGGAACCAGAGAATCCTTATAAATCTATCACCCGCTGGTTTGATGCGGGCAATCATTTGGATATGCTCATGGATCTGAAAGACGCAGAAAAAATTGCAGCATTATACAAGGTTGATGGTCTCTATGGTTTTGTAAAAAAATACTACCCGCATGCCAATGAGAAAGAAAATGCGTTATTGATGGAATTTGTTTTACATGGACTAGCCACTTATTCTATCATTAGTAAAAAAGTAATAGATGGAAAAATTGAATTCAAAGACCTAATGGGAAGTATGATGAATCTGGGTTCCATGAATTTGGATACAGAAGGTGAGGATTTCAATGAAGATGATTATCGATAATTCCTTTTATTTTTTACATACAAATGCCCTTGATTTTTGCGATACTATTTGCAAGAATCAAGGGCAGCTTAATTGATGCTACTTATTTCTTTTGTAACTTTCGTTCAGTACTAATTAAAGACACAAGCTTACTGGTGTATTCTTTACTTGCTTTATTTATTGAATCAGGATCTACGGCTTTTGTTTGTATAGATAAGAGTAAATCCTGAGTGGAAGTTTCATATAAATTACTTTCCAAATAATAGGTTTTTTTCTCCAGTGTATAACCAGGTGTTACTTCCGTTAATCCACTTCCAATTACAATGCCTGTTCCACCCCAGTAATTACCATAGTAGCTACCAAAATTGCCATAATAATTATAATTATTTACTGGATTATAATAAGATTCAGAAGCCCGTACATACCGACTTTCCGTATTGATATCTTTTACAGCTACTGTAAAAATGGCTTCCATACCCAGTTCCTGAATTTTTTTCAAAATGGCATCAGCCGGAAATTTCTTTCCAACATTCATGGGTCCTAAAGCTTCAATACTAGTAATGGCTTTATTGCCATTTTTAATAGCTGCTGCTTTCAGGTCAGTTTCCATCACATCTCTTACATGCAGATCTGCAGTAAGAACCATAATGAATAAACTTCTTTTATGATCTGGTGCTGGCTTGTCTTTGTTTGCCCAAAATCCAATCATGGATACGGTGGTTTTGCAGGAAAAAAGTATCAATGATAAACTGCAAACGAGTAGCCAGGTGTTAATTTTTTTCATAGTTTGATTTGTGTTATAAAATATCCATCATTTGAATATCAGTTAGATGATCTCTTTCAGCTTGGCAACTACCTGATCTATTTCTTTGGCAGTATTATGCTTACTGAATGAAAAGCGCACAGTTACCTGATTGGGATTGTTATTAATGGCCCTTATTACATGTGAGCCCTGATCTGCACCACTGGTACAGGCACTTCCGCCACTTGCACAAATATTATTGATATCCAGGTTAAATAGCAGCATTTCGCTCTTTTCAGATTTCGGGAAACTGGCACTCAAAACAGTGTACAAACTTTTTCCCATCGGGTCTCCATTGAAACCTACGCCTGGTATCTCTGTTTGCAATTGTTCTTTCATGTAGTTCTTTAATTCACTGATATGGGCTCTGTCGTTGGCATAGTTAGTGGTAGCCAGTTCCAGGGCTTTGGCAAAACCAATAATGCCATAAAGGTTTTCTGTGCCTGCTCGCATATTTCTTTCCTGACTTCCTCCATGTACCAGTGGGTTGATCTTCACATTCTCATTAATATATAAGATGCCCACACCTTTGGGTCCGTGAAATTTATGGCCTGCACCTGTTATAAAATGTACAGGGGTATTTCTGAGATCAAAAGGAAAATGTCCAACTGTTTGAACTGTATCACTGTGAAAAATAGCTTGGTATTTTTTACAAAGATTTCCAACTGCATCTATATCTAATATATTGCCAATTTCATTATTGGCATGCATGAGCGTAACCAAACACTTCTCATTGGACGAAGCCAAAAGTTGTTCGAGGTCAATCAGGTCAATATGTCCATTAGCTAACAACTTCACATAACTAACAGTTGCTTCACCTGTTTTTTTCAGGTGTTCAATGGTATGTGTAGTGGCATGGTGTTCAATTACAGAAGATATGATATGGCAGCAGCCCAGATCGCGCACTGCTGCTGTTATTGCGGTATTGCTGCTTTCTGTACCCCCACTGGTAAAAAAAATTTCTGCCGGGTGCGCATTTAAAATTTTTGCAACTGATTTTCTGGCGTTTTCAATAGCCATTCTGCATTCACGTCCATAGCTATAAATGGAAGAGGGATTCCCAAAATGAGTGGTAAGATAAGGCATCATGGCTGCCAATACCTCTGCGTCGAGTGGCGTAGTTGCTGCATTATCCAGGTAAATTCTTTCCATAAGTGGGCAAAAATAAGAAAATTAGGGCAACTGGGGAGGAGGGGAGGAAGTTAATAGTTAATAGTTAAAAGTTAATAGTTAGGACTTTTTGTACTTAATCACTTTTTTTTCTTCAACAACTTTTAACTATTCACTTTTAACTTTTAACTCTGATTTCATTACATCGCTTCCCTAATATCTTTCATCAGTTTTTGCGCAATATTGGCTGCAGTGGTTTCAAAATTGCTTTCAGCATAAATCCGGATAATGGGTTCGGTATTACTGGTACGGAGATGTACCCAGTCGTTTTCAAACTCTATCTTCAATCCGTCTTCTGTATTTATTGGATTTTTCTTGTATTTCTTTTTAATATGATCAAAGATCTTTTTCAGATCAAAGCCTGGGGTAAGTTCAATTTTATTTTTGCTCATGAAATAATCCGGGTAGGTATTTCGAAGCTTTTTCACAGACTTTTTCTCTTTTGCCAAATGCGTTAAAAATAAGGCGATACCAATCAACGCATCCCTTCCATAATGCAGATCAGGTACAATGATCCCCCCATTGCCTTCTCCACCTATAACAGCATTTACCGCTTTCATCTTGCTTACCACATTTACTTCACCAACAGCACTGGGTGTATATATACCACCATGTTTGATCGTCACATCTTTTAATGCACGTGTTGACGACATATTACTAACGGTATTACCTTTTTTGTGTTTCAATATATAATCAGCAACAGCCACCAAAGTATATTCTTCCCCAAAAAGCGAACCGTCTTCACATACAAAACATAGCCTGTCAACATCGGGGTCTACGGCAATGCCTATATCTGCTTTTTGTTTTACTACTTCATTGCATAATTCCAGCAGGTTTTCGGGTAGGGGTTCAGGATTATGTGCAAATTTTCCATTTACCTCATTGTTTAAAACCGTAAAATCATTTACTCCCAAAGCTTTCAATAAAATGGGTACTGCAATGGCCCCGCTACTATTGATAGCATCAACCACAACTTTAAATTTTGCTTTTTTAATAGCAGCAATATCTACCAAAGGATAAGAAAGAATGGCATCGATATGTTGTTGAAAAAGTTTTTCATTGTAAGTATGTGTACCTAATTGGTCAACGCCTGCAAATTCAAAATCTTCCCTGGCAGCAATATCCAAAACCTGAGCCCCTGCTTCTGCACTGATAAATTCGCCCTGGTGGTTCAAAAGTTTTAAAGCATTCCATTCTTTTGGGTTGTGACTAGCCGTTAAAATAATGCCACCGGCAGCTTTTTCAAAAACCACCGCCATTTCCACAGTAGGGGTGGTACTAAGCCCAAGATCAATCACATCCAAGCCCAAAGCATTTAATGTACTAATCACCAGCCTTTGTACCAATTCGCCACTAATTCTGCCGTCTCTTCCAATGATCACTTTCTTATTGTTGGATTCATTGCGTAACATGGTGCCATATGCTGCTGTAAATCGAACAACATCCAATGGACTCAATGTATTTCCGGGTTTTCCGCCTATGGTGCCCCTGATGCCTGATATGCTCTTGATTAATGCCATGAAAAATTGAATTATTGGGATGCAAACATAATAGAAATTTTTTGTTTGCTCCTTGTCCCTAATTTTGCCATACCATGAAGGATATGTCGCAAAAAGCCTGGTTCAAGGGTTGGTTCAATTCGCATTATTATCATTTGTTATACCAACACCGGGATGATGAAGAGGCATTCCGTTTCATTCGTACACTTATTAATTATTTGCAACCACCTGCCGGATCAACTATGGTTGATATTGCCTGTGGTAAAGGAAGGCATAGCAAGGTGTTGGCTGAATTGGGATTTGATGTTACGGGGATCGATCTTTCCCTCGCTTCCATTGAAGAAGCAAAGATCGACGAAACGGAAAACCTGCATTTTTTTGTACATGATATGCGACTCCCTTTTTCGATCAATTATTTTCAGTACGCTTTTAATTTCTTCACCAGCTTTGGATATTTCAGAACAAGGAGGGAACATGATAATGCCATCAGAACCATTGCTCAATCGATTAAAATGGGTGGCAGCTTTGTGATCGATTATTTGAATGTGCATTACGAAGAAGAAAGATTGGAGAAATCAAAAACAACAGAAGTGGAAGGCGTTACTTTCCTCATTACAAAATGGCAGGATGAAGACCATTTTTTTAAACAGATCCAGATCATGGATCAGGAAAACCGAACACCTAAACATTTATATACAGAAAGAGTAGCTAAATTTTCATTGGGCGATTTTACAGAGATGCTTGCTTACCAAGGATTACAGGTGCAAGAAGTTTTTGGTGATTATCAATTGAACAGATACGATGTAAAAAAATCGCCCAGAATGATCATCATTGCACAAAAGAAAACAAATAAATAAGGATCAAGGTTTCTTCTTTTTGGGAACAACATATAGTTGCGGTTCCCACGGTTTTTTAGGTAAAATATCTGGCGTCGCCTTATCTGTAAGGGTTAATGATTTGATAGTAGGTTGTAAACCTGCATTGGGCATAACCACTTGAAAACTGCTGTCTGGCATTAAAATAGGCATTTTATCCAATGGCGATTCATATATGTCAAAACCCATACTGTTCTGCCCTTTGTATATTGGTTTAATGGGGATGATTTTTACGCCATTGGGCATTGTTTTATTAGGAATTGTTCTGTTGGGAGATTCTAACATAAATCTATTCTGCAAAGCATCTTGTAATGCTTTCTTTTTCTCTTCAGCTGTTTTTTCGCCATCGTTTTGTGCATAACCATTCGAAATGATGGCAGAAAATAATATGACTAAAAAAGAGATTTTCATTATCCTAAATTATTAATTATCTGAAATCGGACAAGGATTTTTGTTCTGTATTTCTGTTAAATATTCTGGCTTTAGGGCTGTTAAAACAATTTTTCAAACTGTACCTTTACCCAAATGGAACAAACCCTCTTATTGAACAGTTTTTGGCAAGGCGTTTTTGAATGGCTCAACAAATGGGATACCCAACTCTTCCTACAAATTAATACGGTTTGGACAAATCCTATATTAGATAACATTTATCCATGGTTTAGAGAGTCCAATACTTGGGTGCCACTGTATCTTTTTCTGATACTTTTTGTAAGCATGAATTTTAAGGAGAAAGCAGTTTCCTGGCTCTTATTTGTGGTGATAACTTTAACGCTAACTGATCAGTTAAGCAGTAACCTTATTAAGAATTTAGTGGCAAGGCCACGTCCATGCAGTGATCCTTATTTTATGGATCAGGTACGTTTATTACTCAACAATTGTTCCGGCGGTTATAGCTTTACTTCTTCCCATGCTACCAATCATTTTGGATTTGCCATGTTTATAGTGCTAACATTGCAACCCATTTTTAAAAAATGGAGCCGACTATTCTTTGTTTGGGCAGCTGCTATTAGTTATGGTCAGGTATATGTTGGGGTACATTATCCATTAGATATTCTTTGTGGTGGCCTATTGGGTTCATTGATAGGTTATATCACCTCTAAGACCTACCTGCATTATTTTGGAAGTTTTAAAATGTCAACCGATTAATTCAGCCACCATGATTTCTAATAGGATCTTTTATTCTCTACTTTTTATATGTTTCATTACTGCAATGTGTGGTATGTTTTTTATACCACTCATGGATATCGATGCATCGCAATATGCATCTATCAGCAGAGAAATGCTGGAAAACAATAGCTTCCTGCAAGTATTTGATCTGGGTAATGATTACCTGGATAAACCACCCATGCTTTTTTGGTTGTCTGCCATCAGCATGAAAATATTTGGCATTTCAGACTGGGCCTACCGCATTCCTTCCTTTTTATTTTCCATGATAGCGGTCTGGTCAACTTACCAATTGGCTTTACTTTTTTATCAAAAAACGATTGCACGGTTAAGTGCCCTGGTACTGGCTTCTTCCCAAGCCATATTTTTATTAACGCATGATGTACGATGTGATACGATGCTAATGGGTTGGGTGGCGCTTAGTCTTTGGCAAATGGCGGCATGGTACCAGACAAATCATTGGAAACATTTTATTCTAGCATTTGTTGCCATTGCCGGAGGCATGATGACCAAAGGTCCTATCGCATTGATGGTGCCTGCTTTTGCATTTGTACCACACTTTATTTTAAAGAGAGAATGGAAACAATTTTTCAGGTGGGAATATTTAGTAGGTGTTATCATTATCGCCTTGATGCTCTTACCAATGAGTGTAGGACTTTACCAACAGTTTGATCTGCATCCCGGGAAAATGATCAATGGTGTACCCATTCAATCGGGACTGCGTTTTTATTACTGGACACAGAGTTTTGGACGATATACTGGTGAAAATGTTTTTAATGAAATGAATCATTTCACATTCTTGCTGGAGAATATGTTATGGAGTTTTCTTCCCTGGATTTTTCTATTTCTAATTGGCTTTTTTAGTGGCTTTATCAAATTATGGAAAAGCAAGTTCTTATTGGCAAAGGGAGAAGAGTGGATGAGTTATGGTGGTTTTTTAATTACTTATTGTATTCTGGCAAGAAGTCAGGCGCAATTGCCACATTATATTTTTGTTGTTTTTCCTCTGGCTTCTATTGTAACGGCTAATTTTTTATACAAACTATTTTATACCGATGAGTTTAGTAAATGGAAAAAGCCTCTATTTTATTTCCATACTTTTCTTTTTCTAATACTGTGGGTTGCTGTTTGTGCATTAATGATTTGGCCATTCCCTGCAATTCCTATTTGGGTTTTCCTTTTAGCATTGATAGGGGGTATCGGCTTTTTCTTGATCATTCTTAGCAAAAGCCAAATACCTACCATACTCATTGCCGCCATCTATACGGTTACCGGTGTCAACATTTTTTTGAACACGGCTTTTTATCCCAATGTGTTACAATACCAACTAGGAAATGAAGCTGCTAAGATTATTGACCAGCAGCACCTACCAAAAAAAGACATAAGGATCTACGGTATTCATGAAGGAAGGGCATTACATTTTTATAGCCGCTATGTTTTTCCGGAAATGAGAAAATGGGAACAAATACAACCTGATCAAATCCTCATTACTTCCAAAGACAGCTTAGAAGTTTGTAAAAATCATTTTCCTGCAATGAAAATAATTCATGAAGGCCATCATTTTGGTGTTACGGCTTTATCCCTTCCTTTTTTGAATCCGGCAACCCGTGAAAAAGAGGTCCCCAAATACCTAATAATCTCCTTAAATGGCAAACAGTAAGCATTTCACAGGTATTGATTAGTTTTGACACTAACACTATGACAGAAATCATCATCATTCTAGCATTAATCCTGATCAACGGACTATTTTCTATGGCGGAAATAGCCCTTGTTTCTGCACGCAAGGCAAGGCTGGAAAGCCAGGCTGCCAAAGGAGATCAGGATGCTGCAAGGGCATTGGAATTAGCCAATCGTCCAGAATCCTTTTTGTCTACCGTACAAATTGGTATCACATTGATCGGGGTATTAACGGGTATTTATTCTGGCGATAGTTTTAAGCAGCCCCTTCAAAATTGGTTACAAACTATAGATTGGTTAAGTGCTTATAGTGGCTCAATTGCCACCACCCTTATCGTAATTCTGGTAACTTATTTCTCCTTGGTTTTAGGAGAATTGGTGCCCAAAAGAATAGGATTGAGTAATCCGGAAGCGATTGCCAAATCTGCTGCGGGTCCTATGCGTATGGTAGCCTGGATCACTTTTCCTTTTACCTGGTTGCTCACACATTCGGCAAATTTGATCATCCGGCTTATGAATATCAAAGCCAATGAATCGCAGGTTACAGAAGAAGAGATCAAAGCCATTATCAGTGAAGGAACAGAACATGGTGCTATTGAAGAAGCAGAGCAGGATATTATTGAACGGGTGTTTCACCTGAGTGATAGGAGCATCACTTCTCTCATGACACACAGAACAGACATTATTTGGATAGAAGCTGGTAAAACGGTAGCTGCCATTAAATCAGAAATGGATGATATTATACATTCTGTTTACCCTGTTTGCGAAAAAAATATAGATCATATCAAAGGTAGTGTGAGTATCAAAGAACTTTTTTCGGCAGACCCTTCTGCATCTGTGGATTCTATTATGCAGAAAGCCATGTATGTGCCTGAAAATCTTACTGCCTACCAGGTATTAGAAAAATTCAGACAAACCAAGATCCACCAATGCTTCATTGTAGATGAGTACGGCAGTGTGCAGGGTCTCATCACTTTGAATGATATCCTGGAAGCTATAGTGGGTGATATACCTCAGGAAGAAGACGATGATTATGCTTTTGTTCAAAGGGCTGATGGCTCATTCCTGGTTGATGCACAAGTACCTTTTTACGATTTCCTGGCCCGTTTTGATAAAACAGAATGGATGATGGAAGGCGACCAGGACTTTGATACCCTTGCCGGATTTATCATTCACCAATTGGAAAAGATCCCGCAAACGGGTGAAACCCTCAACTGGAAAGTGTTCCGCTTTGAAATTGTAGATATGGACAATCATCGGATCGATAAGATCCTTGTTTCCAGTACAGAAATAAATGAAGTGTTTGATTAAACAGTCAACATTTCTCAGTTTTCGATTTTCTGAAATTGTTGGAGGGACACCAGTTTGATTTTTGTTTTTTTAAAATGTAAAAGACGCCTGGTTCTTGGGAAAATCTAGTTTATAGCTCTTATCCGTATTACCGCTCTTTACATGAAATATATTGCTTTGCGCTTTTTCAAAATCATAAAGCAGGGTGCAATCAATCTCCAGCTTTTTCAATTCTTTGATGCCCGAAATTTCCAGGTATGACCAAACACTTTCTTTCTGAATTTCATGCCCTACATAATGCAGTGTAGCAGGCTGACCATTTACTTTTAGGATCAGTTTTTTGGTCAGATAATTATTGATTTGATTATCTATGAATTCCTGGTTAGGGCCATTAATGATATCTACTTTGGCAGTTGCATATTTCTGCAATGTTTTTTCCATGTCCTCCGTAAAAATCCGGATACTGATTTCTACATTGGCATCCTTTGCATTATGATTAATTTCAATAACTGAAACATAAAAGGGATGCAGGACTGAAATCGCAGCAGTCATTATCCATTGAACCATTATATTTACCATTCAACAAGTATATTTTATTACAGCAAATGTCAGCTTTAATTTGAATCCTCAACCATGAATGATTTTTCGCTTTATTTTCAAATTGGATTTCAACACATTGCAGATCTGCAGGGGATAGACCATATCCTTTTTGTAGCTGCCTTATGCCTGCGATACCAGTTTTCCGACTGGCGAAAACTACTGATTTTAATTACGGCATTCACCATTGGGCATTCCATTACATTGGCTTTGAGTGTATTGGATATGGTTGATTATTCTGTTAAATGGATCGAATTCCTCATTCCAGTAACCATCGCCATCACGGCTATTAGCAATATTTTTGTAAAGAAATTTGTTTTCAAATCACGTTTTCCTTTAATATATTTTTTAGCCTTGTTTTTTGGACTGGTTCATGGTTTGGGCTTTAGTAACTATTTAAAAAGCTTATTGGGATCTGATAAAAATGTGGTTGCAGAGCTATTTGCATTCAATATTGGCTTGGAAGCAGGCCAATTGTTGATTGTATCGATAATTTTAATGATTTCCTTTATATTCGTAACCATTTTGAAAGCCAATAGAAGAGAATTTCTGTTGGTGCTATCTGCCGGTATTATGGCTTTGGCAATTCAAATGGCTTATGACCGTTTCTTACCCTTAATAAATCAATGAACATGAACAAACTGTTTTCTTTGGTCGTTCTGCTTTTTTCTGCTGCCTTATTGAACGCGCAGGATATTCGCAACAACCCAACATCCAATCACGGTAATCGTTTTGAGCAACTGGGTACTATCTTACCAACACCCAATGAGTATAGAACCGCAAGTGGTGCACCCGGACCGAAGTATTGGCAGCAGCGTGCTGATTATCAAATCAAATGCGAATTGGATGAAGCTAACCTGAAATTAAAAGGCAGTGAAACGGTTACTTATTTCAACAATTCTCCGGATGTGTTAACCTATATCTGGCTTCAGTTAGATGAAAATGAGCATAGCACCGTAAACAATGCAGATTACCAAAATGCCAGTGCCATGGGCAGAACCGTAACTGCAGCAACTATTGATGCTTTGGAGAATAAGAAAAAAGACAATGGTTATGGTGATATCATCACAAAAGTAACAGATGCTACCGGCAAAGCACTTGCATATACCATCAATAAAACAATGATGCGTATTGATTTGCCTGTTTCTTTAAAACCAGGGCAAAAATTCGTATTTAATATTGACTGGAGCTATAAAATTTCTGATAGGAATACTTTTCGTGGCCGCGGTGGTTATGAAGTATTAGGCGATGATGCCAATATACTTTTCACCATGGCACAGTGGTTTCCTCGTTTATGTGTGTACAGCGACTTTCAGGGTTGGCAGCACCACCAGTTTACTGGTAGGGGAGAATTTGCTTTAGCATTTGGCAATTATAATGTACAGATTACCGTACCGGCTGACCACGTGGTTTTAGCAACCGGAGAGTGTCAGAATTACGCGCAGGTTTTAACACCTGCACAATTGGGTAGATGGAACCAGGCGCAAACTGCCAAAGAGCCTGTAGAAGTTGTAACATTAGCTGAAGCAGTTAATGCAGAAAAACAAAAAAGTACCGCTAAAAAAACATGGGTTTTCAAAGCAGAGAATGTGCGTGATTTTGCCTGGACTTCCAGCAGAAAATATGTTTGGGATGCTATGCCAACTTATGTGGAAGGCAAGAAGATCATGTGTATGAGTGGTTATGCCAAAGAAGCTTATGGACTTTATCGTAAATTCTCTACTAAATTAGTGGCACATACTATTCGCACTTATTCTAAATTCTCTATTCCTTATCCTTACCCAGTTGCTCAAAGTATTGAAGCAGCCAACGGTATGGAATATCCGATGATCTGTTTTAACAATGGACGTACGCAAAAAGATGGCACTTATAGTGAATCTACCAAATTAGGCATGGTGGGTGTGATTATTCATGAAGTAGGGCATAACTTTTTCCCAATGATCGTTAACAGTGATGAACGTCAGTGGTCATGGATGGATGAGGGCCTGAACTCATTTGTACAATACCTTGCCGAAGAATTATTCGATAATAAATATCCTTCCAGAATGGGTTTTGCTTCTTCTATGAAAGATTATATGTCTTTACCAAAAACTCAGTTGGAACCTATTATGACCAATAGTGAAAACATTATTGGTTTTGGGCCGAACGCCTATACAAAACCTGCAACAGGTTTGAATATTTTGCGTGAAACCATTATGGGACGTAAATTATTTGATTTCTCTTTTAGGGAATATGCCAGAAGATGGGCTTTCAAACACCCAACGCCTGCTGACCTTTTCCGCACCATGGAAGATGCCAGTGGTGAAGACCTAGACTGGTTCTGGAGAGGTTGGTTCTATGGTATTGAGCCTTGTGATATTGCCTTAGATTCAGTTAAGCATGCGGTATATGATCCTAATGCAACCGCTTCACCCTTAAGTTTGGGTGGAAGAGGAAGTGGCGGTGGAATTCAGGGATTTGGTGGCGGACCGCGTGGAATGGATAAACCTTTTTCAATTATTTTTGATGATATTTCGAAGATCAGAAACAGGGAAGACAAAAACATTTTATTCCTTACCGATGTAGATACCAGCCTGCGCGATTTTTATTGGAAATATGCACGTGGTATTGAGCCTTATGATTCTATCACAAAAGCAACGGCACCAGAAGTTGCAGGAACAACCATTCCTGTAACCATGGATGAAACCGATAAAAATAAATATACCGGTGTTCATTTGTATGAACTCTCACTCACCAACAAAGGTGGATTGGTAATGCCGGTTATTGTAGAATTTACTTTTGAAGACGGCACCAAAGAAGTAGAAAGAATTCCGGCTCAGGTATGGCGTTTAAATGAAAACCATATCACTAAATTATTTGCTACCAGGAAAAAAGCAACCAATATCAAGCTGGATCCTTTGAAAGAAACGGCTGATATCAATGAAGGCAATAATTACTGGCCTGCAAGCGGAGAACCTAGCAAATTTGCCATTTTTAAAGCAAGAGGTGGTGCGCGTGGTCAATCTCAAGGTATCAACCCTATGCAAAATGCCGCATCTAAAAAAGGGCAATAAATAAAAACCTATTTCAAAAAAACCACTGATGTGAATCGGTGGTTTTTTTTTGAAAGATGTTTGTAAAAAATCTACAATTTCAATGTATAATTTACCCTCATGAAAAAATTAATTGTTTTCTTATTTATAAGCAGCTCCTTTCTTGCAAAAGCAGCTACTGTAGACAGTTTGATGATTTATAGCAACAGTATGCACAGAGCAATTAAATCCGTGCTCATTCTTCCTGCATCTTATCAAAAAGAAAAGACCAAAAAATTTCCGGTAGTTTATCTCCTGCATGGCGCTTTTGGTAGCTATGCAAACTGGATTAAAAAAGTACCCCATATTCAGTCACTGGCCGATGCACATGATATGATCATCGTGTGCCCTGATGGAGGCTTTACAAGTTGGTATTTTGACAGTCCGATAGACAGCACTTAACGTTTTGAAACATTTGTAGGTAAAGAAGTGCCGGAATACATAGATAAAAATTTCAGAAGCATTGCCAACCGAAAGGGCAGGGCTATAACCGGATTGAGTATGGGTGGACATGGAGGGATCTTTTTAGCTTTCAGACATGCAGAAAGTTTTAGTGCCTGTGGAAGTATGAGCGGCGCTTTGCATGTTTCCGTGATCACAACAAGGTATGATGTAGAGAAAAGATTGGGTGAGCCTTCCGAGAAAAATACTTATTGGAAGGATTGGAGTGCATTGAATGTGATTGATAAATACCCGCAAGACTCCTTAAAAATCATCATTGATTGCGGAGCGGAAGACAGGGTATTGCCAATGAACAGGGCTATGCATGAAAAAATGCTGAAACTGAAGATCCCACACGATTATACCGAAAGGCCCGGAGATCATAATTGGGATTATTGGAAGGTTGCTATTGATTACCAGTTATTGTATTTTAAGAAGCATTTTGAGCAACAGAAGTAAAACAATTTCGAGTTTTGAGTTTTGGGTTTAGAGTTGGAGGGGTGAAAAAAACAAAGCAACTCAAAGAATTGAGTTGCTTTTCATTAATGCAGCCAATACAATGAAGCCCCGTTAATAAATCATTGCATTTGCCATCTGCACTAAATCTGTTGTATCCCGGGGGGGGATGTATAGTTTTAGTTTCGGATACAGCCATACTTTTTTGGAATCTTTATTTGCAAAGACTTCATCTGCACTAATCAGCCCAAATATTCTTTGTGCAACTCACTATCTCATTAGCTTTGTGTTGAAAATAATTCCAATCCTAATACGCAACTATTTTTTACTCGGTTGCCTATATTGAACAGAAAAATTAATCCCAAAGCTGCTGAGTTTGATAGTTCCAAATCCTACACCTCCCAAAGGAAGTTTGGCATAGGGTTCAATTAAAAGCGAAGTATGTTTGCTAAGCCTGTTTTCAAAGCCTGCCGACAAGTGCAGGATGGATAGGATATAACTTTCTGAAGTATTGTATTCTGCCCTTCTAACCAAAGGCATGCCATTATAATGGTAATAATAGTTGTATTCTTCACCCGTCATGATATAGGAAGAAAGACCAGTATTAAGGCTAACAGATTTTTTCGCATGGTTAGAGATGGTATAGCTGGCCAGAAAAGGTATTTCCCACATTTTACAATACCCTTCTACGATATCAAGTTTAAAATAACTGATAGGTGTGCCTTTAGGTGCGGTAAAATCTTCACCGGCTAATTTGTAGTTTTTCTGGGTATAAATAACGCCTGTTTTCAAGGCCCATTTATCATTAAAATGATAGCCAATAAGCCCACCTACATTGAATCCTGGCTTTTCGCCATAGGTGAATTTAACCGTACTTTTATCTATACCTGTTAATACACTAAAACTCAATCCCTTACCTCTTTTTTGTAGTGTTGACTTGGTTACTGTTGCTGCAATTTTTTCTGTACTTGTATCTTCTTTGTTCATTGATGTTTCAACAGGTGAACTGGTTATTTCCGATTTTATGGGCGTATCCTCTTTTTTTACTTCACTTATGGTTTTCTCGGTTGTAACCAACAATGTAGTTGCCTTAACATCTACCGGTTTAACTTGTAAATCTTCTTTATTATTAACAGCTGTTGCACTTGTTTCTGGGATGGTTGAAGCAATGGTTTGATTAACAGGAGATGGATTGTTTTTATTTGCTTGGGTAGCTAATGCTTTTGTTTCTCTTGTTTTTTGGTTTGTTTCTCTTGTTTTTTGGTTTGGATATATTGGTGCAATATCCTTTCTTATGGAAGCTTTTAAAGTTGTTTCCGGTGTTAAGGTTTCTTTTTTATCCTGTATGGATTCAGAAGAATTGGATATAGGTGTTTCCGATATCGTTACGGGTGCTGAAGGATTTGCATTTGTTGGTTGGGTAGTATTTGCAGGTAAATTAGCTGCATGGTTATTTTGCTGATAAATGGTATAAAAAATGCCTGTGCCGGCTAATAAAGCGGGCAGTAACCACCAGAAAATAAACCTTCTTTTTTTCTTTTCTACAGGCATTACTTTATCTAACTCATTGCTGAGTGCATGCCAGTTGGCTTTTCCGGGTGAATCGTAACCTCCGGCTGCCTCCCTGCTCATCTGGTCAAGCTCATTATCGTCGCCTAGATTATACATATGCTTTGTATGCGGATTGTTGGGTAATAATTTTTCTAAGGTTGTTTCTTGCTTTCGACAAATTTGATTTTGATGCGCCAACACTAATCCCTAATTCCTTTGCTATTTCCTCATGACTAAATCCTTCTATCACAAATAAATTAAAAACCGTTCTGTAAACAGGGGTCAGTTTCCTGATGGCTACAATTATTTCCTGGTACATCAATTTATCTATTCCATTTTCCTGTGTTTCTACAAATGTGTTACTCTCCTCACTAATTTCATGACTCACCAGTTTTAAGTGGTTTTTTCTCAAATGATCGATACAGGTATTAACGACTATTCTTTTAAACCATCCTTTCAACAATGCTTCCGTTTCTCCCGCTCTTGTACGGTCAAACTGGTGGATGTTCTTGAATAATTTGATAAACGATTCACTCGTTAATTCTTCGGCTTCCTCCTGTTTGCTTACATAACGGTAACTTATCTTAATAGCATAGTCAAACAGCCAATGGTATAAGTCACGCTGGCTGTTCCGGTCATTTTTACAACAACCGTCAATGAGGCTCGATATCTGGTGTATCTCCCGGGGCAAAATTCTTTAGTAGGATACAACAATTTAAGTAGTAGCGGTAAAACTACCACTTTCATGCATGGATACGTAAATGGGGGATAAAAGGTTGCTTAAATGTAGCATTTGTTACAAAATGGGATTAAAAAAAATATTGTTATATAGTATTTATATATACTATATTTAACCACCTGTTCTTCCATCTCTTACAGCTTTTTTCTTGCCTGAAGTCTTTTTTTCGAATTCTACCACTTCCTTGGGTTTGGGTTTTTCAGCGGCTTTTGTTTTAGAAGAATCTGATATTGATTTTACTCCAGCCAGATTGAATTCTAAGGGGTCATTTAAAACCAGGTTATCCAGAAAATAATTTTCGGTTGCTAAAAGCCTGCCTGATTTAGGGTCAAAATAACGCCATTTGCCATGTCGAAGGGAATTGCCTTCATTTTTTATAATCACCCGTTCATATTTATTGGGGTCAACCGGATCCTGTACATCAATCGTATCAAAACCCTTATCCGGATTAGTAGCGCGCCAGTTTTCTTCATGTTCCAGACCTTCAAATGTCAAGTACATGGAAAGCCCATGTTTATAGCCCCATCTAAAGGTTTCAATGGCTATCGGATCGCCCTGCAAATTATATTTACGCCATACGCCCTCTTTCTTGTTGTTAACATAAACCCCTTCTTCTTCATATGCTTTCTCACCCCTTAAAGCGGGCATTTGTACCAGCCATTTACCTTGTTTTCCGGTTTTAACATCAACTCGGTTAATCGTATCTCCAGTTGAGGTTAGTTGGAAAGATTTTAACTGTCCATTTGAACAAATTGAAAATAATATCGATATGGATAAGGCAGTAAATCGCATATTCACTAAATTGGGCACTCGAAAGTACTAATATTCAATCCTGCTATGAGAAAATTAACATTCCTCTTGTTATTGCTTTTACCAACCTTTTTAATGGCTCAGGTAAAGCCAACATCTGCTTCTGAGCATCTAAAGAAATTAGATCAGCGCAAAGAATCATTGCAAAGATCCATCTTAAACAATACTTCCTTCAGAAATGTAGGTCCGAGTATTATGAGTGGTAGGGTTGCTGACTTGGAAGTAAACCCTGATGACCCTACCGAGTTTTATGTGGCATACGCATCCGGAGGTTTATGGCATACAGTAAATAACGGGCAGAGCTTTGTACCCATTTTCGATTCTGTAGATGTACTGATCATGGGCGATATAGCTGTTAACTGGCAAACCCGAACTATCTGGGTTGGTACTGGTGAAGTAAACAGCAGTCGCTCATCCTATGCCGGTATCGGTGTTTATCGCTCTACCAATAATGGTAAGAGTTGGGATTACCTCGGATTACCAGAAAGCCATCATATTGGCAAAATACAATTACACCCAACAAATGATAATATTGCCTGGGTAGCCGTTTTGGGGCATCTATACTCACCCAATAAAGACAGGGGTATTTACAAAACAACAGATGGCGGTAAAAGCTGGAACCATACATTGTATGTAGATGAAAATACGGGTGGAATAGACCTTACCATCAACCCCAAAAATCCGGATGAATTGTATGCTGCTATGTGGTACCGTACCCGTAGAGCCTGGAATTTTGAAGAAGGCGGAAAAACCAGTGGTATTTACAAAAGTACAGATGGTGGAAATAAATGGGCATTGATCACCAAAGAGGGCAGTGGTTTTCCCAATGGAGATGGGGTGGGCAGAATTGGTTTGGCTGCATCCTACCAAAACGCAAATATTATCTATGCGGTTGTTGACAATAATTTTAGACAACCTGATACTTCCTTACGGAAAAAAGATACCACCAGATATATACTGCGCGATTTTAAGGACCTGAGCAAGGAACAATTCCTGGCACTGGATGATAAAAAACTAAATGCTTTTGTAGGTTCCAGGCGCAATGGAATTCCTGCTAAATACACCGCTGCTGTATTAAAAGATGCTGTTACCAAAGACAAATTTTCACCCTCTGTTATCTGGGATTACCTATTTGATGCCAACACGGCATTATTTGAAACACCTATTATTGGTTGCGAATTATACAGAAGTGATGATGGTGGTAATAGCTGGAAAAAAACAAATACCAAACCATTAACCATGTACAGTACCTATGGTTATTATTTTGGAAAAGTATTTGTTAGTCCTTCCAACGACGATAAAGTTGTTTTAACAGGTTTCGATATTGAAATGAGTACCGATGGTGGTAAAACATTTAAATATATTGGAGGTGATAATGTACACGCCGATCACCATATTGCCTGGATGAATCCGAAGAAAGACAGCCATATGGTAATAGGTAATGACGGAGGTTGTAATATAACCTACGATAATGGTCAACACTGGTTTAAAGCAAATACCCCGCCTGTTGGTCAGTTTTATAATATCAGTTTCGATATGGCCAAACCTTACAATGTGTATGGTGGCTTACAGGATAATGGTACCTGGTTTGCATCCAGCACCACCAAAGAAAATTTTGAATGGTTCGATTCAGGGGAAAATCCTTATAAGGGTATAAATGGTGGAGACGGGATGCAGGTGCAGGTTGACTGGCGCGACAATAAAACTGTTTATAGTGGATCTCAGTTTGGGGCTTATTCCAGACAAAACTTAGCAACCAAAGAATTTAAATCTGTAAGACCTTTCAGAGATCTGGGTGATCCGCCTTTACGTTATAACTGGCAAACGCCTATTTTACTGAGCAGACATAACCAGGATATTTTTTATTATGGCAGCAACAAATTCCACCGATCATTCAACAAGGGCGATACTTCGGTAGCGCTAAGTGATGACCTCACTACCAATCCCAAACAAGGTGATGTTCCTTTTGGTACACTTACCACCATGAGTGAAAGTTCGCTTCGTTTTGGCTTAATATATGTTGGATCTGATGATGGCAATGTGCATGTAACCAAAGATGGTGGTTATAGTTGGCAACTTATTACTCGTAAATTACCTAAGGGCGGTTTGTATGTTAGCAGAGTAATAGCCAGCTCCTTTAAAGAGGGTAGGGTGTATGTTACATTAAATGGCTATCGCAACGATAATTTCCTGCCTTATGTTTACAAAAGTGATGATTATGGCGAAAGCTGGCAGCAAATAGCCAAAGACCTTCCCAATGAACCTGTGAACGTGATTCGGGAAGATCTGAAAAATGAAAATGTTTTATTTTTTGGAACAGACGGTGGTTTGTATGTTAGCTTGAATGGCGGTGAGAATACCATGATGTGGAACAAAGGATTGCCTTTTAGTGTACCTATTCATGACCTGGTATTGCATCCTAGAGAAAATGAAATCATACTGGGCACCCATGGCAGAAGTATTTACATAGCCAAATTAGATGACGTGCAGAAGAAGGCAAGCCAAACAGGTGGAAAGTAATTGACTAATAAAGTTAGCTCTGCGAAAATTTCTAGGATTGGCGTTTATTCATTTGTTTGTGGTTAGATTTTACCGCAGCGGCGCTGAGAACGGGGTGTTTTCGCGGAGTTTTATTTTCTATTTTTCCAAAGAATAAATCCACTGATACTGAGTATCGCACCTGATAATCCAAAAAGGCAATAGAGGATTTTTACGGGAAGCCCACCATACTTACCATAATGTATTTGTGCATTGATGATATCCCTTCTGTTTTCTGCAACAATTTCTTTTACAAAACCGGTTTTAGAGATCTGCCCCGTACTATCCAGTAAAATATAATCTGCCAGTTTTTTTGAATGGATAAAACTATTGGTGGAAAGACTTCCATAAACTGCCGTGGCATTACTTTTTTTCTGTGCAAAGTAAATCACATGCCCGGTAAAATCGGGTTCTCTTTCTTTTGCTTTTTCAAATGCAGTATCCAAGCTAAAAAACAGAGGGGGAGAGGCTTTTAAAATTCTTTCATAAGATCCCTGTTCTGCATAAAAATCCTTTTTAAAAACATAGCGTTGCATCCAGAACCCGCTTCCTGCTATCATCAGGTTGAATAATAAAGCATACACACCAATTATTTGGTGTATGTGATGCCTGTTATAGATGGCTTTTCGAAACATCAATACCGGCCATATTTTTTTTCTATAATGAATGATGCCGGAAATAATACTTACTAAAAAAAGTACCGACAAAACACCCAGTAACCATTCGCCTTTTTGTTTGAGGTGAAAGGAATTATGAAAAACAGAAAGCCAGCTCATGAAATTTCCCTTTAGGTCATTGCCAGATCCTCGCTTACCAATAATGGCAGCAGTTTGCGGATGCAGCAATAGTTGCATAGGCTCTTTGCCTAATCGGTAAGAAGAGTCATAAATAGTAAATAAATAGGGGTCTTCCAGTGTTTTTGAAAGTACCGCATTACTGATCTGTGCATGTGGAAAGTTTTTTTGTACAGATCTATAACTGCTATCCACACTAACTATGGGTAGTTGGCTATTAATAGTAAATGCAGGGAATTGCCATTTATCCAACTCCTCATGAAATACCAATGCCGCCCCTGAGATGGATAGGAGGAATAAGAATAGGCCTACAATTAAACCTGTAAAGGAATGTATCTTGAAAATGATCGATTTTTTCATCTGATATAATACGCTGAATTAA
The DNA here is from genome assembly GCA_943371675.1 of Chitinophaga pinensis. Taxonomy (GTDB): domain Bacteria; phylum Bacteroidota; class Bacteroidia; order Chitinophagales; family Chitinophagaceae; genus Sediminibacterium; species Sediminibacterium pinensis_I. Next base: position 5,504 of record CALRVT010000018.1, on the reverse strand, counting down.
GATGGCAAATTAAATGTAAAGTAAAGTTGCCATCTAGCGCCAGATAGTTTTCAGATCAAACATTTTGCCATCAATCAATGCGGCTCCCACTTCTTTTTTAGGAAGTAGGGTTAACTTGTTAAGTCCTTGTTTTGAAAAAAATATTTCTGTCATTACTACCGAACCATCATCCGCAAATACTTCAACAGATGATTGGTCGATGAATACATGCATTTTCAATATTTCATTTTCAGAAATCCTCGGTGCCAAATGGATACCTGCATAATCTTTGGAGAATTGATTGTCAGAAAGCCCTGTTCTATCTATATAGAATTGTTTTTTGCCTGGATGATACCCAATGGTTAGCTTTTCATTTTGGTTATTTTCCAAAACAATACCCACATCTTCTTTTCCGGCCTTGGCTAAATCAAATTGCAGCAATAGTTCCTGTAAATGAATGGGGTAACTGGTATTTAGTTCCAGTAAAGTTGGCTGTATTTTTTTTCTCAATTGTTCAAGTTCCTTTACAGGTGTTGAAATCAATTGATAATGACCAGTATTTTTTTCAAGGGATATTTCACGGGGAATAGTCATAGCACTTCTCCATTTTTCCGTAGGTACCGTTTGTGCATACTGCCAGTTACTCATCCATCCTAAGAAAATTTTTCTCTTACCGGGATTGTTATGCCAGGTAACGCCCGCATAATTATCCTTTCCATAATCCAACCATTGAGTGGTTTCTTTAGGAGCATCATTGGTAAAAACGGATCCATTGAAATTGCCTATAAAATACTGGGTACCACTACCGCCATTGGGAGCACCGGTGCCCACACTTACCAATAATACCCATTTAGAATCTTTGCCGTCTTTTGTACTTAGTTTAAAAAGATCCGGGCATTCCCATACGCCTCCATGGTTGCCTTCTGTTTTGCCAAAACTCCCACCCAATGTCCAATCTTTTAAATTGGTTGACTGATAAAAACGCACATGGTCTGCCACTGCTAATGTCATGATCCATTTTTTACTGGCTTCATGCCAGATCACTTTTGGGTCTCTAAAATCTTTGATTCCAGGGTTTTTGATAACAGGATTTTTGGCGTATTTCTTCCATGTTCTGCCTTTGTCTAAACTATAGGCAATACCCTGTGTTTGAAAATCTATCTTACCCGCTTTTTCACCTGCCATATCATGATAGGTGTAAATAGCCACCAAAGGAGATTCTGGTCCTTTTTTAAATCCGCTTGTATTGTTCTTGTCTACTACCACACTACCCGAGAAAATATATCCCAAAGAGTCGGGGTACAATGCTACCGGTAAATGCTGCCAGCGAACCAGATCCTTGCTGATGGCATGTCCCCAGTGCATCGGACCCCAAACAGTAGCACCCGGATAATACTGGTAAAATAAATGGTATTCCCCTTTGTAATAAACCATACCATTGGGATCATTCATCCAGTGTTCCTTTGGAGAAAAATGGTATTGTGGTCTGTAGGCTTCGGTATCGAATGTTTTCTGTGCTATTACAGTCACCTGTAAAAATGCAGCAATACACAAGATGACCAATGATTTATAAAAGTATAGCTGGAAATTTCTCATCTTTTTCTGTATGGTTGGGATACAATTTACAGATTAATCATGAGGGTGAAGAGTAGTTTTAGGTGGCATTTCTAATGTGTGTGAAGTTTCTTCTAAGCCAACCTTCTTTTTTGTGAAAAGCTGTTTGAAACCAGCGATCATTTGAGGAATGGTTCCGTTGTTTTTTACCACTAATTGGTTAGCATTCCATTGTGCCAAATTACCCAATACTAGTTTTATCGGATTGATAGAACTGCCAATGATGATTGATTTGGCGAGAAAGCCAACAGTTAAACCCAATGCAGAACGCAAAAAATCATTCGACTGTAGTTTGGGCATCATTTCCTGCTTAACTGCATTAGCCAATATTCCAATTGGATTTACCTTATTTTTTGATATAACTACTTGTTCTTTCAGGGTTTGCCAACTTTCTTCCCTCTTTTGATCAAGGTGTTGAATTTTCTGCAGCAATTCTATATGTGATGTGATCTTTTCCATCAGTTAAGCATTAAGCTGATAAGTGTGTTGTTTACTTTATTTCTAATGTTTTTATGAAAAAGATAGAGAATGAGCGCAAGCAATAAATAGAGCACAGTGATCATTAAAAAACCCCAATAAAGTTTACCTAATATTTCTCCCAGCCATAATGCCAGGGCAATAGTTGTTGAAAAGAGGGCAATAATGATTGCCAGTCCCATGATAACCCTGGAAATCAATGTAGAAAACACAAATAGTATTTTCTCCATTGATTTTAGCTTCCACAATTCGATGCTGTTCTTCGAAAATATCTTCAGCTTATCCAGTAGTGGGGTTACTATATCTTCTTGTGCTTCCATTAGTTTCCGTATTTGTAAAATAAGGGTTCAGTCGGGCTGATTATTTTATTTCCGGATTTTGTTTTCCGGTTACAGCAATTAAACCATTTTCAGCTTTTTCAACTTTAGCAATCCCATCATGCATGAATTCATTTGATTTTTCTTTCAGGGCAGCCACTTCCTTTTTAATTTCGTGTAAGAAGTCATTGAATTTGTCCTGAATAGCTCCGGTAAGATCATCACTCTTAGCCATAATTTTCTTTCTGGTATCCGAGCCTTTGTCGGGTGCAAATAAAACACCTAAAACACCACCTACTGCTGCGCCGATCAATACAGCACCCATTAATTGTGAATAATTGTTTGATTGTGACATGGTTTTTAATTTTTATTTTAATTCTGAAATAATACTGTGTAGTTCTTCTTTTGTTTTACCAAGTTTTACCTGTAACCTGCCTAACATCTCATCCTGCTTGCCTTCTACTAATAGCAAGTCGTCGTCTGTTAGTAAAGCAAATTTTTGTTTGAGTTTTCCTTTGGTCTCATTCCAGTTTCCTTTTAACTCTGTTAAGTTTTTCATTTGTATTTTTTTTAATCAATTATATATTTTTTTGATATCCATCCGGGTGTTGCCAATTGGGCTTTATGGCTTTTGGCATTGTTTAGATAAGGGCGTTTTTTATACTTTCCGTTTTTCTTTTGTTCGATACATCCATTAGCAACTAGAACTAGCAGGCAAATACAAAACAATACTCGGTAAGGTGTCATTTCATAAAACACTTTTCTAATGTTAGTTAGTGACATCGGTTTACTTTTTTGCCTGTACCTTTTTTATGATATGTGAACGTAAGAACCAGGCCATTTTTTCATGTTCTTCCATAAGCCCTGTAAGGAAGTCTGCTGTTCCATAATCTTTATAGGAAGAACCAATTGTTTCGATGTTTTCTCTGCAATGAATGATGATACTTTCATGATCGGCCAATAAATCAACCAGATAACCATTGCTGTCATTTCTGTTATCTTTAGCTTCAGTAAGATGGGTTTGTTCTAAAAATAATTTGAGTGAAGCAGATGCATAATGACCTATGGCTCTTAATCGCTCTGCCAGGGAGTCTATAATGGTGTCTAATTGCACATACTGTTTCTCTAATAAGAGGTGCTTATGGTAAAAATCAACGTCTTCCAGGTTCCAATGCGCATTTTTTGTTTTGGTAACTAGTATGTATTCATCGGCAAGCAATATGTTTAAAATTTTTGTTGTTGCCTGACTGTTCTTTTTTGATATTCCAATTTCTGCTTGCATGGTTATTTTTTTTATTTTGTGAGTTTTTAAAAATCATTCGCCGCTATCTTCTTCAGGATCATTGAGATAATTTTTACTTAGGCTGTATGCGTTGTTTTCTTCGTCTTCGCAGCCAATTATTTCTGCTGGGTCATCCATTTCTGCTCCCGGAATATCAAGGTCTTCCGTAGTCATGTTTTGCCCATTCAAAATAGGGTCAATATTATTATCTGTATTTACTGATTTCAGATTTCCAGTACTTTCTGGGTCGATATTTTGATCTTCTATTAACCTGTTATAAATATCATCTTCTGCAGGGTAATTGCTGAATCCCTTATTGGGTGCTGTTCCTAAGGCTTTTGACTTTTTCATTGTAAGAAAAATTTGATAGCCTAAAGGTGATCTGAATAATCTTAAGAATTGTTACAATGGCTGTTGTATATCTTGTATTAATCACAGCTTTATTCTTAGGATTTATTAGTTTTTAAAGAAAGTACAATGATGCCTCCAATGATCAGCACACCTCCCAATATGGGCGACCATTGAACAGGATGATTCTTGGTGGCATTAACTTGCAATGGTCCTATTTCAGCAACCTTTTCTGTGGTTACATAATTGAAACCCGTATAGGCAACCATGAGTATGCCTATGATAACGAGTGCAAATCCAAGATTTTTCATTTTTGTAGGTTTTAATTGATAAAATGCTCTAAATGATTAATTCGTTTTCTTTTTTAATGCTGCGGCTTTCTTTTCTTCTTCTCTTTTTTTCTTATTAAAATAGCCTTTCAAAAGGAAATTGCTTTTGGCTGCTTCCATATTTTCGTTGAGACCTTTTGCACTGGATTTTAAATCATTCATAGTGGCGTCTAAGGTTTTACCCATTTTTTCATCTGTCATGAGTTTTGACAGCAGGCCTTTGCCGTTGTTTAGCTTGTATGTAAATTCTGCAAGCTGTTCAGATATTTCACCAATATTATCTACACTGTACTTTACACTTAGCATAAGGTCATCCATTTCCAATGGTGGTCTGGAAAATATTACACCATCATCTTCTATTGCTTTGTTAGGAGCTGTGCCAGGATAGATACTCACAACCTTATCACCCATCAAACCATCTGAACTGATGCTGGCTGTGGCGTTTGATTTAATAAAAGGCTGTACATTTTTTTGGATCACCAATACTACCAATACGGAAGTGTCGGTAACTTGTATGATGTCTTCTACTGTGCCTACATCAATTCCGGAGAACCTTACATTGTTGCCATTTTTCAGGCCACTCACGGTTTTAAAGGGAACATTTAATTGGAATGTGTTCCCGAATATATTTTTCTGTTTGCCAATAAAATAAATGGTTACAGTAAATATGGTAAGGCCCAAAATAACAAAGAGGCCAAGTTTCCAGCTATTGATCGATTCTTCTTTCATAATGTTGATTTTATTGGTGATTAAATAAAGAAATCTTTCACCCATCCTTCTTTGCTTTCAGCTAATTCTTCATAGCTACCTGTTGCATTAATTTGCCCTTCGTTTATGATAGCCAAACGGTTACCTGTAAGTTTGGCACAAGCCAGGTCATGTGTGATGATAATAGAGCTTGTATTTTTCTTTTTTTGAATTTCTACAATCAGTTCACTTATTTCCCTGGCGGTAATACTATCTAATCCGGTAGTAGGTTCATCGTATAAAATAATTTCAGGTTCCAGTATCAATGTTCTTGCTAAACCTATTCTTTTGCGCATACCACCCGATAAAGCAGATGGCATTTTATCAATAGCATCCAATAAACCCACACTTTCTAGTACAGTTTTGATCGTATTCTCTAACTCGTTTTTTGGCATGTCTCTTTTGTGTCTT
>CALRVT010000017.1:0-78735 GCA_943371675.1 Chitinophaga pinensis | reverse complement strand
AAAGCCAGGTTCTCTTTAACGTTCATAGAATCATAGAGAGCCGATCCCTGGAAAAGAAAACCCACTCGGATCCGGATTTCATTCAGTTCTTTTTCATTGAGTTTGGCAATATCCTGGTCAAATATTTTAATTTCTCCCTTATCATAGGGCATCAATCCAACCAGGCATTTTATGATCACAGATTTGCCAGATCCGGATTTGCCCATTAAAACAAGATTCTCACCTTTTTGGAGGTTTAGGTCGATCCCATTCAATACCTTATTACCTTCACCAAATGATTTAAAGAGTTGCACAATACTGATCAATGTTTGATCTGTGTTGGGTTGTTCTTTTTGTATAATATGTTCTTGCTTATTTTCCATTTTAAAAAAACAGGTCTGTTAATTGTACGGCCAGCATATCGATGATAAATATGGAGAGAGATGCGGTTACAACAGCCGAGTTGGCTGCTTTTCCAACACTTTCGGTGCCATTGAGTGCATGATAGCCTTTAAAACAACCGATAGCACCAATAAAGAAGCCGAAAAAGAATGTTTTGATAGTAGGAGGAAAAATATCCAGGAAGGCAAGTGATTCCAGAATTTTAGAAAAATAATTTACCAGATTTACGTCGCCATTGATATTGATACCGGCAAAGCCTCCTAAGATGCCGATCATATCAGCAAAAATTACCAGTACAGGAACCATGAGTGTAGTAGCTAATATTCTGGTAACAATTAAATATTTAAAAGGATTGATGCCAGATACTTCCATGGCGTCAATTTGTTCGGTCACTTTCATGGAACCCAGTTCTGCACCTATTCCGGAAGATATTTTTCCTGCACAAATAAGTGCAGTGATCACAGGTGCTATTTCCCTGATCACAGAAAGCGCTACCATGCCCGGTAACCATGATACGGCGCCAAATGCGGCCAGTGTTGGTCTGGTTTGTATGGTTAGTACCAAACCCATGATAAAGCCCGTAATACCTACCAATGGCAATGTTTTATAACCTACGAGGTAACACTGCCTTAAAAATTCTCTCCACTCAAAAGGAGCTTTGAATAATTCGACAAAGAATTTTTTAAAAAAAATTGTTACATCACCGGTTTCAGTCAATATATTTTTAATTGCAGGGCTCAATGTGTAAATTTTTAAGGCTGAGTTTCTTCTGATTCTTTTTTTAGTATCGCTATTTCAGCTAATTCTGCATATTCTTTGGTTAATTCCAGTAATTCGATCTCTGTTTTACCTTCAATATTCATCACAGAATTACTGGCAGGTTCATGGGATGATACCAGTTCATTTAGCTTAACATGCAGGGATGCGGAAAATTTGTTGAAGGCTTTTTGTATAACGAAGAGACTTAGAAATGAAGTACCCAGGATGATATCCCCAATTCTATGGTGAACACCCTGTTCATAGAATTCTTTATTGGTTATCCAAAAAATAACCAGGGCCATAGCCAGAATAAAAGTAATAGAATTGCCAAGGATAGATGTTACAGCAGAAGTAAGTTTTTCAAATGCATATTCTATATTTCTGTAGATATTCTTCATCCCTACAAAGTTGCTTCGCTTTGCAGGTTTTTATCTTACACAGATTAAGCTAAAAATTACATGTTTAACTTAAATGTATTTATTCTTCGTAGCCGCTTTTAATGATAGTAGATATCATTTTAAATCGAACATTTGCAAGGATCGCATGTTTTTTGTGGGCAGGAATTATGATGGATTCTCCACAGTCTAATAAATGGGATTGATCATTGATAACTATTTCAGCTTTACCATCAATTACCTGTATAAAAGTATCAAAAGGGGAAATCTTCTCGGTTAGGGATTCGCCGGAATCAAAAGATATGGCACTAACATTGCCCGTTGTTTTTTTAATAATGGTTTTGATCAAAACCGAATTGGGGATGTATTCAAGAATTTCTACAACAATAAAAGCTTTCGATTTTTCTATTTCTACGTTCTCCACGGTTATTGATTAAATGTTATTTATAAAAAATAAATTGTCGTCGAAAATATGTTATCCAAATGAGTTTTACATTTATTTATTTTAAAGTTGCTGAATGTGTGGTTGTATTTGTGAAATATTCTTTCACAAATGCATATTCCTGGTTTTCAGTCATTTTTTCAGTTGTTTTGATATCTATTTTAATATTGTTGAAAGTTTGATTGGCTTTCAATTTATTAAAAAGCTCTTTTTTTGCATCTGTTGGTCCAAATATGATTACTTCATCGTATTTTTCTATAACGGCACTAATTTTTTTATAGTAACTCCATTGCTGGTCCTGTTCCTTATTATGCATGATCTGCTCACTCTTCTCTAAGGTATTGTTTTTATCTTCTTTAGAGAAGCCTGAACTTATCAGGATGGTTATCATTTGCTGGCTATTGTAAGCTATCAGGTGCGCCTTGGAATGATCCATCCAAATACCCATTTTTTTTATTTCTTTCATTATTTATTTATTAAGAAGTAAAGCTCCTTTATGTTACATGAAATACCTTACACAATTGGTTCCATATCTTGTATATTTTCTACATTCTCCAGATTCTCTTTGCGCTTTTTTTGTAGTCTTTTGTAAAATGTGGGCGAGAGCCCGGTAATTTTTTTGAATTGATTTGATAAGTGAGCTACACTGCTATAATGCAGGATGTAAGAGATTTCTGTAAGGTTTAGCTCGTTGTACATGATCAATTCTTTTACCCTTTCAATTTTATGCAGAATGATGAAGTTTTGAATGGTAATCCCTTTTACTTCAGAAAATATATTGGACAGATAAGTATAATCATAATTTAGTTTTTCACTAATATAATCTGAATAATTCACCGTTGGCAATTCATCAGTATAATGGATCATTTCTATGATCACATTTTTTATTCTATCGATTAAGATGGATTTTTTGTCATCCAGTAGCTCCAGACCTGATTTGAGAAGGTTTATTTTAAGAAGGTTGTGTTGTTGCTGCGTAATGTTTTCTAAGATCTCTACAGATCCAAGATCTACCACCACATAGTGAAGTCCAAGCGCCTGGAGTTCTGCTTTTACCAACATTTTGCAACGCAGGCTGACCATGTATTTGATGTAGAGTATCATTTCTAATCATGAAGGTCTATCAATATAATGGGATTTTTTTTTAAATACGATAGATTGGGCTTAATCAGTGATATATGTAAGAACAGATGCAGTTGCGGTATAAGATTAGTTTGCATATGCCTGCTATTTTTGAATTAATTACGTTTTTATAGTAAAAAAAAGGAACCGTCAACTTAGATATTGACGGTTCCTGTAGTAAAAAATTGACAACAATATTATAACTATTTTGCTGGTATGATATCAATGATCACTGTTCTGTTATAAAAGCGTTCTTCTGGAAATGAATTGTTGAAAGGAGACATAGATGCTTCTTCTCCAAAACCGTAGGTTTCAAACTTAACACCTTTCTTGCCAGCCCTGTTCAAGGCTTTATCTAAGATCATTTCTGCATCTTTTGCTCTTTCAACAGACAGATTAAAATTGTGTTTTTCTTCGCCAATAATATCGGTATGACCATGAATAATTACGGTACTATTATCAGTTATCAAAGGAGCGACAATTTCAATCAGGAACTTTTCGTAATGTGCTTTTGTTTTTGAATCGTCAAATTCATATAAAACACTGTAGCGCAAGCCTTCCTCTTTTACATCTTGTGATTTCATTAAGCTTACAGAACTTTCTTTCCTTACTGTTACACCGCTTTTTGTTTGTCCGATCATGGCAACTTTGTAATTACCCTGTTTGTCATCTTTCAAAATTGTTTTGCCGGGTACAGATGCCTGGTCGTAGAAATAAGGTCCATAATATTGAACGGCTCCTTTTTCATCTGTCATCTCAATTTTCCAGCTAGTTAACACATCAACTGCACCTTGATTGGTAAAAATCACATGTGTGTCTAAAGGATCTAATTGATATGCGGTGATTTCAACCGGTTTCAAATAGTCAGAATTTTCTCCGCCTACTTGTAATAGCATGTCTGATGAGGTGCTTACTATATCAACTCTTCTGTCTCCTTCTCTTAATAAATCCAATTCCCTCGTGCCACCTGGTTTTTCTGATGGTATTAATGGTTTGTCTCTTCCCTCGGTACTAATTCTGGAAGATGCAATACCAAAATTATTGACTAGATATAATTTTACATTTTCAGCCATTAATTTTCCATCTTCCGGATTATTATCAGAAGATCCAACAAGTGTCATGGTGATGCTATTATTGGCACGCATACGATCACCAAGTATATTGATGATGTTGTGGTATACATCCATCTGACGTTTAGCACGACCGCTGCTTAAGATTTCTGGTTGACCTTCCTGTAGCTGACTTTCTTTGAAAGAGGCAGCTTCAGCTTGTGATAATAACACATAACGATTAGGTATTTCGCTGGAACCCATATTGAAAAAGATCGATTTTCTCAATGGGAATGTTTCTTTCACCCTGCGTGTCTCCGGAATTAATTTTGGAGCCCTAACTGAGAAGAAGACTTCTTTGTCTAAAGCAGGTGCTTGTTTGTAAATGGTATCTGTTAAGGTAACCGTAGAAGGTGTTTGTGCCGCCCTTTTTTTGGTACCAATTTTTAAAGCAATACCTGCTCTGATGGTATAGATAGACCATGTTTCAATGGTTCTAGGACTATTACCCAGATCAGTTTGAAAAGATGCAAATGGAGAAATGGTCAATTGCGTTTCGCTGAGGCGGTTTGAAACGGGTATATCAATACCTAAACCTGCCTGAGCTGATAAGACTGTTTTACGAAGATCGCTCCAATCTGCTTTGGTATCTGGCTGTCTTAACTGCATATAGGAAAATGTTTTGGTAACATTAAACGCAATGGTTGGTCCGGCAAAAATATAAAATGCCGATGCAAAAGGTGCGATACGTAAACTAGGTTCAATGGTAACATAGCCTAAATTGGTGGTTAGATTAGCCGGACAATTACAAGGTGCGATCACCTCATCAAATTTTCCACCACGGTTATCGTATGCAACGTTTAACATACCGCCCCATACTTTTCCGCGAACTTCTGTTAGTACAGACGCATAAGGCTTAATGCCATTTCCTTTGTGAAAAGCAGTAGGCACTGTTAATTGCTGATTCAATAATTGAGTTGTACCACGATAGGTATTAAAATTAGCGGCACCGGAAACGCCGAACCACCAAACCGGTTTTGTGCGAACAATTTCCTGAGACTGAACTGACATTGTTGTAAAAATCAATATCATCAGCAAGGATAAGGTTTTCAGGTGTTTGGTAAATGTTTGTGACATATATTTCTTTTTAAAGATGAGTGCTATTTTTTTGAATAAACATTCTGCCTAAGGCAGAATGTTTAGGTTCTTATTTATTGGTTATTAATAGTGGTATTAACCATCGTAACAGAAGCTACTAATGAAAGGGCTCTGCCATTCAGAACAGTTTGTGCTGCATTACCTGCCGTTGAAAATGTTATACCTGATTTAGCAATAATGGTTCCTGTCATCACACCGCCACCAGCACCATTAATAGTTGCTGCACTACCTACATGCCAGAATACATTTTTAGCTGAACCACCATTGATGATTAAAACACTTTTTGCACCTGTAGGACCTGCAATACCCACAGTTAATCCTGCTGCTGTTTGAAAAATCCACACGGCATTAGGATCACCTTGTGCATCAAGTGTTAGATTGCCATTTGAAATATTGAATGTGCCACTGGCAGATTTGTAGATACCTGGAGCTAAGGTTAAGCCGCCTAATTCCCCTGCCCCTGGATCTGTTCCACCTGGTTTTGATGCAGGAGAGATACTGAGGTAAGCAATGTTAGCGTCATTTAAAGCTTTTTCCGCTTTCGCTTGTGAAATAGCAGTACCAGGTGCAGGAGGGGCTGTAAAGATGCCACCTGTTGAATTACCAACATTTAAAGGTGTTTCTGTATACACATCACCGGTTAAGCCATCATGAAAACCAGTAATCAGAGTAGAAGCAGCCGTTGTGCCTATTCCACCATTATTGATGATGGTATTCAAACCCTGATTGGTTACTCCTGCTGCGCCACCGAATGCGCCAAAATTAGCAGCTTCACCCAATGGTACCGGAATGAACGGAGGGATAGAGGTGAAATTAGCGCTGATATTCTTATTAGCATTCATTAACACACTTAATGGGTTGGTTGAGCCAGTGGCATCACCATTCCAGGAAGTGAATGTATAGCCAACTGCAGGTGTTGCAGTAAGTATTACGGTTGTTCCACTATCATATACTGCCAGATTCGGATTTTTAGTAACAGTACCACCTACGGTTGGGTTGATGGTTAAAGTAAGTCCGTAATTTTTTAAAGTATAATTCGCAACCAATACCCTGTTGGATGTCATTGTTACCTGGTAAACTGCACTGGTAGAAACAATGGTTCCGCCTTCTGTCCAGTTGGTAAAATTATAACCTGTTGCAGGCCTGGCTGTAAGCTGAACATTGGTTCCATGATCATACCTTAACTGATCGGCCACCTTGGTAATAGTACCACCTGCAATCGGAGATGATGTTGCTGTTAAAGTATACGTATTGATAGTAAAATTGGCAACAAAAGTTCTATGACTGCTTATCGGGAATGTAAATGCAGAGCTGGTAGAAACAATGGTTCCATTTTCTGTCCAGTTAACAAATGTATAACCCGTATTAGGTGTAGAATTGATGGTAACAGATGAACCGGAAATATAAGTTCCTGCACCTGATGTTGTACCACCTACAGAAGGGTTAGCCGATAAGATCACCGCATACTGTAAAGCTGGAACTAATGTGAAATTGGCAACAAATGTGCGATTGCCGGTAATAGGAAATTGGAAACTAGGATTGGTGGAAACAACTACGCCGCCTTCTGTCCAGTTTACAAAAGTATAACCCGGATTAGGTGACTCGATGATGGTAACATTTGTACCTACATTATAAGCACCTGATCCATATGTAGAACCACCAGCTGCCGGATTTGATGAAGTGACTACTGCAAATTGTGCTGCAGGAATAACAGTGAAATTAGCCACTAGTGAACGGTTACCAGCCATAGTAAACTGGTAGTTAGGACTGGTAGAGGCCACCGTAGTAGTTACACTATCTGTCCAATTGGTAAAGGTATAACCAGCATTAGGTGTAGCACTAACAGTTACCGAAGATCCCTGTGCAAATGTTCCTGCACCGGTAGCATTTCCTCCTAAAGGAAGATTTTTTGAAAGTGTTACTTGTGGAATAGTGGTGAACGACCAGACATAATCACTAACCATCGCTGTTTTAAATTTATCAGTAACCGTGTTGCTAATGGTTCCGGTATAGGTTGTAAATGGTAATAATGATTTTTCAGGTGTAAATGTAAAAACCGCAGCATTGGTGGTGGCATTCACAGTACCTGGTACAATTTGAGTGCCATTGCGTATGATGAAGGATGAACCATTTACGGTAGTGAAGTTCATGTCAGTATTAAATGTAGCAGTCACTATTTTTGAAAATGCAACATCAACAGCTTTATCCATCGGATCTGTTGTAACTACTGGGCATAAGCCAACAAGTCCGGTTTCTTCTGTAACTTTTTTACAGCTAACTGAAACAAGTAAGAATAGCAAAGCCCAAAGCCATTTTGTACTAATGAAGTTTGTAAATACCTCAGATCTGGCTGTGAGGCTTTTAATGAGTAAAGATTTTTTTTTCATAAAATTGGTGTTAAGTGAATTTGTATAAATCATGTGGTATGGTTTAACAGACATTTTTAAATAGCATATTCATGTCTATAAAACATTACACAAACCTAGTTCAGGGTATAGCCTTTACTGTTACACTTTTGGTAGTTATGATTACATAATTCACTCAATTAAATCATGACTTATTCATCGATAATACTGATATAGCGTAGTAATTTTGCTTTACTTATATCCTTTTAAAAAAAGTTGCAACATCATTGTTTTAATAGATCAGGAGGAATTAAGTAACTTTACAAAGCACACAATTGAATGGGTTATGATTAAATACTTACCTCTATTCTTTCTATTTGCCAGTATTTCCTGCAAAAGCAAAGTGGAAAAAATTAAACCAAGCACTGAGTCAATTTCTGAATCTATTTATGCATCTGGAATCATAAAAAGTAAAGACCAGTACCAGGCATTTGCAACTGTTAATGGCATTGTGGAAAAAATATTTGTAGCAGAAGGTGATCTGATAAAAAAAGGGTCCCCCATATTGTCTATCTACAATGAAGCGCAGAAACTGAATAAAGAAAATTCAATACTGTCTGCTGAATATGCCGACTTTAACGCAAACCAGGGAAAATTAAATGATGCAAGATCAATGATCGATTTGAGTAGGAATAAAATGAAAAATGATTCTCTTCTTTATATACGTCAGTTGTCACTTTGGAAACAGGATATTGGTACCAAAGTGGCTTTGGAACAAAGTGAACTGGCATTTGAAAATGCAAAAAATGTTTACCAGTCGGCAAAAATCCGTTACGATGATTTAAAAAGGCAGCTCGACTTTACTTCTTTGCAAGCCAAAAAAAATGTGCAAATAACTGGAAAGTTAGAAAAAGATTATACCATACTTAGTGAGATGGATGGTATCGTTTACAGCATGCCAAGAATAAAAGGGGAGCTGGTGGGGCCTCAAACACCATTGGCAGTGATAGGTGCCGCTAAACAATTTGTATTGGAAATGCAAGTGGATGAATATGATATCCTGAAAATAAAAATTGGCTTACCAGTTTTGGTAACCATGGATAGTTATAAAGGAAAAGTATTTGATGCAAAAGTAACTAAGGTGAATCCACTCATGAACGAAAGAAGCAAAACATTTTTGGTAGAAGCTGCTTTTGATAAAATTCCTGAAACACTATACCCCAATATCAGTTTTGAAGCGAATATTGTTATACAGTCAAAAGAAAAAGCCATACTGATTCCCCGAAATTATATTTTATATGATTCAGTTGTGTTTAAGGCTAATGGTGAAAAAGTAGTGGTGAAAACTGGTTTGAGAGACTACCAAAAAATTGAAATCATTTCCGGCATTTCTGCAAACGATGAATTGGTTAAACCTGCACAATGAACGTGAAACTAATTGCCAGTGTATCAAAGTCCTTGTTGCTAGCCAGGTGGCGACAAACGCTGGTGGCGGCTATTGGTGTTACATTTAGTATCACGATGTTCATTACCCTATTAAGTTTTATGTCGGGGTTAAATGATCTCTTAGATGGACTGATTTTGAATCGTACACCGCATATCAGATTGTACAATGAAATTCAACCATCAAAATCCCAGCCAGTAGACAGGGCAACAAAATATAATGGCTATCACAATTTCATTAGTTCTATCAAACCTAAAAATGAAAGACTGGAGATCTACAATAATGCGGCTATTCTACAAGCCTTGCAGAAAGATGAGAGGGTATTGGGGATAGCGCCTAAAATAACAGTACAGGTATTTTATAATGTTGGTTCGATAGATCTTACCGGAGTGATCAATGGTATTGAAGTGGAATCTGAAAACAGGTTATTTCTTTTCAAAGACTATGTTACATCGGGTAATTATATCGACCTGAAGAATATACCCAACAGCATCATTTTAGGCAAAGGGGCAGCAGAAAAAATGTTGGCTAATATTGGGGATATAATCCAGGTAACAACTGTAAAGGGAGAACGCGTTCCTTTAAAAGTGGTTGGTTACTTTCAGTCGGGTATTCAGGATGTTGATAAAGTACAAAGTTATTGTTCCATTACTACTACCCAGAAATTATTAGGAGAGTCTAATAATTATATTACTGATTTGCAGATAAAATTAAAAGACATTAAGTTGGCACCCATGATGGCTAAGGAATATGCTGATTTATATAATGTGGAAGCTATTGATGTACAAACGGCCAATTCGCAATTTGAAACAGGTAGTTCCGTTAGAACCCTGATCTCTTATGCTGTAGGAATAACCTTATTGATTGTAGCAGGTTTTGGCATTTATAATATCCTGAACATGATGATCTATGAGAAAATGGATTCGATTGCTATTTTGAAAGCAACTGGATTTTCAGGCAAAGATGTAAACAGGATCTTCATTACCATTGCTTTATCTATCGGCATATTCGGAGGCCTATTGGGATTATTATTTGGATTTGGACTTTCTTCTCTGATAGACCAGATACCGTTCAATACTGCGGCATTACCCACTATTAAAACCTATCCGATTAATTATAATCCAAAATTTTATATGATAGGAAGTATATTTTCAATTGTAACTACTTATATGGCGGGTTATTTTCCATCAAGAAAAGCCAGTAAGATTGATCCTGTAATAATTATCAGGGGGAAATAATATGTCAGAAATAATTTTGGAAGCCAAAAATATCATCAAATACTTTCACGACCCTGAAACCATGCAGGTGTTGAAAGAAATCAGTTTCAGTATTAATAAGGGTGAATTTGTTTCTGTTATAGGAAAGTCAGGATGCGGCAAATCAACCCTGTTATATATCTTATCCACCATGGATACTGATTTTGAAGGTGATCTTTTTATTGATGGTATCAGCATGCGTAAGAAAAAAGAAGCAGAACTGGCAAGGGTAAGAAACGAAAAAATTGGCTTTGTGTTTCAATTCCATTATTTGTTGAACGAGTTTTCTGTCATAAGAAACGTGATGCTACCTGGTTTAAAAATGGCTAAGTATACAGAAAAGGAAATTGAACACAGGGCTTACGAAAAATTAAAAATTCTGGGTATTGAATCAGAAGCCTTGAAATGGCCTAATCAATTATCGGGTGGACAAAAACAAAGGGTTGCCATTGCCAGGGCATTGATCAATGATCCGGTAATCATAATGGGAGATGAGCCTACTGGTAACTTAGATAAGAAAAATGGCGAGATCGTTTTTAATATTTTTAAAGAATTGGCAGATGTATATCACCAATCGTTACTGGTGGTTACGCACGATAATGAATTTGCCGCTAGAACAAACCGTATCATTGAAATGGAAGACGGTAAAATAATCCACAATAAAACGGCTTCAGAAATTTCAGGCAAAGAATAGGATCAGTAATTGGGCAGCCAATATTCTGAGTATCATGGTTAAAGGATACACAGTTGCATAAGTAGCAGAAGGAATATCATTACCAGCCATTTTTAATGCAAATGCCAATGCTGGTGGGTCTGTACAGGCACCCGCCAATAATCCACAGATTTCAAAGTATGTTTTTTTGAAAAACTTTTTAGCAATGATACCTACGATCAATAAGGGGATCATGGTAATACTGATACCCATTGCAATCCATTGAAATCCATTTCCATTTTGAAAGGCAGTTAAAATATTATGTCCACTGCTTAAACCCACACTGGCAAGAAATAAGCCAATGCCTAACTCTCTGATCATCAGGTTGGCACTATTGGTGGTGTAATTATTCAGGTATAAAAAATTTCCAAACCTGCTCAGGAAAAGTGCTACAATGAGCGGACCTCCTGCCATACCTATTTTTACTGCTATTGGAATATTGGGAATGTGAAAAGGGATACTGCCTAAAATGATACCGAATACAATGCCAATAAAAATAGGACCTAAATCAGGCGCTTCCAGTCTTTTGAGGGAATTGCCCACAACAGCTGTAAATTGTTTCACACTTTCTTCAGTGCCTACCACGGTTACGGTATCACCTAATTGTAAGAATATATTTCCATGTGCCACCATTTCAATACCAGCTCTTTTGATACGTGTTAATGTGATGTTTTCGTGTTGTATTTCTAGGATATTCCCCAATCTTTTATGGGTGATATCTTTTCTGGTAACCACAATCAGCCTTGAAACGAGGTTACTTGTGGCAACTGTGCGTAAATTCATTTCACTTATATCGCCTACCAATAATTTTATTTTCTCCAACATTTTTTTAGAAGCCACAAACTGTAATACATCACCTTCTGCTAGTAGGCTGTCAGGTGTTGGTGTTATTACTTCTCCTTTATGAAACATCCTGGAAATAATAACAGGTTCGTTCAACATTTTAAATATGCTGCGCAGTGGTTGTCCAAAAAATTGTTTGTTCTCCAGTTTGATGTGTACCGATACCGGACGATTGGATTGAAGAAAAAATAATTTACGATGCAGTTCTTTTTCTCTTTCGATATTGATCCTGAAGATCTTCTTTAATAATACCAATGAAACTATGATACCTACAACAGCAAAGGGATAGGCAACGGCATAGGCCAAGGTTATTGAATTTGTTTCTTTAAAAGGAACATGTAGATCTGTAACAGCAGCCTGGGCTGCAGCCAATCCGGGTGTATTGGTAACGGCACCGCTCATTACGCCCGTTAAGATGGCTATATGGTTTCCACTTAAATAGAAAAACAGAATGGTTAGTCCTACGCCTAAAACTACTACTGATGCTGCCAGACTATTGTTGCCCAGTGCCGTTTTTTTCAAGGATGCAAAGAATCCGGGACCAACCTGTAATCCAATAGCATAAACAAAAAGGATGAGTCCAAATTCTTTTACAAAATGTTCGGTGTCCTTATTGATGGTAATACCCAGGTAAGAAAAAAATAATCCAATAAATAATACCCAGGTAATGCCAAATGAGATACCCAGAATTTTAATTTTACCCAGGGCAATTCCAGCTGCTATCACTAAAGCATAGATGATCACTGCCTGAGCAACGGAAGGGGTATTTAATAAGTTGAGTAACCAATTCATTTCTAAGAATTATACATGTTCCGGCTCTAATGCCCAATGTTCCGGAGAACGCCATAAAGCACTTAGTAATAATTCTCTCATAAAATAAAATTCTTTCGGAAGTTTATCATAAAGTTTAGAGAACAATTCTTCATGTGATAATAGTTCTTGTTTCCACTGTTCCCTATCTAAGTTCATAATTTTTGAAAAGTCTTGTTTTTTAAAACTTTCTAAACCTGTCCAATCCATGTCTTCAAAGCGGGGCATCCAGCCTATAGGGCATTCTACGGCACTGGCACTTCCATGTACTCTTTGAACGATCCATTTTAGTACACGCATGTTTTCACCAAAGCCTGGCCAGAGAAATTTTCCTTCTTCATCTTTTTTAAACCAGTTCACACTAAATATTCTGGGAGCATTGGGAAGGTCTCTGCCAAACTGTAACCAATGGTTCACATAATCGCCCATATGGTATCCCATAAAAGGTAACATGGCAAATGGGTCGCGTCTTATTTTGCCTACTTCTCCAAATGCTGCAGCAGTTGTTTCGCTACCCATGGTGGCAGCTGCATACACACCAAAGCTCCAGTTAAATGCCTGTGAAACCAATGGTACGGTGGTGCTTCTCCTTCCTCCAAATATAAAGGCAGCAACAGGTACACCATGAGGATTGTTCCATTCGCTATCTATGGCCGGATTTTGATGGGCGGGTGCCGTAAATCTGCTATTGGGGTGGGCTGCAGGTTTACCAGAAGCAGCATCATAAGGCAATCCATGCCAATCGGTTAATCCTTCCGGTATTTCTTTGGTCAATCCTTCCCACCATACATCACCATCTTTTGTAATGGCCACATTGGTAAAAATGGTATTTGCTTTAATGCTTTTCATAGCATTGGGATTGGTATGGAAGTTGGTACCGGGCGCCACACCAAAATAACCAGCTTCTGGGTTAATAGCATGCAGGTGTCCTTCTGCATCCTTATGAATCCAGGCTATATCATCACCAACTGTGGTTACTTTCCAATCATCCACGCCTTTAGAAGGTATCATCATGGAGAAATTTGTTTTGCCACAGGCACTGGGGAAAGCTGCTGCCAGGTAGGTCTTTTCTTTGGTGGGCGATTCAACACCCAATATCAGCATATGTTCGGCCAACCAGCCTTCTTCTCTTCCCATTACAGATGCAATACGTAATGCAAAACATTTTTTACCCATTAATGCATTTCCACCATAACCACTACCATATGAAATGATCAATCTTTCTTCCGGAAAATGAGAGATATATTTTACAGTTGGGTTATTAGGCCATGTAACATCTGTAAGTCCTGCATCCAATGGGTGACCCACCGTATGGATACATTTTACATATTCATTTCTCTTTAAATAGGGATAAATATTTTCACCCATTCTTGTCATGATATACATATTCACCACCACATATTCAGAGTCGGTAACTTGTACACCATATCTTGAATAATTTGATCCTACCGGTCCCATACAGAATGGAATTACATACAAGGTTCTGCCTTTCATAGATCCTTCCAATAAACCATTCAACAAATTTTTCATCGCATTGGGTTCCATCCAGTTATTGGTTGGTCCTGCATCTTCTTTTCTTCTACTACAAATAAATGTTTTGTCTTCTACCCGGGCCACATCGCTGGGGTCTGAAAAACAGGCAAAACTATTTGGCCTTTTTTCAGGATTTAGTTTTTTAAATGTGCCTTTATTTACGAGTAAAGCGCATAGGTTATCGTATTCTTGTTTTGAACCATCACACCAATAAATATTTTTTGCATTGGTTTGTTGGGCAATATTGCTTACCCAATTTTTTAATTCAGGTTTGATCTCAGTTGATTCATTTTGATGAATTATTTTTTTCGTTTCCATATATTTAATTGTATGTTTTTATTCATTTTTGTACCAATAAACAAATTTTCAATTAATATAATTAAAGCAAATATGATTTTCCTCAGGTTTAACTGATAAAATCATAAGTAGTTCAATTTCAGTTAGATATATGGGCTATTAATTTTGAAAAATCAAAAATAATAGGTCGTGCAGGGTAGGAGTAAAAATTATATTAACTATAAAAATGATATAGATAGTGCAATTGAATTTTTATACAGAAAAATTATTTAGTAGCGTTCTTTATAAACGTGAAGATGGTGTTGGTGGTGGCCATATAAATGGTTTACTAAAAGTCTTGCACTGATCGCATAGCCATTTGCCATGCCGATTCTGTCTAAAGCTTCTTCGGATAATGAATCAATAAATTTCAAACTTGCTTTTCTGCATGCCACCAATTCATCCAAGATATTTTCTAATTGTCGGTTACCTGCATTCGCATATTCTACAAAATGGTTTTCATCAAATCCAGGAAGATTGGTTTTATCTGCCCTTGCTATGCGCATAGTTCGGTAAATGATCACTCTTTCACAATCTGATAAATGAACCAAAATATCTTTCATGGTCCATTTCCCAGGGGCATAACGAAAATCCAATTGTGCTGCTGATAATGTATGAACATATTGAATGGTATCTTCTAAAATATCCTGCAGGTGAAGCAGTAATTTTCCGTCTTCCGGAACATGGTTAAGATAGGGTTGGTAAAATGTAGGGATCTCAACTGGTTTTGATATTAATCTCATAGAAAATTTGTTTTTTTTTAATAAAGGTTAATTTTTTCTTGAAGATTTTTCTCTTTGCAATTTCAAAATACTTTCAGATAAAATAAATGCAACTGTGATTTCTATAAATTAATCACAGATTGATGCAATAAGAGAACCTATCATTAATTGTAATTTTAGTTTATTGAATCAGTATTAGTATTATATTCTAACCTGGAAGAATTATTTATAAAAATTACCACCATGTTTACCCAATCTAAAGAAAAAAGAGAAACCTGGGAAAGAGTAACCTTTCTTATTGCATTTACAATGGCTATAAGTTTTTGTATATTTTGGATTTTTAGACTTTCCCTTTAAAAGTATACTTCCCTTTTGTTTTTAGCTATTTTTAAAAAAAGGGTTAGCTGTTTCCTTATTTCTGAAACTCGTTTTTCACCTTTTCAAGATACATACTGCTTTTCCCTTTCGGGATACTCAATGATTGCCAGGATTCTTTTTTAAATAACCTTCCCAGGTATACTATTTGACCAATATGGTAGGGATAATGTGCCAATTGCCGCAAAATAGCATCATAAACCAAGAGGGGCTCGGTTCTTATGGTAATTGTTTTTTGTAGATCCGCGTTGCTTAATGAACCCAAAGTATCCAATAAACATTTCCAACCTTCTTCCCAGGATAAAAGAATCGCTTCTTTTGTGCCTGGACATTCTTCAAATTCCGCATCCCTTTTCCGCCATTCTTTTTCGCCGTCTTCCGTTAAAAAGTTGGTCCACCTGCTCAACATATTTCCATGCATATGTTGCACAATTACAGCGATACTATTGCTCTCCGGATCCGGTTGTTTTAAAAAGTCTTCCTCCTGTAATTGCAGAAAAGTTTTATCGCCAAGATCTTTATAATAGCGAAATCTTTTAATTGCATCTTTCAAAAATCCTGATTCAAAACTCATAATTAAACTTTTTTGAAAGTAGATGAACCCCCTTGTATTCCCCCTTCAGGGGGCTAGGGGGTAAACCCCGCTACTGAATCATCACCTCTTTTGTCAGCTACTGTTTCTTTTTGACCATTACCTAAAAACCTTATAATTTCTGTTCTGCCAATAGCTCCACGGTCAGTTATTTTATAGCCCATATCCTGTAGTTGTTTTTTTGTTAGGGCATCAAAATCTTTTTCTACAGTAACGGCATCTGGCAACCATTGGTGATGAAATTTTGGTTTATTGATGGCATCATCTGCATTCATTTTAAAATCAACCAGGTTAACAATGGCCTGATATACAGAAGTGGGAATGGTTGTTCCCCCGGGTGTGCCAATTACTACATAGGGTTTGTTATTTTTCAACAGTAAAGTTGGTGTCATAGAACTTAACATTCTTTTGCCAGGCACAATAGCATTGGCTTCACCACCAATTGCCCCATACATATTGGGTACGCCGGGTTTTACACTAAAATCATCCATTTCATTATTCATTAAGAAGCCTGCTCCACCCACTACGGTTCTACTACCATATCCACCATTTAATGTTGTGGTAACTGCTACCATATTGCCTGCAGCATCCACTACACTTAAATGGGTTGTTTCTTCGCTTTCTTTAATGGTACCTGCTTTGATATTTGTACTGATACCTGCCTTATCTGGTTGGTAATCACTCATTCTTTGAGTTAGGTAGGGTTCACTCATCAATGTTTTCACAGGTACCTTGTAAAAATCCGGATCTCCCATAAATTCTGCACGATCTGCATAGGCCCTGCGTTCTGCTTCGATCATCAATTGAACGCTTTTAGCAGATTGAAATCCATAACTACCTACAGGGTACTTTTCAATCATTTTAAGCATTTGCGCTATCAAAATTCCGCCACTGCTGGGTGGTGCAAAGCTGATGATTTGATGATCGCGGTATGTGAATTCCAAAGGCTTACGTAATTTTGCAGTATAATGTTTCAGGTCGTCCAAAGAAATGATGCCATGACCTCTTTGCATTTCCTCTACGATCAATTTAGCGGTTTCTCCACCATAAAATCCCAGTGCCCCATCTTTTTGAATTCTTTTCAATGTTGCTGCCAGTTCTTTTTGCACCAGTGTATCACCTGCTTTCCATTTACCTTCTTTTACTAGAGCGGTTGGCCTGGTAGAATATTTCATAAATGATTCACGGGTACCATTCAAACTGCTGGCTTCACTTTCTGTTATTGCAAAACCTTTTTCAGCAAGGTCAATGGCTGGCTGAATTAATTGGGCAAATGGAAGTTTGGCATAAGGCATTGTAGCAAATAATCCTGCAACTGTGCCCGGAATTCCTGATGCCAAATGACCTGTTTGTGAGAGAGCCATTTGAACATTTCCATTTTTATCCAGGTACATATCCCTTCCTGCTTTTTCTGGAGCAGCTTCTCTATAATCAATGCCAATCAATTCTCCATTCGATTTTCTTCCCAATAAAAATCCGCCGCCTCCAATATTTCCGGCACCCGGATAAACCACCGCCAGGGTTAATTGTGTGGCAATAGCTGCATCAAAAGCATTCCCACCACTTTTCATAATAGCTGTGCCTACTAAACTCGCCAATGGGTGCGCAGAGCTTACTGATGCCCTTAAAAAATTGCCCTTTTTTACGATGGAATATTTATAAGGATTGATCGATTTTCCTGCACCTACAATTGATTTTACTGTTTGTGCATTTACTAAAAAAGGTACGCATAGCGCCCATAAAAAGATAGACGGTTTTCTCATAGCAGAAAATTACATTTTTTTATTAGATGGACTAAGGTAATTTAAAAGTACCTGTATAAAAAAGCGCCCACTTTTGGTTAGTTATTTTGTTTCTTCCCTACATTCACGGCAGATTAATAAGATATATGAAAAAAATACAATTTTTACTGATTATCCTTTGTTCAACCTTAGGCTCTTTTGCACAAGAGCTCCAAAGTCCTGAAAAATACCTGGGATACCCCATCGGTACCCGTTATACCAGGCACCATAAACTGGTAGAATATTTCAAATCTGTTGCTATGGCCAGGCCAGATATGGTGAAAATTGAGAAATACGGCGAAACCAATGAAGGAAGAGAACTGATGCTTGCTTTTATTGCCAGTCCGGAAAACCTGAAAAATTTAGAATCCATCAGATTGAATAATCTCCGACTTTCTGGCATTGCCAAAGACAGAAGAGCAGCAGAAACGGAATCGGCACCTGCATTGGTATGGTTGAGTTATAATGTACATGGAAATGAAACATCTTCTTCAGAAGCTGCATTGTTAACACTTTTTTCATTGGTTGATCCCAATAATTTACAGGCAAAAGAATGGTTGAAAAATACGGTGATCGTAATGGACCCCTGCATCAACCCTGATGGAAGAGACCGGTATGTGAATTGGTTCAATAGTGTAACAGGTAAAACATTGAATGCGGACCCTGCTACCAGAGAACATAGTGAGCCATGGCCTGGTGGAAGAAGCAACCATTACAATTTTGATCTTAACAGAGATTGGGCTTGGCAAACCCAGGTAGAATCGCAGCAAAGAATGAAAGTTTACAACCAATGGTTGCCACAAATACATGTTGATTTTCATGAACAGGGTATCAATGGGCCTTATTATTTTGCACCTGCTGCCGATCCCTACCATGAAGTGATCACCCAATGGCAGAAAGACTTTCAGCTCATGATTGGAAAAAATAACGCCAATTATTTTGATAAGAATGGCTGGTTATTTTATACCAAAGAAAGGTATGACCTTTTATATCCTTCTTATGGCGATACTTATCCGGTGTACAATGGAGCAATAGGTATGACCTATGAACAGGCTGGTGGTGGCAGGGCAGGACTAGGCATTATCAAAGCAGATGGTGATACCCTTACCTTGGTTGATCGCGCAAAACATCATTATACTACCGGGATCTCTACCATTGAGATCGCTGCAAAAAATCGCCAAAAATTAATAGATGAATTCAAAAAATATTTTGATGATGGCAGAACCGGCAAAGTAGGAGAATACAAAACCTATGTGTTAACCACAAAGGATGCCAATAAATTGCAATCAGTTATGCGTTTGCTGGATCAGAACGGAATTGAATATGGATCATTAGCTTCCAAAACATTCAGGGGCTTCAATTATTTTACTGGAAAAGATGATGCATTTTCAGATGAAGGCTTTCACCTGGCAGTAAGTGCCTATCAGCCCAAATCGGCCATGGCAAAGGTTTTGCTGGAACCCAAAACAGTGGTTACTGATTCCAATACTTATGATATCACTGCATGGGCCATTCCCTATGCGTATGGCATTAAAGCCTATGCAGTAAAAGAAAAGTTGGAGTTGAGTGGACCTGTAAATCTTACAGGATCTGTTAGTGCCGTTAGCTCAAATTATGGCGTACTTATACCTTACCATTCATTGAATGCAGCCAAAGTGCTGGCACAATTACTGAAAAATGGATTGAAAGTACGTTTTGCTGAAAAGCCATTTTCGCTCAATAATAAAAATTATGATCGGGGTACTTTGATCGTTATAAAAACAGGCAATCCAGCAAATTGGAACCAACTGGCCAATGATGCTTGTAAGCAATTTAATATTCAGCCGGTAGCTGTGGAAACCGGTTTTATGGATAAGGGAATCGATTTTGGATCGCCCGATGTTAAAACGATCAACCACCAATTGAAAGTGGCGCTTTTAAGTGGTGAACAAACATCCAGTTTGGGCCAGGGTGAGATCTGGCACTTTTTTGAAAAGCAATTAGACTATCCAGTATCATTGATCAATGTGGCCGACCTCTCAAGGGTTAATTTAAAAAATTACCAGGTATTAATTATTCCTGATGGAAATTACAGAACCCTTACTGAGAAAGCAGTATCAGATAAATTGAAAGACTTTGTTAGAAGTGGCGGCAAATTGATCGCCATTGATAATGCAGTGGCAGCAATGGCTGGAGCAGATTGGGGCATCAAACAAAAAGATGATAAATCAGAAGACAAAAGTGAATATGCCCTTGTTAAAAAGTACAGCGATAGGGAAGGTCAATCGCTCACCAATTCTATTCCCGGTGCCATTTATAAAGCAGAATTAGACAATACCCATCCCTTAGGTTTTGGATACCCTGATTATTATTTTACCCTGAAACAGGATGGAGGTGTTTTTGAATTCATGAAAGATGGCTGGAATGTTGGCGTTATTAAAAAAGACGCTTATGTTACCGGTTTTGCAGGAGTTAAATTAAAACCAAAGATCAAAGATGGTATGTTATTAGGTGTACAGGATATGGGCGCAGGTTCCGTTGTTTATTTTACTGAGAACCCTCTTTTTAGGAGCTTTTGGGAAAATGGAAAATTACTTTTTTGCAATGCTGTATTTTTAGTGGGACATTAAAGCCCTATCATATAAACAAAGCAAAGAGGGATTATTTTGAACGGTCTTCAATTTCCAATTAGGAGCTATATCTTCGGAATCGTTAATAAAGTGTAAGGATTATGAATTTTTTTCAGAACAACAGGTATATCCTGCTAATCTCTTGCTGTTTTTTAGGTATGCTGGTAAAAGCACAACAACCAGTTACGTATAGCAGCGCAGATATTTATTTACAGTTAAAGAAGCTCAATGTTTTGGGCAGTGTGCTATATATAGCGGCACACCCAGACGATGAGAACAATGGTTTTCTGCCCTACCTGGCCAAAGAGAAATTATATAGAACAGGGTACATGAGTATGACCAGAGGCGATGGCGGACAGAACCTGATAGGAAGTGAACAGGGTATCGAATTGGGATTGATCCGTACACAGGAATTATTAGCTGCCAGAAGAATTGATGGTGCGGAACAGTTCTTCAGCAGGGCTTACGAATTTGGATTCAGTAAAAGTGCAGACGAAGCCCTGAAGATCTGGAACAGGGAAAAAGCGCTGAGTGATGTTGTATGGATGATCAGAAAATTTCAACCGGATGTAGTCATTACAAGGTTTCCGGGAGATGCAAGAGCAGGACACGGACACCATGCCGGATCGTCTATCATTGCACAGGAAGCTTATACGGCAGCGGCTGATCCCAATAAATTTCCGGAACAGTTTGCTTTTGGAGTGAAACCCTGGCAGGCTAAAAGAATTCTTTGGAACACATTTAATTTTGGCGGAACCAATACCACTTCTAACGACCAGTTTAAAATGGAAGTAGGCGGATACAATAGTTTATTAGGAAAAAGTTATGGAGAACTGGGCGGCGAAGCAAGAACCATGCATAAAAGTCAGGGCGAAGGTCGGCCACGAAGGAGAGGACCCGTATTTGAATTTTTTTCAACATGGAATGGCGAAGCACCCAAGAACGACTTAATGAATGGCATTGTAACGGATTGGAATAGGATACCCGGTTCAGAAAAAATACAGGCACAGATCAATCAACTGATCAAAGATTTTTCTTTTGAAAAACCGGAAAGATCTGTTACAGCTTTGGTATCCTTATACAAAATGATCATGACCTTGCCTGTATCAAACTGGCGGAATAAAAAGGCGGAAGAAACACAGCAACTCATTGAAGCCTGTTCCGCTTTGTTTAGTGAAGCAACTACTGCACAGGAAAATGTTTACCAGGGTGATTTGTTGTCTGCCGGATTCTTTTTTAATAAAAGAAAGGATGCAAATATTCTGTTGAAACGCATACAGTTAGAGGGTTTTGACACTTCTCTGAATCTGAAATTAGACAATAATGTAAATGTTAGTTTTTCAAAAAGCATAGCCATTTCGGCGGATAAAAAAATATCGCAACCCTACTGGCTGGAATATCCCATGACAGAAGGTATGTTTGATGTTCGTGATCAGTTATTAATTGGAAAGGCAGAAAATGATCCTTCTTTTGAAGCAATTTTTACAGTTGTGATAGAAGGTGAGAGCTTCATCCTTAAAAGACCGGTTCAATATAAGTTTGTAGACCCTGCAAAAGGAGAGCTTTACCAACCACTGGCTGTTTTACCTAGAGCTGAAGTTGATTTTGTAAAAGAAAACCTCGTATCTATCAATGGCGCTCCCATTAAGGTGGCGGTGAAGCTGAAAAATAATTTGAATGAAAAAAACCTTGAAATAGGGTTGAGTCAATTGAAAAATTTTAAAAGTACAGCTCCCACATCCTTATCATCGCTAACAGAAGCAGTAAATAACCCCTTGGTCATATTCACCCCTGCAACAAAAAACGCCCAACTCAAAGAAGAACTGAACCTGGTTTCTGCATCTAACCAACTGTATAGTGGCAGCACCAGAATTATCGCTTACGATCATATCCCAACCATCACTTATTTTGCCCCTGCTAAAACCAATCTGATATCCATTACTGCTAAAACAGAAGGGAAGAAAATAGGTTATATCATGGGTGCCGGAGATAAGGTTCCACAAGCATTGGAACAATTAGGCTATGAAGTATCAACCCTTTCTGAAAACGATTTAACTATCGATAACCTCAGGCAATACGATGCGATAGTTATTGGTATTAGGGCCAGCAATATTTATGAATACCTGACCAATAAAAATGAAGTGCTGAATAAATATGTTGAAAATGGCGGCAACCTGATCGCACAATATATCAAAAGCAATACCATCGGATCGAAAAGAATAAAACTGGGGC
Source organism: Chitinophaga pinensis (assembly GCA_943371675.1). GTDB lineage: Bacteria > Bacteroidota > Bacteroidia > Chitinophagales > Chitinophagaceae > Sediminibacterium > Sediminibacterium pinensis_I. The sequence continues at coordinate 55,839 of CALRVT010000017.1, read as the reverse complement.
CCTATCCTTTTTCCATCAGTTCCGGATCACGTGTAACAGTGGAGGGGGCTAAAGTAAATTTTCTTTTGCCAGAACATCCGGTATTAAATTATCCCAATAAAATTACTGAAAAGGATTTTGAAGGATGGATTCAGGAACGTAGCACTTACCAGGTAGATCAGTCAGATACCCATTATGAAATGCCACTGTCTATGAACGATACTGGTGAAAAAGAAGCAAAGGGAAGTTTGGCCATTGCCAAATACGGTAAAGGTAATTTCGCATATGTGAGTCTGGTACTCTTTAGGCAATTACCAGCTGGTGTTCCGGGTGCCTACCGTATTTTAGCCAACCTGATCGCCTTACCGAAAAACAAATAAACATAGATGCAATCAAGAAGAAAAATTGGCATATTTACTATTTTAATTATAGGCCTGGGTATCGGTTTCTTTTTGAAGAATGTAAAAATTGGATTAATAGTTGGATTGATCCTGGGTGTTTTGGGTGGAGGATTAATGGGGGGAGGTTCCCGAAAAAAATAAATAATGACAGACAAAAATAAAATACCGCTTTTCAAATCCTGGCAAAAATGGTATGTTTTTGTACTATTGGTTCTATTAGGATTCATTGCCTTTTTTTACTTTTTCACTAAATTTTATTCATGAGTCAACCGGATTGGATCGTACTCATTTTAACCCTTACAACCATTATTGCCTATGGTTTGTATAAGAGTCGCACGGCAAAAAACCTGGAAGGATATTTTCTCAGCGATAGAAGTATGCCTTGGTACCTGGTACTCTTGAGCATCATGGGCACGCAGGCAAGTGCCATCACTTTTTTATCGGCACCAGGACAGGCATATACAGATGGTATGCGTTTTGTGCAATACTATTTTGGTTTGCCCATTGCGATGGTGATTCTCTGTATAACTTTTGTTCCTTTGTTTAATAAGGTAAAGGTTTTTACTGCCTATGAATTTTTAGAGAAAAGATTCGACCTGAAAACTAGAACCTTTACATCATTTCTATTTTTATTGTCCAGGGGGCTATCAACAGGAATCAGCATTTACGCACCTTCTATCATTCTTTCTTCCTTATTGGGTTGGGATATTTTCTGGACAAATATTGTCATGGGTGGCTTACTCATTATTTATACCGTTAGTGGTGGTGCCAAAGCTGTGGCCTATACACAACAGTTACAATTATTGATCATCTTTATCGGCATGTTTGTAGCCGGGTATTGCATTGTTCATTATTTGCCCGAAGGCGTTGGCTTTACTGATGCATTAAAAGTTAGTGGTGCTTCCGGTAAATTGAATGTGATTACAACAGGTTTCACTGAAAAAGGCTTCGACTGGAAAGACAGGTACAATATTATCAGTGGTGTGATCGGCGGTTTTTTTCTTGCACTCTCTTATTTCGGCACAGACCAATCGCAGGTTGGCAGATACCTTACTGCCAAAACAAATACGGAAAGTAAAATCGGTTTGCTGATGAATGGGCTGGTAAAAGTGCCTATGCAGTTTTTGATCTTACTATTGGGTGCCATGCTTTTTACCTTTTACCAATTTAATACGGCGCCTGTTTTCTTCAATAAGACGGTTGCCAATGCAGCCATGGAAACACCTTATAAAGATTCATTATTAAAGATCGAGAAAAAGTATAATGAACAACAGTTGTTACAGCAGCAAAGAAGCAGAAATTATGTAATAGCTAAAAATGAATCTTATAAAGATAGCTTGCAGCAAGGGTCTGCAAAGCTTTCTGTAATTCAGAAAGAATACAAAGCCGTTTTGAAAAAAGCATTGCCTGCCGCAGACAATAGTGATACCAATTATATTTTCTTAAGATTCGTGGTTGACTTTTTACCAAAAGGTATTGTGGGTTTATTGATCGCCATTATATTCTTGGCTGCATGGGGTTCTATTGCTGCGGCATTAAATTCCTTAGCATCCTGTACAATGGTTGATTTTCATATGCGTTACAAAGGTGTTCCTTACGACAGTAATAATTTAGAACAATCTGCACAGGAATATAAAATATCTAAATATTACACATTTGCCTGGGGCTTTTTTGCCATCATAACAGCCGAATTTGCAACAGGAATGGGAAGTTTGATAGAAGCCGTTAATGTATTAGGTTCTTTATTTTACGGAGTGATCCTGGGTATTTTTCTGGTAGCATTTTACCTGAAAAAAATTGGCAGTAATGCTGTTTTTGTGGCCGCCATCATTGGAGAGTTAATTGTGATCGCCTGTTTTTTATTAGACAAATACGAGATCATTGGACTAGGATTTCTCTGGTTGAATGTTGTAGGTGCTTTGGCAGTAGTGCTGATAAGTGTTTTCATGCAGCTTTTCTTTAAAAAGCGGGTAATGATTGTTGACTAGTTTATTTTTTGAATAGGTATAAAGACGATCCTAACAATATGAGCAGTATACATACAATGGTTTCCTGGGCGAAGGGTGCAAATATTTATGAAGTGAATATCCGGCAGTATACACCCGAGGGAACATTTGAAGCATTCAGCAAACACCTGCCTCGTTTAAAAAATATGGGTGTTGAAATATTATGGTTGATGCCTATAACACCTATCAGTTTAAAAGTAAGGCAGGGGACATTGGGTAGTTACTATGCTTGCAGCAGTTATACCACCATCAATCCTGAATTCGGAAGCATAAGCGATTTCAAAAAAATGGTGGATGAAGCGCATGCACTCGGATTTAAAATCATAATTGATTGGGTGGCCAACCATACGGGTTGGGATCATCACTGGACCCTAGAACATCCCGATTGGTATGTGCAGGATAAGCAGGGAAATTTTACAGAAAGAAATGGCTGGCATGATGTGATCGATCTGAATTTTGAGAGCAAAGAGATGCGTAAGGCATTAATTGATGCCATGAAGTTTTGGGTTAACAATGCCGATATCGACGGATTCAGATGTGATATGGCGCATTTGGTGCCATTGGATTTTTGGGTGGATGCCAGAAAAGCATGCGACCAGCTAAAACCCTTATTCTGGTTGGCAGAATGTGAAGTGGTAGATTATCACCAGGTATATGATGTTAGCTATGCCTGGGCTTTTATGCACGAGACAGAAAAATTTGAAAAAGGGGAACTTTCCCTAAACCATGTTCGGCAGGTTTTACATGCGTATAGTCAATACCCACCCGGTGCTGCCAAACTTTTTTTCACCACCAACCATGATGAAAATAGCTGGAATGGAACTGAGTTTGAAAAGTATGGTAACAATGTACAGGCATGGGCTGTTTTTACCTGTACATGGCAGGGTATTCCATTGGTGTATAGTGGACAGGAATTGCCCAATACCAAAAGACTGCAATTCTTTAACAAGGATTGTATTGATTGGCAGGAACCTTTGAAACTGCAAGATTTTTATACAAAATTATTAAAGCTTCGAAAATCATCAGCTGCATTGCAGTCGGGTGAAACATTTATTCTGCCAGAAGAAAATGGTAACAGACTCATGGCTTTTTTAAGAAGATCAGGAGAAGATACCGTATTAGTGATCTTAAATCTTTCTCCTGATAACCGCATTAAAATTGATGTGAAGCATCCATGGCTTACTGGTAATTTTGTGAACCTGTTTTCAGAACTTCAGCACCATTTTAAAGGGGAAGAAAGTTTTGAAATTCAGGCTGGAGAATACTTAGTTTATTTTAAAAAATAATCTGCAGTGCTATTGAACTAGTTAATAATTTACCGTGCCCTTGTGCCTTTGTGTGAAAAATAAATACACACAAAGGCACAAGGGCACGGTTATTTTTGATTTATTATGCTTATACATTCTTGGTGATTGTTACAATGCTAAAATGTTTGAAGTATTAACGTAAAGTAAGCATAGGCATAATTATTTTTTGGAAAACAGTATCCCTTTGCTATTATTAAGTATTTTAATAGCTAACACTTTTAAAATAGCAAATAAAAAAATATTGGTAAACTAAAAAGCAGTTATTCTACCAGAACAACTGCTTTTTAGTTTAGATAATAAATTCTTCTTTAATCCACATTACTTAAATCCAATGGATAAGGATAGCTTCCTTCAAATCCTGGATAAATACCTTCGATCTTTACTTTCCTACCTTTGTTTACAGAAAGGATCTTATCCAATTCTGAAACTGTTTTGATGTCCTGATCATTTACACTGGTAATGATAAAGCCTTCCTGCATGCGGGTTCTTTTTAATAAACCGTCGCCTAATTTTTTTACCAGTACACCGCCCGGAATCTGATTGGCAGTAGCTGTTTTACTGTCAACCGCTACCAGCTCAGCACCTAATTTTTCTATGATGCCGGTTACTTTTACAACATCAGTGGTACCTGCTCTGTTCTTCAATGTAAGGGGTACGGTACTCTCTTTTCCACCACGATTATAAGTAAGCGAAATTTTATCACCTGGTTTGTAACGGGTAACCTGTTCCTGTAACTCTGGTCCGGTTGTTACGGCCACACCATTAATTTTGGTTACGATATCTCCTTTCTTCAAACCGGCTGCTGCTGCTGCACCATCAGAAGGTACATCACTCACAAAAACACCTTCACCTTCCTTATAGCCGGTACCATATTCTTTCTTCTGATCGTCCGTTAGATTATCTTTTGGATATTGAATACCAATATAGGCTCTCTGAACAGCGCCATATTTAACAATGTCGGTTACAATTTTCTTAACCATGTTTACAGGTATCGCATAAGAATAACCTGCATATGAACCAGTGGGAGAAGCGATAGCAGAATTGATACCGATCAATTCACCATTGGTATTGATCAATGCACCGCCACTATTACCCGGATTTACCGCAGCATCTGTTTGGATAAAAGATTCAATGGCTGTATTGCTTTGTCTGTCGTTAATACCAATAGACCTTGACTTAGCACTTACGATACCTGCTGTTACTGTTACATCCAAACTTAAAGGGTATCCGATAGCTAAAACCCATTGTCCTAATTTGGTATCATCACTATTGCCATAAACCAGGTAGGGTAAACTTTTGCCCTCAATTTTAATAACCGCAAGGTCGCTGCTGGCATCTGTTCCAATAACGGAACCTTTGTAAGATTTCTTGTTGGCAAGGGTTACATTGATCTCATCTGCACCTTCTACAACATGGTTATTGGTTATGATATAACCATCGTCAGTGATCAATACACCACTGCCACTGGCCCTTTGTTCCGGTATCACCCTTGGACCGCCAAAGAACCCTTCAAAATCGTCTCCAAACAGATCGGAGAAGGGATTGCGCTGACGTTGCATACTGTTGTTACTTACCTGACGGGCTTTTGTTTTGGTTTTAATATGGACAACGGCAGGTGTGGCACTGGTGGCCGCTGGTGAAAAATCAACAGCTCCTGCCGGGGCGGGACTGCCAAAAAATCCTGCATAATTTACAGGTAGTTTGCCTGAATCCTGTAAACCGGCTGACTGGCGCTCCTGAAACTTACCATAGCCCCATACACTCAAAATGGCAGTAGAAGCGCTAATGGCTACTACAGCTAACATGTTCTTGAGACTCATATTCATCTTTGTTTGTTTATTTTATATTCATTCAAAAAATATGCCTTTCTATTAGCAAATAAACGAAGCTGTTTAATTGACAGGTCACCTTTTCCACCATTTAACAAATGTTTTACGGCAAACCTCGTACTTGTACAACAAATGGGGGATAAGATAGTTCAATTTTAGCTTGTCAAACCTTTTAAAAATGCCATGGTATCTATGCCATCAGCATAATCCTTTAATAGTGGCGATTGTGATTGACCAAATGGTGTAAATCCATGGCCTACGATACATTGGATTTGCTCATCTGCCTTTAATTGATCTTTTACAAGTTCCAACTGGTCATAAAAGCAGTAATGAACCTGACTAACGGGCGAAAATGGTGACAAATTCTCAGTTAGAATTACCGATTCATTGTTCATGTAATATTTATTACCCATGATCAAAAGAGCCAGGTGGTAGTCGAAATTATGTTTGTATTTATGGTAATCCATCAAATGATCGTAGCTTCTTAAAGCATTGAGGATAGGCAAAAAATCATAATCTTTCGGCACAAATAACTGGGTAACATTTCTGCACCCCAATCCGAAATAAAGTTGAACATCTTTGGCTAAGGCAAGTAGTTCTTCCGTAGATTCTGTTTGATCCAAAACGGCTACAGATGTGCGGTTCCGGCGTATGATATGGGGATATTTACCAAAATAATACTCAAAATAGCGACTGGTATTATTGCTGCCAGTAGCAATATAAGCATCACAGCCATTCAACCTTTCAGCAAAGGAGATATGTTTGGCAACTCGCTGATCCCATTCAATCAGTTTAGAAACAATATGCGTGATCAGTACCTGGTCTTTCGACGAAGTTTTGATCAGGGCATTATTGCCACTGATAAATACGCAGAGCAGGTCGTGAAAGCCCACCAAGGGGATATTGCCAGCCATCACAATACCTATGGTTTTGGGTTGCAATAGGGAAGAATCAATACTGTATTGCTTTACCCAGTTTTGCAAAAGCGCTTCCTGCAGGTAATTTTCAGCAATATTCCTAACGGATTCCTCGATAAAGTCAATGACGAACCATTGATTTTCTCGGTATGCTTTTTCTTTTATTTCCAGCCACTCTGGTTCCTGGCCCTGTAAATAGCGGCCTAATTTGTTCATTAAAATAATTCGTTCTTGTAAAATCATTTCTCACCCTTAAATTTGTATGCAAATGTAGATTCACTAACCCAACAAACCCACATTGTATGGCAATCAAAATTACAGATGAGTGTATTAATTGCGGCGCCTGCGAGCCCGAATGTCCAAATAACGCTATTTATGAAGGTGGCGTAGAATGGTCAATTTCAGATGGAACTACCGTAAAAGGAGATTTCACCTTGCTGGATGGATCAGTGGTATCAACCGACGCACGTTTTGCGCCTATCAGTGTTGATACATACTATATCACCCCAAATAAATGTACAGAATGTCAGGGATTTCATGAGGAGCCTCAGTGTGCAGCCGTTTGTCCGGTTGATTGCTGTGTGCCTGATGAATTATACCAGGAAACTGTTGATCAGTTACTTGTGAAGAAAAGCCATATGCACATTTAAGGATCTTAAAAATCTGCCAAACTTTAACAGATAAAACTTGCAAATAGTTGATCTCTGTTGTAGCTTAGTACTATTAATCGATGTATTAATAATTGTTAGCCTTAACGGGCAACAACCAGTAACGGCGGGTGATATTTCCCGTTAACCTGAGGTGAAGAGACGGGCCGTTTCTTCACCTTCTTTTTGTGTATGATCCTTCATTTATAGCTTGGTAGTTAAACATTACAAAAGCGACATACTAAGAATTCGTTTTTTTTGCTAATAATTCTCCTAATATTTCACTTTTAATTGTGCAAGGCTGCTATAAGCCATATTATATTTGTTGTATAATCAAGAAACATGAAAAAAAGAATTGCTTTGGTAACAGGTGGACTAAGTGGTGAAGCGCAAATAAGTTATAAGAGTGCTATTACTGTTGGAAATAATGTTGACAAAGAAAAATATGATGTTTACAGGATAGATATCAACAAAGAGGGCTGGTGGTATGAGCCCTTGAATGAAGAAAGATCAAAGGTAAACCGGGATGATTTTTCGGTGATGGATAAGGGACAAAAAATAAATTTTGATGCGGTACTGCTTTGTATCCATGGCACGCCCGGTGAAGATGGTAAGTTGCAGGGATATTTCGACATGCTCCAATTGCCTTATACCAGCTGCGATGCGGCAACATCTGCATTAACATTCAATAAGAGATATACGGTTGCAGTTGCTGCATTTGGTGGTGTGCATGTGGCAAGATCCTTGCACCTTTTTAAACATACCCCTGTAGGTCCGGATGAGATCTTAGCAAAACTTTCCTTACCCGTTTTTGTAAAGCCCAATAATGGCGGGAGCAGTATTGGAATGAGTAAAGTGAATCTTGCGGATGAATTACCTTCCGCATTGGATAAAGCATTCAAAGAAGACGACCAGCTATTGGTAGAAGAATTTATCAGCGGCAGAGAATTCACCATTGGGGTTTTTAAAAATAAGGGGAAGATCATGGTATTGCCGATCACTGAAATTTTCACCGGTAATGAGTTCTTCGATTTTGAAGCCAAATACCAGGGTAAAAGCAAGGAAGTTACCCCTGCTGATCTGGATACCAAGATGCAAAACCAACTGGAAGATGCTGCCAAACACGTTTATGAAGTTTTAAATTGCAGAGGGGTAGTTAGGATCGATTTTATTTATAACCTCGAAAAAGCACAACCCTATATGCTGGAAGTAAATACCGTTCCGGGGCAGAGTGAAGCCAGTGTTATCCCGCAGCAGGTAAGGGCCATGGGCTGGACTTTACAAGATTTTTATTCTGCTGTAATAGAACAGGCCTTTGTTTGATTTTGATTTTTGTTACCTTTCTAAAAATTACACTTCTAAATTCGCCCCTTGATAAAAAAAATCACATCCAAACCCCTATGGGTAAATATATTGGCCGGATTGGGTTTGGTGCTCATACTCCTGCTTTTGTTTTTTGCATCACTATCCTGGCTTACCGGGTTTGGTAAAACAGAAAAAGTACCTTCAGTAGCCGGACAAAATTTTGAAGCTGCAAAGAAGATACTGGAAGATAAAGGCTTTGATGTGGTTATACAGGATTCTATTTATATAGATAGTATTGCCAAAGCGGCTGTTATCAGACAAATTCCGGATGCTGATGCCATAGTTAAGCATGGACGTACCATCTACCTCACCATCAACCGCACTGTTCCTCCGCAAATTGAAATGCCTAACCTTGCTGGTTTTTCAATTAAAAGTGCAGAAATGTATTTGCAGAGTATGGGCTTGAAAGTAGGAGATATATCCTACCGACCGGATATCGCCAGAAATTCTGTTTTAGAACAATTCATGAATGGTATACCTATTAAACCCGGAACCAAAATTCCTTTGGGCTCTGTGATTGGTTTTGTTTTAGGATCAGGCATGGGTGGCAATGAAATGGATGTTCCCAATCTGGTAGGGATGACATTGGATGAAGCAAGAAATTTTCTTATTTCTAGCAACCTGAGTGTAGGGTCTATTGTGGGTATGGGACCTATAACGGATTCAGCCGGTGCATTTGTGATCAGGCAAACCCCGGATGTATTAACAGACTCAATTGGTCCATCAGGTTTAAGGGTGCCCAACAGGATGAGGCAGGGTCAGGTATTAGATATTTATATCAGCAGTTCAGCACCACCAAAAGACAGTACTTCCTTATTACCGAATAATTAATTCAACCATTTATTATTTTCATTTATGCAAACCATTACAGTAGAAGAATTAAAAGCTAAAATAGATGCAGGCGAAAGTATCAACCTGGTAGATGTTCGCGAGCCCCATGAACATGCTGATTTTAATATTGGGGGTTTATTATTACCACTAGGTAAGGTACAAACCCTGCAAACAGATGAGATTGATGATTTAAAAGAGGATACCATTTATATCTACTGCAGAAGCGGTAATAGAAGTGGACAAGCCTGTTTGATTTTAGAAACGGCCGGGTATAAAAATGTGATCAATGTTGCAGGTGGTATGCTAGCCTGGCAGGATAGAATTGCTAAGTAATTTTTTCTACATATCAGCCGCCAATGAATAGATTCGTAAATATTCATTGGCGGCTTTTTTTGCTTACAATTTTATATTAATTCCTATCATATAGTTTGTTCCAGCCATTGGATAATAACCATTATCGGTAACCAATGCACCGCCTAATATATAGTTATAAGTATATCCATTGGGCTCATACTTTGCATTAAAAAGGTTGTTTACCTGAAGGATGAAATTCCATTCCTTTAGAAGCCAGTTGCGCAAAGTATAGGATGCCCTGAAATCTTGTGTGTAAAAGGCTTGTAGCTTTCTAGTTTCATTTTCACTATTGTCCAGGTATTGCTTCCCTACGTATTTACTAAACAGGTTGCATTCTAATCCGGATAAGGGGGTAATGCCAATAGTGATACCTGCTACTACAGAAGGCGAAAATGCAATGGATGTATTTTCGTGTTTTACTTTATCCTGGTTTCCAGTATCATAGTTGTCGATATATTCTGTATAAGATGCGATCTTGTTTTGGCTCAATGCTAGATTACCCGATACTTGCAGCCATTGATCCATTTTTACACCCGCTTGCATTTCTAAACCTAGTCGATAACTGCTGGGCACATTAATGCGGGTATAAGAACCTACATCATTTATTTGTCCGGTAAGTACCAGTTGATTTACATAACGCATGTAATACAGATTGGCATTGAATTGCCTATTCGATTTTCTTTTTTCAACACCTAACTCAAAATCATGCAATGTTTCATGTTGGGGCTGACTAACTATACCAGCTTCAAAATCGTCTCTATTGGGTTCTTTATGTGCCAAAGCATAACTAAAAAATCCTGTCCATCCATTTTTGATAAACGTTATACCAGCTTTTGGGTTTAAAAAATTGAATTGTCTGTTTACAGGCAATTTGGGATTATTTTGAAATCCGTCCATCGCATGCGAAACATTTCTAAACTGAAGATCTACAAAACTGAACCAATGCTTTTCAAGTTGGTGTTGCCATTTTGCATAAACATTTGCATCTTTTTTGGTAGCAGCCAGGTTATAATACCGGTAATCTTTTGAAACCGTACCTGTTTGCATCCATTTGATATTGCCAAAATGCTGTCCCATATAAGTACTCCAGCCACCACCTATTGTTAACTCATCAAGATTTTCCTTGTATTGAAAGGATGCGATCTGTCCATAAAAGCGATTATCCAGCCAACGTTGTCTTACCAAATCTGTAGTTAAATAGCTTATACCATTAACAACAACAGGCGGTAATCCATAAAAATCAAATAGCTGATCAGCTTTATATTCTTCATAATATCCTTTGCCTTTTGTAAGAAAAACGGCTGTATTGAAAGACCATTTATTTGTAAACGCATGATTAAAGAATAGCTGGTAATGCGTTTGAGTATAATTATCTGTCTGGTCCTGGTAGGGTTCTCCCGGTTTTTCTGTACCTGCCAAATTGATGGTTCGGTTGCTGGCCAATTGGTTTTCCGGAACACCATACCAGGCTTGGTAAGTTTTTTCTTTGCCAGAAAATATATTCAGTCTTAGGGAACTCTGTTTGTTTAAGTAAGCAGCAGAAAAATAGTAAGCACCCAGTTTGCTGGAAGCCCTGTCTATATATCCGTCACTTTTAATATTACTCAATCTTCCGTCGAAAGTAAAATGGTCTTTTAATAAACCCGTACCCATTTGTATGGTATTCTTCAAGGTTTGGAAGGAACCAAAACTATTGTTCAAGTGGAGATAAGCTTTATCATGAAATTCGTTGGTAGCCATATTTATGGTTGCTCCAAATGCTCCTGCACCATTGGTGGATGTGCCAACACCTCTTTGCACCTGAATGCTGCCAACGGAAGAGCCGAAATCGGGCAAGTCAACAAAATAAGTACCCATACTTTCTGCATCATTATAGGGGATGCCATTCAGGGTAACATTAATACGGGTGGCATCGGTACCCCTGATACGGATAGCGGTATATCCAATACCATTGCCTGCATCTGCATTCACCACAACCGAGGGAAGCTGGTTTAAAAGAAATGGGATATCCTGCCCTGTATTGATCTTGGCTATTTCTTCGGCAGAAAGGGTTGATTTTGTAAAAGGTGCTTTTTCAGAAGCCCTTACTGCTTTTAATTCCAGGGGTTGCAAAAATAGGGTAGAGGGATTGAGCTCAATATTAAAGTAGTTCTCACCTGGTTTCACGGTAAATGATTTTACCTGGTCAAGGTAACCAAGACTGTTAACCGAAAGGGTAATTTCGCCGGTTTTGATGCCAGCAAATCGAAAACTGCCTGATTCGTCGGTTAGAGCTTTTCTATTCCCCAGGCTTATAGTAGCCCCTTGAATTGGGATAAGGGTTTTAGCTTCTTTTACGGAACCCTCTAACAGGGTTTTTACCGGTTGTGCAAAACTGATGATTTGCAATAAAACACATAAGGTTGTTCCCAAATACTTTTTCATAGTACTAGTTTAAAAAGTGAATAATGGGAACAGGGAATGCTAATGGAGAGGGACCAGAAAAATGTACACCTTCCCTTCGCAGGAATTACCCTGTTCAGGTTCAACGGGTATTATCTCAGCCTGAAATAAGTATTTCAACCTATTCTTTAGCACCCCGAGGAAAATCTTTGGCAAAAATAGGATATTTGCTATTACATACAACTGTAACCTTTGCAGCTGTAGATCGTTAAATAGCAAAATGATTGTATGAAAAAGCTCTTAGGCCTCTTTTTTCTGTTGCTGAATATATCACTGGTTTCAGCCCAAAACGAAAAATCAGTAGTGTTAGATGCCAATGTAGAAATGAGAAAGGCAAGTGGATTTACCAGTATAGAAGTATCAGGGTCCATAGATCTGTTCTTATCCCAGGGAACGGAAGAAGGTGTTGCAGTAAGTGCTTCTTCAGATGAGATCAGAGAGCGGATAAAGGCAGAAGTTAGGGGCAATACCCTGCATATTTATTTAGATGGTAAAGGGCTCAACTGGAAAAAATGGAGCAATAATAAAATGAAAGCCTATGTTTCTTTCATTAATATCTCCGGCATTGAGGCTTCCGGTGCCTGTAATGTAAAAACCAGTGGTAAGATCAAATCCACAGATCTAACCATTGAAATGTCTGGCGCCAGCGATTTTACCGGTGAGCTCTCCGTAAATAAATTAAAGATTGAAGCCAGTGGTGCTTCCAATTTTCGTCTTTCAGGATCAGCTACTAATGCAACCATAGAAGCATCTAGTGCCTCAAATATCAAGGCTTATGAACTTAAGGTGGATAATTGCAAAATAACCACTACAGGGGCTTCTGATGCACGTATTACGGTAAACAAAGAATTGAACGCACAAGCCAGTGGCGGCAGCTCTATTTATTACAGGGGAGAAGGTTTGATCAGGGATATCAATACCAGTGGCGCGGCCAATGTTAAGAGAAGTTCTGAGAATTAATTAAATATTATTTGGATACAAGGGCTCACAGCCCTACCTTCGCGCTCCAAACATCGCGAGGTAGAGCAGCGGTAGCTCGTCGGGCTCATAACCCGAAGGTCGGAGGTTCGATCCCTTCCCTCGCAACTTTTCAGAAAGACCTCTGTTGGGGTCTTTTTTATTCGGCTAGAGACTTCTCTGGATACTGAATGATCAAAACCGGGAGGCTGGAAATTGGCTACTGGAATTGAAACCCTGATCAGCAAAGGCATACTTGCCTTTTATTGCTGCAATCTCGCCTCATTCATTACCCTTTTTAGTTACTGCTGGAGAAACGGAATTCCGGTAAATCGGATTAACCAATCAATCATGAAAGCAGGTTTTGTAAATATCTTCGGAAAGCCTAATGCAGGCAAAAGCACATTGCTCAATGCCCTGATAGGGGAGAAAATGGCTATTGTATCATCCAAAGTGCAAACTACAAGGCACCGTATCAAAGCATTCCTCAATAAACCAGGCGAATACCAGATCATTTTTTCAGATACACCGGGTATCATAGATCCCCAATATAAGCTGCATGAAAAAATGATGGATTCTGTTAAAGGGGCATTGGAAGATGCAGACCTGGCTTTGTTGATAGTAGATGCCAATGATAATTTGGCAGAATTGGACCTGATATTTACCGCACTTAAATTAAAAGTGCCGGCAATTGTGGTATTCAACAAAATAGACAAAGCCGGTAATGGTAAAATTGCAGAAGCAGAAGCTTTTTTTGCAACCAAATCCTATTGCAAGCAAATGGTGAAGATCTCTGCCTTGCAAAAAGTGCACCTGAATAAATTATTAAACGCCATTTTGACCTATTTGCCCGAAGGCAATCCTTTCTATAGTGAAGAAGACCTGAGCGATATGCCTACCAAATTTTTTGTGGCAGAAATGATCCGGGAAAAAATCTATGAGCTCTTTGGGGATGAAATTCCCTACCACACAGCCGTGATGGTAAATGAGTTCAAGGAAAAGGAGTCACTGGTAAAGATTCAGGCAGATATCATTGTAAACCGTGAAACACAAAAAGCTATCATCATAGGAGATAAAGGCAAGATGATCAGACAGATAGGAACCGATGCTCGAAAAGATATTGAAGCCTTTATCCAGCAAAAAGTGTTTTTGGAACTATTTGTAAAAGTAAGACCGAAATGGCGCGACAATGAACTTCAATTAAAGGAATATGGATACAAATAACTGATTTTGATTTATTTATTAATATTTATATCAACTTAAATTTAAAGTATAAAAATAGAATATATGAGTTATACAGTAGCGATTGTGGGCAGACCGAATGTGGGAAAAAGTACTTTGTTCAACAGGTTTTTAGAACAAAGAAAAGCCATTGTGGATGATATTAGCGGGGTTACCCGCGATAGGCAATATGGATTAGCGGATTGGAATGGCAAGGTTTTTAACCTGATCGATACCGGTGGTTTTGTGCCGGCAAGTGAAGATATTTTTGAAAAAGAGATCCGCAAACAGGTAAAGATCGCCATAGATGAGGCAGATTCAATCATTTTTATGGTAGATGTGGCAACAGGTATCACAGACCTGGACGATGCCATGGCTGATATGCTTAGAAGAGGCAATAAACCTGTGTATGTTGTTGTAAATAAGGTAGATAACGGAACCCGCGAATTGGAAGCTACTGAGTTTTATTCACTGGGTTTCAAGAATAATTTCTTTATCAGCAGTATTTCCGGCAGTGGTACCGGTGAATTATTAGATGCTATTACAGAACCTATTACGGCTGAAGATGTGGAAGAAGCTATGCGCGAATCCAGCGTACCTAAATTTGCTATTATCGGACAACCCAATGTGGGCAAGTCTTCTCTTCTAAATGCCCTGATAGGCGAGGAAAGAACCATTGTTAGCGATATTTCAGGCACTACCCGCGATAGTATCCACACGCATTACAAATTGTTCCAGAAAGAATTTATGTTGATAGATACGGCTGGAATTAGGAAAAAGAGCAAGGAAAAGGAAGACCTGGAGTTTTATTCCATTATACGTGCCATCAAAGCCATTGATGAAGCAGATGTTTGCTTGATAGTGATAGATGCCGATAAGGGCATCACGGCCCAGGATGTGAGTATTTTTAGTTTGGCAGAAAGAAAAGGTAAGGGGATTGTGGTACTAGTAAATAAATGGGATCTTGTTGAAAAAGAGACGAATACAGCGCGTGATTATGAAAAAATTTTAAAGCAAAGGCTCGCTCCTTTTACAGATGTGCCTATCTTATTTATTTCTGTAAAAGACAAAACAAGGATCTTCAAAGCCATAGAAACCGGTTTGGAAGTATATGAAAACAGGCAAAAAAAGATACCTACCTCAAAACTAAATGAAGCCATGTTAAAGGCAATTGGGGCTTACCATGCACCCGTGGTGAGAGGAAATTCAATAAAAATTAAATATGTTACCCAACTGCCTATAGCAGTGCCTTCTTTTGCCTTTTTTACCAATTATCCGGATGATATTAAGACTCCGTACCGTAATTACCTGGAAAATCAACTGAGAACACACTTTAATTTTACAGGGGTACCAGTTAGGATATTTTTCCGGAAGAAGTAAAAAACTTAACGAAAAATTTGCATTATCCGTTAATATTCTTAACTTTGCGCAACTTAAAAACTCAAAAAACAAAGTACAATGAAAAAAGTATTCGCAATCTTAGCTGTAGCCGGTATCATGGCTGCTTGTAATTCAGGTGAAAACGCTGCTGCAACAACAGACACTGCTACTGCTGCTATGGACACTGCTGCCGCTGCAATGGACACTGCTGCTGCTGCTATGGACACTGCAAAAGCTGCAATGGACACTGCAAAAGCTAAGTAATTCAAGTACTTGTTACTGAATATTACTTCTTGCAAGAAGGTCCTCCCGTATATCGGGAGGATTTTTTTTTGTGGGAATGCGCCATTTTCGCTGAAAAAAGGGGTACGGCACCAATATTGCCTTATTTCCATTCACCCTTTTTACACAAGTTTGCGGAAAGGTGCGTGACATTTTGACCAAAGAAGAAAAGTATGTTGAGAGAAAATATGTTTCTACGTTCAGATGAGGATACCGATTTTATGCCCATCATTCCCATTAATGAAAACGATGCGGAACAAGATAAAAACTTAGTGATCCCGGATAGTCTGCCAATTTTGCCTTTACGGAACACGGTATTGTTCCCAGGAGTGGTTTTGCCCATAACGGTGGGTAGGGATAAAAGTATCAAAGCCGTTAATGATGCTTACAAACTGGATAAGCTTATCGGCGTTTTGTCGCAAAAAGATGCCAATATTGAAGAACCTGAACCCAAAGACCTTTGCAGGATTGGAACAGTTGCCCGTATTGTTAAGCTGATAAAAATGCCGGACGGTGGAACCACCATCATCATCCAGGGAAAGAAAAGGTTTGCCCTGGAAAATATGCTGGAAGAGGACCCCTATTTTAAAGCTGCTATCTCGCTATTTCCGGATGATATCCTTCCAGAAAATGAGCATTTCAATGCAATGGTGAGCAGTATCAAAGACTTGGCAACACAAATTATTACCCTGTCGCCCAATTTACCAACGGAAGCTTCCATCATCCTGAAAAACATTGAAAACCCTTCCTTCCTCATCAATTTTGTTAGTAGTAACCTGAATAGTGATATAACCGAAAAGCAGGGATTGCTGGAAATCAATGATATACAGTTAAGAGCGGAAAGACTGATCTATATTCTCCAAAGAGAACTGCAGTTTGCTGAGTTAAAAGATAAAGTAACCAATAAGACCCGCACTGAAATTGATAAGCAACAGCGGGATTACTTTTTACAACAGCAATTGAAAAGTATCAAGGATGAATTGGGAGGAGATACCAACGAGCGTGAAATTGCCGATATGAAGAAAAAAGCAGAAGGCAAGAAATGGCCAGATTCTGCTAAAACCCTTTTCAATAATGGCATTGCCAAACTGGAAAGGATGCACCTAACTACTCCAGATTACTCGGTAGTATATAACCACCTGGACCTGATGCTCGATCTGCCCTGGCTGGATTATACGGCTGATAATTATGACCTTAAAAATGCCAAGAAAGTATTGGATCTGGATCATTATGGCATGACTAAAATAAAAACAAGGATCCTCGAATACCTGGCAGTCTTAAAACTGAAAGGCGATATGAAGAGCCCGATATTATGTTTTCTGGGACCTCCCGGTATCGGTAAAACATCCCTGGGCCGATCTATTGCACATGCTATTGGAAGAAAATATGTTCGCGTGAGTTTGGGTGGATTGCATGATGAAAGCGAAATTCGTGGACATCGTAAAACTTATATTGGGGCTATGCCGGGTAGGATAGTGCAGAATATTCGCAAATGTAAATCCTCCAACCCGGTTATGATCTTGGATGAGATTGATAAGATCGGTAGCGACTTTAGAGGTGATCCTTCCTCTGCCTTACTGGAAGTATTAGATCCGGAACAGAACCATACTTTTTACGATAATTACCTCGAGCTGGAATATGATCTGAGCAAGGTTCTATTTATTGCTACAGCCAATAACCTTCAGAATATTCAACCTGCACTGCGCGACAGGCTGGAGATCATTGATCTGAGTGGTTATGCGGTGGAAGAAAAAGTAGAAATAGCTAAAAGACATTTGTTGCCCAAGCAAAAGGAAGCACATGGACTTGCCAAAGTAAATTTTAAAATTGCTGATAAGGTTTTAGAGAAGATCATTGAACAACATACCAGAGAAAGTGGGGTAAGGGAACTGGACCGTCAATTAGCATCCATCATGCGCTATCAGGCAAAAGAGCTGGCAACCAAAAACAAGGTAAAATCAACCGTTACAAGTATCGATGTTGAAAAAATACTGGGCCAGTCGCGCTACAGTAATGAGATCTATAAAACAGCCAATATGCCCGGTGTGGCTGTAGGACTGGCCTGGACATATGTTGGTGGCGACATACTATTTATAGAAACCATTTTAGGTGATGGAAAAGGCGAACTCAAGCTTACCGGTAACCTGGGAAATGTTATGAAAGAAAGCGCTTCAACAGCCTTAAGCTATTTACAGGCCAACGCCAAAAAGCTGGGAGTAGATCCGGAAGAGTTTTCTAGAAAGAATATCCATATTCATGTACCGGAAGGTGCTGTTCCAAAAGATGGACCCAGCGCGGGTATCACCATGCTCACTTCTTTAACATCTGCATTTACAGGCAGAAAAGTAAAGCCTTTCCTGGCCATGACCGGCGAAATTACTTTGCGTGGTCAGGTACTGCCAGTTGGTGGTATCAAAGAAAAAATTCTGGCAGCCAAAAGAGCCGGACTTAAAGAGATCATTCTTTGCTCGCAGAATGAAAAAGATGTGAATGAGATAGACGGTGCTTTTATTAAAGGGGTTGTTTTTCATTATGTGAAAACAATGCAGCAAGTGATAGACTTGGCTTTGGTATAAGGCAAGAAGCATTTAAAATTGATTAGAGGTCCCCCAAATTTGGGGGACTTTTTTATAGGCTTTCATCCACTTAGTTGCTTAGTTTTGAAATGTCTTTATACTATGCATCGATTTATCCTCTACATATTATGCCTCACTTATATAGGTGCTGAGGCCCAAACTCTGGGGGGGAATGCTGTTTTTCATTTTATATCAATGCCTAATACAGCCCAGACTTCGGCTTTGGGAGGGATCAACATTTCTGATATCAATAAGGATGTGGGTATGAGTTTTCATAATCCATCTATGCTCAAGGATGATATGCACCAACAGGTAAATACTTCCTTTCATTCATTTCTTGCGGGCATCAGAAATTATAGTCTAACATCTGCCTATCATCTGGAAAGCCTGAACTCAAACATGGCTATTGGAATTAACTACTTTGATTATGGCACCCTAACACAAACTGATGCTGCTGGAAATATATTGGGAAGTTTTCGTCCTGTAGATTACGTAGTTCAATGGATGGCTTCCAGAAAATACCATGAAAAATTACGTTATGGCCTTACCATGAAATATATCCAGTCGAATTATGGGCAATACAGATCTTCCGGACTGGCATTCGATCTTGGTTTGTCTTATTATGATTCATTACATCAATGGCAGGCAAGTGTGGTTGTAAAAAATATGGGAACCCAATTAACCACCTATGATGGCAATAGCAGAAAAGCAGAACTTCCTTTTGATATACAGGCAGGCATTACCAAACGTTTGGAAAATGCCCCTTTTCAGTTCTCTCTTACGGCACATCAATTACAGGCTTTCAATACATATTATAATGATACCACTTTTCGTGCAGCTGAAGGGGAAAATGGTTATGCCAATAACAGTACTTTGCAAAAGATATTTTCTCATATAGTAATTTCAGCGAAAGTATTTCTAGGAAGTCAGATGGAAATTTATTCCGGTTATAATTTTCAGCGCAGGCAAGATCTAAATGGGTATAATATTTCAAGTGGATTGAATGGATTCTCGTTGGGTACGGGATTTTTTTTGAAGAAATTCCATATCAGATATGCCACCGGATTTTACCAATCAAACACCTACCACCAATTTTCCCTGAACCTCAATTGGAATGGGAGGGGGATGTGATTATAGGGATAATTTTTAGAATTTTTGCTAAATTCAATTTATAGTAAATGATAAATAGATGTCGGGTACATTTTCACAAATATATATTCAAGTAGTATTTGCTGTTAAGGGCAGAAAATGTTCTATTCAACCTGACTGGGAAGAAGAGCTATATAAATATATATCTGGAATTGTGAAAAATAAGGAACAGAAAATGCTTGCTATAAATGGGATGCCAGATCATATTCATTTTTTGATTGGCATGAAGCCTTCTTGCTGTTTGTCAGATTTGGTAAGGGAAGTTAAGAAGTCATCAAATGAATTTATTAAAGAGAAAAAGTTCACAAGATCAAAATTTCAATGGCAGGAGGGATATGGTGCCTTTTCATACAGTCATTCAGCATTAGATAATGTAATCGCCTATATTAGTAAGCAAAAAGAACATCACAAGAAACAGACATTTAAAGATGAGTATAAAGAGTTTTTAACCCGATTTCAGGTAGCATATAAAGATGAATATTTATTTGAATTTTTAGAATAACGTTGTGCAAATAGGTCATCGTATATATACGTTTTATTTGATTCTAGATGGCACTATAAATATAATATGACTAACTGAAAGACTCATACGACCTCTTTGGGGTCGGAAAATTCATTAGTTTTATATGTTGTTATAATCATTTAATCCCTTCAGGATTAAGTGGACCCTGAAAGGGTCCTATGTTTATAGAAAGGATGGGGGATTAATAGAAACGACCCCAACGGGGTCGCATAATTCGGGTGCACGTGTTGTTATAAACATTTATTCTTACAGTATTAAGTTGACCCAGAATGGGGCCATGTTTAAATCATGCAATAATGTGACATCGATACGATCCTTTTGGGGTCGGAAAATTCATTTGAGTTATATTTTGTTATAATCATTTAATCCCTTCAGGATTAAGCAGACCCTGAAAGGGTCTTATGTTTATAGAATAGATGGGTGATTAATGCAAACGACCCCAACGGGGTCGTATAAATCGCGGATACATATTTTTTACAAATTAAATCCCATTGGAGTCTTTCAAAATGAAATAGGGCAATAACAGTCTAAATGTCTAATAACGTTTATTGCATCTTTCTATTTTTAAAAATGCTGTAAAATTTAAATTAATATCAATACACATCATTAAAATTTCCTACCCATTTGTTGTGCCTGTTTTTTTTGCTGGCGGAGGCATTACCATCTTAGGCTTTTTTTCAGGATTAATGATTGCCGGTGGAACTGGCGTTTTTTCGGATTGATTTTTCGGATCTTTTGAATCTCCCGGTTTTGTATTGATAACTGGTTTCTTTGGTTCTTCTATAATTAATTCAGATTCTGCAGGCAATAGTTCATCTTCTTTTAGATCCTTTGGAATTTCAAAGTCGCTCGATTTGCCGGTACCATCTTCACTATCTTCACCATTTCCTATGGGAATATTGCTATAGTCTATCTGTATGTCCGACATGTCATCCGGTTTCACAAATGTGAGTTGGGCATCTATACCACAATTGGGATCTGATGCTGCTTTATCCATAAAATAACCCCAGATAGGCATAGCTGCTCTTCCGCCTTCTCCATTTTTACTTGCCGTACTAAACCTGATGAATCTATCATCTGCACCAACCCATCCTCCTGCGAGCAATTGTGGCGTGTAGCCGATAAACCATGCATCACTATTATCATTGGTGGTTCCTGTTTTACCTGCAACTTCTAAACCACCTGGGATATAACTCCAAATACCAGCACCGGTACCGAATAAAAGTACACCCTGCATCATTTTGATCATGGAATAAGCAGTTACATCGCTGATGATCTCTTTACGGGTAGGTGTAAAATTGGCCAGGACATTGCCGTTTCTATCCTCAATTCTGGTAATATACATGGGCTTTGAATTAAAGCCTCTTCCAGGAAACATACTATACCCCTGCATCATTTCAATCAAAGAAATCTCACAGGCACCAATGCCAATGGAAGGGTAAGCAGGAATGGTTGACTTAAAATCACATTTTCGTAAAAAATCAATCAGTCTTTTGGCACCATTGTTTCCATTATTATCCAATTGTTTTAATACATATGCGGTTGCACAGTTTCTTGATTTCGCCAAAGCTAAAGCCATGGGCATGGCAGTACCAGTGCAGGTTTTAGTGGTTGCAGGCACCATTCCATAACCACCAAAACTCTGCTGGTTATCATAAACAGTGGTATTAGGTGTAAAACCTGCTTCTTCAATAGCCAGACTATAAAGCAAGGGTTTCATGGTAGAACCAACCTGTCTTTTGGTATTGATATTGGCATGGTCATATTTAAAAGTCTTGAAATCTATGCCACCTACCCAGGCTTTAATCTGTCCATCCAAAGGGTTCATGACCATGAAACCAGTTTGCAACATTTGACGGTGATATTTAATAGAATCAAATGGCGTCATTGCAGTGTCTTTGCCCCTAGTATTATTCCAGGCAAATACATGCATATTGATTTTCTGGTCAAATGTTTTACGAATTTCATCATCTTCTAGTCCTTCCTTTTTCAGGTTACGCCAGCGGTCACTTTGTTTGGCAGCTGCTTCTAACACGTATTCATAGCCTTTCCAAACAGTTCCTTTTTTGATGTTCTCCTGCGCATTCAACAGCTTTTGCATATAACTCATATGCTTAGCAACTGCTTCTTCTGCATACATCTGCATGCGGGGATTGATGGTAGTATAAATTTTTAGACCATCTCTGTACAGGTTATATTTATCACCATTATTTTTGGTATGTTCTTTACACCATTTCTTCATATCCTCACCCAGGATCATTCTGAAATAGGGGCCAAGACCATTGTTTTCATTGAGTTTTTTGTAATTGGTTTCAATGGGTTTTCTTTTCAATAGATCAGCTTCTGGAGCCGTAAGGTACTCCATCGTTACCATCCTGTTTAATACAAGGTTGCGTCTGTCTAATGAGCGTTTAGGGTTGGTTAATGGATTATAAATACCAGGTGCATTGATCATACCTACCAGAACTGCAGCTTCTTCCACATTCAGTCTGTCTGGTTCTTTTTGAAAGAATGTTGTAGAAGCATTCCTGATGCCAAATACATTATTACTAAAAGCAACCGTATTCAAATAAAGGGTGAGTATTTCTTCTTTGGTAAAATTACGCTCCAGTTTTATGGCAATGATGGCTTCCTTTAATTTTTGAATACCTCTCAGTAAAAAGTTCTTGGTGCCCCAATTTTCCGTAAATAGATTTTTAGCAGTTTGCATGGTAATGGTACTAGCACCGCCATCACTGCCCAGGTAAAACAGGGCTCGCATCAGAGAAAAACCATCGATTCCGCTATGGTCATAAAATCTTTTGTCTTCCGTAGCAACAAGTGCATTGATAACATGTTTGCTGATATCCTTGTTCAATACATCTACCCTGTCTTCAATATAATATTTACCCATGGGTGTTCCATCGTCTGCATAAACCTGACTGGCTTGCGACGCAGAAGGATTTTCAATATCATCAATTGAGGGCATATCGCCGATCCATCCCAGATTGATCAGCAGGATGAATAATAGAACGAAAGCAAATCCGCCAAAAAAAATGCGCCAGAATATCCTTACCGGTTTGGTCATGTCTGATTTTAGGGTTGTCATGTTATTACAAGATAAAACTAAAAAAGTGTATTACAAGTGTCTGTTAAAAACCATTAAAATTTATCAGGAAATACCTGTTGAATAAAAGTATGGTATCCATCCACATCATCTTTTTTCACTAAAATATTCATATTGAAATTACTGATCATCATGAAACTGTATTTATCTGCCGTAAGCCATGGCACAATCCTGGATTTGGCAAGTGGCCTGGTTCTGTCTAAATAATTCATAGCTTCTTTGGCGTTTACAAATGGCCCCACCATCAAAAACTGGTATTGGTTATTGATCTTTCTGGTACTGATCTCAAGTCTTTGTCCGGCATAAGTATCCTGGTTAAACCTGTTAAAAGCATTTCTGCCTTCAGTAATAAAAATGGGGTCAACCTTATTCAATACTACCACTACATATTGGGTATCTGCAGCATTGAAAACATAGTTATTATCATTCACTGGCTTACCTAAAACCGTATTTTCCAATTGCATTTTTTGCAAAGGCAGTTTGGGGATCATGGATAAGGGTTCTTTTTTAATTACTGCTGCAGTAGAAATGGTTTTTGTGTCTGTGATATCTACCAGTTCTTTCTTAACCAATTCTAGTTTTTTGGGCGTCTTGGCAGAGTCTGTAATTGTCAGATTTGCTGCAGCCAATGCATTTGTACTATTCAGATCCACCCTTCTTTCAATGATCTCTTCCGGTCTTTCAATCGTAAGATTGGTGAGGTAAGCTTCTATTTGTGAACGTCTTTTCAAAACGTCTATCATGGTAGTTGCTTTTTCCGCCAGCGGGGTATTGGCAAAAAGTTGTTCAATACTTTCTAATTTCTGAATGGCGGTACTATCATCTTTTTGTTTGATATAGTAGATAGATTCTATATAGAGCAATTGCGGTGTCCAGTAGGTATTTCCATATAGTTTATCAGCCAGCATTTTGGCTTCTTTTGCCTCATCAAATCTGCCGGCTAGGAACATGCCGTATATATTTTCATATTGTTTCTGAACCGGGTCGTCCTTTTTTTCCACTTTTGGTTTAGACGCTTTTTTCAATTGGGAAGTCATTTTACCAGCAGGGTAAGAATTTTTCAATTGATTGGCGATGGAATCTGATTTTTCCAATTGTCCATTTTTGCGGTAACAATATATCAGGTTATACAATGACTGTTCCACTTCTGCACTTTCCGGAAAACGCCTCATAAGTTCTTCATACATCTCAATTGCGGAAGGGAAGTCTTCGAGTTGGTTCTGAAAAACAAAGGCATTACCCAATAATGCTTCCATGATAGACCTGTTGGAACTGTCTTTTTGGGGGATGCTTAGAGGAATATCTTTTTCTAATGATGCCATTGTTAATTCTTTCGCTTTATCTTCTTTTGATGAAGCTGCACTGTTAGCCGTTTTATCTTGCGGTGCATTTGCAGAAAGGGTTTGTAAAGAACTATTCACAGCCGATTGTCTTCGCCAATTATCTACATTGGGCCTATTGCCCCAGGTTGATCTGAAATCTGACAGCCCCTTAGCTTTAATGGATGTATTTTGAAAATAAAATTCTTTCATGCCACTGCTGAACATATCCTGCTGTGCTAGCACAGTATTAGCAGCTGCCTGATTATTGCCAAATGAAATAGGTTGGTCCGGATTATCTTTTATACCAAGCTCCTTCCTCATTTGTTTCAATAATTTGGTGAGGTAGGCAGTTCTTTCTGCTTCAGGCATTTCTGATACTTTTTGCAAGCTGTCTTCGCGATTGATACTTGCTTCATTTTCGCTGATAATCTTTAATGCAGGCTTTCTATCGTTTACCCTTTGCTGGTCTTTTTCGGGCAATAAGGAAACCTGAATACTATCGTAGTATTGGTGTGAAAATGAATACTTTTTTCTTTTGTAATTAAGGTCTCCCAAAAGCAGGAAGCTTTTTTCTCTTTGTTCGGGATTGTCTACATTATATTTTACACTTTTTAGCAAATGATCATGGGCTGCAGTATAATTTTTACGTTTTAATTCCAATTCAGCAGCAGCATAATATATAATGTCGCGGTGGGTTTCATATTTATCCCTTTTAGCCATTTTCAAGAGTTCATCCAGATTTTTCTGTAATGCATTTTCCTGCCTTCCCGCAGCCAAACTAACCACATTTAACCTGGCATATACTTCCATTAAAGGGTCATTGGTATGCAGGATCGACCTGTTAAACAAAAGAATGGCCAATGAATCCTTGCCTGACAACTGATACATTTGTCCGGCAAGGTATTCCCATCTGGCGGTTTCGAATTTGGTTTCCTGGTTTCCAATTGCTTTTAATAAATGATCTGCTGCCGGTCCATAGCTCTTTTGCTTATAAAGCATATAGGCATACATTTCCTCCATATCTTTTTGCAAGCGAAGAGGGAAATTTGGGTCTGTGCGAACTAGTTCCAGCAAACTGGAAGCTTCTACCAGCATGTCCTGTTCTATATAAGTTCTAACCTGTAATAAATAACTATCATTTCTGCTGGGAGGAAAGCTCATGAGCTTTTTCCATAAGCTTGGATTTTCACGGGTAGCAATCGTGAAGATCCCATTGGTATTACTGGCATTGCTTCCGATGGGAATATCATAGCCATTATCCTTTGGCGCAAAAGCATAATTGATATATTGAAAAACATTGGAGGCAGAATCAAAATCCTTTCGGTATAAAAATGCCTTTCCCATTAGCAGGTAAAGTTTATCTACCCAATCACTTCTAAGATCATGTAACAAAATACCAGCTGTGCATTTATAAATGATGGTATCTATTTCACCATTGGCAGTTTGGTCTAAACTATAATTGTAAAATGTAAGAAGCTGTGTATAATCGTCTTTGTATAATCCTTTAGCAGAATCAATGATACCATTCATGATGGTATTGGCATTGAAAAAGTAGTTGAAACGGCTTACCGTATTGTTATAAAATCTTTTGGGAGCAGGAAAATTTGAGCTGGCAGACTTTTCAGAAGGGAGGGTCCTGCTTTCGTATTTTTTTGGTTTCTTGATCTCAAAAGAAAGATTGGGTTGTGCCATACCCGTTTGTGAAAAAATCAATAAAAAAATACAGGTTTGTAGCACAATCCTTTCTATAAAACGCCGTTCGTATGATCTTAACTTCATCAGGTACATAAAATGTGTTTAAAAATACAGTTATTTCTTAAATGGGGATGGCGAAAAGCAGATTCATTGTTACCTTTAACCTGATTTAACAAAATGGCCAATCTAGAAATCAATAATACCCTTAAAAGACTGCGAAATAGCTACCGGCTCGTAGTGATGAATGATGATACTTATGAGGAAGTGGTCACTTTTCGGCTTTCCAGGTTGAGTGTTTACATTGCATTGAGCACTGTTTTTGTTCTTTTGGTAGGCTTAACCATTGCCCTGATTGCTTTTTCGCCCCTAAAATATTATATACCCGGGTATGGAACCCGAGAAAGCAGGTCGGCTTTGCAGGTATTGAAAATTAGGACCGATTCGCTGGAACAAGCCATTCATTACAAAGAACAATACCTGGAAGGGGTAAAAAAAGTATTATCGGGGAATGCACCGGCTCAATTAGATACTATTCCGGCTGTATTACCCAAAACCGAGACCTCCAGCGATTAAACTATCATGAAACAAGATGCCCGTGATCCATTGATGCAATATGCAGGATATGCAGCGCAACTGGCTATTGGTTTGGGCTTGGCAGTTTATTTAGGTTATTGGATAGATCATAGGGTCTTGCATGGATTACCTATACTAATTTGGTTATTTCCATTGGTTTTATTGATAGGTATGCTTTATAAGGTGGTAAAAGACACAACAAAAAAGTAGTATGGCACAGGAAAACAGTAAAAATTATAAGCGATTAGTAGGTTTATTTATTCTAATCGGTTGTTTGTTATCAATAGTGAATGTAAGATTAGAAGCTTACAAGATTAATTGGGTGGTAGTAGGAGGTGCTAATATTATCATATTTATTTTTACTTATTTGAATATCTATTTTCAGAAAAAAAATATGAATAATCCCAACCCTTCGGCGGTTATCAGAGGGGTAATGGCGGGTACTTTTCTTAAATTATTTGGATTAGCAGGTTCTGCCATGGTTTATTTATTGGCAGCAGGGGAACACAGAAGTGTAAATGCAGTATTTGTTGGCATGGGCATTTATATATTTTATACCTGGATAGAAGTAAAAATTTTATTACAGTTGAAGCCGAAGAAATAATGCCGGTATCCGAACATCCCATGCAAGCTCTTGCCGCTTACCTTCCCAATGGTAGTTTTGAAAAAGTGGTACAATATATTCACCATTACAAAGTGCATCTTACTATTACCAAACAAAGAAAATCTGTTTTGGGCGATTACAGGCATACCGGATGGGGCGGTAATCACCGCATTAGTGTGAACGGAAATATGAACCCTTATGAATTCCTGATCACACTATTACATGAACTGGCACACCTTTTAACATTTGAATTGCACAAAAACAGGGTAGAAGCCCATGGTAAGGAATGGAAACAGATTTACAGCAAGTTGCTGATAGATTTTGTAGCAGAAAAGATCTTCCCGGCTGATATTGAAAAAGCATTGCAAAAGTCTATCCGAAACCCTGCTGCAACGGCTAATGGTGAAACAGATCTGTTACTGGTTCTACGTAAATATGATGAAACAAAGAAAGAAGGTGTATATACAATGGTTGAAATTAAGGAAGGCGCTTTTTTTCAAACAACAAATGGAAAGGTTTTTCAAAAAGGACCCAAGCGTGTGAAAAGATTTGAATGTGTAGAATTGAAAACGGGTCTTCGATACACTTTCAGTCCAGTTACTGAAGTTAAATTACTACCTCCAGATCAGCAGGGAAAGGGAACTTTGTTGTAGATTTAGCAAAACAAAGTTTATGCGTAAAATACTTTTCCTTGCTTGCTTATTATGTTTGTATTCCATCCAGTCAAAAGCACAAAATACAGGTAGCTCAAAATCTGCCAACCAATCCGTTTTAAGGCACGTGGTTCTCTTTAAATTTAAAGACAATATATCTGCAGCAGATGTAAAAAAAATGGAAGATCTTTTTAGAGGATTACCTGCAAAGATCTCCCTGATCAAAGGTTATGAATGGGGTGTCAATAATAGTCCCGAAAAATTAAACCAAGGTTTAACGCATTGTTTCTTTCTTACATTCAAAGATGAAAAAGACAGAGATGCATATCTGATACATCCTGCTCATAAAGCATTTACAGATGTTGCAGGTCCTGCAATTGACAAAGTAACTGTTGTAGATTATTGGGCACACCAATAATTAGTGTAATTTTTTTGTATCCATCCCTATGCCATGTATCGTAGAAAAGTTTATTTACTTTTTGCTTTTGTTTTTCTAACCCAATTGGGCATTGCACAAAAAGCACCTTTGGCCACGCTGGATTCATTGGCAGGTAGATTTATTGCAGAACTGCGAAATACTTCTGCCGAAAAATTCCAGATTTTTACCAATAAACAGGTTTATGCGGTAGGTGAAATAGTTTGGTTCAAAGCATTTGTACAAGATCTGGTTTCAAAAAGGTTAACCGGTAAAAGCAATATCCTTTTTGTAGATATGGTAGATGCGAATGACCATATTGTTAACCAATGTATGCTTCATGCTGCTGCTTTTAAAACCGATGGTAGTTTTATGCTGCCAGATACACTTGCTTCTGGTCATTATTGGCTTAGGGCTTATACGGCAAGTTCAGTAGCAGGTAAAGAACCTGTTATCGGCATTCAACCAATTTACCTGATCAATTCTTTAAAACCCGACCCCGAAAAAAGTAGCAACCTGAAGGCAATGAATATGGCACAGGAATCATTTAAAGATTCACTACTGGTAAATATTCACCCCGAAGGTGGCACTGTTATAGGGGGTGCTACTACTTTGCTTGCAATTAAAGTAACAAAGATGAATGGTATTCCATTTAGTGGGAGTGGTTTCATTAAAGATAACCGCGATTCAATAGTAGCAAGGTTTACAACAAATAGTGCAGGCTTGGCTAAAGCAAGTTTTTTCTGTTTTAGTTATAGTCAATACAAAGTACACATGGTTAATGCTGGCAAACCAGATCTTGTATACAATGTACCACCTGTAAATATGTTTGCCGCACAATTAGGACTATTAGAAAACAATGGTATCAGAAAATTAAGAATCGTGTTGGAAGATTCGCTTTACAGACGCGATAAGCTAACATTCTTATTAGGGATTTCTGGCGATAGTCTATGTTTCTCCAGTTTTGGAAAGGGCTCTTATGAAGTAGTGTTACCTGAATACCGTTTTCCTAAAGGGATCGCACAGTTTTTTTTGTTTGATGAAGAAAGAAGCCTCCTCAGTAAGCGGAGCCTGTTCATAGAAGGCAATGAACCTTTAATTAAATTGGTAACAGAAAAGCAAAAATATACAGCCAGAGAAAAAGTTAACCTCTCATTGGAAATAACTGGCGCCAATCAAAAAACAATACCTGCCTCATTCAGTATAACGGTAGAAGACAGGGCTAAGGAAGTGGTTCTTCAAAATCCTGGTCTTTCAAAAGAAGCCATTTTTACTTCACTTGCAGCAGCCGACAAAGACCTTTATTTGCTTACCGACTATAAAAGTTTGGGAGATGAAATTATTCTCAAAATCAAATTGCCTAAGCATTGGGAAGAGCAACCAAAAGAAGACAGTAGTTTATATATCAAGGGAAGGGTAATAGATGGTAGGGGCAGGCCACTGGTTAAAAAAATTGTGACCCTTTTTGGTGATATGAAATCAAAATTATTTGTTTCAGATACAACTGATGAAAAGGGTGCATTCAATTTTCCATTGATAGCTTACTATGATCAAACAAAATTTAATCTTCAGGTTACAGAACCTTCCGGCATATTGATCCCCTCTAAAATACAATTGGATACTATGTTGAAAATACCGGCCATTAAAACGCCGGCTCATCTTAAGCAATATTTCGAATGGGAAGACATAACAGCAGTGCGGAAAAAATTAGTTTTACAGATAGCCAATGATACCATCTTACAAAGAAGGGGCAAAGAATGGCTAACGGATGTTACTGTTAGAGGCTATGTAAAAAAAGATCCTGGTTATGATGTAAAGAAACGAATGAGTCTTTTTTCAAAAGTAATTCCAGCAGACCTGTTACAAAGAGCTGGTAATGGCAGTTTGGGAAATGCTATATTTCGTGCCCCGGGTATTCATTTGCGCAATGGTTATGTAACAGTTACGGGAGGTAATTCATTTGGAACTGGTCCACAAACAGAACCCTTACTGGTAGTGGATGGCGTACCGATACCTTCAGATACATTGGATAAACTTTCTGGCTCAGAACCAAGTCCCTTATTGATGGCACTCAATCGGATCGACCCGGCAACGGTGGATTTTATAGAAGTGCTAACAGGTTCTGAATCTGCCATGTTTGGCACCAGAGGTGGAAATGGCGTTATCATTGTGAATACCCGTTCAACCATGCTCTTTGATGATCCCACCAAAAACAATGGCATGCGTAATTTTCTGGTGAAAGGATTTCAGGTACCTGAAAAATTTGATCATCCCGATTATGCCATAAAGGAAAATCGTCTTTCAAAAATTCCTGATAACAGAACGCATATTTATTGGTATGGCGATGGTGTTACTGATGAGTTGGGAAAATCTGCCCTTTCCTTTTATACGGCAGATGGGTCCGCAACTTATTCCATCATCGTGCAAGGAATTACTGCCGAAGGTTTTGTATTTAGAAAAGAAATAATGATTGATAGAAAATAAAAATCCGCCTAAAAATTCAGGCGGATTTGTAAAATTTTAGAAACAATTATTTATGCAACTGCCTGCTTTACCAATGAAGCGGCTTCACTTAACTGAATGGCAGATTGTACTTTCAAACCACTCTCATCAATTAGTTTCTTGGCTTCTACCGCATTGGTTCCCTGTAACCTAACAATGATGGGGATATTAATATTCCCCAGTTTATTAAATGCTTCAATCACACCAGCTGCTACACGGTCGCACCTTACAATACCTCCAAAAATATTGATCAGGATAGCTTTTACATTTGGATCTTTTAAGATGATACGAAAGCCGGCTTCCACTGTTTGGGCATTGGCCGAACCACCTACATCCAGGAAGTTGGCAGGTTCGCCACCACTTAATTTGATCATATCCATGGTTGCCATGGCCAATCCTGCGCCATTTACCATACAGCCAACATTGCCATCCAGCTTTACAAAGTTCAGGTTATACTGACCAGCTTCTACTTCTGTAGGGTCTTCTTCTGTTACATCTCTTAAAGCCGCAATATCTGGATGACGCATCAGCGAATTATCATCAATATTCATTTTACAGTCAACGGCAATTATTTTGTCGTCACTAGTTTTGAACAAAGGATTTATTTCCAACATGCTGCAATCCAATCCTACATAGGCATTGTAGAGGTTGGTGACAAACTTCACACAGTTCTTGAAAGATTCCCCGCTCAAGCCCAGGTTAAAGGCAATTTTTCTTGCCTGGAAACCCTGCAATCCGCCACCGGGGTGAATCCACTCTTTAAATATTTTCTCAGGGGTATTATGTGCCACTTCTTCTATATCCATGCCACCCTCGGTACTGTACATAACTACATTCATACCTTTGGCACGATCTAAAAGAATAGATAAGTAAAACTCTTTAACTGGGTTTGGACCGGGGTAATATACATCCTGAGCCACCAAAATTTTATTCACTTTCTTACCTTCTGCGCCAGTTTGAATGGTAACTAGGGTGCCTCCCAGTATGTTTTTAGCTATGGTGGTAACATCTTCCAAACTCTTACCTACAGCTACGCCTCTTTGTTCAGAACCGGAAATTTTGCCTTTTCCTCTTCCTCCGGCATGAATTTGCGCTTTGATAACCGCAAAACTGTTGCCTGTTTGGGTTTTGATCTGTCTATACGCCTCTTCTGCAGCCATAACAGTATCCACTGCTATGCCTTCCTGAACAGGTACTTGGTATTTTTTTAGTAATTCCTTTGACTGGTATTCGTGAAGATTCATGCTGGAATAAGTTTTTGCGAAGATAAGTGAATAGGCAATTCATAATTAACAGTAGTTTATTATTGTTGTAACATTAATTCTTTTTAATTTTAGCATCCGTTTTACACATAATCGAAAACCAAAAAAAAACACATGAAAAAAATTCTTTACGCATTAACGGGGATCGCATTCCTGGCAGGAACATTCGCATTTAGCACAGTTTCTGAGAAAACTGCTGCGTCTACTTTAACCGTAAACGCTGAAAAAAGTAAGGTTGATTGGGTAGGTTCTAAGAAAAACGACTTCCATACAGGCTTTTTTCCTATCAAAAGTGGTTCAGTAATGGTTGATGGCGGAAAGCTTACCGGTGGTAAGTTTGTGATAGACCTGGCTAATGTAAAAGTTACAGATGCAGGTGGTGGCGAAAGGTTGAATGGTCACCTGAAATCAGCTGATTTCTTTGATGTTGCTAAATTTACGGAAGCTACCTATGAAATTTCTGGGGTAAGTTATACAAGCGATAGCGAAGCAAATGTTACCGGAACCCTTAATTTGAAAGGTGTTGCTTTGCCTGTTAGTTTTAAAGCTAAAATTCGTAGTTCTGATGACAAAGGATTTTTTGCTGAGGCATTCTTTAGCCTCGACAGAACCTTGTTTGGAGTGAATTATGGTATTGGTAATGTTGCAAAAGATGTAGAATTGGCTGTGCACATTTTCGCTAAATAATTTTATTTTTCTACTTTACAAAAGGCATCGGTTATACCGATGCTTTTTTTATGGCCTACTTATCGTAATTTGAAAAAAATTGTGAATATGTCAAAAATTGATATCTCTTCTATTGAACCTAAGAATCTAATTGATGGCTTTAAGGCGCGTTTTGTGCATACAGAAAACATGACCTTTTCCTTTGTAGATATTGAAGCCGGTAAATCATTACCGCAACATGCACACCACAATGAGCAAGTGTCTATTATGCTTGAGGGACTATTTGAATTAACAGTAGAAGGAACGCCGATTCAATTTGGTCCTGGCGAAATGATTGTGATCCCTTCCAACGCCCAACATTTTGGAACGGCCATTACTGATTGCAGGTTACTCGATGTGTTTTACCCGGTTAGAGAGGATTATAGAGCGATGAGCGGAAAATAAATGTCGAACAGAGGAATTTGAATGTCGAACAGATGAATATCGAATGTCGAACGCCGAAGTATTGATTACTTCGGCGTTCGATATTCTTCTGTTCGATATTCGACATTCGGCTATGCCGACGCTTTCATTTTTCTGATCTCTTCCGTTAGCTTCGGAACCACTTCAAACAGATCGCCAACAATGCCATAATCTGCGGCTTTAAAGAAAGGGGCTTCTGGATCCTTATTGATCACAACAATTACTTTACTTCTGTTAACACCGGCAAGGTGTTGAATAGCTCCGGAAATACCCAATGCGAAATATAAATTTGGCGCAATTTGCACACCTGTTTGACCAACATGTTCATGATGCGGGCGCCAGTGTGCATCACCTACTGGTCTACTGCATGCGGTACCTGCCTGTAATTCTTTGGCAAGGTCTAATAAAATACCCCAGTTTTCTGGTCCTTTCAATCCTCTTCCGCCACTTACCACAATATCGGCCTCTGTTAATGGCACTTCTCCTACAATTTTATTAACCGCTGTGATTTTAACAGATGAAGCCGGCACAGGAATATTTAAAGCATTGATTTCTGCCACTCCTTCACCAGCAAGGGTTTGAAAGCTATTGGGATTGAGCGAAATCACTTTGATTGGAGAACTGATACTGATATGTGCAAATGCTTTTCCGGAAAACACTGTTTTTTTAACCGTAAATCCATTGCTGGTATCTGGCAAGGCGCAAGCACCACTTACAATTCCAGCATGAAGCCCGGCAGCAACCCTTGCAGAAATGGCTTTACCGGTTTGGTTATGAGAAAATACCAACACATTTGCACCTAAAAGTTTAACCGCTTCGGAAATGATGGACGCAT
Organism: Chitinophaga pinensis; assembly: GCA_943371675.1. Lineage (GTDB taxonomy): Bacteria > Bacteroidota > Bacteroidia > Chitinophagales > Chitinophagaceae > Sediminibacterium > Sediminibacterium pinensis_I. The sequence goes on along the minus strand of CALRVT010000017.1, from coordinate 21,578 downwards.
AAACCTGCGCATCTAAATGGTTCAATGATTCAGCAGCAAGCTGGTGCACTTTTTTGATACCGTATTTTCCCAATGCGGGTAAATCATCATTAACAGTGCCCAATAACAAAGCTTCAGCACTGGTACCCAATTGCTCTGCCAGTTTTGCACCATAGGTTAGTACTTCAAAACTTGCTTTCTTAATATGGCCTTCTGTATGATCAATAAATATTAAAACTGACATATGCTATTTTTGAAATTTTAAATAATTAACAACCCCAAACTCCAAACCCCATACTCTAAACTGATCTTATATCGCTTTCGCTTCCTCATGTAATAACCTTACCAGTTCAGCCACATTATCCGGACTAACCAGTTTAACACCTGCTTTTGCCGGAGGAAGTTCATAACTAACTACAGTTGTTAGTGTATCCACTGCTGTAGGTTCTACTACCTGTAAGGGTTTCGTACGTGCTGCCATGATGCCGCGCATATTGGGGATACGTTGTTCTGCCATTCCTTTCTGACAACTAACCACTACCGGAAGGGAAACTTCTGCCACTTCTTCGCCACCCTCAATTTCGCGGGTAATGTTGGCTGTAGTGCCGTTCAGTTCAAATAAAGTGGCTAAAGAAATATAAGGTAGGTCTAACATTTCTGCCACCATACCTGCAATTGATGAGCCATTATAATCAATCGTCTCTTTTCCTGTAAAAATGAGATCATAAGCGCCTTTTTTGGCTATGTCTGCAATTTGAGCAGCAATATAATAACTATCGCCACTGGCTGCATTAACCCGGAATGCTTCATCACCACCCAATGCCAATGCCTTGCGGATGATGGGATCATAATCTGCTAAACCCACAGAAACCAGGTGGATAATGGTGCTGGGATCTTTTTCCTTCAGTTCAATGGCTCTCACCAAAGCATACCATTCATCATAAGGGTTCAGGATCCACTGTACACCTGCTTCATCAAATTTTGTATTACCATCCGTAAAGGCAATTTTTGAAGTTGTGTCGGGCGTTTTACTGATACAAACCAGAATTTTCATAACATCTTTTTTTATATCGGAAGAAATTAGTTGTTTATGCAACTATTAGCAAATATAGTAAGGAAATAAGAGTGACAAAATTTTAGGCATTAATTTATTTGTCAAAGCCTGTTAAAACTCCAAACGCCAAACGCCAAACTAAGTTTTCTTTACCTTCGTTCAATGGACAGAATCACCAAAATCAAAGAGTTCCTACAGGCTTCTCCCAAGGACAATTTTTTGCGACATGCATTGGCACTGGAATGGTTGAAAATAGGTGATGATCAGGCTGCCAGAAACTTGTTTGAAGAAATTCTCACCGAGTCGCCCAACTATATAGGTTCCTATTATCATCTGGCCAAATTATTAGAGAAACTGGAAGAAACGGAACAAGCTATTTCCTGGTATGAAAAAGGAATGGAAGCCTGCAAAATAGCAGGTGATAACCACGCATTCAATGAGTTGCGTGCCGCTTATGAAGAATTGACATTTTAGTGAAAATGCAAGATTTTCGACTATCCAACTATTAACTTTTAACTATTAATTTTTAACTTTTACGCAACTAAGTTTTCAAACAAAGTACTAACCCTCATGACTACCACAACCCATCCATACGACCCCATCAAATACAAAACCCCTGTTGGAAATACCCTTCAATGCAAGGGGTGGATCCAGGAAGCCGCTCTCAGGATGTTATTGAATAACCTGGATCCGGAAGTGGCGGAGAGACCGGACGACCTTATCGTTTATGGCGGCAGGGGTAAGGCAGCCAGAAATTTTGAAAGCCTGGATTTGATCATCAAAGCATTGAAAGACTTGAATGAAGATGAAACCCTGCTGATACAAAGTGGCAAGCCGGTGGGCATATTACAAACACATACTGATGCGCCGCGTGTACTTATCTCCAATTCACAATTGGTTCCTAAATGGGCTACATGGGAACATTTTACGGAACTGGAGAAAAAAGGTTTGATGATGTATGGACAGATGACGGCCGGAAGCTGGATCTATATTGGCTCTCAGGGCATTGTTCAGGGTACTTATGAAACCTTTGCTGCAGTTGCTGATAAACATTTTGGCGGTAGTTTGCAAGGTACATTAACGGTTACAGCAGGTTTAGGCGGAATGGGTGGTGCACAACCCTTATCAGTATCGATGTGTGGGGGTGTTTCTTTAATTGCAGAAGTAGAAGAATGGCGGATTGATAAAAGACTGGAAACAAAATACCTCGACCTTAAGTTTCTGGATTTGGATGAAGCAATTGATAGGGCTTTGTTGGCTAAAGAAAATGGAGAAGCTTTGAGTATCGGCGTACTATGCAATGCAGTAGTTCTTCTTCAACGTTTATTGGAAAGAAATATTCGTATTGATGTGCTCACAGATCAAACTTCGGCACATGATCCGCTCATTGGATATATCCCACATACTTTAACCAATGAAGCAGCCAATGATTTACGCGAAAAAGAACCGGAAGCCTATATAGCATTGAGTTACAATAGTATGAAATTGCATGTGGAATGCATGCTGGAACTTAGAAAAAGAGGTGCTATCACTTTTGATTACGGGAATAATCTTCGTGCCAGGGCAGAAGAAAGAGGGTTAAAAAATGCTTTCGATTTTCCGGGTTTTGTTCCGGCATATATCCGTCCACTTTTTTGTGAGGGTAAGGGACCTTTCAGATGGGCAGCCCTAAGTGGCGATCCTACTGATATTGCCGTAACAGATGAATTGATCATCCAACTATTTCCTGAGAACAAGAGTTTGCAACGCTGGATGAAAATGGCCAAAGAAAAAATAGCATTCCAGGGATTACCAGCCAGAATTTGTTGGTTAGGGCAAGGAGAACGCGAAAAAGCCGGACTGGCATTGAATGAGCTGGTAAAAACAAAAAAAGTAAAAGCCCCCATCGTAATAGGAAGAGACCACCTGGATACCGGATCAGTTGCTTCACCCAATAGGGAAACAGAAGCCATGTTAGACGGATCGGATGCTGTGGCCGACTGGCCAGTTTTAAATGCGTTGATTAATACAGCAGGCGGTGCCAGTTGGGTAAGCTTACACCATGGTGGTGGTGTAGGTATGGGTTACAGTATCCATGCAGGAATGGTGATTGTTGCCGATGGTACTGATGCTGCCGCAAAAAGATTAAGTCGCGTTCTCAGAAACGACCCCGGTATGGGTGTGATCCGTCATGCAGACGCCGGCTATGATATTGCCCTTGATACCAGAAGAAAGTTTGGACTTTCGATTGAAGACAGACTTAAGAATGTCGAATAACGAACAGAAGAATATCGAATATCGAACAGAGGAATGTCGAATAACGAAATAAAAGAAAACTTCGACATTCGATATTCGACATTCATCTGTTCATCTGTTCCTCTGTTCTTCTGTTCATCAGCTCCCTCTCGATCCACCAGTTTTAATAGGTTTCTTGGTGGTGCCGGTTGCTTTTGTGCCGGGTTTGGCAATAAATTTAGAACCCTGCGCAGCGCCTTTTGGTCCCTTGCTGCCTGGTTTTCCGCTGTTCTTATTGTTTACGGGTAATGACATAATTAAATGATTGTTTAATCTGAATAATAGTAAAGTTAAGTTAAACAGATTTTATGTATTTGCCAATTTTTGGGATTCGCCAATCCGCTAATTCATTCATACGTCCAACCTCTTCCCCAATTCATCATCAATTTTCTTAAAAAGGTGGTAGGGTTTATATACACGCCATTCGGGCAGATCCATCAATTCAATATAATAGTTCAATTTTTTCTTTCTGAAATCCTGCTGGGTAGATTCTGGCATATTCAGCGCAACGATCCAGCCGTTTTGCTCACTTACATCATCATACCATTCCTGGTAATATTCTTTATCGCTGCTATGAAAATTGAGCACATTCTCTGCGATCAAAATATATTTATAAATGCCTTGCTTATATAAAAGATCCATTACTTCCCGCTTCAATTCCATGATATCATTTTCAATGGCATCATTCCATTCTCCCAAAAGTTCTATGATACAAAAATTAAGCTCATAATCAACATAGATAATTTTCAGGTATAATGTACGGGAACCAAAATCATCCCACTGAGGATGGATATAATAGTTGTAAACTGTTTGCGAATATTCAAATTCGCTGTACTTTCTTCCGTAAAAAGGAGATTGGGGATCTTCCTCTGCAATATAAATATGGCGCCAGTTATAGAAAGGTTCGATATCGTGCATAAGAAAAATCTATCAGGCAGAAGCTGCTTCCACCGCTTTTTTTACACTGCCATGTTTCAATAAAAGATCCTTTGCCTTTTCGTAGTCGGTTAGTTTCAATCCCTCCATCACCATCTTTACCCCACGGTCAACCAGTTTCACATTACTTAGTTGCATGTTCACCATCTTATTGTCTTCCACTCTTCCCAACTGTATCATGATAGCAGTTGAGATCATATTCAAAACCAACTTCTGCGCTGTACCACTTTTCATTCTGGTACTGCCGGTTACAAATTCAGGACCCACAACAACTTCCACCGGAAAATCAGCTTCTGCAGATACGGGTGAATTTGGGTTACAACTGATACTACCGGTTATGATGCCTTTTTTGCGACAGTTTTTCAATGCACTGATCACATAAGGTGTAGTGCCACTGGCCGCTAAACCCACCACAACATCCTTATCACTTACAAAATGTTTCTGTAAATCATTCCAGCTTTCTTCGGTACTGTCTTCAGCAAACTCCACAGCCTGGGTTATCGCTTTTTCACCACCTGCGATCAACCCTATTACCAGTCCATATGGCACACCAAATGTGGGCGGACATTCACTAGCATCCACAATACCCAATCTGCCACTGGTTCCTGCACCAATGTAGAATAACCTTCCACCTGCCAGCATCTTATCGCTAATTACCGATACAAGTTTCTCAATTTGAGGGATTGCTTTTTCTACAGCAAAGGGAACAGTTTTATCTTCCTGGTTGATATTATGTAATAATTCGGGGATGGTCATTTTTTCTAAATGACTGTAAGTAGACGTTTGTTCTGTTACTTTAATAAATTCTGACATACCGATACATTATTTGTGATAGGCGATTAAACCCTGCATAGGGGCTTTCAATACCTGCCCAAGTTCCAATTCATAAGTGTCGCAAAGGTCTTGTAAAACATCCCTGAAACCAAATGCAATGCTGCCTATAAAGTGGATGGGCATGGTCCAGCTCTCCCTGTATTTGTATAAATGCGTAAAGAAAAAATCGTTCAATCCATCTTCTATGATATTTTCTATCATATAATGCCCTCTATTTTCAGCCAGGAATATGGCAAAAGAAGCAAGGTATCTGTTAGCAAGCGGTTGCTTATAAACATGGTCGAGGATTTCAATAGGCGAGATCTGAAAACGCTTCTCAAAACTCGACATCATATCCTCATCAAAGGTTTTATACAAATAATATTGTACTACTTTTTTACCCAGATAAGCGCCACTGCCTTCATCGCCCAGCACATAGCCCAAACCAGGACTATTTTTCACAATTTTTTTACCGTCATAGTAACAAGAATTGGAACCAGTGCCTAAAATACAGGCCACTCCTTTCTCATTACCACATAAAGCACGGGCGGCAGCTAATAGGTCAGTCTGAACTTCAATTGTTGCTTTTGGAAAAAGTGATTTTAATACTTTGCGAACAATGCTGGCATTGTCTTTATTACTTAAACCTGTGCCATAGAAATGCACAGCACTAATACTTGCATTTTTTATTTTCGGCAGCAACTCTTTTACAAGTAAAGAGTGTATCTGTTCTTTATTTAAAAAGTAGGGGCTGATCCCTTGCGTAAAAATGGTCTTTTTTTTGCCTTTCTCAACCAGTCGCCATTCGCATTTGGTAGCGCCGCTATCTGCAATCAATATACTGGGCATAGGTTATAGGTTAAATCAGCTGCAAGTTACATAATAAGCACTTATCAATGTGATTCATAACAAGAACTTAAGGTGATTAAAAGGATTGTCGGCTTTCGGCGCCCTGATTGCTGCCATTTATCCTAAAATACAAAGCTTTGCCATTGCTTTCCAACATTAATTGGATATTTGCAAAGAAAAGAACAAATACCAAGATTCGAAATTATGGGTAGTAAAAAATTGCAAGTTTGGTTGCCGGTACTATTTGCCATCGTAATGGTAGCAGGTATGATGATAGGTTACCAGTTAAAAGGTAAAACTGCGGGTAATAAGTTTTTTAATACAGCTAAAAGAACATCCTTGCAGGAACTGGTAGAATTGATCAAAGGGAAATATGTTGACAAGGTTTCAGAAGATAGTGTTAATCAATTAGCAGCGGAAGAATTATTGGCACACCTGGATCCGCACTCTGTTTTCATTCCTTCAGAAGATCTGAAAGAAGTGAATGAAGAGATGATGGGTAATTTTCAGGGTATTGGTGTTGAATTCCAATTGCTTGATGATACGGTTCATGTGGTGAACGTTATTAAAGACGGGCCTTCGGAAAAAGCGGGCATTCAGGTAGGGGACAAGCTGATAAAAGTGAACGACAGCATAAGTATTGCAGGAAAAAAATTACAACCGGATGATATCAGGAAATTATTGAGGGGTCCCATGAATACGGAAGTAAAAGTTACTTTAGTTCGTGGTCTTACTTCAAAGAACGTGCAAATTATCAGAGGGGTGATTCCAGTATCGCCCATTGATGCTGCTTATATGATAAACCCACAAACAGGTTATCTGCGCATCAATAAATTTGCGGAAAGAACCTATGAAGCCTTCATGCAAAACCTGGAGAAACTTCAAAAAGCAGGGATGGTACAATTGATTCTCGACCTTAGGGGAAATGGAGGCGGTTTGATGAAGGAAGCAACAGATATTGCCGACGAATTCTTGAGCGATAATAAACTGATCGTTTACACAGTTGGAGATCACATGGATAAAAAAGAATACCGTTGTAAAAGAGACGGTTTGTTTGAGAAAGGAAAATTAACGGTATTACTGGACGAAACCTCTGCATCGGCAAGTGAGGTACTGGCGGGTGCCTTACAGGATTGGGATAGGGCTACCATCATCGGTCGCAGGTCATTTGGCAAAGGCCTTGTACAACAACAGTTTCAGCTAACTGATGGAAGTGCTGTTCGATTAACCATCGCACGGTATTATTCGCCTTTGGGTAGAAATATTCAGAAATCCTATGCTAAGGGTAAGCAACAGTATGAGGAAGAATTGTCAGAAAGATTTCATAAAGGAGAACTAATAAAAGGGGATACTGCAAAACCTACCGGTAAATCTTACAGAACACCGGGAGGAAGAATTGTATATGGAGGCGGTGGCATTACCCCTGATATTTTTGTTCCCTTTGATACCAGCAACAGAAGTTCTATTTTAATGAAACTGTATATGAGATCAACCCTGAACAGTTTTGTTTACCATTACTATATAGACAATAAAAACTACTTTGTTAAAATGAAATCACCTAGTGAAATGGCTGAACAGTTCAAGCCTGGTGAAATAGAATGGCAAAGCTTATCCCAATATGCCCAAAAAGACACCTTACAACTCATGGGGGTGCAGGGCAAGGACAGAGCTATTATTTTGGAAAGGATGCAAATCCTGATGGCCCGTCAAATTTGGAGAAATGAAGGTTATTTTGAAGTTGCCAACAAAAAAGATTTAACCGTTCAGAAAGCCCTGGCACATTTTAATGAGTAGAATAGGCTTTCTTAACATCTGTTACTTCTTAGGCATAAAGAAAGATTGTCAGAATCGTTTTTTTTGTTTGACAAATTTCTATTTAGTTTGCAACATAATTGATTGATAAGATATCTAAACATACGGCTATGACTATTGAAAATTTTAAGCAGTTAACACACGAGGAAAAGCTTAATCAGCTTAAATATTCAGGCGATTTATTGGGTTCTTACGACCGTAATGGCGAGCACAATGGTCCGAAAGTTCCGGGCGATATCTTTGCTCTTTATGATTTCTGGGTTTATTTAAGCGATGATGAGCAAACCATCATTCCTTCACGCAGAAACCCGCTGCATACGGAAGAAGCCTAATTCTATTCACTTTTATCTATTATTCTACAGGTAATTAACTACCCCTGGTTGATCAGTACTTTTTATTGGTTGGTTTATTCAATTTATTAGCAGCTTTATCCCTGAATTTCTTAAATTGTATCCTTAGCCAATAAGAAAACAACTGCATATGGGTATTATCCTGGGTGTTATTTTCCATTTTATAGGAGGCTTTGCTTCCGGAAGTTTTTACATGCCCTACAAAAAAGTGAAGGGCTGGAACTGGGAAAGTTTTTGGATCGTTGGTGGACTATTTTCCTGGCTGATTGTTCCTCCAATTGCGGCTTATCTTACCATACCCGGTTTTGCTGATATCATCCGCAACTCTTCTACACAAATCTTAGGCACTACTTTTTTGATGGGTTTATTATGGGGAATTGGCGGCCTGATGTATGGCTTGGGAGTTCGTTACCTGGGCATGAGTTTGGGCAATTCTGTGATTTTGGGATTCTGCTCTGCATTCGGATCATTGATTCCGGCGATATATTACCAGTATGTGCCAACAACCGGAAAAGAAAACCAAACTATTGGGTTCATGTTGCAAAATACGGGCGGACAATGGGTATTGGCGGGCGTTTTGGTCTGTTTGCTGGGTATTGCTATTTGTGGTAAGGCTGGTATGATGAAAGAAAAAAGTCAGCCAGAAGCACAGAAGAAAGACAGTGTAAAAGAATTCAGTTTAGTTAAAGGTTTGGTCATTGCAACCATCTCTGGTATCCTCAGTGCTTTTTTCAATTTTGGCATAGAAGCAGGAAAGCCCATGGCTGATCTGGCTAATGTAAACTGGCAATTAACACACCCTGGTGAGGGGAATTTTCTCTATCAGAACAATGTTATTTTTATAGTTATCTTATGGGGAGGTTTAACCACCAACTTTATTTGGTGTATGATCCTGAACGCAAAAAACAAATCATTTGGTGATTATACCAACAAGGAAACACCCCTTCTAAAAAATTATATTTTTTCTGCCATCGCAGGTACAACCTGGTTTTTACAGTTTTTCTTTTATGGCATGGGAGAAAGTAAAATGGGCAATGGCGCCAGTTCCTGGATTCTGCATATGTCGTTTATCATTTTAATTGCCAATATGTGGGGGATCATTTTAAAAGAATGGAAGGGAGTTAGCAGTAAAACCAATAGAACCATTATCATGGGCATTCTTACCATCATCGCTTCGGTAATGATAGTAGGTTATGGCAATTCTTTACCTAAATAAGATTATAGAAAGATGTTGTTGAATGAATCCAAAATGTATAAACATGTAAGCTATTTGTGGGATAAAAAAATAGCTGCCGAAATGGAAGGTGATGAAGTTACCTTACTGATCTATCGTTCCAATTTATTAGGTGCCGATTTGCGTTTAACCAACTATGGTGGAGGAAATACATCCTGTAAAGCCATGGCCCAGGATCCTTTAACAGGAATGGCTACGGAAGTTATGTGGGTAAAAGGAAGTGGGGGTGATCTTGGTTCCTTAAAGAAAAATGGACTAGCCGCATTGTACATGGATCGACTCTTGCATTTAAAAAAAGTTTACAAGGGCATAGAGATGGAGGATGAAATGGTTGCGTTATTTAACCATTGTATCTATGACCTTTCATCCCGTGCACCATCTATCGATACAGCTTTGCACGGTTTTCTTCCTTTCAAACATATCGATCACCTGCATCCCGATGCTGCCATTGCCATTGCAGCTGCTAAAGATGGAAAAAAGATCACACAGGAATTATTCAAGGGTACCATTGGCTGGGTAGAATGGCAAAGACCAGGCTTTGATCTTGGCTTACAATTAAAAGCCTGTTTGGATGAAAACCCAGGTATACATGGCATTATGCTTGGCTCACACGGTTTATTTACCTGGGGTGATACTGCTTATGAAAGCTATTGTAATACACTTGATGTAATTGAATCATGCGCTAACTATATAGAAGCAGAAATAGCAAAACAAACAGCTGTTTTTGGAGGCGAAAAAATAAAAGCATTAGCAGAAGAGCAAAGAAAAAATCAGGCTTCATTACTGGCGCCTATTCTCAGGGGTTTTTGCTCTTCACAGAAACATATGATCGGTCATTTCAGTGATGATCCAAGGGTATTGCAATTCATCAACTCGAATGATCGGGAACGTCTGGCGCCTATGGGCACTTCCTGTCCTGATCATTTTTTACGTACCAAGATTTGTCCCTTAGTGATCAATTTGGCACCAGATCAAAACCTCGCAGATATTGATGCCGTCAAACAAATATTGTCGCCTCAATTTGAAGCATACCGGAAAATGTATGTTGATTATTACTTGCAATGCAAACATCCTAACAGCCCGGCCATGCGTGATGCCAATCCGGTAGTTATTTTATATCCCGGTATTGGTATGTTCACATTTGCCGTAAACAAGCAAACAGCGCGTGTAGCATCAGAATTTTATACCAATGCCATCAATGTAATGCGAGGTGCGGAAGCTATTTCAACTTATACTTCTCTTCCGCTTCAGGAAGCATTTAACATTGAATACTGGTTACTGGAAGAAGCCAAATTACAACGTATGCCTAAACCAGGGGTACTTACCGGTAAGATTGCTTTGGTAACGGGAAGTGCTGGTGGTATTGGTAAAGCCATTGCCAAAAAATTTGCAAAAGAAGGAGCCTGTATCTTATTAAATGATAATGATGCATCCCGCTTAACCGCTGCTACTGAGGAATTCAAGGGATTATTTGGGAAAGACAGCTTTTCAGCCGTGCTCTTAGATGTAACTGATAGAAATGCCATCAGCGCTGCATTTAATGAAGCATCATTAAACTTTGGTGGGATTGATATAGTGGTTAACTGCGCAGGTTTATCTATTTCTAAACCAATTGAAGAACATACTGATCATGATTGGGACCTTTTATATGATGTATTGGTCAAAGGCCAATTTATCGTTACCCAATCAGCCGTGCAAATGATGCGCAAACAAGAATTGGGCGGTGACCTCATCAATATTGTAAGTAAAAATGCGTTGGTAAGTGGACCAAATAATGCTGGCTATGGTTCTGCTAAAGCAGCACAATTGCATTTAAGTAGATTGAATGCTGCAGAATTAGGCATTGATAAAATTCGTGTAAATGTGGTAAACCCCGATGCAGTGATAACAGATAGTAAAATATGGGCAGGTGCCTGGGCAGAAGGAAGGGCCAAAGCCTATAATGTGAAAGTAGAAGAGCTGCCTGCATTCTATGCAAAAAGAACCTTGTTAAATGAGATCATTTTACCGGAAGATATTGCCAATGCCTGCTTTGCGTTTGTGGGCGGACTATTAAGCAAATCAACAGGAAATGTTTTGAATGTTGATGGGGGTGTAGCCATGGCATTTGTTAGATAAGTAGTAGCACATTAATTTAAATTGTAATGATCGTATATGCACAGAGTAGCTTTTCGGATGCAATTGCACAAAGGTTTTGAAAAGGAATACGAAAAAAGGCATAAAGAAATATGGCCTGAGCTGATATCCTTGTTAACTGAAACGGGTATCAATGAGTATTCTATTTTTCTGGACGAAAACACAGGCCATTTATTTGGCTTGATGAAACTGTCGGATAAATCTATGCTGGAAAATCTTCCTTCAAATCCTGTTATGCAAAAATGGTGGCATTATATGAAAGACATCATGGATACACATGCTGATCATTCTCCCGTAAGTGTTCCATTGCGTGAGGTATTTTATATGACCTGATAATCGTTCAAAATTTGGCTATGCTATTAGAAAAAAAATTGTTGCAACAACATAATGAATCATTGATGGCAAAACACCATCAAAAAATTGCTTACGCCAAATCATCTATTGGCAGATCGGACGAAATAATAGAAAAATTACAAGCATTCCAGATCGCCATCCCATCATGGGCTTTAGGAACTGGCGGAACCCGTTTTGGAAGATTTAGCGGGGGCGGAGAACCAGGATCACTGGAAGAAAAAATTAGCGATATTGGTTTATTGCATCAGCTCAACCAATCCAGTGGCGCTATCTCTTTGCATATTCCATGGGATATTCCCAAAGACCCTGAAAAGACTAAGGCATTGGCCCAGCAATATGGCATCCAGTTCGACGCCATGAATTCCAATACTTTTCAAGACCAGCCCGGTCAAACACATAGTTATAAATTCGGTTCCTTACAACATGTAGATAAACAGGTTCGCAAACAAGCCATCGATCATAACCTGGCAGTAATCAAACAAGGAGAAGCATTGGGCTCAAAATCAATCACCGTTTGGCTTTCAGATGGGTCCTGCTTTCCGGGGCAATTAAATTTCAGACAGGCATTTGAAAATACTTTGGAAGGTTTGCAGGAAATTTATGCAGCATTACCACCAGATTGGAAAATGTTTGTAGAGTACAAAGCATTTGAACCCAATTTTTATTCTATGACCGTTGGCGACTGGGGCCAGTCGTATTTATATGTCAGCAAACTAGGCCCGAAAGCTTTTACATTAGTAGACCTCGGTCACCATTTACCCAATGCAAATATTCAACAGATTGTAGCACTCTTATTGAATGAAGGAAAATTGGGTGGTTTTCATTTTAATGATAGTAAGTATGGGGATGATGATCTCACGGCCGGCAGTATGGATCCTTATCAGCTATTCCTGATTTTTAATGAATTGGTGGAAGGCATGGATGCAAGAGGCATGAACCATGCAAAAGATCTGGGTTGGATGATAGATGCTTCACACAATGTAAAAGACCCTTTGGAAGACTTGTTACAAAGTGTAGAAGCCATCAAGATCGCTTATGCACAGGCTTTGCTGGTAGATACAGCTGCTTTGAAAATAGCCCAGGCAAAAAATGATGTAGTAACTGCACAGGAAATCTTACAGGAAGCCTATCGAACAGATGTAAGACCCTTATTGGCAGAAGCAAGATTGCAATCAGGTGCTGCAATTGACCCATTATTATTATTCCGATCAGAAGCCATAAGAGAAAAGCTAATTCAGGCAAGAGGCCAAAATACAGTTGCAACCGGACTTTAAAAAAAACAAAACACAAAACACAAAACCCAAAACTCAAAATTCTCTCATGCTTCCCATTCCCGTTATCGCCATATTCGATATAGGAAAAACCAACAAAAAGTTTTTTCTATTCTCGGAGCAATACGAGATAGTAGGAGAAGAGTCGATACAATTCCTGGAAATAACCGATGAAGATGGATTTCCTTGTGATGATTTACAAAAATTAACGGAATGGATACACCACATTATTGAAAAGTATATCCAATCAAATAAATACTGCATCAAAGCCATTAACTTTTCAGGTTATGGGGCTAGCTGGGTACATATAGGTGATGATGGTAAGCCGGTGGCACCATTGTACAATTACCTGAAGCCTTTTCCAGATGATCTGAAAAATCAGTTTTATAACAATTATGGAGGCGAAAAAAATATTTCTCTGGCAACAGCATCTCCCGTTTTAGGTAACCTGAATTCAGGAATGTTGCTTTATTATCTTCGGTATAAAAAACCGGTAATTTTTGATCAGATAAAATTTTCATTACACTTGCCCCAATACCTGAGTTACCTGGTTACAGAGAAATATTTTTCTGATATCACCAGTATTGGCTGTCATACCATTTTATGGAATTTTAACCAACATAATTACCATAGTTGGGTTGCGCGAGAAAATATTTTACCCAAACTGGCTCCTATCAAGTCGCCTGATTCCGTTTTTTCAGTTGCCATTCAATCTAATGAAATACAGGCAGGTATTGGAATCCACGATAGTTCATCCGCTTTAATTCCCTATCTCGTACATTCTAAAGAACCCTTTGTATTGATTTCTACAGGAACATGGTGTATTAGTCTGCATCCATTTAACCAGGATCCATTAACGGAAGATGAACTGGATCATGATTGCATGTTCTACATAAACTACAAGGGATACCCTGTAAAAACTTCCCGCTTATTTGCAGGAATGGAACATGAAAAACAGGTTGAACGTTTGGCAAAACATTTTGGTTTATCCAAAGAATATTATAAAGAAATTAGCTACAATAGCTCCATCATTAATGTTATGAATGAGGATGCTCCCATTTATGACTCAAGTATGCAGCATTCAGTTTTTAGCTTTCGAAAGCTAGATGACTTTCCTGATTATGAAACAGCCTACCATCAATTGATGTTTGATATCATACAAGAACAACAGTTTTCTACTTCACTTGTGATGAAAACAAAACCTGTTGGAAAAATCTTTGTTGATGGTGGATTTGCGCATAACACAGTTTTTATGCATTTCCTTGCCAATGCTTTTCCTGATAGGGAAGTATTTGCAGCGGAAGTTTCTGAAGCATCTGCTATTGGTGCTGCAATGGCTATTCACAAGCACTGGAATGCTAAACTAATTCCCGAAAACATGGTAAAGCTTAAAAGATATTTTTCCTCTTAGTGATATAATGGCTAATGATTAAACGCATTCAATATTGCTGTATTTATTTTACCATCTTTTTTTGCATGGCAGAAACACATGCACAAATTGTATGGCCTGCATTTGATCAAACGATGAAACCCTGGACCAGATGGTGGTGGCAGGGAAGCGCAGTTGATAAAAAGAACCTGACTACTGTGATGGAACAATACCGTGAAGCAGGTTTGGGCGGACTGGAGATCACACCCATATATGGCGTGAAAGGGGAAGAAAATTTATTCATTCCTTATTTGTCGCCAGCATGGATGAACATGTTGCAACATACTTTACAGGAAGCAAAGCGTTTACAATTAGGGATAGATTTGGCCAACACAACAGGCTGGCCTTTTGGCGGTCCATGGGTAAAACCAGATGACGCTTGTAAAAATGCAATGATCAAAACCTATCATTTATTAGAAGGGGAAGAAATCTTAGAGCCAATTCAATATAAACAGGAGCCCTTTTACAGATCGGAGAGTAAACGAATAGTAGATCTTTCTACACTCAAAATGCCCATAGCTGAAAATGCCGGTTTACAAGCTTATGCATTTGACCAGGTAAGGTTTGGTGTCAGTCTGAAACCTAATACCGTAATGGCTTACAGCGATAATGGCACTATCATAGAGCTAACCCAAAAAATAGATAGTTCCGGAAAATTAATTTGGAAAGCTCCCGCTGGGAAATGGAAACTGATCGCCTTATTTATGGGCTACCATGGAAAATTGGTTGAGAGAGCGGCACCAGGAGGCGAAGGTGACGTGATAGACCATTTTAGTGCAAAAGCATTGCAACACTATTTGCAAAAATTTGATAATGCTTTCCTCGGAAAGAATATATCCGGAATTCGATCTTTTTTTAATGACAGTTATGAAGTGGATGATGCCAACGGCCAAAGTAACTGGACCCCAGATTTTTTGGTAGAGTTTAAAAAAAGAAGGGGATACGAAATCAAAAATTACCTGCCCCAACTATTTTCAAGGGATAGTTCGGAATTGGGTTTAAGAGTGCTCACAGATTATCGCCAAACAATTTCAGATCTTCTCCTCGATAATTTTACGCAGCCCTGGCAAAAATGGGCAGCAGCTAAAAATAAGATGGTTCGAAATCAGTCGCATGGTTCACCTGCGAACATCTTAGATCTCTATGCAGCAGTTGATATACCTGAAACAGAGGGCACTGATATCTTGCGATTTAAGTTTGCTACTTCAGCAGCACATGTATCCGGTAAACTCCTTGCTTCTGCTGAAGCGGCAACCTGGTTAAACGAACATTTTCAATCTTCATTGGGCGATGTTAAACAGGCAGTTGATAAATATTTTATAGGTGGGGTTAACCATCTTTTCTGGCATGGCACTAATTATTCACCACAGGATGCTGCTTGGCCTGGTTGGTTATTTTATGCGGCTGTTCACCTTACACCTGCCAATCCGATATGGAAGGATTTTGGCACTGTAAACAAATATGTTACCCGTTGTCAGAGTTTTTTGCAAAGAGGGAAGCCCGCCAATGACGTATTGTATTACTTTCCTTTTAACGATCGGCTGGCAATGCCGGGCAGAAGTCTATTGCATCATTTTGATGGTATGTTGGGTTGGGAAAATACCCCCTTTTACGTAACGGGAGATTGGTTATTAAAAAATGGCTATGGATTCGATTTTATTTCAGACAGCCAAATCAAACAGCTAAGAACGGAAAAAGGGCTTCTCAAAACAGGTGGTGTAAACTACCAAACCATTGTTTTAAGTGATGTTACTTATCTGCCACTTGCTACCATGCAATCATTATTAGATTTAGTGAAAAAGGGAGCTACCCTGATATTTCAAAATAAAATTCCTTCGAAAGTGCCCGGCCTGTATGCATTTGAGAAGAATGAGGAAACTCTGCAAAACTTAATTCGGCAACTAAGATTCGTGTCCGTTAAATCTTCAAACATTCAAATGGCACCATGGGGTTTGGGCAAAGTGCTGATGGGTAAGGATATGGCAGCATTGCTGGCAGAAGTAAATGTTAAAAGAGAAACGATGACAGACCTTTCCTTGCAATTTTCTAAAAGAAAATCTGCGCTAGGTCACTATTATTTTATTGCCAATACCACCCCTACAAGTTTTAATGGTTGGATACCGCTGCAAGCAATTGAAAAATATGTCTTTCAATATGATCCTATGTCGGGTGATGCAGGTAAAGCCAAATACAGATGGGTAAACCAGCAACTTCAAATATATCTTCAATTGTTACCTGGTGCCAGTATGATCATAGAAACAAGTACTGTTGCTAAAATGGGAGATTATTTTCCAAGCTACCAAAATATCGCTGCACCACCTGATACGCTTAAAGGTAAATGGCATTTGACATTTTTGTCGGGCGGACCAACTATCCCGGTCAATAAAATCTTAGAACAACCTAATTACTGGACCAATTTTTTGGAAGAAGATAAGCTAACATTTAGTGGTACAGCCATGTATAGTACGCATTTTGCCAAACCAAGAATAGCGGCTAATCATTATTTATTGCATTTGGGAGAAGTGAAACAATCTGCAGAAGTATTTCTGAATGGGAAAAAAATGGGCGTATTGCTTGGGCCGGTTTATCAGTTAACCATTCCTGCCAATTTATTGAAAGCTGATAATGAATTGTCAATAAGAGTAACCAATGGCATGGCTAACCGGATTAGGCACCTGGAAAAAACAGGAGTGGTGTGGAAGAAATTTTATAATACCAATTTTCCTGCAAGGCTACCACAAAACAGGGGTGCTGATGGTTTGTTTACTGCCATCAAATGGAATGTAGAAGCTTCCGGATTACTAGGCCCAGTAACCTTACAAGCCCTTAAAGAACTGGATTAATATTTCATAAATCTTTGTATCTTAAAATCTGGAAAACGGTATAGTTAATCATATCAATTCATTTTTATAAAAAACCATTGTTATGTCTACTTCAAGAAGAAAATTTCTGCAAACCCTTGGTACTACTGGTTCTTTGGTGATGGGCGGCTTGTCTGCTTTTGCCAATGAACGCAACATACAAACATTGGTTTCACAGGTTAAAGTATCTGCCAATGATAATGTTAGAATAGCTTTGATCGGTTCCGGCATTATTGGACATTATGATACGGATACCGCTTTAAAAGTGCCCGGTGTAGAACTTGTGGCAGTTTGTGATCTGTACCAGGGAAGGTTAGACAGGGCTCAGGAAAAATGGGGTAAGGAACTATTCGTTACCAGAAACTATAAAGAGATCTTGGCAAGAAAAGATGTAGATGCTGTTTTGGTTTGTACCTGCGATCACTGGCATGATCATATTACCATTGATGCTTTAAAAGCAGGTAAGCATGTGTATTGCGAAAAACCCATGGTTCACCATGTGGAAGAAGGTCTGGCAGTGATTGCTGCACAAAAAGCCAGTGGGAAAGTAGTTCAAGTGGGCAGCCAATCTGCCAGCTCTGTTTTGTTTTTAGAAGCACAGAAATATTATAAGGAAGGTATTATTGGCGAGTTAGCCTATGCAGAAGCTTATACGGATAGAAATTCAGCTAATGGTGCCTGGAACTATACCATCCCTTCTGATGCAAGTGCCAAAACCATTGATTGGAATATGTTTTTAGGCGATGCACCTAAAGTAGCTTTTGATCCAGTTCGTTTTTTTCATTGGCGTAATTACAAGGCTTATGGTACAGGCGTTGCAGGTGATCTGTTTGTACATAATTTTACCGGATTGCATACGGTAACCAATTCATTGGGTCCTGATACGATCTATGCCGCCGGTGCTTTGAATTACTGGAAGGATGGAAGGGATGCTTATGATATTGTTTCGGGTATCATGCGTTATCCCAAAACCAAAGAGCATAATGGCTTTCAATTTTTCACCAGGGTTAACCTTGCAGATGGTGCCGGAGGCGGATCCAGTACTCGCTTTATTGGAACAGAGGGTGTGATAGAAGTTAGGAATAACAGCATTCGCATCAAACATTTCAAAAGGCCGGTAGCACCAGGTATTGGCGGCTATGATTCTATGGAAAGTTTTCCTAAAAGCATGCAGGAATCTTTATTAGCTGATTATAATGCCAAATATTCTACTGACGATAAAAAAATGAAAGACTTTCCGGAAATTGTTTTTGAAGCACCCAAAAATTACGACAGCAGGCTCGACCATATGATCAATTTTTTTGAAGCTATCAGAACGGGTAAACCAGTTTTGGAAGATGCTTCCTTCGGATTAAGGGCTGCAGGTCCAGCCATTCTCTGCAATAAAAGCGTGGAACTCAATAAAGCGATACATTGGGATGCAAAAATGATGAAACTGTTGCCAGTTGCCTAAAATGCATCTTTACGTTAATTTTACTTTCTCAATCTTAAATGGGTATGCTATTATTGAACAAATGTTTTTGTAAAATTTTCTTGTTAGGCTCTGCAATTATTGCTACCATTGATTCTTCTGCGCAAACAACCATAAGCACCTGGTTAACAGATCCGGGCAAATCTGTTTTTTTTCAAAAAAATACAAAAGCTGCATTTTCTTCCATAAAAGATTCATCAGCTTATGCGCTTATCCGTATTAACGATTCTGTGCGTTACCAAACGGTTGACGGATTTGGTTACTCATTAACCGGTGGATCTGCCACTAACCTGCTCAAATTAGATCCGGAGAAAAGGAAAATTTTATTGAAAGATCTTTTTGCAACAGATGGAAACCATATTGGGGTTAGTTACCTGCGGTTAAGTTTGGGAGCTTCTGACCTGAACGATAAAACATTTTCTTACAACGATCTTCCTGATCAGGAAAGTGATGTGGAGATGAAATTGTTCAACCTGGGACCGGATAAAAAAAATGTGATACCTGTTTTAAAAGAGATTCTGCAGATCAATCCAAAAATAAAGATCATGGCTTCACCCTGGTCGCCACCGGTTTGGATGAAGAATAATAACGATTTTAAAGGTGGCGGATTGATGCCTGTTTATTATACTGCTTATGCCAACTATTTTGTAAAGTACATTCAATCAATGGCCAAATATGGCATCCGCATTGATGCAGTTACTGTTCAGAATGAACCTTTAAATCCGGATAATAACCCCAGTTTGTATATGCCTGCAACGGAACAGGCTTTCTTTATCAAGAATTTTTTAGGACCAGCTTTTCAGAAAGAAAAAATTAAAACCAAGATCATTATTTACGATCATAACTGTGATAAACCTGAGTATCCTCTTTCAATTTTAGCAGATGAGTTTACAGCTCCCTATGTAGATGGAACGGCCTTTCACCTCTATGGCGGAAAAATTGAAGCACTATCAGAAGTACACAATGCTTACCCGGAGAAGAATATCTATTTTACGGAGCAATGGATAGGTGCTCCGGGCAATTATGCAGGTGATATTGCCTGGCATATGGAAAATGTGATCATTGGCTCCATGCGCAACTGGAGTAAGATAGCTTTAGAATGGAATCTGGCAGCTGATGAACAGAATAAGCCACATACCAAAGGTGGCTGTACCAAATGTTTGGGTGCCATTACCATAACCAAAGGCAAAGCTATCCGTAATCCCGCCTATTTTATCATTGCACATGCATCCAAATTTGTTCGTCCGGGTTCTGTGCGCATTGCAACTAATTTGCCTGATAATTTGCCCAATGTTGCTTTCAGAACACCAGAAGGTAAAACTGTTTTGATTGTATTGAATACATCAAAAGCTATCAGGTCATTTCATATAGCTTTTAAAGAACAGCAGGCCAATTTGGTATTGGGTGCAGGTGCAGTGGCTACTTATATTTGGTAGCTTATTTTTTAGAACTTTCTCTTTCTATCAAACTACTTTTTAAAACAATCTTGTCGATTCTGTTGCCAAAGGTTTTTTTCTCGATCATCCTGAATAATAAGGAGGCTGATTCTTTACCAATTTCAAATGCAGGTTGCGTTATAGTAGATAGGGAAGGGTTGAGTAAGGAAGCTGTTCTAAGATTAGAAAAACTGATCACTTTCAATTGCTGTGGAATCTTTAGTTTGATATCCTGACAAACATAATATGTAGAGATAGCCAGTTTTTCAACAGTTGCAAAAATACCATCTGGCCTGTCTTTTTTGTTGAGCATCTTAGTGATCATAGCCAAATTAGTGGCATTATCATTGGAACATTGTAAAACCCATTTAGGATCCAGCTTGATGTTGTGGTGCTGTAAGGCATCTTCATACCCCTTCATGCGTTTATGGGTAATGGATAGATAATTGGAGAGGGATAAGCAGGCGATTTTTTTACAGCCGGCTTTGATCAGGTGTTCTGTTGCTTTATAGCCGCTTTCATAGTCATCAGTGGTAACAGTTGGACATTCCATGGTTTCCGGTACCCGATCAAAGAATACCAGAGGGATCCCGGTTTCATGCAGGGATGTAAGGTGTTTGATATCTGCTGTATCTCTGCACAAGGATAATAAAACGCCATCAACCCTGCCACCCTGTAAGTGTTGTATGGTTGATTCTTCATTCTTATGGTCTTCATGGGTAAGATAGGTAAGCACATGGTAGCCTTTTTGTTGTGCAACCATTTGAATACCATCAATGGCCAATGCAAAAAAGTTATTGGCAATTTCCGGGATCACTACTGCAATGGTGATACTTTTTTTTCGGCGTAAACTACTAGCAAATGGATTGGGTTGGTAATTCAATTTGTCAGCCATCTCCCTAACCCTTTTTTTGGTTTCAGCACTTATTTCATAACTATCACGTAAGGCTTTGGATACGGATGAAATGGAAAGACCCAGTTCTTTGGCGAGTAATTTTAAATTCGTACTCATAGAAGGCAATCAATTGAATGACGATGCTTTTTGTTAGCAAGGACAAGTTAGCCATTTTACGAAAATAAAAGAAAACGTTTTCGTAAAATCAACGAAAAATCGGTGTAGAAGGCATTTTGACGGCTGTTTGTCTAAAAAAAATCTCTGTGAAACTCTTTTTTCTCTGTGTATTCTAAGACTAAGGAAGTAGCAAATTTATTTTATGCTGCTTGTAAATAATCTTGAACAAAAGGTAATTGTCTCTTAATAACAGCAAACATCCTGTATATTATTTTGTTCCGGATAATATTTATTGTGCTCATTTTCG